>JAEUTG010000031.1 GCA_016788045.1 Bacteroidales bacterium
TGCAGTCAGTAATGCTGGCTCGCTGATAGTACCGGATACCACAACTGTACAGCCATTTGCATCGGTCACCGTGAAACTATAGGGGCCTGCGGATACTGTATGTATACCGTCTCCAGCATACGGAGCAGTTCCGCCATTTGCGGTGATTGTTACGGTTGTTGATCCGCCGTTGCAAAGAATGGATCCTTCGACTTTGGTTGCAGTCAGTAATGTTGGCTCGCTGATAGTACCGGATACCACAACTGCACAGCCATTTGCATCGGTTACCGTGAAGCTGTATGCTCCTGCTGACACTGTATGGATACCATCTCCTGTGTAAGGAGCAGTTCCGCCATTTGCGGTGATTGTTACGGTGGTTGATCCGCCGTTGCAAAGAATGGTTCCTTCGACTTTGGTTGCAGTCAGATCGGTTGGCTCCCCCACCGTCACCGTCCCCGTTACCGGCGGACAGCCGCTGGCATCCGTGACACTATATGTATAAGTATTAGCCGGTCTTGTGAATGTTCCCGTGGTATTTATCTCTGAACCAATGGTATAATTTAGGGTTCCGGTGCCACCGGTATATTCAATGTTGATCGTTCCATTACCGCCATGGCACAGTGCATCGGTGGCTGTTACACTGACCAGGGTGGGTGTTGGATATCCGCTCACCTGCCCATCGATATAATAGGTTGTCTGTGGAGTATCTGTCAATGTTGGCTCGCCTAAGGGGCCGGAATATTCGCAGGATTCCAAATCATCATCATAAAAACCAAGAGCGGTAGAGCCTCCTTTATAATGAAAATTTAGCGTACAAAGTGTTGAATTGTTCGGATAGGTTTCACCAACATTTGATGAAGAAAATCCTCCAATAATAATTTGACCTGCTGAAGGATTATTAACTGACAAACCGGGATAACCAGAAGTGTTTACTCCGGGTAAAAAATCGAGGACATCAGCGTCATAGTTGATGGTAAGGGAAACGGCACCGATTGCATTGAAATTCGAAACCTTAACAGGGATACTTATATCAGTGCCCACACACGCGGTTACTGGCAATATTGTGGTTATGGGGGCAGATCCCTGAAAAGTAATAGATCCGGGTATATAATAGGTAGAAAAAGGACTGTCGTTTAACGTATTAGATACGCCAAAATAGTCGCATTCGTAATCCACTGTTGACCAGGTAACCGGCGAAAATCCATTGGCTATTTTTGTAAAATGAATACTAAACACAACGGAGTTGTCGGGAATGGACCTGCCTGGAGTTGCAAACCAACCGAAATTAACTGCTCCCGGAACAGTAATATTATAGCTAAATCCTGTATTTTCGCCAGAGATTCCCGGAGTAGCCGTCACTGAGGTAACGGTAGCTATGGCAGGATCAAAAAATAGCTTCATGTCACAGGATCCAATGTTTGTAAAACTGGTTACCGTAATTGGAAGGATCACTGTTGAACCAGTCGTTATCACGTTACCGGCAGTAGCAATTGGAGCATTCTGTCCTACAAGTCGCGGGGCGATAGCCACCAGCAGAATACAGAGAATCAGCGTAGTTTTTTTCATGATATGTAGTTTTCTTGGTTTATTTCTCAGAATCAATAATCTGAACTAGTATTTGTATCTGGTAATTTATTTTGACTCATGACTGCACACCAGTTTAAGTGTGGTGGTCATCAGGTTATGATCAGTTTTAAGATTTAACTGAAGCAGGTATATGCCCGGCTTCAGTGCCGGCGTATTTATCCGGATTGTTTGCATCCCGGAATTTCCGGAATATTCTGTTTTTTGATTTACGGGTTGCCCCAGTATGTTTACTAATTTAATCGTCAGCGTTCCCTTTGCCGGGAAATTCAGATTAAGTGTAATAAAATCAGAAAAGGGATTGGAATAACTTGAAACTATAGGTTTTTCGTTGTTTTCTTTAATTCCCACTGGTGTTAAAACCGTTAGAACGGCATCCCCGTTTGTGATCACAGTCGGATCACATTCACCGGAAACAAGGCAGCGATAATGGTTGTCGTTCATGCTAATGGTTGGATTTATAATTCTCAGTGTATCCGTAGAAACACCCATGTACAAATCACTCTCAGTCAGATTGTTCCATGTTCCGGCATATTCCTGCCAGTGATAGGTAAGATTGGTTCCGGATGCCAGCAGTGAAAAAATAGCGGTTCCTTCGCCTGCCGTTACTGCCGGAGGGGATACTGGCTCCATCAAAATTTCAGTAGGATTATTCACCATCACCCATTGGGGACTAGAGGCTCCACCGGTGCCGCAGCTATTGATGCCGGATACAGAAACATATCCGCTCGCGGAATTATCCCCATATTGAACCTGAATTGTGTTCGTATTCATCCCGGATGTGATAACTGCACCTTCGGGAAGCAGCCAGTTGTATGAAGTTGCAAATACTACGGGGTCAACCGAATAGAAAACTTGGCTTTGTCCCAGGCACACTTCCCAGGTTCCGGTAATCAAACCTGCTGACGCCGGCTGATCAATAACGGAAACTTCTTTAGTCGATGGATTTCCAATGCCAAAACTATTGGTACCATAGACTGAGATAATCCCTGATAGGATCCCTGATTCAAAATCTACTAAAATCATATTTGTGTTCTGGCCGGAGACGATCATAGCTCCTTCCGGCGCACTCCAGACATATCCGGATGCATTGCTGATTTCTTCGATGGAATAAGTTCCCATGGGGTTTTCCAAACAAACCTGTGAAGGGCCGGCTATTGCACCGGGGTCGCTGGGTAAAAGGTTTTCCGACACCAACCCGTTCAGGTAATAAGTATTCTGAGGTGAATCGTTCAATATAGGATAAACCGGAACAGAGCCCGAATATTGGCATGATGGGCCGTTATCAATCCAGTTAAGGCCGGTAGAACCACCCAGGTAATCAAAATTCAGGGTAAAAAGTATTGAATTATCGACAAGCGTTACAGCGGTATCTCCCTCCGGCACCAACCCCGAAACCAGAATGTTACCGGGTTGGCTGCCATCAATTTCCATCCCGGGGAAAACGGCATCGTTGGTGAATGTATTGAAGGTGAGAACCTCAGGATCGAACTGAAGATTCAATGAGAAAGATCCAATCAGGTGAAAACCAGACACGCTGATAGGGATGCTTATCTCCGTACCTGCTAAAGCCGAAAGAACCGGGGCTGAAGTTACCGGGGCATCCGGCGACTGAAATACAAGGCTTCCATCCTGGTAGTAATCGGAAGCAGGACTATCGTTTAATGGTAAGGAATTCCCGTCATTGTATTCACAGGAGTGGCCATTGTCTATCCATTGTATTGAAGAAATGCCATTCCCGGTTTTTGCAAACTGAAGATTAAAGATCACGGAACTATCAGGCAGGTTGATTCCACCTGAGGTGAACCAGCCGAAATTAACTTCTCCGGGTGTTGAAAGATTTGTGCTGATCATCCCACCCATTCCGGGGCCAATCGCAACCCCGGTTGCTATTGCGATAGTTGAATCGTATGAAAACTTTAAATCGCAGGAACTAATGTTGATAAAGTCTAAAGCATAAACCGGTACCGTGGCTGTTGTTGAAAGGCTTACAACCTTGCCGGCAATGCTCTGCGGCGCATTCTGCGCAAAACCACCAGACGGTAAGCAACAGACAATCAAACACAAATACCGTATAATTTTTTTCATTGCGCTACCTAATTCTTCTAACAACAACTCCGGCCGGCCCGGATCTGAAATAGCATTGACGAAGTAAAAAAATAAAGAGAACGGGGAACTGTTCCCCGTTCTCTTTTCAAAAAACTACCTCCTACGGATAACTTTGATAGTCCTTGAGATCACATCGTGGTTGCTATACAGCCTGAGGGTGGCGGTATAGACTCCAACACTGTAATTGCTCATATCAACCGTTAAGTTATGATTCCCGGCGGTCTGCAATGCATCCAGCAGGATATCGGTCTTGCTTCCCTGCATATCTGCGATTTCGAGTACCACTTTACCATCCTTTGGTAAGGAATAAACGAAGGTGGTGCGGTCAACAAACGGGTTGGGATAGCTTTCGAGTAAAAGTTTACTGTTTAATGTAACTCCTGAAACACCGGTGGTGGTTCCGCCGATTTCATCTACAAAGAGCTGGGCATTCGGGATGGTATTGTAATCACCATCTGCCAGTTCGTTGAGCGGATCGGAGGTGAGGCTGAGACGAATGGTCTCGCCCTGGGCCATGCTTCCAATGGTTCTGAGTTTCAGGGTAAGCAGTGCTTCACCTGTATTCAGCGACATCGGGAACAATGCATTCCAGCCTATCCTGAGTTCATTGCCAACCACTGCATATTCCATTGGGCTGGTCGGATCTGTTCCAAGATAAACACCGGTTACTTCAAGTTTATCGGTCGGCAAGTCTATGATCAATGAAACGGCACCAACTTCCATATTCAACCCTGCAGTTACCGGAAGCTCAAATTCAACACCAGGTTCAACGATCGTAGTTCCTCCAATATTAAGCATTACATTTTCCATCATTGCCTTGGCACTACCCGGAGTAAAACTCCTGTTAAAGTCACCGGTTACCTGTGCGTAGTAATTATGGACGTTCGGTGCACTGCCGTTAGGAACGCTGATTGTTACAACTTTGGATGAAGGACCAGGATTATCATTGATCATGTCGGTTCTGTTCCAGAATGACCATACAGAAGTGAAAGGTGGATTGGGGTGGCCTCCTGTTACAAAGTAATTCAGAATACGACTTGCATCAGCAGAGGTAATAACACTCCCTGATCCAATTACATCACCGGCAAAGAACCTGACCATTTCAATGTTGTAAGCAGTAGTGCCACCAGCTAATACACCCCAGGCATTCACCTGAGCAGCATCGGTTGAGTTGATACCACCAGTGAGTTTATCCTGGGAGAAGATCAATTGGTAATCACCAGCACACACATTGGTAAAGATATAGTCACCGTTCGTATCGGTGTCGTCAGCATCAACATCGACTAATCCCTGACGAAGAGTAATGGTTACATTACTCATCGGCGTATAAGCAGGATTGTTGTACTTCAGATTTCCCGAGATTGTATAACCCTCTACTGTTATCGAGAATGAACAGATAGTTTCGTTCCCTGAGGCATCGGTTGCCTTATAGGAAACATTAGTTGTTCCAATCGGGAATGGATAACCGTTGACAGTTCCTGAGACATAGGGACCACCATCGATAGAATAGGATAATGCTGGCGTTCCACAGTTATCAGCAATCACTGCACCCAATCCGGTTCCAGTCCAGGTACAACCGTTGTTTACTATGTATGGATTGGTTGGGGTGGGGCAGGAGATTGTTGGGTTCTGGTTGTCAATTACTGTCACTGTCTGTGTGGATGTTGCGGTTCTGCCGCTTCCGTCAGTTACAGTCCATGTTACTGTGTTCGGTCCCAAATCCAAACTTGCAGGAGATGCTACAACGCTTGCCACGCTGCAGTTGTCGCCGGTTGTCGGTGCAGTCAGCTGGGTACTTGCATAGGTACAAACATTTAGATCAGCATTCACACTGATTGGGTCTAATGTAGCTATTGTCGGGTTATTATCGTCCTCTGTGATGGTTCCGTCGATGTAATAGGTACCCGTCGGTGTATCACAGAAAGGCGTAAACTCAGGCCAGTCACCAAAACCATATTCGCAGTCCGATGGATTAATGGCAGGATCATAAAATGCAAGTGTAGCATCGCCTCCGTGATAGGTGAAAGTAGGAGTAAACAAGATAGCATCATCAGTCAATGTAATTGGTAGATCTGACGCATTTGCAAGATACCCAGTAACATACAACGTATTCGATAAAGGATCTTTGGAAACACTAAAATTGCTCATCAGACCTGCACCTTTCGTTGAACTTACATACGTCAATTCAGGGCCATATGTCAAAGTAAGAGCGATTGATCCTACTTCCGCAAATGATTTTACACGAACCGGAATCTCAATATCAGTTCCAATGCAGGCATCTTCAATTGGATCAACTGTAGTAATAGGTCCTACATAAATCCTGACATCACCGGTTCCGGCATTTGTACATCCATTTACATCCGTAACACTAGCGATTGTGTAGGTTGTATTCGAGGTCGGGTTTACTGAGAAGGTCGATGGGCTTGATGAGGCTATCACTTCATGGAATGTTACACCATTGTCATCGCTCCAATAGTAGGTCCAGGGACCATTTCCTGTTAAACTAACAGTTAAAACAGAACTTCCACCTGAACAAATTGATGGGTTTCCAGTAATTGATATCGTTGCCGTCGGCAATGGATTCACCATTACATTCAACACAGCCGGTGTGGCCGGAGAACAGCCGTAACTGTTTTCATAGGTTACACTAATGGTCTGTGGCCCGACAGTACTCCAGTTCACAGTTGCAACATGGCCAACTGAGGTTAGGGTTCCGCCGGTCACTGTCCAAACGTAGTTGGTCTTGCCGGCTTCCGTAGTATATCCGTTCACAGTTGAACCAACGCATACTGAAGCAGTCCCAGTAAGGGTTGCTACCTGATCGGTATTCAGGCAGGATGCTGTAGTCTGGAAGCCTGTGGTTCCCGGTTCACTGTCAGTTCCATCAACAAGCCAGGTGCTGTATGTCACAGGTCCGCTTATGAATGAAGCAAAATCAGCGCTGCAGGCAGAGCCCCACCAGTTGCAGTTAGCAGTGAGTGAAGTACCGCTGTTTGCAGCCAGCCTTCCGCTTGCATTTCCATTGTTCAGAATACTGTTGTTTGTTGCAATTACAACCGCATTAACGTCTGAAGCTAGAGCTGTAACAGAGTATCCTGCCTGTGATGCCGGATTGGTAATAAAGTTATTGTGAACACTTACGTGTGCACCCATTCTTGAAATAATACCAAAGCCATCATTTCCACCAGTGCCAAAAGGATCGAATCCATTGTTGACAAGGGTTGAAGTTCCGATATCGACAATTGCTGCACCCCTTACATTGATAGCGCGGTTTTTATTGTCGGTTAAAGTTGCTCCGGTAACAGTAATGTTTTGCATTGTTCCTGAACCTGGTGCTGAGAAATCGGCAAACGAGAGGCCGGCACAATCCTGCTGGATTTTGCCTGTTCCGGTTACACTAACATTGTCAACAGTAGCGGTGATCAGATCGGTTGCATTGCTACCACCTGTGAATACATATACACCTGCATGGAAATTGTTGTTTGGATTAGCAGGATAATTGCCGGTAAAGCCTGACATTGAAATATCGCTGATCCCGAAGTCAGATGGTGCAAAAGTAATTCCTGTCGAAGGATTTACATTTATTGCAGCGATTCCCTGCATAAATCCACTGATTGTTCCACCGGTGATGGTTGATTTCGGAGTGGTATTCAGTGCATATGTCAGGTAGCCGTAGAAGCCTCCGGTTAAGTTGTTGCCGCTGATTGTAGCAGCAGTGGTGCCGGAGATGTCATTCAGGAATATACCGGTTGTCGGATTTGATCCTGCCATCTGGCTTGACAATGCAATGCAGTTATCCTGAATGGTCAGCCCATCGGTGGCTGTAGTTGCCAGACCGGTAACGCTGATGCCCATCGCTGCAGCATTGATGATATTGTTCTTCAGAACAAGACCTTCGAATGTTGCATCAGAAACGCCGGTAGCGCCGTTCAAGGTAAATCCGGCAAGGGTGACTCCGTTTGCATTGACCGCAACTGCGGTTCCTGTGCCGCCTTCGATGACTGTTTCAGCACCGCGGCTACCCGAACATGGAACCAGATAATTTGCTCCATTTATTATAATAGGTTGTCCTACTTCTACATTTTCAGTGAAAGTATGGGCACTGGCATACAGCGTATTCCCTGGGTCTGACCAATTTACAGCACATTGAATTTGTCCAAAAACGCTTTCTGTTGCCAAAGGATCGGTTGTTCCATTCAATACATATTTATCATAGGTATTTACAGCTGTCACATTACCCGGCTGATAAATATGAAGATAGTTATTACTGAATGTATTCGGGTTAACAATATAGCCAGTTACGTCTGTCAAAAAGAGACTTGTTTCATTGCCATGGAGATTATTATTCCCAACGGTAATAGTACCTGATGCCGGGCTATATAATAACATTCCGGTTGCAGTCCAGTTGTCAGGCCCATCGTATATATTTCCGCTTACTTCATTTCCTGTGACAACTCCGGTAGCATTGTTACTAACCTGAATTCCATTTGGTGCTGTAATATGCGGGCCTGCTGACCAGGTGACTGTGTTCCCTGTTATAGTTGCGACTGTTCCTGGTTGTTTCATTACGATTCCGCCCTTCTGGTAATCATCAATAATAGTATTGTTGATGGTCACATTTTGAGCAAGCGTTGTACCAGCATCGTGATCCGCATAGAATGCTATACCTCTTTGGTTACCGGTCACACCACCTACATCATGAATCCCTGTAATCCTGGCATTGTCGAAAGTTCCATTGGCTGCATAATAATACATTCCAACAAACGCTGTTGAGTTGCGTCCATTATCACCATCGATAGTTAATTTACTTAAATTAACAGTGATAATATCGGCAGTGCTTGGGCTTTTTGCACTTACAATCGGATTTCGGACTGGATTGGCTGTAACTACATCAGGAACAACCGCAGGAGCTTTTACAATTGTTAGATTCCTAGTCAAACCGAATATGTTCAGGCTCTTTCCAACAAGCACCTGCTCCTGGTAAGTCCCTGCATCCACATAGATGTTGGCACCTACCATGGCTTCATTCACTGCTTTGGAGATGGTTGCATAAGGAGTTGAAACAGTTCCGTTGCCGGTTGCATCATTTCCGATTGCTGTGGTATAACCATCACCTGAAATGGAAGCATCGTTAACATATAAATCTGTTAAACCAGCACATGCACCAGGTACCGGCTGGAAGCCGATGTTGGTTGAATTATCCGTTCCACTGGTCAGCCATGGGCTGAATGTAACCGGCCCGGAATTCATGGCTGTAACACCCGGTACGGTGGTTATACCATACCAGTTGCAGGTCCCGTTAACAAGAGTTGAAGTTACGTTCTTAATGCCGTAATCCAATGAAGTGAAGCTGTTGTCGTTGATTGCAACAGAGCCTGCACCAGCATTGTCTTCTACCATCACTCCGATGGCATCCAGGTTGGGAGTTGGTTTGTGTGCAACCAGGTTGCTGATGGCATTGCCGGTTACACTGGCTCCCGGGGTTTCACCCTCAAGACCGATGGCATGTGCCCAGTGGCCTTCGAGATCAGTGATAACATTGTCTGTAATAACCGGGCTAATGGCTTTGCCTGTACCGGAAGTAGCTCCAGTATTGATGATAATACCATAGGCGCCTTTTCCACCCTTATTTCCTGATAACCAAGGAAGTGTGCAGGCATAAACATTGCTGATGGTGTTGCGTTCAATTACCAGATCGGTTACATCATAATTTGCATTGGACCAGCCGACACCAATGGCGGCAGCAGAACCGTTGGAGGTAGCCGGGAGATTTTCACCACCACGGATATCGCTGAAGCAGTTATCGGCAATCGTCACATTGTCAACAGCTGCAGCATTTGATGAAACTGCGATTGCGTGGGTATTGTTGGTCAATACCGGCAATGTACCAATGTGATGAATCACATTGTTTATAAAGCTCAGATTGCTCTTCCCATCGGCGGCAATGGCATTGTTGCCTGAAGGATTGGTAATCTCAAAACCATCGATGGTAACGCCATTGGCCAGTACATTCACAACCACACCACCAGAGCCGGAAAGAATGGTTTCGGGACCTCTTGTATCAGTGCAGGAAATGCCTGCATTGGCACCTTTAAGGTTAACGCCAATCGTTACATTCAGCGATTCATTGTAAGTTCCGGCAGCAACCCGGATTTCATCTCCGGTTGATGCATCGTTGATGGCATCCTGGATTTTGCAATACCAGGTTCCATCTGTGTAGTTATTTACAGCAAGGGTTCCTGAGTTATCCACACCGGTGGAAGTTGTCCACCAGGGATTAAAGTCAACGTTAGCAGAAACTTCATTGCCAAGTCCACAGGTGTTAAATGGAGTGTTCAACGGGCCTGAGGCATCGCCCCACCAGTTGTTGGTGGCTATAACCAGTGCAGCTGTTGAGTAAATCCCATAGGAAGTATTGTTATAAATTTTATTATGGGATGCAACTATAATGCTGGCATCTGAAGCATCAAATCCAACATCAATACCGGTTGTATTACCCGTGATATCACAGCCTGTAATGGTACCAGTTGTACCTGCTCCATAATATGTAGTAGCAATAATACCGGCAGAAGTGCTTCCGTCAGTGGAAGCGACACCCTTGTTATTGGTTATGGTGCAATTGGTTATCGAAGCTACTGCGCCTCCGCCAATTTCAACACCATAATCTAACCAGTCGCCGTTGCCTTTACCTGTGTAAGTATTGCCAATAGCCTGCCCATTGGTGCATCCGGTCCCGAAGAAAATGATTCCGATGCGGCCAATGTCAGTAAAGGTTGAATTCTGCACTGTAACGTTACCAAATGCAACTACTGCGATACCATTGTATCCCGGGTATTTTATGTCAGTGAATGCAACATTGTCGATGGTTCCTGTTCCAAGGTTGCGAACGGCCTGCATAATATTCATTCCGTTTCCGTCTAGCGTAATATTCTTTAAATTAAAGACAACTCCGGAATTCACCAGAATCCATCCTCTTGAATCACCTGTGCTGCCCGTATTCCCATTGGCGAACAAGGTTGTGGAAGAGGATAAATTGTCCTTTCCGATCAAGGTGATGTTTCTGTCAACAACAATTTGCGGGCCCTCTGTGTGGCTGGCAACATTAACTTTTATTTCATCTCCGGCAGTCGCCGCATTGATGGCTTCCTGTATGCTGCAGTAAGTGACACTGGTAGTTGTATTGACAATTGGCCCATCGTCATTCAAAACATCTACAGAGGCAGCTGCAGAACAACCATCAATATTGGTCACTGTTACGCTATAAGTTCCGGCTGTAAGACCAGTAGCAGTGGCAGTTGTTTGTCCGTTTGACCATGAATATGAAGGTGAGTTCCCGCCCGCAGTTACAGTTACTGTTGCAGTTCCATCATTTCTAGCAGGACAGTTGGCAACGGTTGAACTGACTGAGAGCGCCAGTGTACAGGGGGCAGAACAGGTTCCGGTTGGCTGGAAGCCAGTGTCGGTAGAACTGTCGGTCCCATCGGTGAGGTATGGGATGTAATTTACATTACCTTCAACCAGTGCATCAACTGCTGCCGGTACCGTGGTACCAAACCAGTTGCAGGTTGCAGTTTGTGTTGTTGAAGCATTTGTTGCAAAACCTACCGTATTATCATCAAGGTTGTTATCAGAAGCTACAGTATTTAAGACACCACCAGAAGTTCCGTAATCGTAAGCATAAATACCATAATTCCAGTTTCTGATATCGCAGTTAGAAATTGTCATATTCATGGTACCACCATCGGTCAATGGGTTTATTCCCCAACTTCCGGCAATATTCGAACCAATAGCTGAAACATTCTCTACTGTCAGAGAGTGTGTACCTGAATTGCTTAATCCGTAGATGCCATCCATAAATGGATTGGTAATATTTGAATTCTTATATGATCCATCTGCATCAATCCAGTATACACTGGTTTGACAATGGTCAATATTAACCTGATCTGCAACTACCAGACCTGGACCATTAACCAAAAGACCAGTTGCTGTCCAACTTCCTCCAGTGTATGCAATCTGACTGATTGTACAGTCATCAATTGTTCCGGAAGCGCCCCAAACCTGAATTCCATTCTGGGCAGTGACAGATGTCGGACCGGCTCCTGTTGTTGTAACATTATCAAGATCTACAGTAAGATTTCCTGTACCATTCAAAGCAACAGCGTTCTTTTGAAAACCAGTAACTGTTACATTATTTAGCGCAATGTTATAAACTGATGAAGGAGTATTATTAAAAGCATAAACACCAACACCGTGCTGCGCGCCGCTAAACGGAGTATCCACTACATCGATAACCGAACTGTTGAGTAAACTACCTCCTGCATTCCAGAATGCAATTCCCTGGAAACGATAATTGGAATTGCCTTTCCCATCTCCATCAAGGGTGATACCATCAATTACAACATTATTGGCATCGTGGATATAGATTACGGGTTTGTTTGCAGCTGATGTGGTATAGGATAATGGAAGAACGGTTGGTGAAACTACATTGGTAATACCAACACCTTGTCCCAGAAGGGTTAACTGTTTGTTGATTTCAAGTTGTTCTGTGAATGAACCACCTGCAACATTAACTGTCCAAGTTGATGAAGCAGCATCAACACCGCGTTGGATTGAAGGTGTTGTATTGACTCCTGCATAACTCAAAGGTGTTACATAAAGTTCACCTGCTTTTACAGTAACCAGACCTCTCGAACTTTCATCGATCTTATGGATGATTGCATCTTCAATGGTGAACAACTCAATAGTTGTTGCAGAATTGGAAGCAATACCATTGTAAGTATTTCCACTTGAAGCATCAATGTCCATATCTGGTTCAACAAGAATCGCATAGCTATAATTGCTAAAACTATTGTTGTCAAGATCAACCAATGAATTATTATTGGCATCGTTATACACCTTTATTGCATAATCAACATTCGAAATGCCGTTGTTATAGAATTTTGTAAGTGCATTGTTGCCAGTGTTTCTGAACTGAAGGCCTATAACATCATTCCAACTTGGATCAGATAATGCAGTTGTTCCGTCAACATTATTTCCTGTAATGAACTCAACTTCCGGAGCGGTGCCAGACCCTGATGTTCCATGTGTCCGAACATGAATACCGATCCAATCATATGTGGCTTTAGACAAATCAAGGGCAGCGTCCTGATTATCTGGAAGAATAATTCCAAGTTCTTTAGCCTTTTTCCCAATCCCTTTGTTGATTGAGCTTTTTCCACCAGAAGGAGGTACGACGGCTGACACTGAATTATTTGAGTAAGTCCATTTGCCGGATCCAAGACTTGCATAATTATGGTACATTCCGTTTACATATGCTTGAAAATCATTGTTTTCAACAGTTCCTCCAAGAGGTTGTGCATATGGTTGAATCTGCAGCCCAGCAGCACAATTTTCTACTTTGTTATTGGATACTGAACCGCCAATCCCCTGTAAATAAATTGTGTGATACAAACCGTGATTGTTCTTCAGGTAATTATCAGTAACATTAGAAAGCCTTTGAACTGTGGCAGGATATCTATCACCATACATCCACAATGAGATGTAATTGAATCCATCTACAATATTGTTAGAGATTTGGGTGTTGCTTGCCAGATAACTGAAAACTCCGGTAAATTCATTTGAAGCAAGACCTCCTTCATCACTGATGGTGAAGCCATCAACAACAACATTATCTGCAACAATGTAAAAAATACCAGACCATCCCTCAGTATCATCAGGGAAACGGAGAATTGCCTCGCTTCCACGAGTGCTGCTTACACCTGGAATTCCGAGATTAGGTCCATGTATTTTAACTGATTTATCAACGTAAATCCATTCTTGTTTATAAATACCGGGAGCGACTGTAATAATACAGTTATCCAATGTCAATGGATCATCGATTGCACTCTGGATTTCCATGTGACTACTTATAAGCGTTGTGTGGGTATCGTCCCATACGGTTACCGGACCAATACCCAGGCAATTCATTGGGCTCGCCGAGTTAGAATATGGCAGGAACTGAATATCACCTGACACTTTAGCAGCAACAGCATAAGCATCGGTTGTATTATACCAGTTGCAGGTAGCATCCACAGGTCCGTTATCAATTCCGGTTGCAAGTATTGCATAAACTGAATTGCTGAAACTATTCCCGGTAACCAGCGCGTCTGATACATCTCCGTCCTGGAATGCAACACCCACCGGAACATTGCTTGTGAAACTGTTTCCCGAAATATACAAGTTCGCAGCTTCCCATGTATCATTGGCTCTAGTGATGGCAATGCCTACGCCTGGATTAGATCCGCTCGTGGGTAAATTGGAGAACTCGTTGTTCTGAATCTTTACAGCATAATCACTGCCGGAAGTTATCCAGCTTGCAGGATCTTCAATTAAGACACCAAATCCCGGATATGGTCCGGCAGCCACCATGTCATAGAATTTATTGCTGGTAATTTCAATATTCGCCAGTGCACTGGTCCAGCCGGAAGGAAGGTATGCGCCGGCGCCCCAGAAATCAATGCCCCCGACCATACCATGGAACCAGTTGTCGCGGATAATTACCTTGGCTGGAGTAACATCAAAGCATCCTTGCATTGTCATGGCGATCCCTGTAGATGCATCGCCCTTTATCTCAAAGCCTTCAACAATTACCGTATTTCCCGGCAAGAGGGCTGAGGGATGAATTTTGAATACACCGTCAAATCCTGATCCGTCGATGATCGGACGTGACCCGGCTGCTGCCCTGAGTGTAATCCCTTTGGTCACTTTAATGAGACCGCTTGGTGCGGGACTGCCTTCTGTAAGATAAGTATAGGTACCGGCACAAACCTCAATCACATCACCATGATCAGTTGTTGCAGCGTCAATGGCACCCTGAATGGTTGCAAAATGCAATCCATCTGTAACATTGGTCACCGGCTGATACAGAACACTCACCGGACCATAGGTTGCCGAACTGCCATAGCTGTCAGTAATGGTAATGGTATAATCACCTGCTGTTAGTCCGGTAATGTTGAACGGGCTTCCCGTTACACCGGTCTGTGATCCACTTCCCCAATCTACTGTATAATTGGCAGTTCCTCCGCCGAATACTACGTTGATCGCGCCGCTGTTGGAGGCCTCGCCACAAATAATATGGTCCGGTGTTGCCGAAGTTATCACAACAGGTGAACCATCGCAGGTGCCTGTGGGTTGGAAACCTGTACCAGCACCATCTCCACCAGTTAAGTAATATGAAACATAGTCGAAATTTGCAGAGGCAGGCCCGAGAATATTAGGTTGACCACCCGGTGCAAATGCTGTTCCTCCATAAATAACAGGTATCTGTACATTATATCCTGGCTCTGCACTATTAGCTGTTGATACAACCGGTAAAACAGTACCATACCAGTTGCATTCAAAGTTCTTCATATTGGTTGTTCCAGGCAGGGGCAAAGAAGTACCAGCTTGACGATCAACGATATCTCCATACCAGTTGCCACTGATATCGTTATTGTTAAACTGACTGTTTAGAGCAGATTGAACTGGTGAATTTGTTCCATTGCTGGCATCTAGAAATAACACTCCAACGGTCCAGTTATTTGTAATGAAATTGTTGGTCAGAATTGTATTGTCTGTCTGATTTCTGAATAACAAACCGCTACGGTTATTGTCAATTACGTTGTTATGAATATTGTTTCCATTGCTGTTATTGACATCTATTCCAGTTCTGTTGCCGTACAAACTGCAATTTCTGACTTCTGCATAATTCCCTTGTGATTGAATAGCAATGCCGGCAGAGTTTAGTCCCGCGTTGTTCCAGTCAGTAGGATTATTACCTGCCCGGGTGATAGCAAATCCATCGATAATTACGTTTGGTGAAGAAACGCGAATTGTAGCTCCGTCTCCGCCAATCTGGCCAATCAGGGTAGTATTTGCATAACCCTGGCCCTGCAACCTGATAGCACTGCTAATGTTCACGTCTTCGTTGAAAGTGCCGGTAGAAACCAATACAACGTCATTAATTTGTCCAATGGCAACATTCTCTTGTACTAGTGGTGAAATGCGACGTGATTTTGGATATCCACCATAATCTGTATAAGTTTCAGGTATGAAGTTCGGTACATCGCTCAAGGTTACCACATGGTTGCCGAATGTATTGAAGTTCCAGATTTCAGCCCAGTCGAATTGAGAGTTATCATAACCATTTTCATTTCCACGGGCCATAATATAACTCTCAACACCCGTATTGTTAAACACATTACCAGTTATAACTGCACCACCTACAGGATTAACAATCCATCCCTGAACCGGATTGGAACCATTCCATCCGCGGAAACCAATCAAATAAGGAGTGATAAACCCTGTAAATTCATTTCCGGTAATCAGACGGTTAGTCTTTGGGCCGGTGATACCAACACCGTTATTTATAGAAACCAAAGAATTATTAAAAATATTATTGGTAATACTGTAAGAAACAATAGGATGAGTTGCATCCCATCTTCCTATATAGAAGGCACCTTGGTCAGTAGATGTATTGACAAAGCACTTATTCATGGTAAATGCATCACCTATAACTTCAATAGTTTTATTGCTGTTAATCGAAGCTCCAATATAGTTGTCACCGATCTTCAAACCTTCAATCGACACGTTATTGCCTATTACAAAAATGCCGGAAGGACCAAAATCAGCCGTTGAGCCGGTGTTGAATAAAACGGCTGCTTCAGAAGCTGACGATACAGCAAAATCACCTGCCTTATAACCTTTTACAGTTAAGTTATTCTTATCAATAAATAACCCGAACTGATAATTACCTGTTCCAAAGATTGAACGATTAGTGGCAATTTCAGTACCGTAATCGCCGGCCTGAACATGCACCACGTCACCTGCAATAGCAGCATCTATTCCATACTGTATATGAGCACCGGTTTCTGTGCGGGTTACATAAACATTCCCTGTTTTAACCTTGACAAATCCGATTGCGGGATCATCAACACTATGCCAGATTCTGTCCTCAATTGCAAAAAGTTCAGTCAAAGTTGCTGTGGCTGGATTGATCCCATTGAAAGTACATAGGGAAGCATCCAGATCATAGTTATCTGTAATGCCAATTTGGTACCCATTGGTCACAGGAGCCGGTGTTGTCCCGAAAATTTCGGCACCCAACGCCAGAGCACCGGTAACACCTGTTGCATAATAGTTATTGTCGTTGTCCGAAAGGGTATTTCCGCCAGTCAAAGCTACCGAACCACTCTGATAAAGGAGGATACCGCATGCGCCCCAATCAGATGGGTTTCCGGTAAGATGGAATGAATTTCCGGTAATCGTATTACCCGAAATGGATGCTGTTGCTCCACGGCTGATCTGTACACCGTTTTGTGCAGTAACGGCTGTAGTCCCGGCACCAGTGATTGTATTACCTGAAATGGTTGCAGAAGAACCGGTGTTATCAACCACGATTGCACCTTTCTGATAACCTGTAATCAGGTTATTGGCAATGGTTGCTGTACCAGTCGTACTATAAGCCATTCGTCCAACCTGAATAGCAATTCCATTCTGACAACCACTGAAAGGATTGTCGCGTATATCAAGAATCAGGTTGTCATGGATATTTGCATAAGCGCCATCCCTGACAAAGATACCTCTTCCCATTGACCCACAGCCGGTAGGACCAGGGCCTTGGATGGTAAGTCCGGATATTTCGGCACTGATACCACTGCCACTTACAATGATAATGCTGGACAGCGGGTCTGATGCTGCCGGCAACGTTGAAGGTGGAGCTAAGATGGTACTGGCAGTCTGTCCGGTCTGGCCTTTCAGATGAATACTCTTGTTTATTGTAACTGTTTCGTTGAAGGTGCCTGGGCATAACTCAATCGTATGTCCACCCTGAGTTTCAGTTGCATTAATTGCTGCCTGAATGGTTGGATAACCTAAACCAGTATTGGTGTTCACAATACATCCTGCCGGAATAGCCACTGATTGTGTGGTGCTGTTTACATAACCATTATTAATAAATGTAACGGTTACATAAAGGTTGCGGCCCAATACATTATTAAGCCAACCAGGTGCTACCGCTAATGTAGCCGGGTTGGTGTTGGTGAGATAGGAAACATCTTCATCAAGCACTGTGCGATTTGCTAACCAGTTGGGAAACCTTACAAGATCAGGAACCCTTACAAGGTAATCTTGCCAGTATTTACTTTTTACCAAATCATTGTTGGCCGCAGTTTTAAGGTAAGTTTTAGTAGCCGGGTTTCCTTCTGTTGTGTAATAGTAATACTCGGTAATAACATCGTCACCTATGCCAAAAGCTGCCGTTTGAATGGCGGCTGGATTGCCACCTGCAAGTGCAGTTGCCAGTGCCTGATATTTGACAGCAATAGCAGCTTGCCCGGCAGGTGTTGTTGGGTCGAGGCCGGGGATCGGGTTCAATACCATATCATTATCATCCACGGTGAACTGAACCAGAATGTTTTCAGAGGCTACCTCATGGGTAACACTTAAAGCAATTGGAAGAGCTGGTCCACCACCGCATGCGCCACTGAGATTGCTGGTCAGCAGATAGGGGACAACCACCGTGGGACCATTATTCTTAGGTAAGATGGTTGGATAGTCGTCTGTGCCAAACCAGTTGCAGGTGGCATTAAGAACCTGAGCAGTGCGATTGTCAATAACCCAGTCTGTTTTTGCGCCTGAAAAATCGTTATTATTAATGGTAAGACCAGCTATATTTGTATTGGGCAAATTCAGAATTGTAATGTGAGATGAATTTGTACCCCATGTATTGGTGGTAAAAGCCAAAGTACCAGCGCTTTCAATAACCCATCCCCTTGTTAAGTTGAATGTGTTATTACTGATGACTCCCGAACCATTGCTGATATAGCCTGGCTGACGCAAGGACTCAATGATATTATTGTCCATTACGATACCTGTCATCGCATTTGCACTCCAAACGGTTGCCCTAGTAACTGGATCGGATGAAACTGAATATTCTCCGGAAAATTTATTATTTCTGATTTGAGCATCAGAATAGAAAAGCCCAAGAATATCACCGGCTCCTGCACCTACAACTTTGAAATGGATATCTTTAATGATAATTCCTGTTGCATTAAGTTTTAATGCAATAGCTCCACCAACATTAAACCATGATGATGAGAGTTCAACAATTGTATTGTCCCTTCCTTTACCCTGAATGGTGAGCTGTTTATTAACATCTACCAATGCTGTTAATTGATAAATGCCCTCAGCCACTTCTATTACATTTGTGGCATCTGCTCCTGTTACCGCCAACTGAATTGTCGGATAAAAAATATTCTTTGTGATGTTGACAACTTTCCAGTTAGACAATAATGTATTTGATAATGTATTGCCGGAATGTGGGACAGCACCCTGTGGATCACCATAGAAAAACAGGAGATAGTTGGCATCTGTTGCTGAATTGTTGGTGACGTTAACGTCATTATAATTCCATGTTCCATCAAATACAATACATCCATCACCCATGTCTGCAATAAAATCGTTGTCATCGATGGTAAGGTCGGAAGCTTGGTTGATGTAGACACCGCAATAAAGATCTTCGAAAATATTGCCTTGAATCACAACGCCGTCAGAATTGGCAGAAGCATAGCCTACATCAATACCCCGTGGTGCTGATGAAGCCATCCCAATGATCCAATTATTCTTAAGAGTGATATCATTTGAATTATGCGTGTGAATAATTGCCTGAGCAACATCCTGTTCGATTTTAAAGCCGTCCAGGGTGCATCCGTTAGCCAGGAAAGTAATACCGCCATAACCGCTTCCGGCATTGAAACCGGATTGGGTCTGAATAATGGCAGCATGTAGAGTAACAGACTTGAGTGTTAGGTTGGCCTTATTGATCTGGAGGTTTTCAGGATAAGTACCAGGTTCTACTTCCAAAACATCGCCTGCTTGAGTCGATGCCGCATCTATTGCCTGTTGTATCGTACAGTAACTGCCCTTTACAGGCCCGGTAATATCGTGAACCTTGCTATCAATTGTCCAGATATAGATATTCTCAGCTGAACAGCCTCTGCCCTCCGTATCGTATCTTTTTGCTTTAATTATAACCGAAGGAATATTGTATAAAGTAGAAGAGATTGGGCTTCCCAGCGAATAAGTATTCCAGGTAGTGCCACCATCTGTGCTGTACTCATAGGCATCCACCATAGTCCCATAGCCACCGTCTCCGGAATCGTCAAGAGAGGCTGAAAGATCAGGTCCGGCACATATGGTGCCCGTTGACTGGCTTAATGATAAGGTTGGTGCAGTGGGATCCGGAATGACTTGAATTTGAAAACTTAAACCAAAACCTCCTGATGTTTCAGTTACAGTCCAGGTGGTGGTTGTATTAACATCAGAACTGACACCCGGGAATACAACGGTAGTTGTAGTGGCAACAATATCAATGGCAGTTCCTGTAGGTAGTGGAAAAGTCTTCTGCAAACGATAGGTGAGCCCAACTTTAGCCCCTGTAACTGTGGTAATTACAGATCCTCCAACGCAGATAGTGGCTTTATCGGGATTTGGCGCGTTAGCTTCCAGTGGGGGTGCGGTTGTAACTGTCTCCCCACTCATCGGCGCATACATCACCCCTCCGGTATTTTCTGTAAACAAACTTTGACCCGTGGCTTTCATGCCGAGGCCGGGTTTGGCGTCTAATATAAATGACTGGGCGAAAGTGCCGGTTCCGGTTTCGGAAACCGTAATCACCTGCTTTCCTGCAGCATTCACCTTAAAGGCAGGTACCTTCAGAAGGCCTCCGGTGGAGGTGACTTCCAGGTAGGCATTGTCCTGCGGATACGTCCGCTGAATGCGGTAAGTACTGCCGGCAACAGTGGCCGGAACGGAAATTTCCAGCGTGCCCCCCTGCTGAACAACAACGGTGTTGTCGTGCAGTGCCGGATTTGTTTTCAACAGCCCTGTTTGCTGGGCTGCCAGGTTGCCGGCGGAAAAAGCTCCCAGCATGATCAATGCCAGATAAAACGCCTTTCTGCGTAGCGGATTTCTAAAGGCTAACATGAGTTGAAGACCTTTCATAATAAATAATTTTTAATGGTTGATTAAAACAGGTTCAGGTATATTCTTTTTTTATGCCTTACAGAATAAGAAAACTGTCTTCCCAAACCAGGCGACCGGTGAGGAAAAGCAGACTAAATCAACATTGAATAATCTTTTGTAAGTAAGGGTAGTGGTGGTAACTCCGGAGCCGGTATAGATTGTATGTCGGTTATGTTAACTGGCAGTTTTAACTTCTCAGATTTGCAGCTGGGCTGGCTCCGGGTAGTAAAATTTGATCGGGCTTTTCAGATAGTTTTAAAGGTTATTGCAAAATGTTGTTTGTTTTTATGTTCAATAAGAACAGTCTGATCATTCGATTCTGAATATTCTTGATTCTCTTGTCAACGCGCACTCAAAATGATCAACCATAGTATTAAGCAAAAGAAAAATATTCGCTATTTTAAGTCTTGTATCAATTTCAATCCGTAGTACAGTTCAGTTAATTATTGAGAATACCTCATTATGTTATTTTGGGCTAAATTATAGTAACATTTTGCCGTGCGCAACTAATTGCTGTCCTGATTTATAAATTTAATCAAAACTTAACGCAGATTTATAATTTCAAACTACATATACTTATGCTGTTATATGTTTATGTAAATCATAGATTATTGTCTATTTATTTACACGCCGGTAATGAATCTGTTCAGTTATATTGATGAAATCAAAGGTGATCATTTAAATAGTATATTTTAGATGTATATATATTTTACGAAGTATTTGGGTGCATGTAAATATTTATCCATCTTTTTGCCAGAGACCTGATACCCACCGGATCAGGTTTTAATTGGTATTCAGGGGTAACTTTCGTACTGAATGTTGAGAAATATATTAGATTAATCGCATATGAATGATCGTAATTGATAGTAAATCAACCATTTATTTATATGGTTTGAAATCATAAACCGAAAATTGATGAAAATTACAGATTTTTCGAAAATGTGAAAAGAAGCGTGCACACTTACCCAATGAAAGCGGCAGCTATCTGGCGTTCTATGCTGTCAGAAATCCCATGGCATTTGCACAGGCGGTTTCTTCGGCACTTTAATTATATAGATCAATTTAACAGTTTCTTAATGGTTTTGTTTTGCAGTTTGCAACTTTTGCTCATCTGAAAGAAGCCTGGATTGGTTTTCACTGGTTACGGAGGTGGATTGGATCAATGAGGGAGCATGTCACGCAAAGACAACGGTCATGAGCACCCGGAACATTCCCAGGTAAAGTACTTCCTATTGGAACTCCCTTACTTTGTCTGCCGGGTACACTGTGTGAACCATAATAATCGGTACCTTTGAAACTGAAATGAACTGTTAAACGGAATCCCTGGCGGGAGCCCTACGGGTTCACTGCGTTGCCGTGACTTTTAAGTTAAAGCCACTGAAGGTCTGCTGATACCCGGTTGTTTCTGACATTAGTCGCTCTCACAGCATTCTCAGGGTTCATTGCAAACGAAAGTAAATCATCACCTCTATGAAATCTCTTCATTGGATACTGCCTGTTTTTATCGCTGCACTTTGTTTGCCCTGCAGCGGACAGGATCAACCCAAACCCAAACCCATGGAAAATAGCAAAGTTGTCGTATATCAGGTATTTACCAGGCTTTTCGGAAACAAGACCACCACCCATAAACCCTGGGGAACCCTGCAGGAAAACGGGGTCGGAAAGTTCAACGATTTTACCGACAAGGCCCTTGAGGAAATCAAAGCCCTGGGTATAACACACATCTGGTACACCGGGGTGCCTCACCATGCCCTGGTGGGCGATTACACCGCCTTCGGGATCAGCAACGACGATCCGGATGTGGTAAAAGGCCGGGCCGGTTCTCCCTACGCGGTGAAAGATTACTACAACGTGAACCCCGATCTGGCCGTGGATGTCAATAACCGCCTGGGTGAATTCAAAGCCCTGGTCGAAAGGACCCACCGCCACGGGATGAAAGTGATCATCGACATCGTTCCCAACCATGTGGCACGCAACTATCAATCGGTAAACCACCCTGAAGGGACTTCCGGCTTTGGTGCCGGGGACGACAAGACCGTTGAATATGCCCGTGACAATGACTTTTATTACATCCCCGGTTATTCATTTCGGGTTCCTGAACCCCGCGACAATTACAAACCCCTGGGTGGTGAAGCGCATCCGCTTTCCGATGGCTTTTTTGAGGAGAATCCTGCCAAATGGACCGGCAATGGTTCGCGCAGGGCTCAGCCCGATTTCTACGACTGGTATGAAACCGTGAAGATAAACTTCGGCGTCAGACCCGATCGGACCAAAGACTTTCCTTTGCTGCCTGAAGGCTTTGAGAACCGGCCTGCGGAAGATCATTATGCCTTCTGGAACGGGAAGGATGTGCCGGGAAGCTGGAAAAAGTTCCGCGATATCGCGCTATACTGGCTCGGCATGGGCGTTGACGGGTTCCGCTTCGACATGGCTGAAATGGTTCCGGTAGAGTTCTGGAGTTACATGAATTCATCCATCAAACATGCCCGCAAGGATGCTTTTCTGCTGGCCGAGGTTTACAATCCCTCGCTGTACCGCGACTACATCCGTAAGGGAAAGATGGATTACCTTTACGATAAGGTGGAGCTTTACGACACCCTGAAACACATCATGCAGGGCCATGGTTCGGCCGATCACCTTGCGGGGATCCAGCAGGGACTGGCCGATATTGAGCACCACATGCTCCACTTCCTGGAAAATCATGATGAACAGCGCATTGCCAGCCCTGCCTTTGCCGGAAATGCCCTCAAGGGAAAGCCTGCGATGGTGCTGAGTGCTACCATCAGTACGTCCCCCACCATGATTTATTTTGCGCAGGAGTTCGGGGAACCAGCCAGCGACAATGCCGGTTTCGGCAGCGCCACCCGCACCACCATCTTCGATTACTGGGGGGTGCCTTCGCAGCAGCGCTGGATGAACAACGGGGCCTTCGACGGTGCAAGACTTTACCCGGAAGAAAAGGAACTGCGCGGTTTTTATGCCCGCCTGCTAAACTTTACCATCCGGAGCAAGGCCCTGATGGGCCACTATGCAGAGATACATTCACACAACCGCATGCATACCACTGGTTATTACGACAAATGCTTCTCCTTTGCCCGCTGGACCGACGACGAACACCTGCTCGTGGTGGTGAATTTCAAGGAATCCATTACCGATATATATGAGCTTGAGTTACCGGCCAGTCTTATCCAGCAATGGAAACTGGCAGACGGAAAATATCAGCTCACTGATCAGCTTTATGGCGAAGCCGGGTTCGAACTCGTGGTAACCAACGGCACCGGTAAAATCTCCATGAAAGTTCAGCCGCTTGAGTCGTTCATCCTGAAACTGGGTGATAAAATCTGATTAACAGCCTAACCAATGGTTACAAGAAGAAGTTTTATCAGAAAATCAGGGGTTGTTCTGGCCTCCCTCACTGCCGGCAGCTATTTACATTCGGTGGCTGGCAACTGGTTTGCAGGTCCCGTGGCTTTTACATCAAAGAGGCCAGCTCTGAGCGAACGGAAATTTATCAGCCGGGCAGTGGAGGCGGCCATCAGCAGCCACAAAGCCAGGATCGCTGATCCTGAGCTGGCCTGGATGTTCGAAAACTGTTTTCCCAATACACTCGATACAACCGTAAAGCATTTTACCCCCTCCCCAGAGCCCGATACCTTTATTATTACCGGTGACATCGATGCCATGTGGCTGCGCGATTCCACGGCACAGGTATGGCCTTACATTCCTTTCGTGAACGAAGATCAGGACCTTTCATTGCTGATTCAGGGGGTCATCAACAGACAAGTAATGTGCGTGCTGATTGATCCCTATGCGAATGCCTTTAATTACGGGGCTGAGGGTTCACACTGGAGTACCGACCTTACCGAGATGAAACCCGAACTGCACGAACGCAAATGGGAAGTTGACTCTTTGTGCTATGTGATCCGGCTGTCGCATCAATACTGGAAAACCTCCGGAAACACCCGGCCTTTCGGTGACCGGTGGCTGGCTGCCATGAAGCTGATAGTAAAAACGTTCAGGGAACAGCAGCGCAAAGAGGACGCCGGTCCTTATTCGTTCAAGAGAAAAACCACCTCGCCCCACGATACGGCTCAGGGCAACGGTCAGGGCAATCCGGTAAATCCGGTTGGACTCATCTGTTCGGTTTTCAGGCCTTCGGACGATGCCACTATTTTTCCGTTTCTGGTACCTTCCAACTTCTTTGCGGTAAGTTCGCTGCGGCAACTGGCCGGAATGAGCCGCGGGATACACCACGATGCCGGATTTGCGGAAGAATGTCTGCTGTTGGCTGATGAAGTGGAAGCAGCCCTCATGAAATATGCCGTGGTAGATCATTTTGAGTATGGCAGGGTCTATGCCTATGAAATTGATGGTTTTGGCAGCGTTTTGCACATGGACGATGCCAATGTTCCCAGCCTGCTGTCGTTGCCCTACATTGCAGGAATCAATCCGGCAGATGAAGTTTACCGCAACACGCGCCGGATGGTGCTCAGCCCCATGAATCCCTATTTTGCCGAAGGCCGGTATTCCGGAGTCGGTGGCCCCCACATCGGGAAAGAGATGATCTGGCCGCTGAGCTACATCATGCGGGCCATGACCAGTAACGACGATGATGAAATCCGCTACTGTCTGAAGATGCTCCGGGAAACCCATGCCGGAACCGGATTCATGCATGAGTCTTTCGATAAAAATGACCCGGAAAAGTTTACCCGCAGCTGGTTTGCCTGGGCCAATACCATGTTCGGGGAGCTCATCATCCGGATCATCCGCGAGAAGCCGCAGCTGCTGGCGAGTGCTATAGAATGAAAAACTGAAGTTTCGCAGACGAATTTTCAGTGTTATTAATGAGTAATTGGAAATACGCAGGCATTTTAAGCGTATGTGTTTCAATTTAGTATCTTTTTTTTTACTCAAGGAAGGACCGGCCTACTAAAAATGGCGTTAAGAAAACTGGCAGCGAATAAATAAAGAAGAAATGCAACCGATGAAGCAGAGTAGAGCTCAGGAAATTAGTGTACAACGGTTTATAGTAGAGGGAGTAGTGGTACAACCTCATTTCTTCCGGCCAAAATCGCTCGCAAGTTTTTAGCCATTTTTAGTAAGCCTTGATTTTTTGGTACTTTTTGATCAAGCAAAAAGTACAGAAAATAAAGAAGCGCTCAAAGGCGCAAAAGTTTGAATGGCGTTCGGTAGAGCTTAAAAGCTAAACATATCCTGAGAAGCACTATCCGAAAGTTTCTTAAGAACGGTAATTTAAAACAGAGTTGGGTCATGCTGGATTTACTTTCATTCTTCGAATTTCAAATTATTGATATTAACAATATGGAATGAACTATTCCAAGTGCATAAAATCAATACAATACAATGACAAACCATGAACCCTGACAGCTCCATTCTTTTACAACTGGTTGAGGTACAGATGCCTTTCGGTAAATACAAGGGTACCCTGTTGCGCAATCTCCCGGTTTCCTACCTGGAATGGTTTCAACGCAACGGATTTCCGGATGGTAAACTGGGTATGCAGTTGCGCACAATTTACGAAATCAAACTGAACGGACTGGAGTACCTGTTAACGCCCCTGATCGGGAAGGCCAAATGAAAGCAGCGTCTGTACATCAGATAAAACAGGAACTGGAAGCCCTGTCGCCGGCAGAGACCCGCGAATTGCTGATGCGCCTGACCCGGTTCCGGGTTGAGAACAAAGAGATGCTCAGTTACCTGATTTTCTACGCGGAGGATGAAGCCGGCTTTGTGAAGACCATCAAAGCCGACATCGATTTCCTGTTCACTGAAATCAACCTTACCCATCCGTATTACATCAGGAAAAGCACAAGGCGGGTACTGAGGCTCATCAACAAATACATCCGATTTTCCGGCAACCGGCACACCGAAGCCGAATTGCTGCTCTATTTCTGCAACAAACTGGTTTCAACCGGCATCATGGGGCTGCAGCACACCGCTATCACCAATGTGTTCACCAATCAACTGAACAAGGTAAGGAAGGCATTGTCACACCTTCACGATGACCTCCGGCACGACTATGAGGAAGAAATCCGCAGCCTGCTTAAACGGATGTAGATGGATTGAACGGAGTCCGGCTATGATCGCTTTCCGCTGGCATTCTCTCTGAACACAAAGTAATCGAGTGAAATTCTCCCAGGCCCGGTGAATAGCAGGGCAAGATAAGGGAAAAGAAACAGCAGGGCATGCTCCTTTACGGATAAGGGGTCACTGGCGTGGGCCACGAAGACGGCCACCAGCATGGTGACAATCAGCGGAATAAGACTGAGCCGGGTGAACAACCCCAACACCAGAAACACCGACATAAACACCTCAGCCATTACAGCCAGCCCAAGACCCAGGGCGACACTTCCGAACACGGGAATAAATCCGCCGTCACTGACGATCTGACTGAAGCCTGTCATTTTCGGTATCCCATGGGTGAGCATCAGCAAACCAACAGAGAGACGGAGGATCAGCAAGGCAAAGTCCCTGAGAAGGGCAGAATCGGAAAGAAGCAGTTTTCGCAGCATGTATATAAGGTGTTTATTCAATGAACAAGAAACAGCTGATATGGTTCAGCATTCATTCACGCTAACAAGCTTAGGATTCCTGCTGCGCTGAAAACCATGCTCATTCTCACCTTATGGTTTATCTTTGCACGATTTCAATCTGTAATACCTTTCTTAACATGAAACAACGTTTACTTACCTTCAGTTTGCTTTTACTCCTGATTTCCGCAAGTGCCCAGAACATTCAGCTGCACTACGATTTTGGCAAGGACCGGAAGTATCCGACCTCCACCGTCGAGATGTTTAAGACCGATAAACTGGGCAGCACCTTCTTTTTTGTGGATATGGATTATGATGTCAGCGGCGTTGAGGGGGTAAGCACCGCCTATTGGGAGATCGCCCGCTCTTTCAATCTCGGGAAAACACCTTTGGCCGCCCATGCCGAATACAACGGAGGATTCGGGCAGTATGTGGCACCTGATTACAACGGCGCCTTCCAGATTAACGATGCGTGGCTGGCCGGATTGGACTATAACTACAACAACGCGGATTTTACGCGGGGATTCACACTCCAGCTGCTGTACAAATACATCAGGGGTAAGCACGATGCCTCATTTCAGCTGACGGGTGTGTGGACTATGGATTTCTTCAACCGCAAGGTTACGTTCAGCGGATTTGCGGATTTCTGGAGAGAAGATACGGAATTTCTGACTGAAACCTCGTCGGAGGTTACGCAGTTTGTGTTCCAGTCTGAACCACAGCTCTGGTATAACTTAACGAAGAATTTTTCCCTGGGATCAGAACTTGAGCTGGGTTATAACTTTGTCCCGGTGAAGGGTTTCAGGCTGAATCCCACCCTGGGTGCCAAGTGGACTTTCTGAGGGTCACTCAAAAAAAATGAGCAGAATGCGCAGACGACGGAGGTTTCACCATTTATCAGTCATAAGCCGTTTGCACGCGCCTGCCTGTTTGCCCATGCAGACAGGTCAGAAGATAAAATGCGCGCAAACAGCGTTTTGTTAAATCAAACATACTGTGGACGTTAGTTAAATCTGTCATTGGCAGCGCTGATGTAGTTTAAGTTATTCCCAGCTGATGCCCTCTTTAACCACTTTGGCCGGATTTCCGGCAATGATGGCATTTTTTACCGTAAACACGCCCTTTACAACGGAATCTGAAGCCACCACGCACCCGTCAGGGATCACAGTGCCTTTGTAAATCTTAGCGCCGCATCCGATCCACACGTGGTTGCCGATGGTGATTTTCTTCCCTGAGGTCCGCTTTTCCTGAATGACCATCGAGTGGAAATCTTCGTCGAGAAACTGACAGTCCCATGAAATAGCACATTGGTCCCCGATGCTCAGACCGTGCATGATGATCATTTTGGTGTTGTTGTTGATGTAACCGCCCTTCCCGATGCTGACCACCGCTTTCTCACCAACATCAATCCGGCAGCCGCGCCCGATGGAGTAGGTGTCGGCAATTTGCAGTTTACCTTTTATCCTTAACAGGGTAGTGTCAGACCTGTGACTGAATCCGACGTAGGAGATCCCGACTTCCAGCCTTCCTCCGTGGCTGATGTTGCGGAGCCCCCGGATGCTGACCCGCTGGTGCAGCAACAGGGCTTTCCCATGCAACAGCTTGTGGACCAGAAAACGGAATACCACAATCAGGAAACTGCTTTCAGATTTCCTGCATTTTCTGTATAGAGCGGCCAGTTGTTTCATGCTGTTGTTTCATTGCTGGTTAAACGAAAGTAAGGCGGAAAAGATAGTAGCTGTTGTTATTGCAACATTATCATTGTAAAAGTAGCAATTTATAATCATCAGGCAATGTCGTTCAGGTCAGGCTGGAAACCGGAAATGAAATCAGTTAAAATTCCTTCGGCTCTCTGGCATATTTGCCTGAATGCTGATGATGACAGGCAGGCCAGAATACTCAGGCTGCAAGATCTGTATGATGGTCAGTCTGAGCGTAGTCGAAGACACACCCCAACCAGCCAGAAGACATTAAATTACCTGCGACCCTCTTGCATATTTACCTGAATGCTGATGCAGACAGGAAAGCCTGAATACTCAGGCTGTCAATTTCAGTATGATGGTCAGTCTGAGCGTAGTCGAAGACAGACCTCAACCAGCCAGAAGACATTAAATCCTCCAATAGAATTCACGCATCGTTTTTCGCCAGACAGAAGAAGTTGTTGTTCGTTTTAGCAGAAAAAGTCAGTACTTTTGGTCCCTGAAAAAGAGGGCCGGGGTCAATGGCGATGTGTTTGCATGCAGATTGTAAGTATTTATAATTCAATAATATACGATCTCATGAAAAAACTTGTATTCTACCGCATTCAATGATCCTGGCTATGTGTTGCCTCAAAAGTTTAATCAATCCGTTCTTTTTGTAAATCAGGTATAACAGCAATCCGAAAATTCCAGCATGAAAAAAAGCATTGAAGTTCTCGCCGCCGACAACATCCGCATTCTGTCGGCCGCGATGGTTGAAAAGGCCAGGTCAGGTCATCCCGGCGGCGCCATGGGTGGAGCAGATTTTATCAACCTGCTGTTTACTGAGTTTCTCAGAAACGATCCTGACGACAGCACCTGGCACCTGCGCGACCGCTTTTTCCTTGATCCCGGGCACATGTCGCCTATGCTTTATTCAGTGCTGGCCTTGTCGGGCAATTATACCATTGATGATCTCAAGGCATTCAGGCAGTGGGGGAGTAGTACCCCGGGCCATCCTGAAGTGGATGTGAAACGCGGAGTGGAAAACACGTCAGGTCCCCTGGGACAGGGACATACCATGGCGGTGGGCGCTGCCATTGCTGAACGCTTTCTCTGTGCCCGCTTCGGCGAATGGATGGCGCACAAGACTTATGCCTACATCTCGGATGGCGGAATTCAGGAAGAGATCTCCCAGTCAGCCGGCCGGATAGCCGGTTTCCTTGGCCTCAGCAACCTGATCATGTTTTTTGATTCCAACGACATCCAGCTTTCAACGCCTACTGAGGTAGTAACAGCTGAGAATACTGCCATGAAATACGAAGCCTGGGGCTGGAAGGTGATCACCATCGACGGGAACGACCCCGCGGCCATCAGGGAAGCGCTGATCGAAGCCAATACAGAAAGAGAGAGGCCTACCCTCATCATCGGCAAAACCATTATGGGCAAAGGGGCTGTAAAAGAGGATGGCTCCGGATTTGAGCGGAATTGCGCCACCCACGGAATGCCGCTGGGTGAAGCCGGTGCTTCCTTCGCCAAAACCATAGAAAACCTGGGTGGCAATCCTGAGGATCCTTTTGTGGTTTTTCCGGAAGTAAAAGCCCATTATGCTGCAGCGGCAGAAAGGAAGCGCAACGATGTTTCTGTGAGGAAAGCCATTCAGGAAAAATGGGAAAGGGAAAACCCTGAGCTGGCTGCCAGGCTCAGCTTCTACCTCTCCGGTGCCTGCCCTCAACTCGACTTTGAATCGATCGTTCAGAAGGAGGGCGTTGCTACCCGTGTTGCTTCTTCAGCCGTATTGTCATACCTAGCGCAGAACGTCGGAAATATGATTGTTTCTTCGGCCGACCTCGCCAACAGCGATAAAACGGATGGATTCCTCAAGCATACCAAACCCTTTGCAAAGGGCGATTTCTCAGGGGCTTTTCTGCAGGCCGGTGTCAGTGAACTCACCATGGCAGCCATCTGCAACGGGATAGCCCTGCATGGCGGAGTCTGGGCCGCCTGTGCCACTTTCTTTGTTTTCAGCGATTATATGAAACCTGCAGTCAGGCTTTCAGCCCTGATGGGCCTTCCGGTGAAATACATCTGGACGCACGATGCCTTCCGGGTAGGAGAGGATGGCCCCACCCATCAGCCGGTTGAACATGAAGCCCAGCTCAGGCTTATGGAGCACCTGAAAAACCATCACGGGAAGATGAGCCTGCTGGCCCTCAGGCCTGCCGATGCTGCAGAAACCACCGTCGCCTGGAAAATGGCCATGGAAAATACAGATTCACCCACTGCACTCATACTCTCAAGGCAGAATATCAGCGACCTCCCCGTAAGTACCGGCAGTACGCCTTACCACTCGGCATTACAGGCTGAAAAAGGGGCCTGGATCGTACAGGATTGTGAAGGCAAACCCGATGTTATTCTGGTTGCCAGCGGCTCAGAGGTGTCAACCCTGGTTGCCGGGGCTATCCTGCTCCGCAAGGAGAAGAATCTGAAAGTCAGGGTTGTTTCAGCAATTTCTGAAGGACTGTTCCGGAATCAGGACAAAGCCTGGCAGATGGAAGTGCTGCCCGATGATATTCCGGTTTTCGGACTTACTGCCGGCTTGCCGGTGACCCTCGCCGGACTGGTCGGGAAAAACGGTAAGGTCTGGGGGCTCGGTCACTTTGGCTATTCAGCCCCGGCAAAGGTACTGGATGAGAAATTCGGCTTTACACCTGAGAATGTATGTCATCAGGTGGTTGAGTTCCTGCAGGGGAAGTAATGCAGTTACTTCCGGGTTCAGGAGGTAATTTTCTTTTCCCGGTTCAGAAGTACTTCCAGGTGGTGCGATGTGATCCCGAACATGGCTTTAAGGGCTCCGATGCGCTCAAAAACCCGGGCTGACGGGCTGTTTTCATTCTTATGTCTGACTGCTGAAATCATCACGTTTTTCGGGGTGTGTTCGGTTTCAATAAACTCAAATACCCTGGTTTTGTACCCGTATGCCTCGAGCAGCAGGGCCCTGATGGCATCGGTGACCATTTCTGCCTGCCGCTCTTCCAGAATCCCGAAGCGGGTGATTTCTTTCAGGCTGTTCTGTGGGTTGAACTCTTTCCGGATCTGTTTGTGACAGCAGGGGGCAACCATAATTACCTGCGAACCCATCTCAATTCCGCGGAAGATAGCCTCGTCGGTGGCTGTATCGCAGGCGTGAAGGGCAATCAGCACATCGGCTGTCGTAAGTGAAGCCTCTTGTATGCTCCCGGTTTCAAACCTGAGGTTCCCGAATTGTGCCTCTTCAGCGATGGTATTGCAAAGGCTGACCAGTGAGGGCCTAAGTTCAATGCCCTGCATCAGGGCCGGTTTCCTGCCGCTGCGGACAAGGTGATCATAAAGGGCAAATGTCAGGTACCCCTTTCCCGAACCCATGTCGGCTATGGTAAACCCGTCAGGCAGTCCGGCGGTCTTCAGCACTTCATCCACCAGCTCAACATAACGGTTGATCTGCCTGAACTTATCCTGCATGGCGGGCTTCACCGTCCAGTCATCGTTGACTACACCCAGCCTCTTCAGATAAACACTGTGCTCCGGATCAATCAGCCTGCTTTTTACCTTGTCGTGCCGGTATGCCGGGAGTGCCTTGCTGCTGGCAGGTTTTCTGAGTAACCGGCTGTTCCCTTTGCTGTTGCTCAGCAATGAATAGTCAGCCAATGAAGTAAACAGATCAGCTTTGTAAAAATCATTGTTGAGCAGGGTTTCAATCTGCAGCGATGCCTCGTCAATACCCAGATTTTTGGTGATGTCGTTGGTTGTATACCTGAACACAAAGTTAAGCAGGGCGGTTCCTTTCAGGATGACCGGCTTAACCATAACATTGCTGAGTTCGCTGCTCTTTGTTCTTTTGCTGCTGAGCGTAAGCCTGATAAAAGCCGAGTTGCTGAAGCTTTCAGTGAGTCCGGAGAGCAACAGGGCAATGTTTTCCTTTAGCGACATGGGTTGAAATTATATTGCAAAAGTAGCAATATAATGGGTTGGGTGAGAAAACCGGTATCGGCTCCGGCTTCTCGGGACAGGTTAGCCCGGTATTATTTTACAGGTGGTGTTGTGGCTGACGGGCTGATGATCTCGCGCAGGTCTCTGGGCTTCTGGCTGAAGTAATCGTTGAGGAGGAAGCCAGCAGCAACCAGATAGGCAACAAAGGCAACGACAATCAGCAGCTGCAGGCCCGAGGTCTTCTGAATTTCATGACGGTCTTTCACTTCGCAAACCTCGCCCGGACAGTACCGTGCTTTTTCCTTGTAAACCCAGCCATAGAAAAGACAGCCCAGGCAGATGCCGAAGGCCGATTCAAAAAAGAGGAAGATAAGACAGATCAGGCAGATCAGCCCTGTGATGATGCTGTAGGAATTGACAATAACAATCAGCACCAGCATGATGACAGCCAGCACCAGCCCGATGACCCAGGCGAATTTCTTCTGCGGTGCCCCGACATACTCAGGAACCTGTCGCACAACAATCAACCTTCCGGCGATCAGGGTTGGTGCAAACTTAGGATCGATGAAAACACGGATCAGGAAATCAACCAGAAAACCGATGATGAAGTACTTGAGCGGCACCATGTTGTGCTGCATGATGGCAATCATGATCGAGATAAAAGCAAACAAAAACAGTATTCCGGCTGCAGCCCTGATTTCGCGTTCGTTCAGTACGGGCACATCATACCCTTTTACGTTTTCACCAAATTTTCCCATAAGTTTTGAAATTATTGTTTTTAACGATGCTTGCCTGGAATTTTTCAGGCCGTTTGTCCGGATGAGCAATGTCGTGGACAGATTCTGGCACGACGGACTAATAACAGGCAGGTGGCCATTATGTTTTAAAAGGACGACCACAAAAGAGGAAAATGCATCTGAATTTTCGGATGTCTCTGATTTCTGGAATTCTTTTTACATTTACCGCCCTAACAAAAAGGTTAATACACGATGTTTCTCCGACTGATTTTCCCGATTTCTTTTCTGTTGTTGGTCAACAGCCTCAATGCCCAGGTTGAGCCTGGTGATCCCTGGTTTGGTGAAAGCTGCACCAGTATTATGGTTGCTAAAAAGGCTTCGGCCGATGGGTCGGTCATGACGGCCCATACCTGCGACGGCAATTACCGCACCTGGGTACGGATGGAACCGGCCGCCGATCATGCCGATACTGCCATGCATACAGTGTATAAAGGTACCCTTCATACCGAAACTCCTGATGACCGGCGGAAGCTGACCGTTGCCGGCCGCATCCCGCAGGCAAAGCATACCTATGCCTACCTGAATACGGCTTATCCATCCATGAACGAAAAGCAACTGGCCATGGGCGAAACCACCTTTGTCGGGCCCGATACCCTGGTGAATAAAAAAGCCATGTTCCTGATCGAGGAATTGCAGCGGGTTGCCCTTCAGCGGTGCGACAACGCCCGTGAGGCCATACGGCTCATCGGAAAGCTGATCAAAGAATACGGTTATGCTGATTATGGTGAATGCATCACCATTGCCGATACCCGCGAAGTATGGCAGATGGAGATTCTCGGAGAAGGCCCTTCGCGCATCGGAGGGGTATGGGCAGCACAACGGATTCCCGACGACCATGTCGGCATCTCAGCCAACATTGCGCGGATTGGTGAAATCGATCTTAAAAACCCGGATTTCTACATGGCCAGTGACAACGTGAAATCGGTCGCCCTGGAATTTGGCCTGTGGGATGGAAAAGAACCTTTTAAATTCTGGAAAGCCTATGCAAAGGCCGACAAGCCATTTAAAATCAGGGAGTTTTTTGTTCTTAACAAACTGGCTCCTTCTTTGGGCCTTACAATGGAAATGGATGAACTGCCCTTCTCCGTTAAACCTGAAGGTAAGGTAAGTGTGGAAATGCTTGCACAGCTCTACCGCGAAACCTTCGAAGGAACCCCCTACGACATGACGGCTAATGTAAAGATGATCCAGAAGAAATACGACAAAAACAAGAAAGAGACAGGTCAGGATACCATCGTTAGCCCCATCGCCAATCCGTGGCTTTCAGGAGATCTGAGGAACACCCTGAATTTCATCGCCCCCGGAACCGTAAATTTTCAACGGACCGTGTCAGTTTCCTGGTGCTCGTACTCTCATATTACCCAGTTGCGTGACTGGCTGCCTGATCAGATTGGAGGTGTTTCGTGGTTCTCTTTTGATAACCCTGGCCAGAGTCCCAGAATTCCTGTATATGCCGGTGCAACGGCAGTGCCATACAAGTGGGAAGTCTGTGGTCAGAAAAAATACCGCGAAGATGCTGCCCTGTGGGGCTTCCGTAAAGCCAACAAACTGGCTACCGTTGCCTACGGTAAAACACGGAAAACCTTGCTGGATAGCGTGCTTGAGTTTGAACAGAAAGCTGTTTCAGAAATGCCTGCCCTTGAGTCCCGTGCTGTTTCCCTGATCAAAGAGGGGAAAGCTGCCGACGCTCAGACTCTGCTCACCGGATACAGCAGAAATTTCTCAGGGGCTGCCTTGCAACGCTGGGCCGAACTCGAAGTGAAGTTCTGGGAAATGTTTGGCCGGGGGTTCTGAAAAAAAAGGAAAAAGTAAAACAAAAGCCCGGCTCAGATGAACCGGGCTTTTGTTTTGGTGAAACACAGTTGCTAAAAGGTAACATTGGTTACCCGGCTGCTGATGGTGAAGGTCTTTTTAAACGTCCCGGCGGTGTAGGTGCCACCGGTGTACAGACCGTTGTTATTGGTTCCGCCTGTGTAGGAACCACCGGTATAAATCGAGTAGGAACTACCGGTCAGCAATTCATTCGAAGAGAATACGATTGAATAGTAGTTTCTGATTGGCTGGAAGGTAAGTATGTTGTTGCCTGAGGCATCCTGCAGATGGAACAGGGTAGTTGATGACATACTCTGGTTTGACATTGCTTTAATGCTGTTTTGGGTCGAGGTATTGCTCGGGGCCTGGGTCATGTTGGAGTTGGTTCCGGAGATCACCAGAAAGCCTCCGTTCACATTGCAGCTTCCGTTATAATCCATGCCTACCTCGGGATTTGAAGGCGGGCCATGCACAATGGTGGTTCCGCCGGTTATCAGAATGTTGCCGTTGCTGTCGAGTCCATCGCCTCCGGTGGTGTTGCAGACCAGCTGCCCGCCCGAGATGGTCAGCAAACTGCCATCGTTCTGTTCTCCTCCATTTCCATAGGTTGCATTGATGCAGTCATCCGACGATTTCACCTTAACACTTCCACTGTTAAAGGTGATGTTGGGAGCTTCGATGCCTTCAATCGAATTGGTTATATCCATTACTCCCCCATTCACAATGATTGCTGTTTCTGATTTCAGTCCATCATCGGCCGAAGCAATGGTGATGGTGCCGTTGTTGATCACGATATCGCCATCACTCTTAACGGTTTTTGATTCAGCATATTCGGCATTGCTTCCTGAACCCGAAATAAGGATTTTGGTACCTGTGGTGGTAAGCTGAATGGTGGGCGAACCGGTTGAGCTTCCGATGGTCAGAGACCCGTCAGACGATAGCGCTTTGCCACCAGAACCTGAATTGGAAGCAGTTACCGTGCCCCCTGTAATGCTGAGGTTTCCATCGGTGGAAAAACAGGTCGATACGTAGGCATCAAACACTCCGCTAGAATTGGTGTACCGGGCGCCGTTGCCCGAACTGGTGATGGTTACACTCCCTGCACTCATGTTGACATCGCTGTCGGATGAGATGGCTTTGCCTGCAATCCCAGTGGTAATGATGGTGATTTCCGCACCGGAAAGGGTAACATCACTTTCGCTCTTGATGGCCGTACAATACGAAGGGTCAAATCCCGATCCGGCTGCTTCCAGTACAACATTCCCGGAAGTGTGAATGGTTATGGTTCCGCCACTGAGCGTAATATCCTGATCCGATTTCATGGCTTTCGACTGGTCGCCGCTTACGGTAATGGTGATGTTGCCTCCGGTAACCACCAGTGTGCTGTCGCAGGAAATGGCCTTCACATCGTCGGTGGAACTGTTTACGGTTATGGAACCACCCGAGATGAGAATATTGGCCTCATCGCCATCGATGCCATCGCCGGTTGAGGTTACATTGATGGTTCCTGCAGTAACGAAAACGCCGTCGTTGGCGTGAATACCATCTTTTACCGCACTCGCTATTGTCAGGTTGCCTCCATTGAATTCAATCTCATCATCGGAGTTCAGGCCATGCTGATCATCGCCATATCCATGAATAGTAAGCTGACCATTGCCGGTGAACACAAGATGTGCTTCGCTGAAGAAAGCTGCATCCTGATCTTCGGTCTCACCGGAAGGACCTACCGGAGCCGGATCATAGGTTTCGCCATCTGCCAGAATGTTCGTTGTGCCATCGGAAAGAATCACCGTTGTTTTCTTCTCCGACTGCACATTGATAGCCGGACCAACCGGATTGACAATGTTCACACCATTCAGGTAGAGATTGTACCTTTTTTCGCTGTAAATTTTGAAATTTCCGTTCGTCGTGGTTCCGGAAAGCGCGTAATTGATGTCCTGAACCGATGTGGTGGAGGTGACGGTTACATAGGCACCGGTTTTAACCACCGAAACGCCTTCAAAAGCCAGGGGGTTGATAATTTCAGCATCATTGCCGGTGTAATGGATGTATATGGTTGACGAATTGGCTCCGAAGGTCAGACTGTCGATATCATCGGTGTTTTTTTCGTAAATACTGCCATTTATACTGAAAAAGGTCTGGTTGCCATCGGTGCTGAAGAAAATACTGTCGGTTGAAGCAACCAGGGCTCCCAGGGTAAAATTGTCCGTTTGATGAATGTACATTTTCTCCTGGGCAGAAAGTGTCAGGCCGCTGAAAAGCAGCAACAGGGTGCTGAGGATATATCTCATTGTCTGATAAATTTTGAAGTCCATGATTCGCTTTTCACAAGGTAAAGCCCGGGCCTGAGATCGTTGATGTTTATGGTTTCTGTTGATGCCGTAACCACAACTTCCTGAACCACCCGACCATCTGTACTCAGAATCTGAATCAGCTGACTATCTGCCGGGATGTTTGAGATTGTGAGCCGGTGGGTTGCAGGATTCGGATACAGGATTGCCTTCTCAGCAGCTATTGTATGCTGCTCAATGGCTGTAATGGTATTAAAGTAGAGTTTACTTACATCATCCAGACTGTAAATATCTGTAGCCCCTGCACTGAAATTTACCATCAGGTTCCCGTTTTCAAAAGTCAGATTCCGGATGGAGCCCAGCAATTCGGTGATTTCTGCTCCATCGGTTTGTCTGATTACCAGATTTTGCGACCAGACATCCGGAAAGCCCAGGCAGATCAGGATAATCGGCAGCAACAGCAACTTTTTTCTTTTCATGTTCAAAGGTTTTATAAGAGATTGAAGTTCTTCTGATCAAATTCGCCTGTTCGGTTTCGTCCTGCATTCTTTCCCCACCCGACGGTTCCTGATGTTGTTTTCCCGTTTTCCCGACAGTTACGGATATTGTTTCAGACAACCAATACGAAGAAACAGATGAAATGGTGGGGTCATTAATAAATATTTTGCAAAAGTAGATTAAACCAGGGTTAAACAATTGTTAAATCGACGGAAATAACAATCAACCCGACCATTGGTGGCAATTTATCTACGAAAAGAGTGGAATTCCGGTGAATTACACCGAATCAGCAGGTAATGCAAGACTCTCTTAAATTGATTCTTTCCTGACCACCTGTCCGAGAATCTGAACAGCCTCTTTAATCTGACGGTCGGAATGATATGGGGCTGGTCCAAAACGAAGAGAATTGCCCCGGTAGTCTGTAAGAACACCGTGATGAATCAGCAGTTCGTTGATCTGAGGGGCCATTGGTGTATGAAAGGCGACAAAACCGGCCCGTTGTTCGTTTTTTACAGCGTGGTCAAGGCTGATGATGTGACCAGGCAGATCAAGGTCAAGGAAAGTGCTGACCATCAGTGCTGTCTGGTGCTGACTGATTTCCCTGAGAAAGGCAGGGCGAAGTTCCTGTTCTTCAAAGAAACGGAATACTTCTGCGGCTCTGTAATGGCTCACAGGATCGTAGGTGGAGCCGGCAAAAAGCCCCTCTTTTTCACCATACTGAACTTTCCCGTTCTCTTTTTGCGACAGCAGGCTGAATTCACTGAACCATCCGGTAATCAGCGGCCGCCCCTGGTAAGCTGCAGGAAAACGAAGAAAGCAGTTGCCCTCGCCTAGCTGGCAGTACTTGTATCCGCCGCCGGTAACAAAGGCTTGTTGCAGGCCGAGTTCCTTCACCGAAAACGGGGCAACATTCAGGGAATGGTAGGCGTCAACCAGCAATTCAACTCCCGCATCAGCACAAGCTGACGCAATTGCCCGAAGGCCGGGATTGATGAGCCCGGTTTCAAAAAACACCGAGGAGACCAGCACAGCAGCCGTTCTGCTGTCAATCAGTGCAATAATCTTATCTGCAACATCTTCCACCGGATATGAATCAGCCCTTGCGACTTCAACGCCCTCTTCCGACAGGCGGGCCAGTTGTCTGCGGATGCTGTGAAACTCACCGCTGGTGGTTACAATTTTCGGCCTTTTTCTGAGGTCAAGGGATGACAGAAACCTCACCACCAGCTCGTGCGTATTGGATCCCAATGCGATATAGCCCTGCTCATCGTCGAGAAGCCTGGAAAATCCCTGGCTTACTGCATCCGCTTTTTCAAGGGCTTTTCCCCATTTTTCATCGGCATACAGGGTGGCATCGGCCCATGATTTTTTCATCCCGTCGTAGGCAACATCAGGCCAGGCCTGGTGCGAATGTCCGGTAAACAGGAGGCGGTTTTCAACATCGAACTGACGGTAATAACCCGCCAGTATGTTTGGGTGATTTCGGAACTCCGAAAGATTGTATTTCATTTCGAAAAGGATGACCTGATGGCCCAAAGGTCGGGAAAAAGTGGTTTAAATAACGATTTCTTCAGGTATTCCACCCCGGCGGATCCTCCGGTGCCCGGCTTGAAACCGATGGTGCGCTCTACCATCTTCACATGACGGTAACGCCATTCCTGAATCCCTTCATCCAGATCAACCAGCAGCTCGCAGAACTGTGCCAGCTGAGGGTTATCGTGATAAATGCTGAGTAAAATCTGCTGTATATCTGCTGAAGCAGTGATGGATTCATTGTCCGTTCTGTTCAGTGTCTCTAAAGGAAGGGGATAGCCATTGTGGTGCAGGTAGGTCAGGAAGTCCTGCCACAGCGACGGCTCCTGAAACCTGTGTTCCAGCTTCCGGAGTATCTGGGGTTCATTGGCAAACCGCTCAAGGTGAATGGCTGATTTCTGCCCCAGTTTAAATTCAAGTTCCCGCCACTGATACGACTGGAAACCACTCGCAGTTTCAAGATAGTCCCTGAACGATAAAAACTCAAGCGGCGTCATGGTTTCCAGAATATCCACCTGATGTACCAGAACTTTCAGGATCGTCAGGGTTCTTTTCATGCCATGAAAGGCCGTTACAATGGCGGCATTCTCTTTCAGAACATCGGAGATATGGTCGAGCTCATGGAGTATCTGCTTGAACCAAAGCTCATATGCCTGGTGAATGATGATGAAGAGCATTTCGTCATGTTCGCCCGGAGAGCGGAACTCCTGCAGATTCAGCAAATCTTCAATCTTGAGATACGAATGGTAGGTAAGTTGCATAAAAGCGGATTTTCAGGATTTGGCTGTGAAAATAGTAATTATCGGCTGATTTCAGAAGCGAAAATATTTATACCGGGTCATGCCTCTGAGGTTCGGTTTCGCCGCTACACCCGTGCCTGGAATTTTGAAACAGGCTTATTCACCGCTGTTTGCTGTTTTTTTTATGAATAAATGATTGCCAGGCCGGAAACTGATTTAAATCAAAGAATCCTCCGGATTCAGGAAATGTCAGTGGTTTAACATCCCTGCGATGAGGATTGATCCAGGCAGAAGGATTCAGGCAACACATCTGATTCAGATAGAGGTAAGAACAGATGCAGGACTGCCTCTTTGATCTGAACGATTGGCCTGTTGTGGTATTCATAACCTGAAATTTCAAAATTGAGACATTGCAAATTCAAAGTTGGAGGCATGATAATTCAAAGTTATAGGCATGATAATTCAAAGTTGGAGGCATGATAATTCAAAGTTGAAGTTGTGAAAATTGAAAGTATATTGTTATAAAATCTTAAAATGTGTTTATCTTTGCTGCTGAAATGGAGGGTTTTATGATGATAGAGAGAACAATGATTTATTCGATAAACCGGATAAAACGAATGTATCCCGTAGTTGCAGTAACTGGCCCCCGTCAATCAGGGAAAACCACGATGTTAAAGCATTTGTTTCCTGAATACCGTTATGTCAGTCTTGAGAACCCGGATAGCAGAAATTTCGCTGAAACAGATCCGAACGGATTCCTGAGGCTGTATAATGCGCAGGTAATCTTTGATGAGGTACAACGGGTTCCTTCACTCTTCTCATACATTCAGACAATCGTTGACGATGCCCCTGTTATGGGTCGTTTTATTCTTTCCGGATCGCAGAACTTTCATCTCATGGAAGGGGTTACACAGAGCCTTGCCGGACGGGTAGCTGTTTTCCGGCTTTTCCCTTTTGATTTCTCTGAATTACGTTCAGTAAATTTGCTTGATGATCAATATGCTGTTAATTTGATAAGGGGGTTTTATCCTGCCCTTTTTGACCGGAATATTCCTTCAAAAACATTTTATTCAAATTATGTTCAGACTTATGTTCAGCGGGACGTCAGTGAATTAATTGCAGTGAAGGATATACGGTTGTTTCAAAATTTCCTTGGACTAATAGCTACCAGGGCCGGTCAATTGCTGAATTTGAGTTCTCTTGCGCTGCAATGTGGTATTTCACAGCCGACAGCAAGGGCCTGGTTGTCGGCTCTGGAGAACAGCTATATTGTTTTCCTGCTGTTTCCTTACCACAGAAATTTTAGTAAAAGAATCGTGAAAACCCCAAAACTCTATTTTTACGACACCGGATTGCTTTCGTATTTGTTGCGAGTGCATAGTAACGAGCAACTCCTGACACATCCCCAGAAAGGAATGATGTTTGAAAATATGATTATTGCTGAATACCTGAAAAGGATGCACCATACTGGAAATCTGAATGAAATCTGGTTCTGGAGGGATGTAGCAGGCAATGAAGTGGATCTGTTGGTAACCGAGGGGGAGGAAATTCATTTATTCGAAATTAAGGCAACTCAGACCATTCAGTCGCATCTGTTCAAGGGCCTTGAACATTTCGAAAAGATAGCCGGGAATAAAGTAATTACGAAGAATCTTGTTTACGGGGGGCTTGATTCACAGAACAGAAGTGCCGGAAAGGTATTATCCTGGAAGGATTTCGTGCAAAATATGCCGGAATCTGATGCTGGTAAATAAATATTCAGGAAGCAAAAAGCCTGTAAGTAAATGTCTTACAGGCTTTTGTGGAGCTGGCGGGAGTCGAACCCGCGTCCAAACAAGCAGCAATAGCGCTTTCTACAAGCTTAGTTTTCTGTTGATTGTCGGGAACCGGCAGGGAGAAAACCGCCCAACCTGATCCTTATTCCTTTTGGTTTTCGTACGGGCATCAGGATGTTACCCGTCTTATCGCGGCATTTGTGATGCCCTTGCCGGAACGCGGCCACGCAAAGCTTCCCGGTGGGCAGAAAGCGGCTTAATCCTTGATTAAGCGGCTAACGCGTAGTTGTAATCGTTGCCATTTGTTGGCTTTGCAAGTTGAGTTTTACGGGCTTAGCTTACAACGCCCGGCCTGCTTACGATACCACTTCCTTGCTGTCAAAACCGGTCAGCCCCCGGTTACAAAATGCAAAATTAGTAATAAATACAACAGGAAAAGTAACTAAATTTTATCCCGGTTATCAGTCATTGCTTTAGTAATCAATATTTGTGAAGAAACTGCTGATTGTTATAGTGTTACTTATTGCCACGGCCCGCATCTCCTGCAGCCAGTCGCTCAGGGTAACACGGTTTGCTGAAGAGGAGGGCCTGCCATCATCGCTCATCAAGTCGGTGGTGCGCGATGGCAACGGCATTCTCTGGGCAGCTTCTGACGACGGACTGATTCGGTTTGATGGCTTTGAGTTTAAATTATTCAGCCATGAACTGCCCGACAACTACGTGAAATCTCTCTGTCTTACCGGCGATGGTGGAATCCTGGTTTCAACCGATATGGGCGTTTCGTTGGTCACCGATGTTTCTGGTGTTACTTCCTTCAGAACCATTGCAAGGGGAGCCTTAAAGCAAACGGATACAGCAATGTGGTATCCTAAAATGTTCTTTCAGGATCAGCAAAAACGGATATGGTTGTCTGACAATCATAAGTTATACAGGTTCAATGGCCGCAATTTCAGGGCCTATGCACTGGGTCCGGAAGTAGCTACCAATGATTATAACCGCTCATTTTCATTTGCTGACGATGGGAATGGCCGCCTGTTTGCTTTTGCCGAAACAGGGGTGACCTTTATCTACAATGAGAAGAATGATACATTCAGCCCTGTTAAGGGTTTACCCCGACTACAAGGGATTCATGCGGCTTACAACATTTCTCCGGGAATCATCCTTGTGGCCACCAGAGATGGCGTTTTTGAGCTGAAAACAGCAGAAATATTCACAAATCCCGGCCTCAGAAAAATCAGTGACCTGGGTGTTTCGTACTTTGCAAGGAACAAAAAGGGCCATGTGTTTGCCGGAACCTGGACCAATGGTTTGTTCAGGCTTAAAACCGGTTTGAACGGATTGGTTCAGTTCGGCCAGGTTCAGCAATATGCCGAAAAGGATGTTAATCAGATTTATATAGATAGCGAAAACAACCTATGGATTGCCTCTGATACCGGTATTTTCCTTCTGCAGGAGTCACTGTTCGGAAGCCCGTTTTCGGGCCTCACCGACTCTTATATTCAATGTCTGTCGCAGGGCAATAACAGAGAAGTCTATTTTACCGACGGGGCTTCGGTTTTCATTTCAATCGACTCATCAGGGCTCGCAGCCAAAGAGCTTTTCAGGACTACATCTTTCGTTCTGCAGGTGATTCCTGTAAAAGAGGGCTTCTGGCTGGCAGATGCGGCAGGCAATATCATGCTGGTGTCTCCCTCCGGAAAGCTGCTGCGTAAGTTTGACTTCAGCAGTTCCGGCAAGGCAATTTTTAAAATGATCCTTGACGGGCAGGGGAACCTTTGGGCCTGCCAGGATATGAACCAGCAGCTGATCTGCATCCTGCCTGATTTAACGAGCAGATTGTATGGTGAGGCAGAAGGCCTTGCATCCAGAATTATTTCACTCTCGGTAAATTCATCAGGCGAGTTGTTTGCCGGAGGAATGACAGACAATGCATTTCTGCTCATGTATAACCGTTTCATCGATAAATTTATAAACCTGAGCGAACGCGTTGATTTTGAAAGAAATATTGATATCAATGTCAATGATATCGCGTGTGTACCCGGGAGTACTGATCTCTATCTGGGCACTTCATTCGGATTGATAAGACTTAAAGGCGGGATGTATTCCAGGGTGAACCTTGGTGAATTTACCGGCAATTCAATCAAAGCGATCGCCATTGATTCACTGGGATATGTCTGGTTTGCCAACAACCAGGGCTTGCACCGTTACCGGAACGGAGATCTGATGTCGTTCAACGAACGTATGGGTCTGCCTTCCAAGAATGTGGCTTACCGCGGATTGATGGTTGACGGCCGCAACCGCTTGTGGGTAGGGACCCTCTCCGGGATTGCCGTTTCAGCCCCGCTGAAGTTGCCTTCCCGCACCCTTTCGCCGAACATACGCTATTTTGCCGTGAACAACAATCAACTGGCCTATAAACAGGGACAGTTAATCAGCATTAACAACAAGAGTTTTCTCAACCTTCAGCTGGCTTCACCGGAATTCCCGGCCAAATACATCACCTATGAGCGCCTGATCGAAGGACTGGATTCAGCATGGATACCGCTTCCTTCCGACGGAAGAATCTCCCTGGGCGGGATTGAACCGGGAGAGTACAGAATTTACGTGAGGGCCCGGCAAGCAGGAAATTATATCCATAGCATTCCTTTCAAAGGTGTTATTGAGATCACCCGCATCTGGTACGAACGCTGGTGGGTGGTTTCCCTGATGCTATTGACACTTTTTATGGTGTTCCGCATCGGGCTCAGACGGCATTCAAGAAAGCTGCGGTCTGACAACGAGAAGCTGGAAGAGATCATCAGACAAAGAACCGCTGAAATCGTTCATCAGCGCGACCAGATTGAAGAGCAGAACTCCAGGATTCTTCAGAAAAATGAAGACCTGAGCCACAAGAACCTTGAACTGGAGCAGGCCAAATCGCAGGCTGAGGCTGCGAGCATTGCCAAATCTCAGTTCCTCTCGGTAATGAGCCATGAAATCCGCACTCCGATGAATGCGGTGATTGGGGCTACCAACCTGCTGATGCGTGATAACCCGCGCCCTGATCAGCTCGAAGACCTTAAGATTCTGAAATTCTCTGCAGATAACCTCCTGGGAATCATCAACGACATCCTTGACCTGAATAAAATAGAAGCAGGAAAACTGGTTATCGAATCCATAGATTTTAACCTTAAAAATCTTGCTGAGGGGGTGTATGCTTCCATGCTGCACAAAGCGAAAGAAAAAAAGATTGACTTCAGGTTTGAGTACGATCCCCGGCTTCCGCTGTTCATCCTGAGCGATCCTTTGCGCATCGCCCAGATACTCAACAATCTGGTAAGTAACGCAATAAAATTTACTGAAAAAGGAGGGGTGCTGCTGGAAGTTCTCCTCTCCGGGAAACAGGAAGAGATGCTCGACATTGAGTTCAGGGTTTCAGACACCGGGATAGGCATTGAGGCAGAGATGTTTGACGAGATTTTTGCAGCGTTTACCCAGGCCTCTTCTGATACATCACGCAAGTTCGGCGGGACCGGACTGGGCCTTGCCATCACTTCCCGTTTGCTCGAAATGCTGGGAAGCACGATCAGGCTGCAAAGCGAACCTGGCGAAGGGTCAACCTTCTCTTTTGTGCTGCATGTAAGTGAAAGTCTGCGGAATCAGGCTGAGCCGGCTGACAGGGATTCTTCTGCAGGAAGCGGCCGGAAGTTTGAAGGTCAGCACATCCTGCTGGTTGAAGACAATAAAATCAATGCCATTATTGCCCGTAAGTTCATGGAGGAGTGGAACCTGAAAGTGGATGTTGCGTTTGACGGACTCCAGGCCATCGGGAAACTTGATCAGGGGAACTATCACCTGATCCTGATGGATCTGCAGATGCCCGGGATGGATGGTTATAAAACGACCTCCATCATCCGTAGCCGGGGAGCCGAACCTTTCCTTTCGATACCGGTGATCGCGCTTACTGCTTCCTCAAAGGCCGAGGTTCAGGAGAAGATCAGCCAGGCCGGGATGAACGATTATGTATCAAAGCCCTTCGATCCCGAAGAGCTTCATTCAAAACTCTCGGCTTATCTGTGAGCCGCTATTTCTTCAGCGGCTGGGCATAACGTCTGATGTCGTCGGCAGTGATGGATAAATCACACATGATCGCCAGACGTTCAACCACGTTCCTCAATTCCCGGATGTTTCCGGTCCAGTTGAGCTCCCTGAGTTCCAGAAGCGCTTCATCAGTAAACTGAAGCACAGGTTTTCCGCTGTTTTCGCAGATCTGACTGATGAAGTGGTTGGCCAGCAAGGGAATATCGTCGCGACGTTCGTTGAGCGATGGAACATGGATGAGGATGACACTCAGGCGATGGTAAAGGTCTTCCCTGAAGTTCTTCTGTTCAATTTCATCGCGGAGATTCTTGTTGGTGGCTGCGATCACCCTTACGTCGACCGGAATTTCTTTTTCACCACCAACACGCATGATTTTGTTCTCCTGAAGTGCCCGCAACACTTTAGCCTGTGCAGAGAGACTCATATCCCCGATTTCATCCAGAAACAGTGTGCCGCCGCTTGCCTGCTCAAAATCGCCTTTACGTTGCTTGATGGCCGAGGTAAATGATCCCTTTTCGTGCCCGAACAATACACTCTCGATGAGTTCTCCGGGAATTGCTGCACAGTTAACCTCAATGAACGGCCCTTCTGAACGGTTGCTGAGCTCGTGCAGCCACCGGGCAACCAGTTCCTTGCCTGTTCCGTTACCTCCGGTTATCAGCACCCGTGCATCGGTAGGAGCAACCCGGTCGATCATCTGCCTGATGTGCTGTATGGGCTCCGATTCCCCGATCATTTCGTAGGTTCTGCTCACTTTACGCTTCAGGGCGCGGGTTTCCTTCACCAGACTTCCCTTTTCCATGGCATTTCTGACCGTGATGAGCAGACGGTTAAGGTCGAGGGGCTTGGAAATGTAATCGTACGCACCCCGTTTGATGGCATCTACCGCTGTGTCAATGTTACCATGTCCAGAGATCATTACCACAGGCGTGTCGCTGATCAGCAGGAGTTTGTCCAGTACTTCAATACCGTCCATCTGAGGCATCTTGATGTCGCAAAGGATCACATCAAATTTCTCTTTGACGGCAATCTCCAGTGCACTGATCCCATCAGGTGCTTCATCTATCTGATAGCCCTCGTATTCGAGAATCTCCCTCAAGGTGTTCCGGATACTTCTTTCATCGTCAATAACCAATAGTCTCGCCATATTCGTCGGGGTTAAATGCCAGGGAATCAATCAATCTGTACTGTAAATGTCATGTGGGGTTACGCGGGTCAGGCTTTGTAAAACAACCATTTCCACATCTCGCCCCAGGTAACCTTTTTCCCGTACATCAGGATCCCGGTCCGGTAAACCCTGCCTGCCAGCCAAACAGCACCGATAAAGGTCACTGTAAGCAATCCCATGGAAAGCGCCAGCTGCCAGTAAGGAACACCAAAAGGAATGCGCACCATCATGATGATGGGCGAAGTAAAAGGTATGATGGAGAACCAGAAGGCAACCGGCCCTTCAGGATTGTTGATCACAAACTGTGCCATCACAATGGCGAGGATCAGGGGGATGGTTACCGGCATCATAAACTGCTGGGTGTCTGTTTCATTGTCAACTGCGGCCCCGATGGCGGCGAAAAATGCTCCGTAGAGCAGGTAGCCGGCGAGGAAATAGAAAATAAAGGAAAAGATCATGATTCCGTAATTGATGGATCCCAGGGCTTCCGAAATAACGGACATTCCGGAGCTGCTTACTGCTTCAGCTTCTTCGGTAACGGCCGATGCCTCAGCCGGTATCCTGGTGCCCGGGCTGAATACTTCGGTGGGACTCTTTTTTTCTACAGACCCTGGCATAATGGTTTGAAAAACAGTAACTATTGTGAGTGTCAGAACTACCCAAAGCAGAAATTGGGTGAGTCCGACCAGTGCAACGCCGACAATTTTTCCCATCATCAGCTGAAAAGGCTTTACCGATGAAACAATCACCTCCACAATACGGCTGACTTTTTCTTCGATCACCCCGCGCATTACCTGCGCTCCGAAAAGAAAAATAAAGAAGTAAATAAGTATTCCGGCAAACATTCCAACACCCATACTGACTTCGGTGTAGCTTTTGGCCTCTTTGCCCTCTTCCCCCATCTGAATGGAAGTGAGGCTGATGTTGGTTTTGATGTTTTTCAGAATTTCTTCACTGATCAGGGATTCCTTGCTGATGGAATCGTTGCCGAAGGATTTGTACTCAGGATTCACCTTTCTGATCTCTTTCAGGATCTCAGCGCCGAGTTTCTGATTCTCAACCTCTTTGGCCATCACAGTTTTGATGTATCCCTTCAGGTCGATGCTCACCTGCTTTTCAGAATAGATCACTGCGGCTGAAGGTACCGTGGCAGATGGTTTCGGGATATAGAGCAGGGCATAACCCTTTTTTGTTGTAAGGTTTTCCTTGGCTGTTTCCAGATCTTCAACCACGTATTCAAAATTGAACCTTGAAGAGTTTTCGAATTTGTTCATAAACCAGCCGGTCTCATCAAGCACATCAATCTTTTTCATCTCATCCGACATCTGGGCCAGGTACACCGGAACGATGAAGAGGCCCGCCATCAGCAGGGGGCCAAGGATGGTCATCACGATGAAGGATTTTTTCTGTACCCTTGAAAGGTATTCACGTTTGATTACCAGGAATATTTTGTTCATAGCAGGGCGTTTTGGCTGTTGGTTGAATCAGAAGTGGCTTTGTTGACAGTCTCGATAAAGATGTCGTTCATGGTGGGGATAATCTCAACAAAGGAGTGCAGTGCAATGTGCGGCAGAAGGGCTGAGATCAGTTCATTCTGGCTCACACCGGCCGGCAGGCGCACCGTGGCTTTGGTAAGGTCATCATCCTGCTGCTCATCGAGAAGCTCATACGATGCAGGAAGTATCGCCCTGAGCGGACCGGTGTACTGATTGTATTCTATGGCGAAGGTGTTGGTTTTGTAAGTTTTCCTGATTGCCTTTACACTTCCTTCAAGGATTTTGTGCGATTTGTTGATAAGGGCAATGTTGTCGCAGAGCTCTTCCACAGAAGCCATGTTGTGGGTTGAGAAGATGATGGTAGCCCCGTTTTTTCTCAGGTTCAGAATCTCTTCTTTTAACAGGTTAACATTGATGGGGTCGAAACCACTGAAAGGTTCGTCAAAAATCAGCAGTGAAGGATCGTGGATGATGGTTACAATAAACTGAACCTTCTGCTGCATACCTTTCGAGAGTTCCTCCACTTTTTTGTTCCACCATGCCTGTATTTCAAACTTTTCGAACCAGAACCTGAGCTTTTTCAGGGCATCCTGACGGCTGACACCCTTGAGCTGTGCAAGGTAAAGGGCCTGTTCGCCGACTTTCATTTTTTTATAGAGTCCGCGTTCTTCGGGCAGGTAGCCAATCATCTCCGTATGGCGGGGATTGAGTTTTTCGCCGTTGAAAAACAGTTCACCTTCATCGGGGCCGGTTATCTGGTTGATAATGCGGATCAACGAGGTTTTTCCGGCGCCGTTGGGCCCCAGCAGACCGAAAATACTCTGCCTGGGTACCTCGATACTGACACCCGATAAGGCAGTGTGATGCGCATACCTTTTGGTGATGTTCTGTGCTGAAAAGTAGGATTCCATTGCTGAAGTTTATGATTTGTGTGAAAAAAACAAGGATGATCCACTATTGGTAGTATCATCCCCGCTGTTTCTTACAATTGTTTGCAAAATTATTGAAAATACTCTTTCATCCTGTCGAAGAACGATTTATCCTTTGCACCTGGATGGGGTTTGAAGTTGTCAGATTTCATGAGGTTTTCCATGATTTCCTGTTCCTGGCGGCTGAGGCTTCTGGGTGTCCACACGCTGACATTGATCAGCTGGTCGCCACGCCCATAACCATTGAGTGAAGGAACGCCCTTGCCCTTTAACCTCAGTACTTTACCACCCTGTGTGCCAGGGTCGATTTTGATCCTGACTTTACCATCGATGGTAGGTACTTCAATGGAGGTTCCCAGGGCTGCTTCCGGGAAACTGATGTAGTGCTCATACAAAATGTTGGTTCCGTCGCGCACCAGTTCGGGATGCGGAATTTCTTCGATCTGTACGATCAGGTCTCCGGGTATCCCTCCGCGGGGTGCCATGTTCCCTTTACCGCCAACGGAAAGCTGTATGCCTTCTGAAACACCGGCAGGAATATTGAGGCTGATAACTTCCTCACCCTTCATGGTCCCGCTGCCGCTGCAGGTATTGCACTTGTTGGTGATTGTTTGTCCCTCCCCGTTGCAGTAGGGGCAGGTTGAGGTAGTCTGCATCTGCCCAAGAAAGGTGCTGGTTACACGGGTAACCTGGCCGGTGCCGTGGCAATGAGTACAGGTTGAAAATGCCGATCCTCCGGCAGCCCCTGTACCATGACAGGTTGAACAGGCTACCAGTTTGCTGACCTTTATTTTTTTCTCAACACCCCGGGCAATCTCTTCAAGACTAAGTTTGACTTTTACACGCAGGTTGGTGCCTTTGTTTACCCGGCGTCTGCTGCCTCCACCGCCGAATCCGCTGAAGCCTCCACCGAAAGCACTGCCAAAAATGTCGCCGAACTGACTGAAGATGTCATCCATACTCATGCCACCCCCGTAACCGCCGCCTCCGCTGTTGCGGACTCCTTCGTGCCCGAACTGATCGTAACGCGAGCGTTTCTCCGGGTTACTCAGCACCTCATAAGCCTCGGCTGCTTCTTTAAAGTGATCTTCCGCGTCCTTGTTGCCGGGGTTCTTGTCTGGATGATACTTCAGGGCCATCTGACGGTATGCCTTTTTGATTTCGGCATCGCTGGCATTGCGCGTAACGCCCAGTATTTCGTAGTAATCTCTTTTAGTCACCTTGCTTGTTTTTGTGAACAGGACTTAAATAACTGCCTTCAGGGTTCTGATCATCAACAGATAATTTATAATCTGAAAACTCCTGAACGAAAGGTTACCGGTCAGTTGCCAACCACTACCTTGGCAAACCTGATCACTTTGCCGTTGAGGGTATAACCTTTCTGGGTAACATCAATGATTTTGTTTTTCATCTCTTCCGACGGGGCAGGAACATTGGCAATTGCTTCATGAAAGTCGGTATCAAAGTTCAGGCCCATTGCTTCCGTTTCCTGGAGTCCCTTCTGGGTAAGTATATTCTTCATTTTGTTGTAAATCAATACAGTACCTTGCTTTACAGGGTCAATATCCTCTATATCCACCACTGAAGCAATGGCCCTTTCGAAGTCGTCGAGCAATGGAAGCAAACTGATGATCATCTCTTCCGATGCATTTTTGTGCAGATCGGCTTTTTCTTTGATCACCCGTTTCCGGTAATTGTCAAATTCAGAATAAAGACGGAGAAATTTATCGTTCAGTTCTTCATTTTTCTTATTCAGTGCGGCGATGACCTCTTCATGGCTGTTTTCCTGACAGGGCTGGCTGTCGTTGACTTCAGCGGTGTTTTCATTGGTTACGGTTTCCGCATCTGATTGTCCGGATACCGGTACTTCCTTCTCCGTTTCCTGTGGCTCGGGTTTGTTTTTTCGTTGCTTACTCATTTTATCAAAAAATTTCATCATAAATATCTGCAAAAAGCAATCAGCCCTGCCCAGCAAATATTCTGCCAGTCATGGTCTAAGCGTCAAAATGTCAGTAGAAATCCGGTTACTGATTGTCGGTTCTTTCGATATCGGCACCCAGAGCCCTCAGTCTTCCATCGATGTTCTCGTAGCCCCGGTCAATCTGTTCAATATTGTCGATCTGGCTTTTCCCTTTTGCCGATAAGGCAGCAATGAGCAGGGCAACCCCGGCCCTGATATCGGGGGATGACATGGTAATTCCCCTGAGGGGGACCTGATGATTCAACCCGATCACGGTTGCCCTGTGCGGGTCACAAAGAATGATCTGAGCGCCCATTTCAATCAGTTTGTCAACAAAGAACAGCCTGCTTTCAAACATTTTCTGATGAATGAGCACACTGCCTTTGGCCTGGGTGGCGACCACAAGCGCGATGCTGATGAGGTCGGGGGTGAAACCCGGCCAGGGGGCATCGGAAATGGTCATGATGGATCCATCCATAAAAGTATCGACTTCATAGTTATCCTGAGCCGGTATCAGGATGTCATCTCCCTGAAGTTCAAGTTTGATCCCCAGGCGCCTGAAAACTTCCGGTATCAGGCCGAGTTCCTGGTAATGCACATTTTTAATGGCGATTTCTGAACCGGTCATGGCAGCCAGCCCGATGAAGCTGCCTATTTCGATCATATCGGGAAGCATGGTGTGCTCGGTAACGCCGAGGGTTTCTACACCCTCAATCACCAGCAGGTTTGACCCTATGCCGCTGATCCTGGCTCCCATGCGGTTGAGCATGCGGCACAGCTGTACCAGGTAGGGTTCGCAGGCTGCATTGAAAATGGTGGTAGTGCCTCTGGCCTTTACAGCTGCCATTACCACATTGGCGGTGCCGGTTACCGAAGCCTCATCCAGCAGCATGTAGCAACCTTTCAGTTCGGTGGCATCGATGCTGTAAAAACTGTTGGGCCCTTCGGAACTGAATCTGGCGCCGAGTTTCTGAAGACCGGTAAAGTGCGTGTCGAGCCGGCGGCGGCCGATTTTATCGCCTCCGGGATGGGGAATATAGCCACGGCCGAACCGTCCGAGCAGTGGCCCGAGAATCATTACAGATCCCCTGAGGCCTGCTCCTTTTTTTCTGAAATCATCAGATTTGAGATAGTTCAGGTCAATGTTTTCCGCTTTGAAAGTGTAGCTTCCCCGCCCGGCAGGAGTTACCTCAACACCCATATCTGACAGCAGATCAATCAGTTTGTTTACATCCCTGATGTCGGGAATGTTGCGGATGGTGATGGCTTCCGGGGTGAGGAGGGTGGCACACAAAATCTGTAAGGCTTCGTTTTTAGCACCCTGGGGGGTGATCTCCCCCGACAGTTTATTGCCTCCCCTGATGATGAAGGAACTCATAAGAAGTTGATTACCTGAAAAAATTGTTTAACCGGCGAAAGTTAGTTCTTTTTCCGGTTGCGCATATCGCGGTAATTCGAATTTTTGTCGTTCCTGGGATTGAATTTCTTGCGTCTGCCATTTGACTGGTTCTGCGGTACGGTGGTTCCCTGTACCGGGGTCTTCGCCAACAGGTCGTTGGTGTGAGCAAGACGCATGTCATCGCTCAGCTTCAGCTTCCCGTGTGACAATTCTTTGAGATGGTCGGTAATGAGTTCGTCGTTCACCGAGTCACGGTTCCAGTTGAGGTAAGATTTTTTAAGATGATTTGCAATGTTTTTAACCAGTGCGTCTTTCTCAGCACCATCTTCAAAGGTCGTTGCCTTTTCAATGATTCTGGCAATGTTTTTCCCATACGGCCTGAATTTGATCACCTCCTGCGGATAGGGGATACGCTGCGGCTTATGAATCCTGTCTTCCGGGATTGGCGGGGGGTAGGGCCCGTCAACACTGAGCTTGTACTCAGAAATAATGTAAAGGTGATCCCAAAGTTTCCTTTTGAAATCAACAGTGTCTTTCTGGTCTGGATGTAGCTGGCCCATAATGTTCACCAGAACTTTGGCCATATTGGTGCGTTTTTCGCGGTCTTCAATGGTGGTCAGAAAGGCCGCCAGCTTCTGTACATTGCGCCCATACTCAGGAATAATGAGTTTGTCGCGGGTGCTGTTATAATCCATAAAATCAGTTGAAATGAACTTAAATACTCTTGTAAAAGCTTGATTGGGTTGGCAACCGGCAGGATAAAAAATCCGATAAATATCAACTACCCGATATGAGTAATCTGTTTCTTCTGAACCACATTCAGAATTCAGCAGGTGGCATGTAAAACAAGCAGGATGTAATCAGTGCGAATTTCCGGGCACAAAGGTAATAAATTTATTGGAGTATCGTGCTCGCGGCAAAGAAATTTGCTTTCGTTTCTGACCAACAGCAAAGTAAGGCACGTGCTACTTCAGCAACCGCAGTTTTGCAAACTTGAGCAACAACTGTTTCTGACCGACCAGTGTAAAGAAAACGGTCGCTTTTATGTTTGAACCACTGCCTTCCACGCTCAGCACTTTCCCTTTGCCAAATCTTTCGTGCTCAACTTCCGAACCTGGCTGTATGAGGTCAATGGGTGTTTCAAACGGCTGTTTCTGGCTTTCTTCTGAATCGCTGATTTTTTTCAGACTCTTTTTTACAAAAACCGGAGCCTTTTGCATAACAGGCATCGCACTTGTGAGCCCTGGCTGTACCCTGCGGGTAGTTTGTTCAATGTACGATTCATCAATCTCTTCAAGAAACCTGCTGGGCTCGTTCATGGTCAGATTACCCCAGCGGTAGCGGCTTTCGGCATACGACAGGGTTACCCTTTTTTCTGCCCTGGTGAGGGCTACATAAAACAAGCGGCGCTCCTCCTCAATTTCTGCCCGGCTGGCCAGCGACATCACCGAGGGGAATAGATTCTCCTCGAGCCCGACAATAAAGACATACGGAAACTCCAGACCCTTGGCAGCATGGATGGTCATCATGGTCACCTTGTTGTTGTCTTTTTCATCATCACTGTCGGCATCGGTGAGCAGGGCGATTTCCTGCATGAACACATCCAGGGTGCGGGCCTGTTCAGTATTGCTATTCTCAGTGACATCAGCATCTTCAGGGAACAGTGTCTGCTCTTTCTCTGAAAAATCCTTCAGGGCATTCAGCAACTCTTCGCTGTTCTGCATGCGCGAAAGACCCTCTTCTGAATCGTCAGCAGCCAGTTCTTTCATCAGACCCGAATTTACGGCTATTTTGTATCCCAGTTCGTAAGCATTCATCCGTTGAAGCATGGTATGAAAGGAAGCGATCATGGTCGCGAACTCTTCGATGCGGGAGGTGGTGGATTTCGGCAGCCCGGGCACATACTGATTCACACCCGAAGCAATTTCAAACAGACTGAGGTTGAATGCAGATGCAGCCACGGTCAGCTTGTTGAGGGTGGTATCGCCGATTCCCCTGGCGGGATAATTGATGACGCGGTTAAAAGCCTCATCATCGCGGGTGTTAACAGCCAGCCTGAAATAGGCAAGCAGGTCCTTGATCTCTTTGCGTTTGTAAAACGAAAGCCCGCCATAGATCCGGTAAGGGATGTTCAGTTTGCGCAGCGCTTCTTCGATCGTCCTTGACTGAGCATTGGTGCGGTAAAGGATGGCAAAATCGCTGTTCTGCAGCTGATGGTTCATCTTGGTCTGAAAAACCGAATTGGCAACCAGGGTGCCTTCTTCCGAATCGGTGGCTGCTTTCAGCACCTGTATCAGATTGCCCTCTTCGTTCTCCGTCCATACCTTCTTGAAAATCTGGTCCTTGTTTTTTGAAATGATGCTGTTGGCAGCATTCACGATGATCTGGGTAGACCGGTAATTCTGTTCCAGTTTATAGGTTTTCAGATCCGGATAATCATTCCTGAAGTTGAGGATGTTCTGGATGTTTGCGCCCCTGAACGAATAGATACTCTGAGCGTCGTCGCCGACCACACAGATGTTTTCGTGCCGGGCCGCCAGTTTTTTTACGATCAGGTACTGCGCATGGTTGGTGTCCTGATATTCATCCACCAGGATGTATTTAAACTTCTGCTGGTATTTGAACAGAACTTCCGGAAAATCGCGCAGCAACACATTGGTATTGAAAAGCAGATCGTCGAAGTCCATGGCCGAAGCCTTGAAGCAACGGGCCCGGTAAAACCTGAAAATCTCACCGGTTTGTCCGCGGTTGGCGATGCGGTCCTGTTCCTGTATATCACTGTTGCTTATATAGTCTTCTACAGAAATCAGGTTCGATTTGGCAGCCGAGATTCTTGAAAGCACGCTGCCCGGTGTGTAAAGTTTCGGGTCAAGCTGCATCTCTTTGATGATGTTTTTCAGCAGACTTTTTGAATCATCGGTATCGTAAATGGTGAAGTTCTGGGGATAGCCGAGCAGGTGCCCTTCAACCCTGAGAATACGGGCAAAAATGGAGTGGAAAGTTCCCATCCATACATTGCGTGCATCGTTCCCTACCAGCCCGGTAATCCGCTCTTTCATTTCCCTGGCAGCTTTGTTGGTAAAGGTGAGCGCCAGGATGTTGTACGGATCGGCACCCTGCTCAAGCAGGTAGGCAATGCGATAGGTGAGTACCCTTGTTTTACCGCTGCCTGCACCGGCAATGACCATGACCGGGCCTTGGGTGCTGACCACCGCCTGCTGCTGGGCTTCGTTCAGTTGTTTTAATATTTCCGTCACGGGTTACTGCTGAATTTGCCGGCAAAATTACGCTTCTTTTTGCTGTACCGCAATGCTGCAACCTTCGGGTTACTAACAATTCAGTGTATATTATTTAGATTCATTCTAAATTGACAAATGGAATGTTACTTTTCAGGGGTTGGTAGATTAAAGAATGAAAGCGCCTGAAATTTTCACTACCGCAACTACAACTACACTACACTCACTACATCAACCACCGCATTATGATGAACTTACTAAAGCGCGCAGGTAGTTTCAGCCTGATTGTCGAACAGATTGTCGACAAGCAGATCAGGCGGAATTATCCTCCCGAAGCGGCAGAGACCTATCAGAGGTTAATTCGGGATTCGTTCACTGAAATTGAAGCAAAGAGGCTGATCTCAATGGCTGTACAGATTGAGATTTTCCGACTGATGAGGTATGGTGAAGCATTCAACCACGCCCGATACATCGGAAACCTGCATGGACTGCCCGATTTGCCGGATATTGATTAAACAGAAGTTTTGGGTTTCATTTTTCATAATTGATGATTACTTTGGGGAGCCAGGGGAGCCTAACAAGCTCCCCTGGTTTTTTTATGTCCCGCACAGACCGTTTTACCGGGGTTTTTTGCCTGTTTGCCGATTTTTTGTAGATTTACCTTTCTCCACTGCCATACATTTGCATCATAAACAACAAAAATTAATAAAATGGAAACCTTCAATCATCATGATCATAACTTCATGAAACACGGGCGCAGAAGCAGGTCAAAAACCATGCTTGTCGGATTGCTCATTATTGCCTTTGGTCTTTTATATATGATGCGCAACATCGGAATGATCAATGACAGTGCCTGGCATATTATCTTTTCATGGCCCATGCTGCTGGTCGCCTTGGGTGCTGTAAATTTTGCAGAGCGCAAGTTCGGATGGGGTCTGATCCTGCTTTCGGTAGGCGGTGTCTTTCTGGTTGACCGCTACTACGATCTGCCCTACAATGTATTTACCTTCTTCTGGCCGGTACTGATTATTGCCATCGGATTGGGAATTATTTTTTCAGGTTCCTGTAAAATGCTTCGGATAAAAAGGCACAAACCGGATGTTTCAAGTGCCGATGGTGATACCATCAACGAAGCCGCTATCTTCGGCGGCAGCGAACGTGCCATCCATTCACAGAATTTCCGTGGAGGCGAAATCGTGGCCATCTTCGGCGGCACCAAGACCGATCTTACCCAATGTCAGCTTGCCCCTGGGGACAATGTGCTGGAGATTACCGCAATTTTCGGCGGGACCACCCTCATCGTGCCGAACGACTGGAATGTGAAAGTTGAAACCAACAATGTTTTTGGAGGTTATACCGACAAGCGCAGGAATACGAATGTTGACTTTAATAAGACTCTGATTATCAGAGGAACCAGTGTCTTTGGTGGTGGTGAGCTGAAAAGTTATTAACCTCTTCTCTGCCATCCGATGTTCGCGAAATTGTTTAAAAACCAGCTTTTACCGGTCTATGCTGCGGCATGGCTGGTAATTGCTGTTGTTCATTATATGGTGGTTACCACTCAGCTTGGGGCCGGCAGCATGATTGCCATGGCAGAGGCGCTGGTGTTTTCAACGGTTTTTGCCTTGCTGGGTATCGGATTGTGGTTTCTGGTCAAGTTCTCCGATTTTGAGAAGCTCAACCGGCAGGAACTCACCCTGCGCCACGCCACCAGCAGTGCTGTAACCATGTTCATCTGGTTTGGCAGCAGCTATCTGCTGATGGGTGTCATTTCGGGGCACGATGAAGCTTATATGACAGGTCTCAACGATACAATGACCGTGCGGGTGCTCTCCGGATTGCTGCTTTATATAGTAATGGTAGCCGTCTTTTATCTTCTGGTCAACAACCAGAATCTGAAAGAGCGCAAAACCAGGGAAGAGTTACTGCAGAACCTTCTTCACGAAAGTGAACTGAATTCGCTGAGAGCACAGATCAAGCCGCATTTTCTGTTCAACAGCCTCAACTCCATCAGTTCACTCACGATTACCAATCCTGCGAAAGCCCAGGACATGGTGATCAAGCTTTCCGAATTTATGCGGTATTCGCTGAGTTTCTCCAACGACCGCATGAGCAGCTTAAAACAGGAACTTTATCACCTGAGGCTGTATCTCGAAATTGAGAAAGTGCGCTTTGGCGCCAGGTTCATCGTAGAAGAAAACATCGGAGATGAGCACCTTCCATGGCTGATTCCGCCGATGATTCTTCAACCATTGGTTGAAAACGCGGTGAAACATGGTGTATATGATACTCCGGGAGAATCGTTTGTGAAAATATCTGCCATGCTGAATCAGGGATGGCTCGAGATCAGTGTGGTGAATAACTTCGACCCTTCCCAGCCAGGCCGGCGCGGAACAGGAACCGGTCTGGTGAATGTAATGAAGCGCATGCATATGGTTTACGGGATGAACAACCTGGCACGGATTACAAAAACTGAAAATACCTTTGAAGTAAAACTGAAATTCCCTCCCTATGACAGTCTTAAGAGTACTCATCATTGATGATGAGCCCCCTGCACGTGATATCATCAGACATTACCTAAGCGATGAACCGGGAATCGTCGTTGCCGGTGAGTGCGAAAACGGATTTGAAGCCCTGAAAATGATCGGAGAAGCAAAGCCTGACCTGATTTTCCTCGATGTGCAGATGCCTAAGATCACGGGCTTCGAGCTGCTGGAACTCCTCACCGATCCCCCGCAGATTATTTTTACAACTGCTTATGATGAGTTTGCCATCCGGGCTTTTGAGATGAACGCTGTGGACTACCTGCTCAAACCCTTCTCCAGAACAAGGCTGATACAGGCTGTTGACAGGGCGCGCATCCGGCTCGAAAGCAAGGGCTCTGCTGCGCGGAAAGAGATCGAGGATTTAAAGAGCGGTCTGCAGGATACTGCCGAAGACATCGACAGGGTAGTGGCCCGGCTGGGAAGTAAAATCGTGGTAATCCCGGTTGATAAGATATGGTATATAGAAGCCCAGGACGACTACGTGATGATTTATTCCGAATCGGGTAACCACCTGAAGGAAAAGACCATGAAATATTTTGAAACCCACCTGGCATCCAGGGGGTTTATCCGGATCCACCGCAGCCACCTTGTGAATGTGAACCAGATACTCTCGGTCGATCTGTATGGCAAGGATACCCACCTGGTGGTTCTTAAATGCGGGGCAAAGTTAAAAACCAGTGCTGAGGGGTATAAGCGGTTGAGGGAGTTGCTGTAGCCGGAATGGGTGGTAAATGTATAAGGAGAACTATTCGTGTATCACTATTGTCCTGAAGAATTTTGAATCAAACAAGTTATCATGATTTGCTCTTCTATAAATCTTTTACCCTGGTTCAAACAATAAATTAGGTGTATTTTGTCTTCTTGATCCTATTTTAATAGCCGCAGCTTACCCTCCGCTGAAAAAGCGGGGCCAGCTGCCTTAGCCGGGGGAGCAGCGTCAGGTTGGAAGTAAAGCCGGCAAGTCAAGAATGCAAGCCAGGGTGCTTGCCCCGAATAAAGCGGGGAGCATAACCTTGTCTATTCCTACCCTGCCAATGGATTCAGAGATTGCTGGAATTTTCCCCGGACAGTAGTGACAAGGAGCCACAATTTTAAGTAAATCAAGTTATATAAAGTCTTAATAATGAGCCTGCGGGGTCGATTCTCCGCTTTTTTATTGTTTTGTTACAAAATAATTGATAAAATGGTTGCAGATTCAAAATTAATTTCTACTTTTGCAGCCGCATTTCGAAGGAACGTTTTGATTTTAACTTCCTGAAATGCACAAATTTTCTGAGATTTTCGAATCCGGGAAACCTGATAAAGTCAGACAACTATAGGTTTCAATCAATACCGGCCAAAGGGCACCGCAATGAGAAACGGGGTATTGATCTGGTCTGGGGCCAATGGCCTCTTTGTCTCTCCGTATCTTTTTCCCCTTCCTTATTTCAGAACATTGCCTTGAGTTGAGAAACCGGGACGTTGTTTAAAATTTCATTTTCCGGAAATACAGTAAATTCAGGTAATGCAGGCTTGTAAATATTTTTTGTTCAGCTTATTGCAAATTTGAAATATAGTTGTACTTTTGCAGTCCCTAAAAAATAGGGTAGCCGAGGTCTGAAAAATTAAATTAAAAGTACTGATATGCCTACAATTTCGCAACTGGTTCGTAAAGGACGCAACAAGTTAACCGATAAGAGCAAATCGCCTGCTCTGGATTCTTGCCCGCAGCGAAGAGGTGTTTGTGTAAGGGTTTATACCACAACCCCGAAGAAACCAAACTCCGCCATGCGTAAGGTCGCCAGGGTAAGGCTCACCAACGGTAAGGAGGTGAATGCCTATATTCCCGGTGAAGGACATAACCTTCAGGAGCACTCCATCGTAATGATCCGTGGTGGCAGGGTAAAAGATCTTCCCGGTGTAAGGTATCACATTATCCGTGGTGCCCTCGATACTTCCGGTGTTGACGGTCGTAACCAGCGCAGGTCAAAATACGGAACCAAACGCCCCAAAGGTGGTAAGGCTGCAGCTCCTGCAAAAGGAAAAGGTAAAAAGTAGTCCACGTCCAGGTAAAAGATAAGGAATAAAACAATGAGGAAATCAAAACCAAAAAAGAGAATTATTCTTCCGGACCCGAAGTTCAATGATGTGCTTGTTACCAAGTTTGTGAACAACCTCATGTACACCGGTAAGAAAAACCTTGCTTTCCAGATATTCTACGATGCCATCGCTACCGTTACAGAGAAAATGGGCGAGGATGGTCTTGAGATCTGGAAAAAAGGCCTGAACAACGTTACCCCCAATGTTGAGGTGCGCAGCCGCAGGATCGGAGGAGCAACTTTCCAGATTCCTTCAGAAATCCGTCCGAGCCGCAAAAGCTCTATCGGAATGAAAAACCTGATTCTCTATTCGCGCAAGCGTCATGAGAAAACCATGAGTGCAAAACTCGCCGGTGAAATCATGGCTGCCTACAAAGAGGAAGGCGCTGCTTTCAAGAAAAAAGAGGACACCCACCGTATGGCTGACGCCAACAAGGCATTCTCACACTTCCGTTTCTAAGTTTCATTAACCAAACCGTAAACCACAAGGTCAATACAATAATATAATGTCCGGCAAACTGTCACATACACGCAACATCGGCATTATGGCGCACATAGACGCGGGTAAAACCACGACTACTGAGCGGATATTGTATTATACCGGGATCAGTTACAAAATCGGTGAGGTTCACGATGGTACGGCTACCATGGACTGGATGATCCAGGAACAGGAGCGCGGCATTACCATCACTTCTGCTGCAACCACTGTTTTCTGGGATTGCAGAAATGAAAAGTACAAGATCAACATCATCGACACCCCGGGCCACGTTGACTTCACCGTTGAGGTTGAACGCTCTCTGAGGGTACTCGATGGCGCTGTTGCCATTTTCTGTGCCGTAGGCGGTGTTGAACCCCAGAGCGAAACAGTTTGGAAACAGGCCGACAAATATAATGTTCCGAGAATAGGATTTGTCAACAAGATGGACAGGTCCGGAGCTGACTTCTTTGACGTACTCAGTCAGATGAAAGAAAAACTCGGAGCCAATCCGATTCCTCTTCAGATCCCCATCGGAGAAGAAGAAAATTTCACCGGTGTGGTTGATCTGATTACCAATCAGGCGATTATCTGGGACAACGAATCACAGGGCATGAATTATACCCTTACTGATATCCCGGCTGACCTGCTTGAAACGGTTGAAGAGTACCGCCTGAAACTGATCGAAGGAGTTGCTGAAGAAGATGAGCAGCTTTTTGAAAAGTTTATGGCTGATCACAATTCCATCACACCCGATGAGATGCGTGCCATTATCCGTAAGGCAACCATTGAGCGCAGAATTACCCCGGTATTGTGTGGTGCTTCGTTCAAGAACAAGGGCGTTCAACCCCTGCTTGATGCGATTGTATCCTACCTGCCGAATCCTTACGATATAGAAGCCAGAAAGGGCATCAACCCGTTTACTGAAAAAGAAGAGGTTCGTCAGCCTGATGCTGCTGAACCGTTTTCAGCCCTGGCATTCAAAATTGCCACTGACCCGTTTGTCGGCCGTCTTGCTTTTATCCGTGTGTATTCCGGCAGTCTTGAGTCGGGCACCGTGGTTATGAACATGGCTACCGGAAAGAGGGAGCGCATCTCACGCATCATGCAGATGCATGCCAACAAGCAGAATCCCCTTCAGCATGTTGAAGCCGGCGATATTGTTGCTGTGGTTGGATTTAAAGAAATCAAAACGGGAAATACCCTGTGTGATGAAAAGCACCCGATTGTGCTTGAATCCATCACATTCCCCGAGCCGGTTATCAGTGTAGCCGTGGAGCCAAAAACTCAGGACGATGTTGACAAACTCGATCTGGCACTCAATAAACTGGCTGAAGAAGATCCCACATTCACGGTAAAGGTGGATGATGAAACCGGACAAACCGTAATCAGCGGCATGGGTGAACTTCACCTTGAGATTATTCTCGACCGTCTGAAAAGAGAATTCAGGATTGAAACCAACAAGGGAAATCCCCAGGTTGCTTACAAAGAGGCCTTTGTTTCTACAATCACCCACCGCGAGGTTTACAAAAAACAAACCGGCGGACGTGGACGTTTTGCCGACATACAGTTTGAAATGGGTCCTGCCGACAAGGGTTTCAGGGGACTTCAGTTTATCAATGATGTCAAGGGCGGAAACATCCCGAAAGAGTTTATTCCTGCCATAGAAAAGGGATTCAGGGTAGCCATGCAGAACGGGGTTCTGGCCGGTTTCTCCCTGGAGAGTCTGAAAGTTCGTTTACTCGATGGTTCTTACCATTCCGTGGATTCAGATGCCCTGGCGTTTGAAATCTGTGCCAAGGTGGCTTTCAGGGAGGCAGCAAAACTCGGAAGAAATGTATTGCTTGAGCCCATCATGAAGCTTGAAGTGAATGTTCCGGATGAATATGTTGGAGAAATCTCCAGCGACCTGAACAAGCGCCGTGCAAGTGTTGAGGGGATTGACAACAAGGCCCGTTATCAGGTGGTGAAGGCCCATGTGCCCCTGGCCGAGATGTTCGGTTATGTTACCAGCCTGCGCACCATTACTTCAGGCCGCGGCAATTCAAGCATGGAGTTTTCACACTATGCCGAGCTGCCACAGGCACTGACGGATGATGTAATTTACAAGCTTAAAGGATATTTGGTTAAATAAAGAAACTAACACAATAAATTTTAATATCGTGAGCCAAAGGATCAGAATAAAACTGAAATCATACGATCACAACCTGGTTGATAAATCAGCCGAAAAGATCGTAAAGACCGTTAAATTGACCGGTGCTGTTGTTAACGGGCCCATTCCGTTGCCTACCAACAAGAAGATCTTCACCGTGCTGAGGTCAACCTTTGTCAATAAAAAATCAAGAGAGCAGTTTGAACTCAGTTCATACAAAAGGCTTCTCGACATTTACAGTACCACCAGCAAAACCATCGATGCGCTGATGAAGCTCGAACTGCCCAGTGGTGTAGAAGTAGAAATCAAGGTCTGATACAGGGAAGGAATCAAAGCCACCCGGTAAAAAGAAAAGAATCATCAATTTTAACATGATACTGCAATGTCAGGAATTATAGGAAAAAAGATCGGAATGACCAGCGTATATGATGCCAATGGTAAGATATTACCATGTACGGTCATCGAAGCCGGACCCTGCTATGTTACTCAGATCAGGACGAAGGAAACAGATGGGTACGATGCTATACAACTGGCCTTTGACGATAAAAAGGAAAAGAACACCACCAAGGCTGAGATGGGTCACTTCAAGAAAGCCGGTGTAACACCGAAGCGTAAGGTAGTTGAGTTTACCCGTTTTGAAGTTGGTCACCAGAAACAGTTTGGCGACGTAGTAATGGTCGATGTTTTTGAAGAAGGCGAATTTGTGGATGTTGTCGGAACAACCAAAGGAAAAGGATTTCAGGGTGTCATCCGCAGACATGGTTTCAGCGGAGTAGGCGGAGCAACTCACGGACAGCACAACCGTTTACGTGCCCCGGGTTCTGTTGGCGCATCATCGTGGCCTTCAAGGGTATTCAAAGGAATGCGCATGGCTGGTCAGACCGGAAACAAAAGGGTGAAGATGATCAACCTTCAGATTGTGAAAATAGTTAAAGAGAAAAACCTGCTGTTAGTGAAGGGTGCAATTCCGGGAGCTAACGGATCATACGTAATAATTGAACGATGGAGCTAGCAGTTTACAATACAAAAGGGGAAAAGACTGCAAAGACAGTAACCCTCAGTGATTCGATCTACAACATCGATCCCAGCGATCACGCGATTTATCTTGATACCAAACAGTATCTTGCCAATCAGCGTCAGGGAACACATAGTTCAAAGGAAAAGTCAACGGTTTCGGGCAGCACCCGTAAACTGAAGAAACAAAAAGGAACCGGTGGTGCCAGGGTAGGTAGTATCAAGTCACCGCTGATGCGTGGCGGAGCCCGGGTATTCGGACCTCATCCCAGAGATTACAGTTTCAAGCTGAACAAGAAACTGAAAGAACTGGCCCGTCTTTCGGCGCTGAGTTACAAAGCAAAGAGCAACAGCATCATTGTACTTGAGGATTTCACCTACGAAACACCAAAGACAAAGAATTTTGCCGAACTGCTGCAGAACCTTAAGCTTGACGGTCGTAAGACACTCATGGTACTGGCCGATGTGAACAAGGCCGTGTATCTTTCTTCACGCAATCTTCAGCGGGCAAAAGTTATCAGGGCCTGTGACCTCAACACCTATGAAATTGTGAAGGCCAACAACCTGGTGATTCTTGAAAGCACCATTGCAGAAATCGAAAAAACATTTCAGAATTAATCACCGCCAGCAGCGCTGATTTTTAAGAACCATTAATCACTGAAACGATGGGTATTATAATAAAGCCGTTAGTAACGGAAAAGATGACAGCCTTGGGTGAGAAACTCCAGCGATATGGATTTATCGTACAGAAGGATTCGAACAAGCTGCAGATTAAAAAAGCAGTAGAGGAAATCTATGGAGTGGGTGTTACAGAAGTCAACACGATGAACTACGCCGGAAAATCTAAATCCAGGTTTACGAAGGCCGGTGTCGTTAAAGGCAAGGCAAACGCTTACAAGAAGGCTATTGTAACATTAGCTGAAGGTGAAACAATTGATTTTTATAGCAATATTTAAAGATAATGGCTTTAAAAAAATTCAAACCGACCACATCAAGTCAGCGCTTCAAACTGGTTAGCGCTCTGGATGACATAACTGCCACCAGCCCTGAAAAGAGTCTGTTGCAGCCGAAAAGAAGAAGCGGAGGCCGTAACAACGATGGAAAAATGACCGTAAGGTCCATTGGTGGTGGTCACAAACAGCAGTATCGTTTAATCGACTTCAAACGCGATAAGGAAGATATTCCTGCTACCGTTAAGACGATAGAATACGACCCCAACCGTACCGCACGCATTGCCCTTCTGTTTTATGCAGATGGTGAAAAACGTTACATTGTTGCTCCGAACGGCTTGAAAGTCGGACAGCAGGTTGTTTCGGGCAAGGGTGCACAGCCGGAAATCGGGAATTCGCTTTATCTGAGCGAGATTCCATTCGGAACGGTGATTCACAATATTGAACTGAGACCCGGTCAGGGAGCAAAGATGGCCCGCAGCGCCGGATCATCAGCCCAGCTGATGTCGCGTGATGGTAAGTTTGCTGTCATTAAACTTCCTTCCGGTGAAACCCGTCTGATTCTTCAGACCTGTAAAGCCACCATTGGTATTGTATCCAATACTGAGCACAACCTTGAGGTATCAGGTAAAGCTGGCCGTTCGAGATGGTTAGGACGCAGACCACGTACCCGTGCTGTTGTAATGAACCCGGTTGACCATCCGATGGGTGGAGGTGAAGGAAGGGCTTCAGGAGGACATCCGAGATCCCGTAAGGGCTTGCCTGCAAAGGGTTACAAGACAAGGTACCCGAAGAAGGCCTCGAATAAATACATCATCGAAAGACGGAAGAAGTAATCGAAACTTAAACAGCATTAATCATGAGCCGTTCGCTTAAAAAAGGTCCTTATATTGACTATAAACTGGAGAAGAAAGTACTTGACGCCATTACCAACAACAAAAAGGTTGTTATCAAGACGTGGTCACGTGCTTCCATGATATCCCCTGATTTTGTTGGACAAACCATAGCTGTTCACAACGGGAATAAGTTCATACCGGTTTATGTAACGGAAAATATGGTTGGACACAAACTCGGTGAATTTTCTCCTACCCGTATATTCAGGGGACACGCCGGCAGTAAAGATAAAGGTAAAAAATAAAGAGGACTAAACCAATGGGATCACGTAAACATAACAGAGCCGAGCTTATCAAAGAAGCAAAGAAGAAAGAATCTTTTGCCAGGCTGATGAATTGCCCTACTTCGCCCCGGAAAATGCGCCTTATGGCTGATATGATCCGTGGAATGAAGGTGGAGCAGGCCCTTCATGTGCTGAAACATTCACCGCAGGACGCCAGCGGACGCATGCATAAGCTTTTGCTTTCAGCCCTGGCCAACTGGCAGGCAAAGAATGAAGGTACCCGTATGGAAGACACCAACCTTTATGTTAAGGAAGTCGGTGTGGACGGAGCCCGCTCACTCAAACGTATCCGCACAGCCCCGCAGGGTCGTGCACACCGGATACGCAAACGCTCAAACCATGTTACACTGGTTATTGACAACAGGATAGCACAGACTACAGAACAATAAACTGCAAAACAGGCTTTAAAAACCAATTAATTATTTGTTGAATGGGACAAAAGACAAATCCAATAGGTAACAGGCTCGGCATCATCAGGGGATGGGACTCCAACTGGTATGGAGGAAGGCATTACGAGAATAAACTGGTTGAAGATGACCAGATCCGTAAATACCTGAATGCCCGTTTATCAAAAGCCGGTGTTTCAAAGATCGTGATCGAACGCACGCTGAAACTCGTTACCGTTACAATTCATACCGCCAGGCCAGGAATCATTATTGGAAAAGGCGGCCAGGAAGTTGATAAACTGAAGGAAGAATTGAAGAAGGTTACCAAGAAGGAAATCCAGATCAATATTTCCGAGATCAAACGTCCTGAGATGGATGCAGTTATTGTAGCCAGTGCCATCGCACGTCAGATCGAAGGTCGTGTATCGTATCGCCGGGCTATCAAAACAGCCATTGCCTCTACGATGCGTATTGGTGCAGAAGGAATCAAGGTGTTGATTTCCGGAAGGCTTGCCGGTGCTGAAATGGCACGTCGCGAGATGATCAAGGAAGGTCGTATTCCCCTTCACACCCTGCGTGCTGACATTGACTATGCCATTGCTGAAGCACATACTACCTACGGAAGAATTGGTATTAAAGTATGGATCTGCAAGGGAGAAGTTTACGGTAAGGTAGAGCTGACCCCGAATGTAGAATCAGCAACAGCCGGAAATGCCCGCGAGAAGAGCATGCCTGCAAGGCCGAACAACCGTCCGCAGCGTGGAAACCGCAACAGCCGCGGACCAAGAAAGTAAGAATTGAAAAAGAGTAACAACAACACGATCAATATCCGATAATAATGTTACAGCCAAAGAAAACCAAGTTCAGGAAGATGCAGAAAGGCAAAATGAAGGGCAACACCAAGCGTGGTGCAGAGCTTTCATTTGGTTCATTCGGTATCAAAACCCTGGAAGAGGCCTGGATTACCGGCCGGCAGATTGAAGCCGCCCGTCAGGCAGTAAGCCGTCACATGAAACGTGAAGGACAAATATGGATACGCATCTTTCCGGATAAACCGGTTACCAAAAAGCCTGCTGAAGTTCGTATGGGTAAAGGAAAAGGAGCTCCTGAATATTTCGTAGCCCGCATCAGCCCCGGACGCATACTCTTTGAAGCAGAAGGCGTATCACTGGAAGTTGCCAAGGAAGCTCTCAGGCTGGCAGCCCAGAAATTACCTGTAGCCACCAGGTTTGTGGTAAGGAGAGATTACGTTGAAGAATCAATATAAAGCACGATGAAACAAGAAGTCATTAGAGAGCTTTCAACAGCCGAACTTATTGAGCGGCTTGAAGAAGAGCGCAAGCAGTTGACCAAGCTGAAGCTGAATCATGCTGTTTCTCCTCTTGAGAACCCGAACAAAATAAAAACCTATCGCAGAACCATTGCACGCATGATGACAGAATTGCGTTCACGCCAGTTGAAAGATACTGCACAGGGATCAGTGGCTGTTAACAAACAATAACCGGAGAAACCATGGAAACCAGAAATCTGAGAAAAGAAAGAATCGGGGTTGTTGTCAGCAATAAAATGCAGAAGTCGATCGTCGTACAGGTTGAACGTCGCGAAAAACACCCCAAATACGGAAAGTTCGTGAAGAAAACTTCCAAGTTTGCAGCCCATGACGAGAACAATGACTGCAACATCGGCGACACAGTTCGCATTTCCGAAACCAGGCCTCTGAGCAAGAATAAATGCTGGAGATTAGTTGAAATCATTGAAAGAGCCAAGTAATTATGATACAACAGGAATCACGACTTACGGTAGCTGACAACAGCGGTGCTAAAGAAGTTCTTTGCATCCGGGTACTCGGCGGAACACGTAAAAAATATGCCTCTATCGGCGATAAAATTGTTGTAACCGTTAAAAATGCGCTTCCTTCGGGAAACATTAAAAAGGGTGCAGTTGCCAAGGCAGTGGTTGTCAGAACCAAAAAGGAAATTCGTCGCAGCGATGGATCGTACATCCGGTTTGACGATAACGCCGTCGTATTGCTTAACAACGCAGGTGAAATGACCGGGACCCGTATTTTCGGACCCGTTGCCAGGGAACTCCGCGAGAAGCAATACATGAAGATTGTTTCACTGGCACCTGAGGTGCTTTAAATGAACCCAAGGAATATGAGCACGAAGCTGAACATAAAAAAAGGCGATACCGTAAAAGTTATTGCCGGTGACTCAAAAGGGAAACAGGGTAAAGTTCTGGAAGTGGATGTTGAAAAGCAGCAGGCCATTGTAGAAGGTGTTAACCTGGTTTCGAAACACACCAAACCCAACGCTAAGAATGCGCAGGGTGGTATCGTCAAGCAGGAAGCCAACATCCATATCTCCAACCTGATGGTTGTTGATAACTCAGGGAAACCTACCCGTGTTGGTCGTAAACCTGATCCCAAATCCAATAAGTCTGTACGTTATTCTAAAAAGTCGGGGGAGGTAATTAAGTAATGAGCTATTCACCACGTCTGAAAGATAAATACTCGCAAGAGATTATTCCTGCACTCACCGAGCAGTTCCAATACAAAACTGTAATGCAGGTTCCCAAATTGCTTAAGATAAGCCTTAACCAGGGACTCGGTACTGCAATTGCTGACAAGAAGCTTATCGAAGCCGGAGTGAATGAACTGACGGCCATTTCGGGGCAGAAAGCAGTTGCCACAAAGTCGAAAAAAGACATTTCAAACTTCAAGCTGCGTAAGGGCATGCCGATTGGTGTGCGCGTAACCCTCAGGAGCAACCAAATGTACGAGTTTCTTGACCGTCTGGTTGCTGTGGCTATCCCCCGTATCAGAGACTTCCGCGGGATCAATGACAAAGGATTTGATGGCAAGGGCAATTACACCCTGGGTGTAACCGAGCAGATTATTTTTCCTGAGATCCTGATCGACAAGGTTGCAAAAATCAACGGATTGGATATCACCTTCGTAACTACTGCCCGTACCGACAAGGAGTGTATGGCACTGTTGAAACAATTTGGTTTACCATTCAAAAATCAGAAATAAGCAATATGGCAAAGGAATCGATTAAAGCAAGAGAGCGCAAAAGAGAACGCATGGTTGCCAAATATGCAGCCAAACGGGCTGAACTTAAAGCAGCCGGCGATTTCACAGCACTTCAGAAATTACCGAAGAATGCTTCACCGGTACGTCTGCACAACCGCTGCAAATTAACCGGACGTCCGAAAGGATACATGAGGCAGTTTGGTATTTCACGTATCAATTTCCGTTTCATGGCACTTGAAGGGTTGATCCCCGGTGTGAAGAAAGCCAGTTGGTAAACAATTAAAAGAACATTAACAAAATATCAAAGGATAAAATGGTAACAGATCCTATTGCAGATTACCTGACCCGTATCAGGAACGCCGTGATGGCAAACCACCGGATCGTGGAAATACCTTCATCCACCATGAAGAAGGAAATCACCAAGATTTTATTTGATAAGGGATACATCCTCAACTATAAATTTGAAGATGAAACAATTCCCGGAATCATCAAAATCGCTTTGAAATACCATCCGGTATCGAAAGTTCCGGCCATCAGAAGCCTTGAGCGGGTGAGCAAACCCGGATTAAGGAGGTATGTAGGTGCCGATGAGCTTCCGAGGGTACTCAACGGACTCGGAGTAGCAATACTCTCAACCAACAGAGGCCTGATGACCGATAAAGAAGCCCGCACACTCCAGATTGGTGGTGAGGTCTTGTGTTACATTAGCTAATTGAGAGGAGAGTTTTACAATGTCGAGAATAGGAAAATTACCAATCAATTTGCCTGCCGGTGTTCAGATTACAGTTTCAGATACCAATCTGGTAACCGTAAAGGGGAAACTCGGTGAGCTGAAACAGCAGGTTGATCCGAATATTGCTGTCAGGGTAGATGGTTCATCACTGCTCGTAGAACGCAAAAACGAAACCCAGGATACCCGGTCGAAGCATGGTTTGTACCGTTCGCTGCTGGCCAATATGGTTAAGGGTGTTTCTGATGGATATACTGTTGTTCAGGAACTGGTGGGTGTCGGATACAAGGCAACCGCTACCGGAAATCTTCTGGAGCTTGCCCTGGGATATTCACACAGTATCTTCTTTGAACTTCCGCCGGAAGTGAGTGTTGAAACCGCTGCCGAAAGGGGAAAAAACCCGACGATTACGCTTAAGTCATACGACAAACAGCTGATCGGACAGGTGGCTGCCAAAATCCGCTCAATGCGTAAACCTGAGCCGTATAAAGGTAAAGGTATCCGGTTCATGGGCGAGGTTGTTAAGAAGAAAGCTGGAAAGTCAGCATCTGATAAATAATATTTAACATAAACCAATCCCGGACTTCCGGGCAAATTCCTAAGATAAGGATGGCTATTAAGAACAGAAAAGAATACAGAAGATACAGGATCAAACTCAGAGTCCGGAAAAACATCACCGGAACCCTTGAGAAACCCCGGTTAACCGTATTCAGAAGCAACAAACAGATTTACGCTCAGATCATCAATGATCTGGAAGGCAAAACCATCGTTTCTGCATCGTCGCGCACCCCTGAATTTCCGGGTACCCCGATGGCAAAAACCGAGCAGGCTAAACTGGTTGGCCAGCTTATAGCCAAACGGGCACTGGAAGCAGGTGTTGAACAGGTTGTATTCGATCGTAACGGATACTTATATCATGGTAGAATCAAATCTCTGGCTGAAGCCGCCAGGGAAGGAGGCCTCAAATTTTAACAAACATGGCAAACGCAAATATCAAACGGGTTAAATCCAGCGAAATCGAATTCAAAGACAGGCTGGTAAGTATACAAAGGGTTACTAAAGTTACCAAAGGGGGCCGTACATTCAGTTTCTCGGCCATCGTGGTAGTGGGTAACGAAAATGGTGTTGTTGGATACGGACTTGGGAAAGCCAAAGAGGTAACCTCTGCGATTGCCAAAGGGGTTGACGATGCCAAAAAGAACCTGGTGAAGGTTCCGGTGCTCAAAGGGACCATTCCCCACGAACAGCTGGGAAAATATGGCGGAGCACTTGTTTTCCTTAAACCGGCTTCTGCTGGTACCGGTGTAATTGCCGGTGGTGCTATGCGTGCTGTGCTTGAGAGTGTTGGTGTAAAGGATGTGCTTGCCAAGTCAAAAGGATCTTCCAATCCGCACAGTGTGGTGAAGGCTACCATTGATGCATTGGTAAACATGCGTGATGCCTACACTGTTGCCCAGTTGCGTGGTGTTGATATCAGCAAGGTGTTTAACGGTTAATCAACTACCCAAAAACGAGGAACAATGAGAAAGCTAAGAGTAACACAGATAAAAAGTGGCATTAAGCAGCCTGAAAGGCAGAAGCTGACGCTGAAAGCCCTGGGAATTACCAGAATGGGTCGCCCGGTAGAGGTCGTTGAAACTCCGCAGATAGCCGGTATGATTGCCAAAATCAACCACCTGCTTAAAGTTGAAGAAATCTAATTAATATACCACGTTAATCGGAAAGACATTATGGATTTAAGTAATCTTACACCGGCAAAAGGCTCTGTAAAAACATCCAAACGAATCGGCCGGGGCCAGGGTTCAGGCGGAGGTGGAACCGCTACCCGCGGTCACAAAGGTGCCAAATCCCGTTCGGGATACAGCAAGAAAATTGGTTTTGAAGGAGGTCAGATGCCCATTTTCAGGCGTTTACCGAAATTCGGATTCAAAAATATCAACCGTGTTGAGTATCGCAGCCTGAATCTTGACGTGATTCAATCAATCGCTTCTGCCAAAAACCTGGATGTTATTGATATGAATGTTCTGATTGAAAGCGGTTTCGCTTCAAGGAACGATAAAGTCAAAATTCTTGGTCGTGGCGAACTCAATGCCAAAGTGGATGTAAAAGTTCACGCTTTTTCAGCTACCGCTGCCAAAGCAATTGAATCAAAAGGTGGTCAGGCAATTAAAATCTAAACTTTAGATGAAAAGACTAATCCAGACTTTACGGAACATCTATAAGATCGACGAGCTCAGGAAGCGTATTACCTATACCATTGGTATTATTCTTCTCTACAGGCTTGGCTCTTATGTGGTGCTTCCGGGTGTTGATCCCAACCAGTTGGCCAATCTGCAGAATCAGACCAGCGGCGGGCTTCTCGGTTTGCTGAATATGTTCTCCGGCGGGGCTTTTTCCAATGCTTCAATTTTTGCGTTGGGAATCATGCCTTATATTTCTGCCTCTATCGTTGTTCAGCTTCTGGGTATGGCCATCCCATACTTCCAGAAACTGCAGAAAGAGGGTGAAAGCGGCCGTAAAAAGATCAATCAGATAACCCGCTACCTTACGGTGGTGATCACTGGTTTTCAGGCTCCGGGTTACATTGCCAACCTGATCTCACAGTTGCCGGCTCAGGCCATCACCCCGTTTGATCCTTCGGTTACATCTCCTTCAACATTCTTCTGGGTTTCTTCGGTAATCATCCTGATCTCTGGTACCCTGTTTGTAATGTGGCTCGGTGAACGTATTACCGATAAAGGGATTGGTAATGGTATTTCGCTGATTATCATGATCGGAATTATCGCCCGCCTGCCCTTCGCTCTTTTTGGAGAGCTTGTTTCAAGAATGGAACAGAAAGGCGGTGGTCTGGTAATCTTCATTGTGGAGCTTGCGGTTCTCATCGGCGTTGTGCTGATCAGTATTCTGCTTGTTCAGGGAACCCGTAAAATTCCGGTACAATACGCAAAACGTATAGTTGGAAACAAACAGTACGGTGGGGTCAGACAGTACATCCCGCTGAAGGTAAACGCTGCCGGTGTTATGCCGATCATCTTTGCCCAGGCAATTATGTTCCTTCCGCTGACCCTAGCTGGTTTTGCCCAGTCAGAGTCATTGTCAGGTTTCTTCGCTGCCTTTACCAATGTTCATGGTTTTTGGTATAATTTTGTATTCGCCCTGCTGATTGTTGTCTTTACTTATTTCTACACAGCCATTACCATCAATCCGAATCAGATGGCTGAAGATATGAAAAAGAACAACGGGTTTATTCCAGGTGTGAAACCAGGTAAGAAAACAGCGGAATTCATCGATCAGATCATGTCGAGAATCACACTGCCAGGATCCCTGTTCCTCGCCTTTGTGGCTATTATGCCTTCTTTGGTAGGAACCATCGGAATAACCCAGCAGTTTGCAAATTTCTACGGGGGTACTTCGCTGCTGATTATGGTAGGCGTTGTGCTGGATACGTTGCAGCAGATCGAAAGTCATCTCCTGATGAGGCATTACGACGGACTGACAAAATCGGGCCGTATCAAGGGACGCTCTTCGGTTAACCTGAGCTAGCGTTTAACTGATCAGGACTTGTAGAATGATTCATTACAAGACACAGGAAGAAATTGAATTAATACGGTTAAGTTCTTTACTTGTTGGTAAAACCCTGGCCGAAGTAGCCAGACATATAAAGCCCGGTGTAAAAACCATTGAGCTCGATAAGATTGCCGAAACTTTTATCCGCGATCATAATGCAGTTCCAGGCTTTAAAGGTTACGGAGGTTTCCCTGCCACACTGTGCATCTCGGTGAACGAAGTGGTGGTTCACGGAATTCCGGGCAAACGGGAGCTGAAAGACGGAGACCTGGTCTCTGTTGATTGCGGTGTAATCCTCAACGGATTCTATGGCGATTCAGCATACTCATTTGCCGTTGGTGAAGTGAGCGAAGAAGTCAGGCTACTGATGGAGCGGACCAAAGAGTCGCTGTACAGAGGAATCGGTGCAGCATCAGCGGGAAAGCGGACCGGCGACATAGGTTATGAAATTCAGACTTATGTTGAAAGTTATGGTTATTCGGTTGTACGTGATCTGGTAGGGCATGGGTTAGGCAGGCATCTGCACGAAAAACCCGAGGTTCCCAATTACGGGAAGCGCGGGGTCGGGACAATGCTGCAGCCCGGACTGGTTATCTGCATTGAGCCGATGATAAATCTGGGGGGCAGGTCGGTTGTTCAGGAAAGCGACGGGTGGACAATCAGAACTGCTGACAACAGGCCCTCGGCACATTATGAGCATGCAATTGCCATCATGAACGGGAAAACTGAAATACTTTCTTCTTTTGACGAGATTGAAGAAGTACTGAAACTGAATACACAAACAAAACAATAAATGGCGAAACAAATTTCGATAGAACAGGATGGAACCGTAACCGAATCATTGGGTAACGCAATGTTCCGTGTTGAGCTGGAGAACGGGCACATCATTACTGCGCATATCTCAGGAAAGATGAGGATGCACTACATTAAGATTCTGCCCGGAGATAAGGTGAAGCTTGAAATGTCGCCATATGACCTGTCAAAAGGCAGAATAATTTTCAGATACAAATAAAAAACAAACCTGAAAAATGAAAGTAAGAGCATCTGTTAAGAAGAGAACACCTGACTGTAAGATCGTCAGAAGGAAGGGACGGTTGTACATTATCAACAAAAAGAACCCGAAGTACAAACAAAGGCAAGGTTAATCGATTAACTCCAAATAAAACAATATATGGCACGTATTGCTGGTATTGACATACCCAAGAATAAAAGAGGTGAAATAGGCCTGACCTACATCTATGGAATCGGACGCAGCACGGCTCAGATGATTCTGACCAAGGCTGGTGTTGATTTCAACAAGAAAGTACAGGACTGGAACGACGATGAACAGAATGCCATCCGTACAATCATTGGCGATCAGATAAAGGTTGAAGGTGCACTTCGTTCAGAAGTACAGACGAACATCAAACGACTGATGGACATTGGTTGCTATCGTGGCATCAGGCATCGTCTGGGACTTCCGCTGCGCGGACAGAGCACAAAGAATAATGCCCGTACCCGTAAGGGTAAGAAGAAAACTGTTGCCAACAAGAAAAAGGCAACCAAAGGTTAAAAAACAGCTTTTTAGCCTTCGTTTAATAATAAACCGAATTGTCGAAAAAAAATTGTTATGGCAAAAACTGCTAAAACATCAAAGAAAAGAGTTGTTAAAGTTGATCCTGTTGGTCATGCTTATGTAACCGCTTCATTCAACAACATCATTATTTCCCTTACCAACAATTCGGGACAGGTGATCAGTTGGGCGTCGGCCGGTAAAATGGGCTTCAGAGGATCCAAGAAAAATACTCCCTATGCAGCACAGATGGCTGCTACCGATTGTTCAAAGGTTGCTTACGACCTTGGCCTGAGGAAGGTAAAGGTATTCGTAAAGGGCCCGGGCTCGGGAAGGGAATCTGCGATCAGAACCATTCACTCTGCCGGGATTGAAGTAACGGAAATTATGGATGTTACTCCTCTGCCGCACAATGGTTGCCGTCCTCCCAAAAGGAGAAGGGTATAATGCAGGCTGAACAGCAAGGTTTGCTGCACTTTCACAGGTTTGTTGCAGTGGGCTGTTGCACAGGACGAAGAAAAACAAAGATCATTAAATAAAAAGTAATTATGGCCAGGTACATAGGTCCAAAAACCAAAATTGCACGCAAGTTCAAAGATCCGATTTACGGACCAGATAAGTATTTCGAAAAGAAAAACTACGGACCGGGAATGCACGGTAACTCGAAAAGGCGTAAAAAGCTTTCAGAATACGGTACACAGCTTCAGGAAAAACAGAAAGCCAAATACACCTATGGCATTCTTGAGAAACAGTTTAAAAACACTTTCCACAAAGCCAGCCGCAAAAAAGGCATTACCGGTGAGGTACTGCTTCAGTTGATTGAATCAAGGCTCGACAACGTGGTTTACCGTTTGGGAATTTCCCCGTCGCGGAATGCCGCCCGTCAGTTGGTTACACACTGCCATATCGTTGTTAACGGATCAGTGGTGAATGTACCTTCTTATGAAGTAAAAGTAGGTGATGAAATTGCGGTAAGGGAAAAGTCAAAATCTCTGGAAGTTATTCAGAATGCCCTGGCTTCAAAACGCAACACCTATCCTTGGTTAGAGTGGGATAGCACCCAGATGAAAGGTAAACTTGCCAGCCTTCCGGCCCGTGAAGATATTCCTGAAAATATCAAAGAACAGCTTATCGTTGAGTTGTATTCGAAGTAACGGTTTTATTGGTCAACAAATTCATTACACAAGAGGAAGAAACTATGGCAATATTAGCATTTCAAAAGCCTGAAAAGGTTATAATGGTCGAAGCCGATGATTCGAAGGGCGTGTTTGAGTTCAGGCCTCTTGAACCGGGTTTCGGAATTACAATCGGCAATGGCCTCAGACGTATTTTACTTTCATCGCTGGAAGGATTCGCAATAACCTCAGTGAAAATTGAAGGTGTTGATATGGAGTTCTCCTCGATAAAAGGAGTGGTTGAGGATGTTACCGATATCATTCTGAATCTGAAAAAGATTCGTTTCAAAAGATTGCTTGATTCTGAAACCAGTGAGAAAGTTCATCTGGTAATTCAGGGACAGGATGTTTTCAACGCCGGTGATCTGAATAAATTTCTATCTGTTTTTCAGGTTCTGAACCCTGAGGTGGAAATCTGCCACATGGAACCTTCCGTTAAGCTTACCGTTGATCTGACCATTGACAAAGGGCGTGGATATGTTCCTGCAGAGGAAAACAAAGTGGCAGGCGCGCCCATTGGCACCATTGCCATTGATTCAATTCATACGCCGATTAAGAATGTAAAGTATACCATAGAAAATTTCCGCGTTGAGCAGAAAACTGACTATGAGAAACTGATTCTCGAGATCATTACCGATGGGTCCATTGCACCCAAAGAAGCATTGAAAGAATCAGCCCGGATTCTTATTCATCACTTCATGCTCTTCTCCGATGAGAAAATCACCATCGATACCGAAGAGAAAGCAGTGGCTGAAGAATTTGACGAAACTTCGCTGCATATCCGCCAGTTGCTGAAAACCAAGCTGGTCGACATGGATCTCTCGGTGCGTGCACTTAACTGCCTTAAAGCAGCCGATGTGGAAACTCTGGGTGAACTGGTATCATACAACAAAAATGATCTTTTGAAATTCCGCAATTTCGGTAAGAAATCGCTTACAGAGCTTGAAGAGCTGGTGAAGTCGAAAAACCTCGAATTCGGAATGAACATTGCAAAATATAAACTTGATAAGGATTAATTGAAATGAGACACGGAAAGAAAGTAAATCACCTTGGAAGGACGAGTTCCCACCGTAAGGCAATGCTGTCGAATATGGCCGCTTCACTCATTCTGCATAAAAGGATTAACACCACTCTGGCCAAAGCCAAAGCGTTAAGAGGTTATGTTGAGCCCCTGATCAACCGGTCGAAGGATGATTCTACGCATTCGAGAAGGATGGTTTTCAGCTATCTTCAGAATAAAGAAGCTGTAACAACTCTGTTCAGGGAAGTATCGGTTAAAGTTGCCAGTCGCCCCGGAGGATATACCCGCATACTGAAGACCGGAAACCGGCTCGGTGACAATGCAGAAATGTGCATGATGGAGCTGGTGGATTTTAATGAAAACATGCTCGCAGCCAAAGAAGCTCCTAAAGCAAGAACTACCCGCCGCAGCCGTGGCAGTAAAGAGAAAGCCGGTGTGGTGAAGGAAAGCAAACCTGCTGCCAAAGCCCCGAAAGCTCCTCAGGCCGCAGATGAAGCAAAAGCCGCAGATACTCCTGCTGAAGAATCTACCGATAGCAAAGAGTAATCCGATGAAAAATCAGGAATGAGGATAAAGTTTCGTTAACTTTGTCCTCATTTTTATTTAATGCAGAATTGTAATCCTGCACCGAAAACCTCAAAATAATTCATAAACCAAAAAATACAGATCATGAGTGCTATTGCCAATATTTTTGCCCGTCAGATCCTTGATTCCAGAGGAAATCCAACAATTGAAGTCGATGTATATACCACCAACGGCATTATGGGCCGCGCTGCTGTTCCTTCGGGAGCTTCAACCGGAATTCACGAAGCTGTGGAACTCCGCGATGGTGATAACTCGGTTTACATGGGAAAGAGCGTGCTGAAAGCCGTTCAGAATGTGAATAAAGTACTTGCTGAGGAACTGAAAGGTTACCTGGTTTCTGAACAGAACGAGATTGACAACCGCATGCTGGAAATTGACGGAACACCGAACAAGGGTAACCTCGGTGCCAATGCCATCCTGGGTGTTTCTCTTGCCGTAGCCAACGCTGCTGCCCAGGAGTCAAGCCAGTTTTTATTCAGGTATGTAGGCGGTGTGAATGCAAACACCTTACCCATTCCAATGATGAACATCATCAATGGGGGTTCACATGCTGACAATGCCATTGATTTTCAGGAATTTATGATCATGCCTGTAGGAGCTCCGAATTTTTCGGAAGCTTTGCGTATGGGCGCCGAGGTATTTCACAACCTGAAATCTGTGCTCAAGAAAGCTGGTTACTCTACCAACGTGGGCGATGAAGGCGGTTTTGCCCCCAACCTGAAATCCAACGAAGAGGCTGTGACCGTTATTCTTCAGGCCATCGAAAAAGCCGGCTACAAACCGGGTGTTGATGTATTCATGGCCCTCGACCCCGCTTCTTCAGAGTATTTCATCGAAGAAGAAAAGGTCTATCACCTGAAAAAATCGACCGGTGACAAACTGACTCCCTCGCAGATGGTTGATTACTGGAAAACGTGGGTAGATAAGTACCCCATCATTTCTATCGAAGACGGAATGGCTGAAGACGATTGGGATGGCTGGAAACAGATGACCGAGGTAATGGGTAAGAAAATCCAGCTGGTTGGAGATGATTTGTTTGTGACCAACTCGAAACGTCTGCAGATGGGTATTGACAAGGGTGTAGCCAATTCAATCCTTGTAAAGGTGAACCAGATTGGTAGCCTCACCGAAACCATTGACGCTGTTAATCTTGCCTACCGGAATGGATATACAGCCGTCATGAGTCACCGCTCAGGCGAAACCGAAGACACCACCATCGCCGACCTCGCCGTTGCACTCAATACCGGTCTTATTAAAACCGGATCTGCAAGCCGAACCGACCGGATCGCCAAATACAACCAGTTGCTCCGTATCGAAGAAATTCTCGGCAGCTCAGCCAGGTATCTTGGCAAGGATTTCAAGTATGCAAAATAATTATTTCCTGTTTTAGTTATGAAAGGTCCCTGCTTTTACTGAGCGGGGATTTTTTTTTGTACTGCCCGGGTTTCTGCGTTGTTTTTGCGCTACATATCACTGTTGTCCGGGGAAAATAATTGGTTTACTTTGAACAGATTGATTATACTGGATTACAGCCATTATTCAAAACAGGTACCTTACTTTCTTTTTTTGACACCAACACACAAAACCACCAACTGTGTTTGCGAGCGTCTCCCGATGCGTGCCACGCTGTTTGAGTGTATTTCTTCAGTTTTGCGCATTTTACAACGCGTGCTCCTATGTTAGAGCTAATTTCTGGAGATAATGTTATCTTCCAAAGCATGTATTATCTAATTCTGATTTATTCCAACTTTTACCTTGATAATTTTTCGTATATTGCATATTATGTCGGATAAGTTTAAAATATTCAAAGGTGATGATGCCTACTTTGTTACATTCACTATTGTGAACTGGATTAAAGTACTGGAAGATGATTCATATATATATATCTTATTCTGAATGCCATTTAGTTTTATCAGAAGCATAAAAGCCTGGTTGTTTATGGATACTGTATTATGCCTAATCACGTTCATATGATAGTGCAAGCGAAAGGTGATAATACAATTTCAGAAATACTAAGAGATTTGAAGAAATATACTTCCAGAGCAATATCTAAAAAGGTGGAAGATGAAAAACAAGAAGGATTTGTTGAATTGCTTGATCAGTTCAGAAACGCGGGAGAGCCCTTAAAAAGAATCAAAAATTACAAAGTATGGCAAGATGGGAATAGGGCTGAGCTATTGTTCAGCAATAAATTCTTTATGCAAAAATTAAACTCTAACCTGGAAAGAATTACGTATTATACTCCTCGATGGACAGTCCGATTTTCCCGATCATCTTCTGTGCGTGGTTTGTGATCTCATTCAGGTACCATTTGTCGTTGATTCTGATTTTCTTCAGATCGGTGAGC
>JAEUTG010000032.1 GCA_016788045.1 Bacteroidales bacterium
TTTGTCCCCCCGTAACCTGGTCCCCGTGTCTCTTGTCTCTTGATAAGAAACGAAATCTCCATATTAACGCAGTATGTGCCTCATTGGCTGGATTGGTGTCGTTCACACGCATCAGAAAATAAGATGCGCGCGAACGTCAGGGGTTCTGAATAATCCGGAAAACACTCAGCCAACAGCTCTTTAATCCACGCTTCCGCTGTTTGCAATGTGCCCTTCCAGCCTGACCACGGAGGGTCAAATGTTGGTAGAAAATAAACGTAAATGGATAATCACGACCCCGCCGGGGTCGGATGTGGCACGGCCCCATTCAAACGAAAACCCCGGGGCAGGGGTAAGGGGACGCACGCCAGCTACAGATAGTGCCAATTTGTTTGATTGGTGTCGTTTTGGAATTCTTTTTAAGTCCCCTTAGACCGGTTATATTCTATGATTCTCTTCATTGAGCTCCCTAAAGTCAAAATTTCTTCCGAAAAACGCTGGCTCAGAAAGATTTACATTGCAAAGTGTAAACATATAGTAAGTATTGGTGCTGGGAAGTCTCCAACAAAACTCACACTGGACTATACTAAATAAATGTTGTAAACTGTGAAATGAAGTGATATAGCTGATATCTCAATTCAAATTCTATCGGACTTCTTGTTTCTCAATAGGATCAACTCGTAAAAAGCAGCAGTAAGAATTAATATTCCATTTTTCATGAACACAATTAACTAGATGTTTACTTATATGCACGCTTGACAATACTATATCAAACTATAACCTTTCGACTACAATTAGGGATATAGTTCATTGCTTTAACTTTAAATTTTGACCAGTTTGCAGGTATATAAATTACAACTTGTTATAATTCTAAGAAAGTAGAGGCCAGAAGGTTTGTTATAAAAGGAATAGATATAGTGTTGTGATAGATTTCCTTGGATTAACAGATCAGATAGCAATACTTGGCCGTTTATATCGGATATTTCAATTATGATATCTGATTGTTTGCAATACGGTATTTCGAATTCGATTTTATTAATAAAAGGATTAGGATGAACCTTGATTTTTTCGGTTATTTCTTTATAATCTTCAATACCATACTCATTATCGTATTTATTTTCTTCTTTTCTGTCTTTGAATTTTGCAAGAAAGCCTACTCTGTTTGCGTTTGGTGGTGTAATCAAAGTAAAATTGCCAAAGTTTGGATATGGATATGTCTCGCCTGTAACAAAAACATTGTTGTAGTTATCTTTTACAATGGTGCCTAGATTATCGGAAGAGATGCAACCTGCATTAGCAGCCCATGATAAATCTCCGTTTGCGAAAAATTTGGCGAGAAAAAAATCACAATTGATCCTGTCACTTTTCGGGTATGTATGAACATCAAGTGTGGTGTCGCCTATAATTAGTGGTTCTTCATAAATACCACCCAAATAGACAAAATCTTTGTCGTCAATAAATATTCTTAAGCCTTTCTCAGTATATGATGCAGCTCCGCTCCAGCAGCCGAAGTTTTTTACCCAGTTCAATGTTCCATTGATACGGTATTTCGCAAGAAAAATATTTTTGTCATTACTCTGCACCGGCCCATTCCCAAAATCTATGCTGCCAAAAAAGTTTCCGGTTACATAATAATTTTGTTGGTTATTGTCAAAAACTATACTTTGGCCTTGTTGCATTATATCTGAATGGCCAGGCCCGAGAACTTTTGCCCAAATAATCTCCAGGTTTTCATTGAATTTAGCCAGTAAAATTGATGGTCTAAGGGATTCAATCATTATGTCCTCTGTTGCAATTTTGCCATAAAATGAACCAGTGCCAAAGATGTTGCCCACGTTATCAATTGCTATCGAATTTAACTTGACCCAGGGTAAAATTGTACTTATATCAGTTGTTACTGGGATAAGCTTTGCATTTATGAATTCACCGGATGCGGCATATTTGGCTATGAAACTTGTGTTTACATACGCTTGATGTGTCAGTGTCAGTTCTGGTACAAAAACTCCCGATGAATTCAAGTTGCCGAATGAAATATCGGCTGTTGTTGTTCCTATTAGGTTAATGTTGTCTTCAGAATCAAATGTAATATCGTTCAAGGTAGTAAAATATGTTTTATTTTGTATCAAATTCATCCAGAGTAATCTACCATCAGAGTCTAATTGAACTATAAAGAATGGAGTTTCTTCATGGTTAGGAACTGAAATGTCAATTGAATCAATTTTTATCCTATCCCAGAAAGATCCCGCTAGTAATACTTTTTGATTATGAGAGATTTTCATCAGTTCAGATCCAATGCCAAAATCAGACTCTATTACATTCATCCAATGCATATGATTGTTTGTGTCTGATTTGACAATGAATGACCTTTCACCTACATCAAAGCTACCAGGGATAGCAATTGTATCAAAGAATGAAGCACCGGGATTCCAAATGCTTGAAGTACTGAAGGAATAGACAAAGCCACTGCTGTCATAATCGACTGCACAACTACGGTTTCCTGAAAGTATTGGCGGTTCCCAAGCTAGATTCTGAGCATCGAGATAATTGCAGATTGCAATTGAGATGGTCAGGAAATATATTCGAGTAAATCTCATATCATTAGCTTAAATATTAACATACTGATAAAGCAATACTGGAAAACACTAAAATATCAATGGATTATTTACTAACCAAGATGCAAATATAATAAATAATACACTGATGCTTAATCATGATCAAACATTTGGAAGTTTTTAGGATATGCTTTATTGGAAATTTTGTATTATTAACTATCAACCATTTTAAAGTAAATATGCTTTCGCCACCTAAAGCTCTATCTGTCTGCATATGGCGTATGATTGAAATTTAAAACCTCTCAACCTCTTAACTCTTTTTGCGCCTCAAGGTCAGTAATTTTTAATCTAATTGTGAGATCCGTCACCTTTTTCAAACCTTCAACAAATTCGGTAGGGTATAATATTATATGTTTAGGCTTTCAACAAGTATTTTTATTGACACATATTAGAAATGTGGTATGACCTGGTAGTAGTTATCTATAAGAAAGAGTAGAGTATTTTATATTTACCGACATTCATAAATAATAAGTCTTGTTATTGAGATTTGGATATTGCGAAGAGTTCTCCAACCTTAGTATTAATAAGGGCTAACTAACCTGTTGGTCTACTTCACGTATATAGGGCGTGAACTAATTTCAGGTATCTCTTGGTATGTATTTGCTATCACTAATCTTAAAATATGATCGGTTCGGTCCTCGTCTTTTTAAACAGCAATAAGAAATAGCTTCAGACAATATAAAGTCGCTTGCATCCATAAAACACATGGAATATTGTCAGGTGCCGTTCTATATAAATAAACACTATTGCCTGGGCATATTTAAGAATGATCAATGAGATTCTTCCCTTCACTTCCTTACGCTTATAATGACAATCAGTTAGGGTTTGAATTGGGAGTCTTGTTTGTAGCTTCGCCGCAACCAAGACCCTAAAAATTAAAACCATGTTTAATAATGTTATTCTGAGCGTTTGCAAAGAACCTTATAATTATCCGGACAACAATGAATAAGAATTTCAACATATTACTTGAACTCTGCTGTTTCATTCCGTATATTTATACTGTCAAAATAAAAAAGGGAATGCCATGGAAACAGGAACGGTTTATGAAAAATTCGGAGGGTTGCTTAAGGAAGAGACCCTGACCTGCATCGACAACAGCGTGCTGCTGCCCAACACCTGTGTGCTGGAATCGGTAAATCCGTTTTCCGGTTACTACAACGAAGTGCCGGGTACCGAAAAACCCTTGTACCTTTATCTGGTTCTTGAAGGTAATTGCTCATTTGAAAAGACGCTGAGGGCTGCAGCCAATATTAAAAGGCATTTCGGGCTGCCGTTTGATGCTGCCGCCGGGAGTGTCAGCCTGGCCGGAGGGCATCATCAGGTGATCAGAATCCGCAACCTGGGGGAATTCGGTCATATCGCCCTGCTGCAAAAAGCGTTTCTTGATGAAGGGATGGAATTCATTAAGAAAACACGCAAAATAGATCAAGTGGAAGCCCTGATTCACCTGACCAAGTTCTTTTATCTGGAGCCGGTCGGGGAAATGATGTTTATTGATAAAAGTCAGGCCCACCATGGCTATTTTGTCATCCCACGCTACGTGGAATGGAATGATTTTAAAGAACTGACACGTGAAGTTAAATTCGATGCCGGTCTGCAGATCTTCGATGCAGCCACTGCCTGTTATTTCGAAAACCACACCATCTTCGAAATGGTAAGAATTTACAGGGAGAATCTCAATGTTGAAATGCTTGCAGCAATCCGGCAACGATACCTGAGACTGATGAGCTAGCATTGCCTTTTTCAGTGCTTCATGCTGGCAATCAGTGTGCTGTCGGTGGAATGTTTCAGTTGCCTGACAGCGGGTATCAGGTCGTTGGGTAAGGTAACTGACAATACATAATGGGCAATTTCCCATTTTCCGTTGGTGTTCACCAGCACCCCTGAGCCGCGGCATAATCCCATGCCGGTGTCGAGCAACTCATCAAACCAGGCTGTTTCACCACTTTCGCTCAGGTAAATGTTGCGGTTGACTTTTTTCAGGTCCCAACCCTGCTTCTTATCGAAATAGGGTTTGCTCCAGTCACTGAATGCATCTTTTTTCCAGTATTCCGTTGCTTCAGTACCAATATAAATTCCTTGTTCGGCCATAGCCCCGATGTAAGCTTCGTGGTCAGAAGCAGCAGCATTTGCATGCCATCGGCTGATGAACTGGTTTATGGCTGAAATTTTATCTCCATTGTTTCCGGTTGAAGATGATTTACCGGTACAGGCAACAGTGAAGAGTGTAAGACCTGTGAACGCAATCAGGATGTGGATAGTTTTGAATAAATTCATTGCACAATTTTGTTTGGTTATATTTAGGAAAAGATGCAGGCATTCGTATTGGTCTGATTCTTACATCATCTTCAGGTCATTCAGTCTGGGTTCAGGCATTTATCTAACCGGTTCAGGATGAGCAGGATCGGGCCGTTGTGGTAACCGGTATTTCCTGAAGACAGCAGTAAGCTTATAAAATCTCATCAATCAGCGCGAAGAGATCATTTTTCTGAAAGGGCTTCGCGATGTATTCGTCACAGCCGGCATTCAGGCAGGCGTTCCGGTCGGCATCGCTGGCATAGGCGGTAACCGCAACAATTTTAACAGTTGGGTTCAGGGCTTTGATCTGCCTGGTCGTTTCAAAACCATCCATTCCCGGCATTTTCATATCCATCAGAATCAGATCAATGGGGTGCCCTTTGTTGATAAAGTCGATTGCTTCCGGCCCATTTCCGGCCAGGATCAGTTTAAAGTTCCGGATTTTCAGGATGCGTTTCAGATAGATCATGTTGATCTCCTCATCTTCAACGATCATGACTGTTTTACCGGCAATTTTATTTTTTGGTTCATCTGCAACTGGTTTCTCATCTTCTTCAACCTCCGACATTACCACAGGCAGGCTGACCGTGATGGCTGTTCCTGAGCCCGGAACAGACTCTGCACTGATCCGGCCCCCAAGCAGTGAAATGGCTTCACGCACAATGGCCAACCCCAGACCAGAACTGTTGTGCATTCGGGTGGTGTAAACATCTTCCTGCACAAATGGCTCAAAAATAAACGGCAAAATCTGGTCTGATATCCCGATTCCACTGTCGTTGACGATAAATGTGAGTGTACTGTCGTAGAGCCCTGTTACTATTCTGATGTAGCCGTTGTTTGTGAATTTGATGGCGTTATCGCACAACTCACCGAAAATGCGCCTGATCAGCTGCCGGTCGGCAATGATTGTCATGCCTTTGAGTTCATCCAGACCGGAAATTTCCAGCTTTAATTTCTTGTTTTCTGCCTGACGGCTGATCCTGCGTATGATTTCGCTGAAAAGCAGATCGATTCTGAATTTGTCGGCGGTTACCAGTGCATTGCCCGACATCATCATGGAAAGATCCATCATGTTGTCGATAATGCTTGTCAGCCGGTTAATGCTGTGATTCAGGAAACCGGCACATTCTAAATTTTCTTCAGGGGTATTGTTGCCTGAGGTAATCAGTTCAGCAAATCCGATAATACCATTGAGCGGGGTTCTGATTTCGTGAGATATATTCCCCATAAAGCTGGTTTTCAGCCGGTTGCTTGCCTCGGCCTTTTCTTTGGCTATCAACAGCTCCTTTTCAAACAGCTTCAGTTCGGTGATGTCAGTGATGGTTCCGATAAAACCCTTCAGCCGGTCGTTTACTTTTTCAGGGACTGCATGGCCCTGAACCCAGATAACACTCTGGTCTTTCCGGCAGATGCGGTATTCTGAAATAACAGGGGTGTTATATTTTACGGCCTCTTGCCATTCCCTGATTCTTTCCTCGCGATCATCGGGATGTATGGCTTCGAGGTACTTATTGCCCAGAGCTTCCTCAAATGTCAGTCCCGTGAGATCACTCCATTTCGGATTGACGTAAGTGGTATGACCTTCCGTGTCGGTTCTGAAAATCCCCACCGGCGAAACTGTGGTAAGTGCTTCAAAAAGCTGCTGACTTTCGTAGAGGGCTTCCTCGGCTTTTTTGCGGTTCGTTACATCGTTGAATATTGACACCATTCTGCCCGGGGCTGTCTGAAAAGCTTTAACTTCAAAAGCACCGGAGATTTTTTTGTCTGTATATAAAATCTGATCAGAGACCCAGGTGATGTTGTTTCTGGCAGCAGCCAGATAATGATCCGGAACTTCAGTGCCTGCAAGTGCCGGGAAAGCCTCGAGGATAGTAAGCCCGAGAAGGGGATTGTGATCAATGCCGAGAATGGCATCGGCTGCATGGTTAAAGGAGTTAAAAACCAGTTCGCCTTTTTCGTCAATGAAATAGAAATGCATTCCGAACGGCGCATTGTCAATCATTTGCCTGTAAAGGTTCACAGCGTATGAACTTTCGCTCCTGGCCTTGTGGTAGGAGGTGATATCCTGTCCGCTGGTTCTGATCCCAAGTGCTTTTCCTTCTTTATCGAAGATATGTTTCCAGGATACTGAAAGCATAAATTCGGTCTGATCTTTTCTGATGCAGCGGAACTCTACCAGTTGTTCGTCTGTTCCCTGAATGGCGCCGGCCATCACAGCGGCTACACGCTCCCTGTCGGGTGCTGCAACAAGGGTTTCAATGTAATCGGGAATATTCAGTATTTCGGCGGGTGTGTAACCGGTAAACCGGAATGAGGCCGGGTTGGTCCAGATAAGCCGGCCGTTCGTATCAAACCATGATTCCCAGTTTGAAGTGTAATTGGCGATGGCTTCTACCTTTTCTTCCTGCAGCCTTGCCTGTATTTCTGATTTTTTAGTGGCGGTCACATCATGCAATACACACAGCACCTGATAATGCGCTGTATCTGTGTTGTCGATAATTCTGCCCTGCAGTTCAAAATACCGCTCCTGACCATCCATACCCCGAATCTCCGGATTGCAGGAAAATGATCGGTTTTCCGGCAGATGGCTTAACTTCCCGGCCAGTTCGGCCTTGTGGCTTCCGGCAACCATATTTTCAAGCAACAGGTTGTCATCCATTGAAATCATGGACCCGAAAGTCTCCACCCAGGCCTTGTTCACTGCCGTAATCCGGCCTTTCGGATCAAGCAGGCAACTGATGGCCGGTGATTCCTGAAACAGGGCCCATGTGCTGTTTTCATTCCCCGGTGGTTCATCGGAAGCCCGTTTTTCAGAGAAAGACCGGCTGAGGATTTCACGCAGGAATCCAGCCTCTTTTTCACCGGCATTCAGTGGCCCGGAAGAGCTGATTATCCATACGATACCATCTGCAGCCTTATCAAGCGTCAGCGACAATTCAAGCATCCGGGATGATTCTCCCAGGATGCCCTGTAGCTTTCGGGTGACCTTGAAAATACCCTCCCCGGAATCCATGTTGCCGGCATCCGAAAAGCGAAATCCAGGGGACGATCTGAAAGAAAGCGCGGAAAGAGGGATTTTATGAACAATGCTTGTGAGATTTTCTCCTGCATTGGATGGAAACTGTTCAGAAAAGCCGGAAGCTTTGACCTTCAGCAACTGTTTATGCGTATCAGGGAGTAAAATGAGCACCGCATCGGCATTCAGCAGTCGGGTAAGCTGGTGGGCTGCAAAAGTATACGGGTCCTCGCTGCTGCGATAGGTAAGATGTAATGCGAACAAAGCCAGGTCGGGTCTCTGGCTGGCTACATTAAAAAAATCTTCAGTTTCGTGATGCCTTTGGGGCATTCCGCGGCTACGCTTCATTCCTTGCAGTTTACGAGGAAAACAATACAACAGTCGGGAAAGCAAATAGTTAGACGATCAGCCTGTTTTTTATTCAGGAGTGACCTTCAGGCTAAAACTAAAGATACTTCCCTTTCCCGGTTTACTTTGTATTTTAAGTTCGCTGTTGTGTTTCAGAAGGAAGTCGCGGCAAAGGATCAATCCCAGGCCGGTACCGGTTTCACCACGGGTGCCTTCATCCGGTTTTGAAGGCTCCTGATTGAACAATGAAGCCAGTGTTTCTTCCGTCATACCCGCCCCGTCATCTTCAACCGAGACAGTCATGACTTCGCTGTTAATGGCACATCTTAGCCTGATTTCATTGTTGGGGTAACTGAATTTTATCGCATTGGAGGCCAGGTTCCGGATCACGGTTTCCAGCATCTTTCTGTCACCGGTTACCCTGCAATCGTGTGAAACAAGCACCCTGATGATGATATTTTTTGAAGTTGCTGCACCCTCCAGCAGCCCGGCACAATCAACGAGCAAATCAGTAAGGTTCAGTTTTTCCGGTGTATAAGTTATCAGGCCATTTTGGATTCTCGACCATTGAAGCAGGTTCTCAAGCAGTTCATAAATCCTGTCAGACGATGTTTTCAACAGGTTGAGGGCCTGGTTTATTTCGTCATTCGTCATGTTTGACATGCCGCTGGCCATCAACTCCGTAAGACTTCTGAATCCGCTGAGCGGGTTTCGGAGATCGTGGGCAATGATTGAAAAAAACAGGGTGCGTTCGGAATTCAGTTTCACCAGTTGCTGATTCTGATCAGAAATCACCCGGTTGCTTTCCCGCAGAGAATTGTTGAGAACGGATAATTTCTTGTTTTTAAAAAACAGAACAATGATGAAAATAACAATGGTAAGAGAGATGCCGGTAAAGGATAACACAATCAGCCTGATGCGTGTATCCCGGTTGCTGATTTCCAGTTCCCGGTGCCTGAGTTCACTGGAATATTTGACTTCATTAAGCTTGAGATCGACGTCGGCGTTGTAGTTCTCGCGGCGCAACCGGATAAACAAATCAAGGTAATGATAAGCTTTCTGGTAATCCCCAAGGGCTACATACACTTCATGCAGAGCTTTGGCTGACAGAATCAGGTAGATTTTAATGTCTTTTTCCAACGCAAGCCTGTAGCTCTCGCGGGCAACGATTTCTGCCTGTTCCGGTTTGCCTGCTCCAAGGAGGCATGTTGAAAGGTTGAACAAGGCAAGTGGAAGATCATCCTGATTGTTGCCGGCTTTGATTGAATCTACGATCGTATAAAGCAGCGCACAAGCTTCCTCGTACTGCATCCTTGACCCCAGAAGCCCGGCTTTGATGATTCCTGTAGATATTTTGTTATCCCGGAGCGATCTTTCGTTCTCCGAATACAGCAGGGTCTGCCTGATGTAATGATTGAGCAGAAGAACCCTCTTCCAAAGTACAGGAACAGCATCGATGGCTTGCCTGAAGACCAGAGGGTCTTTGATCTTTTTGTCAAAAATCTTCAGAAACTCAGGGTCATTGTAATACTGTTCATAGGTTGTTGCTGCAAGCCTGTTATAGGTTACAGCAAGGTTCAGTGTATCGTTAAGGCTGGTATAGACCCTGAGCGCCTGTAACAGATACTTCTCTGCCTGGGATAACTCTCCGGAAGCCCTGTAGGTTTCGCTGAGCTGACGGAGACAGTAACCTGTTTCGGGGATTTTACCCAGGGCTCTGTACCGATCCGTTGCCGATATCAGGAAGGATGCCGATTTTGAATAGTTGTTCCTTAACCGGAATGCGATTCCGGCTGCTACGGCTGCTTCAGCCAGCAGTTCATCATTGCGGATTGAGTCGGCAATTTTCCATGCATTTTCAGCAAAAACATAACTGTTTTTATCCTTCTGGTCGATCAGAACGTTGGCTATCTTTATGAGCATTCTGGCCTTCAATTCCGGATTTTTTTCCCTGGATGCAACCAGTTTCAGGCTGTCGGCTGAGTGCAGATCGCCTGCGTTCACCACGAGAAATCCGGAAATAACCAGAGAAAATGCCAGCAGTGAAGAAAACAATTTCAACATAAACCCGGGAATTTCAGCTATAAAATTAGCGATTTAGTTCAATAATGAAACTACTTCCTTTTTCGGGTTCACTTTCAACACGGATCGTCCCATTGTGGATCTCTATAAATTCCTTGCACAGAAGGAGTCCGAGTCCGGTGCTCAGTTCTCCTTCTGTTCCGGGCCGGTTGTTGGAACCGGTGAGATCGAACAGTGTTTTTTTCATTTTTTCATCCATACCGATTCCGGAATCTGCGATGGTTAATTCTGTTGTTCCATTTTTCACAACGGCTTTAATATCAATATTACCGTTCTTTGGTGTAAATTTTACCGCATTGGAAAGCAGATTGCGGATAATGGTTCCCAGCATGTGCTCGTCAGCAGTAACCCTGATGTTTGCAGGGATATGCATGGTGATCCGGATCGATTTCATCCGGATTGATTCCGACATGGAGGCAAGGGTATCGGCGGCCAGCTTGTTAAGAACAATTTCCTTTGGATTGAATGGTTTAATGCCACGTTTAACCATCGACCATTCAAGCAGGTTTTCGAGCAGGTGATAGAGGTTGTTGGCCGAATTTTTCAAATCGGTGGCTATCTGCTGAATCTCTTCGAGGCGCAATGAGTAGAGATCCTCTGCCATGATCTCGGTAAGCCCGAGAAACGTATTAAAGGGACTTCTCAGATCATGGGCTATGATGGAAAAGAATTTGTCTTTTTCAGCATTCAGTTTTACCAGTTCAAGGTTCTTTTGAATGATCTGCTGTTCAGCCAGCTTATAGCTGGTTATGTCGTTGATCATGACCAGGAAATACAGGAATTTTCCCGATGAATCATAAACAATGCTTACCTGTGCTTTTCCCCAGACAATCTCGTTGTTCTTTGTTATGTACCGTTTTTCAGTCTGATAGAGGTCGGTTTTCTTCTGTAGCAGCAACTGAAGATTTTCGATATCATGATCAATATGTTCAGGATGTGTGATGTCCCGGAAAGTCATTTTTCTGAGCTCAGACTCTTTGTAGCCGAAAGTGTCCTGAAACACCTGATTTACACTCAGAAACCTGAAGTTCCCGTTGAGCATGGCGATGGGAAGTGTTCCTTCGGAATATACCTTTTTGAAGCGCTCTTCGCTTTCTCTCAGCGTCTTTTCGGCATGAACCTGCTTGGTGGTGTCAATGGTATAACCTGCCAGAAATTTAGGTTCGTCATCGATAATTACCGGAAACTTGATGGTTTCATAATGCCGGTCATTTAATACCTCCCTCACTGTCACGGTTTTACGTTCCCTTAACACCCTGAGGTCATCATTTACCATCTGCTCGGCCAGTTCTGAAGGAAATAGCTCATGCATATTCTTTCCGATGATTTCCTGCATCGGCATGCCGAGCATTTTTTCATAGTTTTTGCTTAGTTTGACAGCCCGGATGGCCTCATCTTTAAAGAAAACATAAATCGGGCTGTTCTCGAGAAACCGGGTAAAGATCTCTTCATTATCCCTGAGTTGCCGGCCGGTGTTTTTGTGTACCGTATTGTCATAGGCATGCACGGCAACATGGGTTATTTCCCCGGTTTTGTCAGGAAGAGGGTGTACAGAATATTTCACCGACCGGTTGAAAATGCTGGTATCCCCTGATACCGGGGAAGCGGATTGAAAAACTTCAACCAATCCCTGTTTCCTTTCTGCGGTTTCCGCTTCAGGAAGATAGTCGAATATACAGGTTCCCGACATTTGCTCAGGAGAAAGTCCAAAATACTGTGAGAGTGTTTTATTGCACTGACAGATTATCCCATGCTTGTCGAGGATACACTGTGCATTGGAGGAGGTGTCAATGAGTGCCCTGGCCCTGGTTTCTTTTTCAAGCTTTGCAGAGAGGTCACTGACCAGTTTCCTCATTTCCTGCAATTCGTTCATTTTCGCTTCCGGTTGTTCCTTTGTCTTACCCATAATCCTTTTTTTTCAGAACCTGAAATACAAAGAGCATACTTCCCTCAGTCAGCACAGGACCGGTTTATTGATTCTTCTAAGCATGGCTAATATAGTGAAACATTTTAAGTTAAGCAATACGTTTTTGATTTTTTTTTGCCCATCGTGCTGATGTCTGGAAGGATTACGTCAGTGCCTTTGAAAAAACAGCTGAATCATGGCGTCTGCTGGCAGGGCTTTTGTAATTTTGCGCCTTCTTAAAGTTGAAGCGTATGGTTGGTTTAGAATTGAAACGTATCAGGCAGGTTTTTCATCCCAAATTGCTTACGACCATCAAAGGCTATAACCGGCAGACCTTCATCGCCGATCTCATTGCGGGGATTATTGTCGGTGTTGTTGCCCTTCCCCTGGCCATCGCCTTCGGTATTGCTTCAGGCGTATCGCCCGAAAAGGGCCTGATTACTGCGATCATCGCAGGGTTTCTGATTTCTGCCCTGGGTGGTAGCCGCGTGCAGATCGGAGGGCCAACCGGCGCTTTCATCGTGATCGTTTACGGAATAGTTGAACGGTTTGGCGTTGACGGCCTCATGATTGCTACCATCCTCGCCGGATTTATGCTGGTGGGCATGGGATTGCTGCAACTCGGAACCATCATCAAGTTTATGCCTTATCCGATTGTTGTCGGTTTTACCTCCGGCATTGCACTGGTCATTTTTTCTTCCCAGATCAAAGACTTTTTCGGGTTACAGACCACCGGAAGTGTTCCGGCCGATTTCATCGACAAATGGGGATTCTATTTCAGCAACTTCAGTTCACTGAACCTTTATGCCCTGGGAATAGGGGTTTTTACCGTGTTGGTCTCGGTTTTCTGGCCCAGAATCAACAAGAAAGTACCCGGAACCCTGATTGCACTGGTATTGACCACAGTTGCAACGGCTGTTTTTGAGTTTCCGGTTGAAACCATCGGCAGCCGTTTCGGTGAGATCAGGGCTTCCATCCCTGCTCCGTTTATTCCGTCGGTGAGTTTTGAAACCTTCAGGCTGCTGCTTGCTCCGGCATTCACCATTGCCATGCTCGGGGCCATTGAATCCCTGCTGAGTGCCATGGTTGCCGATGGGGCTACCGGCGGACGCCACCGCTCCAACACCGAGCTGATCGGTCAGGGAATTGCCAACATCGTTACACCACTCTTTGGCGGTATTCCGGCAACCGGAGCCATTGCCCGCACCATGACCAACATCCGCAACGGAGGCAAAACACCGGTTGCCGGAATCATCCATGCCATAGTGCTTCTCCTGATCCTGCTATTTTTCGGTCAGTGGGCCAGGCTCATTCCCATGAGCTGCCTCGCAGGTATTCTGGTGATTGTTTCGTACAACATGAGTGAATGGCGCTCGTTCAAGGGCCTCTTCCGCAACAGCCGCAGCGAAGTGGCCGTATTGCTTACCACCTTTTTCCTTACCGTCATCATCGACCTCACCGTGGCCATACAGTTCGGACTGCTGCTGGCCGTTCTGCTTTTCCTGAAACGGGTTATTGATACTTCGGGCGTTGAAGTACTCAACATGGCCGTGGATGATGAGAATGCCGAAAGTGCCGAGAACACACCACGCCTGGCCATCCCGTCAGGGGTTGAGGTGTTTGAGGTAAACGGGCCCTTTTTCTTTGGAGTAGCCAACAAATTTGAAGAAGCCGAAAAACAGGTGACCAAAAAGCCAAAAATCAGGATCATCAGGCTTTACCGTGTGCCCTTTATGGATGCCACCGGACTCAGTAACCTGCGCAGTTTCATCAGAAAATCCCAAGGCAACGGTATTACAGTGATCATTTCAGGGCCGGTAAAATCGGTTGCTGAAGCCCTGGAGAAACACGGGTTTCCGCAACTGGTGGGCAGTGAAAACATCTGTGCCGACATCAACCTGGCACTGAAAAGGGCTGAAACCCTGCTGGAAACAATGAAAAGGAAGGCCTGAAAGTTTTCCCTTTTCACATCCTCAGTTTTGCAAGCCTTTGACTAGTCACAATTCTAGACTGCATTGCAAGCCAGTTTCCTGCAACATTGCCACAAACAGAAAAGGCTGCTACCGGGTGATCACCCCTCAGCAGCAGCCTTTCCGTTTTCAAAGGAATTACTTCAATCCGCGTTTCTTAAGTAAGGGTTCAATAGAAGGCTCCTGCCCCCTGAATTTCTTGTACTGAACCATGCCTTCATCATCACCGCACTCGCTCAGGCAGTTTTTGCGGAAGCTGGCAGCCAGGTCTTTGTTGAAGATGTCGCCCGATTGTTTGAAATAATCGAAGGCATCGGCATCCAGCACGGCAGCCCACAGGTAAACGTAATAACCTGCCGCATAACCACCGTCGAAGATATGGCTGAAATAGGTGGTGCGGTAGCGTGGCCAGATTTCGCTGATCAGACCGGTCTTGTCCATGGCAGCCTTTTCAAAAGCAACCACGTCGCCAACTTCAGCCGGAGCAATCAGTTTATGATAATCCATATCGAGGATGGAAGCAGCGATGTATTCCACATTGTCGAAACCCTGGTTAAAGAGCCCGCTGTTCTGGATTTTGGCAATCAGTGCATCAGGAATCACCTCACCGGTTTTGTAATGTTTGGCATACATTCGCAGCACTTCGGGTTCACCGGCCCAGTTTTCGAGCACCTGCGAGGGAAGTTCTACATAGTCCTGAGGCACATTGCCTGCAGTACGTGTGTATTTACCGGTGGTAAACAAGCCATGAAGGGCATGTCCGAACTCATGGAACAAGGTGGTTGTTTCATCCCAGTTGAGCAGTGCCGGAGTGTCGCCTGAGGGAGGGGTGAAGTTGCAGACCACAGAGATCACCGGATCAACCTTCTTGCCATTGTCCCAGCCGGAAGCCCTGAAATCGGTACACCAGGCGCCTCCGCCCTTGGTTTCGCGCGGATAGTAATCCAGATACAGGATGCCCAGGTGTTTGCCATCGGCTTCCTTAACTTCAAAAGTCTCCACATCTTTCTGGTAAACAGGAAGATCGGTCAGTTTTGCGAAGGTAATTCCGTAGAGCTTCGTTGCTACAGCAAACATACCGTCACGGACGTTATCAAGGCTGAAATAGGGCTTCAGCTCATTTTCATCAAGGTCGTATTTCTGTTTGCGCAGTTTTTCGGCATAAAACCACCAGTCCCACGATTCGAGTTTGAAACCGGCTCCCTCTTTGTCGGCAATCTGCTGCAACTCTGCCAGTTCTTTCTTTGCCAGCGGCAGTGCGGCAGTCATCAGTTTACTGAGAAAATCATCGACATTGGCGGTGGTTTTGGCCATGTTTTCATCAATCACGTAGGCAGCATAATTCTCATAGCCCAGCAGCTTAGCCTTTTCAGCCCGCAAACGGACCATGTCCGCACAGATTTTCTTGTTGTCGTTGGCATTCCCGTTGTTACCGCGCATAAAGTATCCGCGGTAGATTTTCTCGCGCAATGACCTGTTTTTGGCATATTGCAGAAAGGGGATCATGCTGGGTTTGGAGAGGGTGAATACCCATTTACCCTCTTTACCGGCCTGTTTGGCAGCATCCGCAGCAGCAGCAATTACACCTTCGGGCAGTCCGTCAAGGTCAGCTTTGTTGTCGATCACCAGCTCAAAGTTTTTGTAGGTTTCAGCGAGCATGTTATCGCCGAACTGAATGGAAAGCATCGACAGTTCTTCGTTGATCTTTTTCAGCTGATCCTGCTGCTCCTTTGGCAAATTGGCTCCCTGGCGCTCGAAATCCCGGTAATACTTCTCAACTACCCTGATCTGCTGTGCGTCGAGGCCCGACTCGTTGCGTTTTTCATATACCGATTTAATGCGGGCGAACAGCGTTGCATTCATCGAAATCTCATCGTTGTGCTGCGACAGGAGCGGCGAAACTTTTTTTGCAATTTCCTGCAGTTTGTCACTCGTATTCGCTTCATTTACATTGAAAAACACCTTGCTGACCCTGGTCAGGATTTTACCCGATTTATCGAAGGCGAGAATGGTGTTGTCAAAATCCGGAGCCGCGGTGTTGTTGCAGATGGCTTCAATTTCTTCGTTGTGTTGTTTCATGCCCTCTATAAAGGCCGGAAGGTAGTGGCTGGTGTCAATCGCATCAAAAGGAGGCACCTGAAAGGGTGTGGTAAATTCGGTTAAAAACGGATTTCCGTTGTCACCGGTGGTTTTCTGACCTTCTTTACACCCGGTCAGCAGCGATGTTGCCATAACAAGCAACAGGAATAGCAGGTTTTTCATGATACTGAAATTGTTAGAGACTGTGTTGCGAATTTCACTGCAAATGTATCAGCTAAACCGGGATTTGCAAGCCTGATGAAGTGGTATTTCTTATTTTGAGGTGATATTAAGAATTGTTTACTCTTTTAATAGAATCCTTATGTGTTCTGACTTAAAGGATGGCAATCAGAAAAGTTTGTAATTGCCTGATAATAAATATTATAACATTTGAATAGCATAAACATGTGTAAAAGTTTCAACAGGTTCAATCTCTGTATCTATTTCATGATTCACCATTAGATCAGTCTGATAGCTATGGACATGTTTTACTTCTCTAATATTATGGGTGAAGATTTTTCCATCAGAACAACTTATCCTGCTTTAACTTGCTCCTGATTTTAACACTTCCTGTATGCTGATTCCAACTGCCCTGAGCGTGATTGTTTATGAACTTTTGTTCCTCATCAAGGAATTATGTCTGAAAGATCGTTCTTATCTGAGTGTAACATATTCCTTTGTGCATTTTGTGAATTCTTAGTGTGTTTTGTGGAATAGCTGTTACACAAAGATACACGAAGAAGCCACGAAGTTGCCAAGGTATTTTTATGCCTGGCACTTCAAAACAGGAGTCAGAAGAGTAAGGCTTTTACTGCATGTCATAGGAATGAGCTAATCCTGCTTTTCTGCAATGAAGGTTCTGAGGGCAATTTTTCCGATGATGCGGGTGGTGACTACATCGAAGGTGCCACCGATCAGCCCGCCTGCTACAGGTACCAGACGGCTGAGGTTAATACTGCCGCGGCTGCCCGATTTCGTCACCAGCACTATACCGGTCTTTTGATTGATGGCCTTGATGGTGGATTCTGAAATACGGCCGATGAGTTGTGAGGTCAGCCGCGTTCCTGCGCTGATGCCGGCTTCCTGAAGAATATCCTTGGCCATATTGCCGGCCAGGCAGACATAAACCAGTGACTTCACACGGTCGTCACGCAGGTCGTAACCTCCCATATAAGCGATGGCAGCGATCATGCGGACCTGAAAATACAGAACACTCACCAGGTTGGCCGGCAGGGTGACGGGCAGGGTGGCAAATCCGCCGAGCCCGGTGATAAAGCCACTGGAACCGGCTTTGACAACCTGCCAGCGGATCAGCGAGTTTGCCTTATCCCTCAGACTGCCTTTCTGATTGAGGTACTGCCTGGCCATCTCTTCGGCCGAATCAAGGCCGGGAAGACCCTGAAGGGCCTTCTCATAGGCAATGTCCAGCGCTTTTCTGATAAGGGAAGGAGTTGGTTTTTCAGCCATTGGCGTAGTCAGCGTCAGTTTCCTGGCTGAATTGCAATTATTATGCCGTCTTTATATCGCTGGTTTTCAATGTTATAAATAAGAAGATAATGCCAATGATGAAAAATACTGCAATGGCAAGAACTGAAAACCTCATACTTCCGGTAATTGCTTCAATAATTCCGAAACTGAACGTGCCGGCTACTGTAGCCAATTTCTCCATAACATCGTAAAAACTGAAAAAACTGGTGTGGTCGGTGGTTGAGGCTGGAAGCATCTTGCTGTAGGTTGAACGGGCTAGGGCCTGTGATCCGCCCATCACGATTCCGATGAAGAAAGCTGCGGCCATAAACTGTACCGAATTTGAAATGAAATAGGCTCCGATGCAGATGAAAATCCACAGGGTAACCGAAACCAGCAGGGCCTGCAGGTTGCCGAAACGGGCAGAAAGGCGAGAGAATAACCAGGCTCCGCCCATGCCCACCAGTTGAATGATGAGAATGGTAGGAATCAGGATATCCTCCTTAAGCCCGAGTTCCTTCTCGCCATAAGTGGCTGCCATAAACATGGTGGTAAGCAACCCCATCATCATGAAAAAGAATCCGGTCAGGTAGTAGTTCAGCTTCGGCATTTTCCTGATCTGCTGATAAACTTTGTCGAGTTCGCGGTATCCTTCAAAAAAGATACTCTTGTCTTTGTCTTTCTGTCGTTTGCGGTAGGTATATCGGGGCAGACGCCTGAAGGTGATCAGTGAGAAGCCTATCCACCACAGGAAAACGGTGAGAAATGAGATACGCGCCGGAAGAAAAGGATCGCTGATGCCAAACCAGCCCGGTTTCATGATCATCAGCAGGTTGAACAGCAGCAACACCACCCCGCCAAGGTAGCCCATCGAATAACCCCGCGCACTCACACGATCCTGATCTTCCGGAGCACAGATTACAGGAAGAAAGGAGTTGTAATAGACAATACTTCCGCCATAGCCGATGGTACCCAGGGTAAAGGCAAGGATGCCCAGCTCCACGTTGTCGCCGTTGAAGAAAAACAGGGTTCCGCACGACAGTGCTCCGACCCAGGTAAAAAACTGCATGAACGATTTCCTGCGCCCGGTATAGTCAGCAACCGAGGACAACATGGGGGATAAAAAGGCTACAACCAGGTAGGCGGCAGCAATGGACCAGGAATAAAGCACCGTATTGATAACTTCTTTTCCGAAGAAAGTCACGGTATAGTCATCAGGCCCGGAACGTGTTACCTGATTGTAATAGATCGGAAAAATGGTTGAGGCGATGGTGAGCTGATAGACTGAGTTGGCCCAGTCATACATAACCCAGCCATTGATCACCTTTTTATCACCCAGGCGAATGGCCTGATTTCTTTGGGTTTTCTTCAAGGATGGAAGGTTTCAGGAACTGGCTAATGTAGAAAAAAAATCCCCTCACCCCATTCACCTTCCGCGATTTTTGTGAACCTTCCCTGTTGATACGTTATGTGGAAAAGTGCAGTTGAGGAAATATATTCATCAGCATCTGATGAATGATCAGTTACTTTTCATCAATATGGCAATTTATTAGTGATCATTACACCGGCTGAAGAGCGACTCCGTGAAAAACAGCCCCGATGATTGATGAATTGTTCACTTGTAAAACTAAACTATACGCAACCCAATGAGTTTTCTCGGAGCTCTTTTCGTCGGAATCTATTATATTCTGATGATTGTCCTGGTAACCTATGCTGCTGGCAGCCGTAAAATCGGCAAGCTCAAGGTATTTGTTATCAGTTTGTTTCTGACGCCTTTGGCAGGTTATGTTGCTTACAGAATGTCGGCTCCGGCCGAATTGTTGCAATATACCCGTTATCGTTGCCCGAAGTGTGGTCTTGATTTCACCGAACCCATGATCGATTGCCCGTATTGCCGTCGTGATGGTGAAGTCTCCAAGCTGCACCCCATGATGATGCAAAGCGTCTGATCAGCCGGTGCGCTGAAAAATCACCTTGTTTGAAAGGCTCCGTTATCCGGGGCTTTTTGTGTTGGGGGCATATTCTCAGATCCGTTTTTCAGATTCGCAACAAATGGTTACCTTCGGCTTTCATTTAAGCTGAAGCTTATGGAACCCTTGATGAGAAGAAGAATTGCCATGATCCTTGTGGCATTGTTGTTTATTGGTCTGCCAATGAGCCTGTTGCATGCCCAGCCATCCGATTCGGTGACATCTGCAGACAAAGGCGTGAAAGAGAAGGTGAAAACCGGATTGAGCTTCGGGGCACTGCCTGCTGTCGCCTTTGATTCGGACCTCGGATTCCAGTATGGATTGCTGGGGAACCTTTTCCAGTACGGCGATGGTACTACTTACCCCGATTACCGCTGGTCGCTTTATGCTGAATGGTCGCGCACCACCAAGGGGAGCGGTATTAACCAGTTGTTCTTCGATTCCAAATACCTGTTGCCCCATCAGATCAGGGTAACAGCCGATTTCAGTTTCCTGACAGAACGGGCCCTCGACTTTTACGGATTCAACGGCTACAATGCTGAGTATAACCCGGCTTTCGAAGACGATGCGGATGAGGAATACATTTCACGCGTTTTCTACCGGCATGAGCGTAAACTAGGCAGGATCACACTGGATTTTCAGGGGAAAATCAATGAATTGCCGCTCCGCTGGCTGGTTGGATATGGTTACTTCAATACGCAGATCGGTTCTGTCGACATTGACCGCCTCAACAAAGGGCGCGATGAAGCCGACAAGCTTCCCGATGTGGAAGGGCTCTATGATAAGTATGTTGATTGGGGAATCATTCCTGCTGAGGAAGCCGACGGCGGGACACATCATTTTATCAAAACAGGACTTGTTTTCGATACCCGCGACAACGAGGCCAATCCTAACAGGGGCCTTTGGTCTGAAATTGTACTCATGACCGCTCCCCGTTTCCTCGGCAACACCGAAACCGCCTATACCAAACTGGCCATTACCCACCGGCAGTACCTGACGCTGGTCAGGGAAAAGTTAACTTTTGCCTATCGTCTTGGCTGGCAGGGAACCATCGACGGGGATGTTCCGTTCTATATGCAACCCTATATGGTCAACACCTTTACCCGTACTACCAAAAATGATGGACTGGGTGGTGCCAGGTCGCTCAGGGGGATTTTGCGCAACCGGGTGGTGGGCGAAGATTTTGCTTACGGGAATTTTGAATTCCGTTATAAGTTCTGGAAGTTTTACCGCTGGAAGCAGAATTTCTATTGCTCACTCAACCTCTTTACCGATACCGGTATGCTAACCCGCGAATCTGAACTCAATCTCAGCGGAGTCCCGGCCGGAGATCTCGGAACACACTTCAGCAGCAAGAGCCAGGGCCTGCATACTTCATACGGAGCCGGGCTGCGCATCGCCATGAACCAGAACTTCATCGTTGCTGTGGATTATGGAATGGCAGGCGATCAGCGCGATGGCGACAGCGGACTCTACATTAACCTCGGGTTTTTATTTTAGTGCAGGGCGCAGCCTGCTCCGTTCGGGGATTTCGTTTCCAGGCATGAGACAAGCCTGCCCGCCTGAATGCTCCTGGCAGACAGGCAGGCCTGCCCGCCGCAACAGCGTGCAGGCGGGGAGACCAGGGGACGGGGTGACAAGGGGATTCGATTCTGCTTCATTCACAAATTTCATTCCCCGGATGTTCGCGCGCATTTTATTTTCTGACCTGTCTGCATGGGCAAACAGGCAGGTGCGTGTGAACAACACTAGTCCAGCCTTTGTGTGCATCCTTCTCTATTCTGAGATTTCGTTTCCTGGCATGAGACAAGCCCTGTCTGCCTGAATGCTCCTGGCAGACAGGCAGGCTTGCCCGCCGCAACAGCGTGCAGGCGGGGAGACCATTGGACGGGTGACAAGGAGTTTCAAGCCTGCTTAGTTTGATTGTGTTGTCTCATTACTTTTTATGTTACGGATTAACGAATTGCCTGAGTCACGACGGGCCGGTGGCTGAGTGTTTTTCGGGAAAAGTGTTTGGATGAATCGGAATTCCGGCATTTGATATTGGATTTTAGAAATTGGAAATTGGAAATTTATCTTTTATGCTTTCTTTTAGCACAAACTTCAACAACCATGAAATCCTGTAAGTTTTTGCGGATATTCTGTAAAGGGTAAATCGGTGCCAATGTGTCTTATTTAATACCAATGGTCAATGGCCGTTAAGAACTCATCAATTACTAACCTAAAACCTTTTCCTATGAAGACCGTAAAAAGCCTGCTTGTGGCAATGATGCTAATCCCTGCAACTGTTCTGCTGATGAACAATTGTACCAAAGACAATGAAACCATGGCAGCAACGGATGAGGCCTCCGTTGAAAAAGTGCTCTATGCCGAAGATTCATTGATTTTACAACAGAAATGCGACTCTCTTCCGTACGAAGATTTAAACCCGGAAGAAGTGAATGCGTTGATCCTGATGCGGGAAGAAGAATTGCTTGCCCACGATGTTTATACCGGATTGTCTGCTGTTTACCAGATACCTGTATTTACGTTTATTTCACGCAGTGAGTTGCAGCATGCAACGGCCATTCAGCGACTGCTTCAGAAATACGAGCTTCCCGACCCTGCAGAAAATCATGTAGCGGGAGTTTTTACCAGCAATGAACTACAGACATTGTACACCAGCCTGATGGAACAGGGAAGCGCATCACTCATTGCAGCCCTGACAGTCGGAGCAACCATTGAAGACCTCGACATCAAGGACCTGATGGATCTGAGTGAAGTTGCTGACAACCAGGATATCTTATGGGTATTTGCAAACCTGACCAAAGGCTCCAGAAATCACCTGCGGTCTTTTTCGAAACTACTCACACGAAATGGTGTGAGTTATGCGCCGCAGTTCATTTCTGAAGAGCTGTATCTGCAGATTGTGAACTCACCCCATGAACGTGGACCCGTAAGGCCATGAAGAATTACAACTACCTGATTACAAGGTTGTTTTAGTATATAAGCAAGGCTTCCTGTCTCATCTGATCAGGGAAAGAAGAGGTGGGAAAAGCATGCCGGAAGTCCGAAACAACCTTTTTATTTAATAACCAGCCGGCGCGAAGTAAGCGCTGTGCTGGTTTTTAGCTGTAGAGAATAGATACCTGGATTGAGATCCTTCAGATTGAGCTGAATTTCGTTCTTTTCATTGCTCAGCTGCTTTTGAGTAACGGGCAGCACATACCTGCCAGTGAGATCTATCAGAGCAATGGTGACAACTTCATTCCTGCTGCCGGTAATTTCAATGGTCAGATCTTCAGCTGCCGGATTCGGGAATAACCGTACATTCAATGCCTCTTCCGGTAAATCCTGTACACCCGTGTTGATGGTCACCACAAACGTTACCGGGATTTCGATTTCCGGTTGGTCGGGGTCATTGGAGAGAATGTTCACACGACCTGAATAGGTGCCTGTGGCCAGATCGCCTGCACTGCAGGTAATGGTGATTTCCTGATTTCCGCCCGGGGTTATGCTTCCACTGTTCATGTCTGCACTCAGCCAGTCCCCGGTCTGTGTGGTTCGTACGAATTTCACCATGACCGAAGTTGCCTGATGTCCGCCATCGCCGTAAGTGTCCTCAATCCACACTTTCCAGTTGCCCTGAAGCGGCTCACCGGCAAATACACTGGTGCTGACGGCATAGGTGCCATCCTCCTGCCCGGAGGCCAGCATGGCTGTGGTGCCTGAAGGCGACTCCATCCAGAGTGAACCCTCTGAGGCATAATTGTCGGTATTCCAGTTGTAACTCAGGATAACACTTCCGGTTTCACCCGTTTCTGTGAGCTGAAGATCAGTCCATCCTTTCTCACTGTAGGTGTTGTAATCCCAGGTGGTAGCCGCCGGGCTGCTGCTCAGGGTTTTCGTGATGGTGTCATACACCTCGGTTGACAGGGTAATGAAATAATTTAGCCCGAGTTCGCCGGTATTGCTCAGTGTAATCGGCTGAGAATCGGAGAGGGCCTGCATGGCAGTAAATGTCATGTTTTGCACACTCGTTTCAGCCTGGGCAAACAACTGTTCCCCGACGTAGAATTCATGCGGGTCGGCCTGTCCGATAAACGGATGATTCTCACTTCTTCCGCTGGCATCGGCTGCATGTATGTAGTATTGAACCGTGCTGCCGTATTCAGGTGCAGGAATGGTTACCGACCAGTTGCTCCCCATGGTGTTGGTCATTGATACCTTTTCATAGGGGGTGTATGGATTCGGATTTACGCGGTAACAAAACAACACAGAGTCAGCGATTACTTCTGATCCGCTGTAAGCGGAAACGTTGGCTGCAAATGAATACGCCGGGGCCGCTTCTGCATTTCCCAGCAGTGGAATGTGCCGGATGCGTAACATACCGGGGTCGGCCAGCTCATGGGTGCGGCAATGCAGGGCATCGGTCGATTCCCAGGGTTCACCAGGCAGACCGATGATTCCGAAAACCTTGTAACCCGGCATGGCCTGACGGTAGACGGCCAATGCGGCAGCGTCATTCTGATTGCCCATGATGGGAACAAATACCTTGTCATTCAGTATGAATGAATTGGAATAAGGTTCGTTGTTGGGGGTGTTTACGCGGTAAATTTCATAAGGAGAATTCCAGGGGCTGGTGAGTGAAGCAAAATAGGCGGCGGTAGCCTCAATCTCATCGTACTGCGGATGGGTCACCGGAACCGCCCTGATCAGCACCTTATTGGTTGCCAGGTATTTCCCCCAGCAGTCGATGTGGTCGATGTAGGTATTGTTAGGGTCTTCCAGCACATGGTAGTCGTTGATTCCCAGATATGCCTGCATCTTCTGATCTACCTGGGCCGGTGTCTGCGAGGGGTTTTCGGTATAGGCAATGGTTGTGGATGCCGCGTCACCATAGCTGTTGCTCATGTAATTTCCTCCGGTGTGAATCACGTTCATGCCAAACCATTCAACGCCCATTGCGGTGGCCACAACCTTGGGAACTTCATCATCGTTGGGCCTGGGCCGGTTGTAGGGAAAATCCACAATGCCAACCTGATCGTCTCCATAGGCGATAAACCAGGGGCCATAATCGCGGGTCCAGTAACTGTCGGTAGCAGCATAAATGAAATTGCAGTTGTCGAGATTAACCCCGGCATTGGTATATTGGTTACGCACGGTATTCTCCTGCGACTGCCCTGTAACAAGGGTGGTGACCCTGGCATCGCGGGCCATTTCCCGGATCAGCGTCATAGGGATGCCAAACGGATAGGCAATGAGAACCCCTTTGGCCCGTTCAAATTCACCCAGGCTGGTGATTGCACCATCGGGAGGGTTGGTCTCCACAAAGTTTTTGCCGATCAGGTGGCGGTTCTGAGCCTCTTCGGGCGAAAGGTGGTGGGTGAGGCGTTTTACCGGATAACGGGAAGGTTCCTGGGCAGAAATACTCTGAAAATAGAGGAACGCTAAAACAGCGAATACAAACCGCATCTGTCTGGTTTTCATGAGAAGGTCGTGTTGTGATGTTGAGGCAAAGGTAAAAATTACTGAGAATGTGCAAACAGCGCGGATTGTAAAAAAGATGATCTGGACCATCATCTGCTTAGTTCATGGAAGGGCAGATGGATAACATTCTGCGGCAAAACATAATTGGGTTTGCCCCCGGATTGTAAAATCATGATTTTCACCCTATATTTATCGGGTTATTTCTACGGTATGAGAAAAAGCCGTTACAACAAGCTGATATTGTTGTTGCTTCACCCGGCGGTGCTGGCTTTGCCGGTAGCGTTGACGATCATTCTGATTGTACCGGATATTTTCAGTAAATACACCCTGACTCCATTGAGTGAGAGAATTCTCGAGCCAAGGACAGATTTCGAATATGCAGACCTTGACCATGATGGTACTTCTGAAATGTTTTATATTGGTGATAATACCAAAAATGGCTCAGATGTAGCGGTCTACAACAAGTCAGGGCCCCTGTATCAATGGGATTTCAGTGGAAGGTTCATAGAATCATTCCGGAAAAGCATTACCGGAGATACAGACAGCAACGGTTTTGATGAAATTTATGCTTTTACATTCTTGGGAGATTCTTTTTTGCTGAACGGGATTGACTTCAGGTACAAAGGAAGCTTCATCATCAATGACCGATTCCTGATGAGGCTGCCGGAAGCAAAGAATGAGAAGGACTACGGTTTCGGGATCATTGCCCTTGCAGAACTGAATGGTGATGGCCGCAAAGAGATTGTATTTTATCTTTCCTCCGGTTATGAAACCAGGCCAAGAAGGGTCTTTGCCTACGATCTGAATAATGACAGCCTGTTATCTTCTCCGGAGCTGGGTGGTCATATCGGAGACTTTGATATAGAGGACGCTGATAACGATGGAAAAGCTGAAATCGCTGTCAGTAACTACGGGCCTGGAAACATTACCGATCCATCCCTTCCCATGCAGGATACCTGTGCCTATGTGCTGATTCTTGATAACAACCTGCAGTTTCTCTTTCCTCCTGTTGGATTTCCGGGCAGGTACAATGGCATCGGAAATCAGTTTGTAAAGGAAAACGGTAAATGGAGAATTCTCTCGCACTGGGGGAATGACTCACGCAACAAAACAATCCAGAGCCTTAGGATTTATGATTTAAACGGGATACTGCTACGAAAGCACAACCTACCTGAGTATACCGGGAAAGATGTATATATAGCCAGGGTTCTGCCTTCAAATGATAAAAATTTCAGGCTGTTGTTGTCACCTGCTGTTGGCCAGCCAATAGTTCTGAACAGTAAATTCAGTCAGCTTAAAGATCAACCTCCTTTTTGTTCCTATTCCGATGTTGTGTTTGCCGATCTCGACAGAAATGGCACGGAGGAAATCATCTACAGAACAAATCAGCCGGATCAGTGGGTTATCCTGAGTCATCATATTGGGAATCCGGTTTACTTTAAAACAGAAAATACCGCTCACCCGACGCCGAAGCTCTATCCTGTTCTGGGAAAGCACCAAAAACCCGGATTCTGCTTTCAGGTGAACAACCACCAGTACCTGATGGAGTATGCCTTTAATCCAATGTATTACCTGCAATACCCGGTTTACACCGGAATCTATCTCCTGATTCTGGGTTTCATTCTTTTGGTCAGGCGTATACAACGCTTGCAGATACAGAAGAAATATGAAGCGGAGAAGAAAATGGCAGAACTTCAACTGCTCTCCCTGCGCAACCAGATGGATCCGCATTTTACCTTTAATGTTTTGAATACCATTGGGTCGGCCATACTGCAAAAACGGAACGATGAATCTTATGACCTCCTGATGAAGTTCTCGAAGCTCATCCGTACTACGATCAACTCTGCCAGGGTTATCTGCCGGCCTTTGCAGGAGGAACTGGATTTCGTGAAAAACTACCTCGACCTGCAACATGTCCGGCACGAAGGCCTCTTTTCCTATACAATCCACCTTGATGCTGACATCTCCTCCCGGCAACCGGTTCCGAAAATGATCCTGCAGACCTATGTGGAGAATTCCCTGAGACACGGGGTGGTGCCCCGGAAAAGCGATGGGAAGATTCAGATCATGGTCAGCCGGGAAGAGAAGGGGATCAGGCTGATGGTTGAAGACAATGGTATCGGCCGGCAGCAGGCAAAGGTCAACGGCACTGTTTCCACCGGGGTAGGCTTGTCCATCATCGGGCAATACTACACACTGCTCAACCGTGACAATGAACAGCCGATCACCGAAACTTTTACCGATCTTTACGATACAGAAGGCAAAGCCGCCGGTACACGGGTGGAGGTGTTTATCCCGGAGGGGTTTGTGTTTCCGGGGGTGAATGAGGGGGGTAGATGAAATGAAGGATCTTGGTTTTAAGAAATACTGATTGAATGTAGTTGAAAGCATTGTATAGGTGGCAGTGAGTGTCTGTAAATGACATAAAGTTTAAATTAGAAGGGTTTGCTGCTGGCTTAGAAACAAAGTAAGTATCGTCATAATTTATTTCTTTATATATTTACCTGTTCTTGTTTTTTTATGAAAAGAGCCCGTTACAACAAGCTGATATTGTGGCTGCTTCACCCGGCGGCGCTGGCTATTCCGGTTTCGCTGGCTGTGTTTTTGCTGATTCCTTTTGGATTTCAGAAATATTCAATCGAACTGATAACTGAAATAAATCAAACACCCTTTACAACTTATCATTATCAGGATCTGGATAACGATGGCTTTTCTGAGTGGATTACGACAGGGAAAGCAGATTCAACGGTTTCCCATTTATTGGTGTACAACAAAAATGGGATTGTCGACCAATGGAATATACCCGGTTTTCAAAGTGATCTGAAGGAACATATTATCTCTGGTGATGCCGATGGTGACGGTCACCTCGAAATATATCCGTTGTCTGTAAAAAACGATTCCCTTTTCCTGAATGCAATCGATATTCGAAAAAAAGGCCAGTATCTTTTTTATGAGCGCTTTATAACAATTGTTAAAGATCTGAAGAAGCAGAGTTTTACTGTTCATTCCGGACATCTGACCGATCTGAATTCTGACGGCATTAAAGAAGTCCTGTTAACTATCAGTGTTGGTTTCACCCTTATCCCGAGGAGAATCTTTGCCATAGATTTGAAGAACGATACTGTTTATCAGTCGCCTGAGTTGGGAGTCAGTCTTAACAAGACTTTTTACCATGACCTTGATCACGATGGTACAGATGAAGTATTGATCAGTACGGTTGCATCTGCCAATACCAAAGGTTATATAGATGGAATGCACGATCATTCGACCTATATTCTGGCTTTAAATCACAGCCTGGATTTCTATTTCAAACCAGTTGAATTTCCCGGTGATTTCACTTTTTGCCTGAATTTCCCCTATGTCTCTGAGGGGAAATCATACATCGGGTCGTTTATTCAACCATTTGGAGCTGACAATCAAATTATACCACAGGTTCAACTCAGGGATATCAAGGGTAACCTGCTTCATAAGCGGCTGATCGGCGCCCAATATGTCGGATTGGATTGCAGCATTCTTCCCCTGAGGCAAAAAAGCGGAAATACCAGACTCGCCCTGATTATACCGGAAAAAGGCATCTCCATACTCGGAGATAAGCTGGAGGATGTGAATACAATAAAGTTAAGGACAGGAGCTTCGCGATTGCCTTACGCTTTTGATGCAGACAATGATGGAAACGATGAAATCATTACCTACGGAAAAAAGCAAGGAGAGTTTTATATAATCCGTCATGATTTAAGTGATAAAACAGTTTTCAATGTTGATACCGAAATAGGTGAGGTTTCCTTTCAGCAGGTTTTAAAAGGTGAAGATAATGCCTGTTTCCTCATGCAGAAAGGCAATCACTGGTATACCTTCATGTATGGACCTAATCCTTCTTATTACTGGCATTTTCTGCTAATGCTTGCCATCTACCCCGGATTGCTTTTTTTTATTCTGATGATCAGAAATCTTCAACGCGTACAATTGCAACAGAAGTACGAAACCCGACAAAAAATGGCAGAACTTCAACTGCTCTCCCTGCGCAACCAGATGGATCCGCATTTTACCTTTAATGTTTTGAATACCATTGGTTCGGCCATACTGCAAAAACGGAACGATGAATCTTACGACCTGCTGATGAAGTTCTCGAAGCTCATCCGCACTACCATCAACTCTGCGAGGGTTATCTGCCGGCCTTTGCAGGAAGAACTGGATTTTGTAAAAAACTACCTCGACCTGCAGCAGATCCGTTACGAAGGCCTCTTTACCTATACGATCCACCTGGACGCTGACATCACCCCCCGGCAACCGGTTCCGAAAATGATCCTGCAGACCTATGTGGAGAATTCCCTGAGACACGGGGTGGTACCCCGGAAAAGCGAAGGGAAGATTCAGATCATGGTCAGCCGGGAAGAAAAGGGGATCAGGCTGATGGTTGAAGACAATGGTATCGGCCGGCAGCAGGCAAAGATCAACGGCTCTGTTTCCACCGGGGTGGGCTTGTCCATCATCGGGCAATACTATACCCTGCTCAACCGTGACAATGAACAGCCGATCACCGAAACTTTTACCGATCTTTACGATGCAGAAGGCAAAGCCGCCGGTACCCGGGTGGAGGTGTTTATTCCGGAGGGGTTTCTGTTTCCGGGGGCGAATGCAGGAAAATGATTGGCGTAGTTTTAAGTTGGGATTTTCGAACCAGCATAATAGAGGTGAGTAGTGAGAGATGAGTGGTGAGTGCCTGTGATGAGGCAATCAGTCAAACTTAATAAAATGATTACAATATTCATAAGATGATGATCTCAGATTGTTCGTTTGTCAATTCCTTTTCGGATGGGCTCGGCTTGGTTCGGCTAAGCTCACCACAAGCCGCCCGGCCACCGCATCCTGGCTCCGCCCGACCATCAATGTCCGGCAACATTAGGATAAACAACTTTATTCCAACCACTTGTCTTACTACCATCCAATTCGTAATTCTTTTGTCACTCTGAGCGTAGTCGAAGGGCGTCATTCGTCATTCGTCATTCGTCATTCGTCATTCGTAAATCGTAAACCGTAAATCGTAAATAAAATGAAGCCCTCCCCCCTCACCGCCGTCATCATCGACGATGAACCTGAAGCCATCAAAGGCATGCAGGCCCTGCTGAACGACCATGAAGAAATCTCCCTTGCCGGGACCGCTGGTACTGCCGAAAACGCCATCGCCCTCTGCCTGAAAACCAGGCCGGATGTTCTGTTTCTTGATATCAACATGCCCGGTAAAGATGGTTTTGCAGTGATAAAGGAGCTGCATGAGCATAGGTTTTACCCTTATGCCATCTTTACCACGGCTTTTGACCAGTTTACCCTGCAGGCCATCCGGGCCGGGGCGCTCGATTACCTGTTGAAGCCCATCGACCGGAAAGAATTGCAGGCAGCCATTGAGAAGGCTATGGAGAACAAAGCCTCCCATGACATTGAGCATCGCATTGAATCGCTTGAGCGGGCGGTAAAAAACCACCGCAAACTCCGTTTCAACACCCGTTCCGGCTTTATGATGATTCACCCCGACGAAATCTTTTACATTGAAGCAGATGCGAACTACTCCGAAATCTTTTACAACAAAACCCAACGCGAAGTGGTCTCCATGAACCTGGGAGCGGTGGAAGCCCTGCTGCCGGAACAGTTTATCCGCATCAGCCGGTCCATTATCATCAATTCTACCTGGTTGACCAAACTTTCAGGTGTTCTGAAAAAGTGCTGGCTGCGCAAGGAGAATGAGGAAAAGGAGTTTAATGTGCCGGAGAAGCAGATGGGGGAGTTGAAAAGGAAGGCGGGTCAAGGATAAAATGGGTCGGATCAAATGTCTGATATACTATTGTTTTTAACATGATGGATAAAGATGATGAAAAGATACAATATTTTCATCATGATGAAAATTGGGTGTTAAATACTTGTTAATCAATTATTATGATCAAATTATCGGCAGACCTGGCGATCGATAGATAGATTAAACTCTAACCTGGAAAGAATTACGTATTATACTCCTCGATGGACAGTCCGATTTTCCCGATCATCTTCTGTGCGTGGTTTGTGATCTCATTCAGGTACCATTTGTCGTTGATTCTGATTTTCTTCAGATCGGTGAGC
>JAEUTG010000034.1 GCA_016788045.1 Bacteroidales bacterium
AAATATTGCTGTTGATTGTCAGTGGATTAACAAATGTTGCTACAAAATATTTTTTATGCTCCAAAATTATATCCTTGATTTACTGTCAATTAGAAAAATATTATTTTTGAGCATTAAAGATTAGGGCGCAAGTTGGGTTAAGTGCAAAATGTTTCCAAAGTTGTGTAGTTTTGCAAAAAAAATTTACCCATGGACGATAAGATGACCCAGATACTGAATACCACCGGGATAATGTTCCGGAAGTACGGCATCAGGAGTATATCGATGGACGATATTGCCCGTGAACTCGGAATGTCGAAAAAGACGCTCTATCAGTATGTTGAGAACAAGAACGACCTGCTCGAAAAGCTCCTCAATCACCTGATTGTATCCAGCACAGCCTGTATTCCTGAGAAAGCAGGCAACCTCAATGCCATTGATATATTGCTGGAAGTCAGTGTTAAAGTCGGCAGGGAGATCAATGAATTCAATCCTGCGATTGTTTTTGACCTTGAGAAATTCTATCCTGCACTTTATAAATCTTTTGTACAGGCGAAACGTGAACATGTCTTCATAAAGATTAAGGAGAACCTCGAACAGGGGAAAAAAGAAGGAATCTACCGGACCGATATCGATTCGGATCTTGTATCCAAGCTTTATGTACAGAAACTGATAGACGTTCACGATCCTGAGTTCCTTTCATCGGTTGACTTTTCGTTTGAAAGGGTGTTTCAGGTCATGTTTGATAACCACATACGGGGCATTGCCAATCAGGAAGGACTGGCCTATTACGAAAAACAAATCAACAAACAAATCACTCAATAGTATTATGAAATTCACATTCATTAAATCAGTTACAATTCTGTTCTCGGTCGTTTTGGCGGGATCAGGGTTGCATGCGCAGGAGAAAGGTTCTGGCCCAACATCGCTGAGCCTGAAGCAAGCTGTGGAATATGCAGTTCAGAACAGCGTGAGCACCCGGAACGCAACAATTGATCTGGAACTTGCCAAAAAGAAAATCTGGGAAACGACGGCCATCGGCTTACCGCAATTGAGTGCCCAGGCAAATTATCAGCACCTGTTTACTGTTCCTGAACTGAGCCTCGGGGGTATTACTTTTCTCGACACTGAACTCCCTGACGGAACGCCCATTACAGCAGGTGACATTTCAAATGGAAATGTTTTTCTCGGATTTGAGCCTTCTGCGCCGATTCAGCTTGGAGTGAAGGATAACACTACCCTGGATTTAACTCTGACACAGCTTGTTTTCAGTGGTGAATATCTTGTCGGTCTGCAGGCTTCAAGGGTATATTACCAGATGGCTGATCAGAGTCAGCAGAAAGCGGTTGTTGAAATTAAAGAATTGGTGGCCAACACTTATTCCATGGTGTTGATGCTTCAGCAAACCCACGATAAACTGAAGATGTCACTCACCAATGTCAACCTGACCCTCGGTGAAATGCGGGAAATGCTGAACCAGGGACTTATAGAAAACACCGATGTTGATCAGCTTGAACTGACCAGTCTCAATATCACAAGCACGGTTAACGCCATTGAAAGGCAGGTTACCTCAGCAACCAACCTGCTTAAGTTTCAAATGGGCATGCCATTGGAAACGCAGATTCTGCTTACTGATGATATCGAAATTCTGGCCTCAGCGAGCAATCTTGAAAGCATCTCCGGCGCCCGTTTTGATCTGAACAGGAACATCGATTTACAGATACTCACGACGCAGGAAAAACTCGGCGAGCTCAACCTGAAACGCGAAAAAAGCACCTATCTCCCTAATCTCGCAGCCGTCTATCGCCACTCCGAAAAGGTAAATCAACCGGCGTTTGATTTCACGCCAAAGGATGTATTCCAGTTGTCGCTCAATATTCCTGTTTTCAGCAGCGGACAGCGGATGGTGAAAGTGCAGCAGCGCAAAATGGAACTCGATAAGGTTACCAACCTCAGAGCCAATGTTTCTCAGGGCCTTATACTTGAGTTTGAAACATCAAAGAATAATCTTCAGACAGCCTATGAAGACTACCTGAACAACAAACGCAACATTGAGCTGACGAACAGGATTTATGAAAAGACCCTGATCAAGTACAAAGAGGGGTTGTCGTCGAGTATGGATCTCACCAATGCGCAGAATCAATACCTCACGGCTCAAACCAATTATTACAAAGCTGTTTACGCGTTGATTCAGGCAAAAAACAAACTGGATAAACTGAACAACAATCTTTAACAGAAACAAATAAAACACCATAGAATGAAAACCTTGAACAAGACTTTATTACTGGCTGTAATCGTGATGTTTGCAGCTGCCTGTGGCAATACAGTTGACAAACAGGCTGAACTCACCAAGCTGAAAAAGCAGCGTGATGAACTGAATGTCAAAATCAAAGCAATTGAGGATGAGCTGGCCCAAAAAGATGGAAGTGGTTTGAAAAAGCTCACCGATGTTCTTGTTACCGAAATACAGCCTTCAGCGTTTGAGCATTTCCTTGAAGTGCAGGGAAAAGTTGATGGTGAAGATAACCTCGCTGTATCTGCTCAGATGGGAGGTGTAATTACCGATGTATTTGTAAAAGAAGGTGACGCGGTTAAGAAGGGGCAGATCATGGCACAGATTGACAACAGTGTGCTGAAACAACAGATTGAAGGAGTTAAGACACAGCTTACTTTTGCCACAAACATTTACAACAAGCAGAAGGCGCTCTGGGAGAAACAGATCGGAAGTGAATTACAATACCTGAGTGCAAAGAACAATAAGGAAAGCCTCGAAGCAAACCTGTCTACACTCAACGACCAGATGGAAATGACCCGCATCAAGTCACCCATCAACGGAACAGTTGAGGAGGTAAACCTGAAACTCGGTCAGATGGCCTCTCCCGGAATGCCGGCCATCAGGGTAGTTAACTTTAGTTCAGTAAAAATTCTTGCCGACATCTCTGAGGCTTACGCGCCTAAAGTAAAAACCGGCAACAAGGTACTGGTAAGTTTCCCTGATTTCAATACTGAGATTGAAGGAAAGATACATTTCACGAGTAAATACATCAATCCTGTAAACCGCACCTTCCAGACCGAAGTGAGGCTTGGCCCGGGCAAAGTTGAATACAGAGCAAATATGATGGCCGTTGTTAAGATCAACGACTATTCCAACCCTTCCGCAATTGTAGTGCCGGTTTCAGTTATACGCGAATCAACAACAGGCAAATACATCTACCTGGCCCGTGAAGAAAACGGAAGTGTGGTTGCACGCAGGCAAACAGTCACAGTCGGAAACACGTACAATGGCATGGCCGAGATCACCTCGGGACTCACAAAGGGTGAAAAAGTAATCACCACCGGATACAACAGCCTGGTAGAAGGACAACTGTTAAAAATCTCACAATAACCGGAACGTATCCGATCTAACAGCCATGAGATTATGAAAACGAACAAGTTTAAAGAATTTTTTGCAACAAGCTGGGCCATTGACAACAAGACCAGCGTGTATGTGCTTACCATATTCATCACGTTGCTTGGGATCTCCAGTTATCGGTCGATCCCGAAAGAACAGTTCCCCGAGATTGTGATTCCCACGATTCTGGTAAATACAGTCTATCCCGGAACTTCGCCCGAGGACATTGAAAACCTGGTAACCAGGCCAATTGAGAAACAGTTGAAAGGAATCAGCGGAGTGAAGAAAATTACCAGCAATTCGCTTCAGGATTTCTCTTCCATTGCCATTGAGTTTACTACCGATGTCGAAGTCAAGGATGCCAAACAACGCGTGAAGGATGCAGTAGATAAGGCCCGCACAGATCTCCCGAACAACCTGCTCGACGACCCAAATGTAGCCGACATTGACTTTTCTGAGATTCCGATCGTTTTCATACAGATATCAGGCCCGTACGATCTGGTTGAGTTGAAAAAGTATGCGGATATTGCTCAGGATAAAATTGAATCGTTGCCCGAAATTACCCGGGTTGATATCGTCGGAGCACTCGAACGTGAAATTCAGATTAATCTGGATATGTACAAAGCTCAGGCTGCCAGTGTTACTTTCTCAGATGTTGAGCGAGCCATCTCTTCTGAAAACATGACCGTTTCGGCCGGAAACATCAGTACAACAGGAATGAAAAGGTCCATCAGGGTTCAGGGACAGTTTTCAGACATGGAGATGATTAAAAATATCCTGATTCATTCATCCAGCGGAGCTGTTGTTTACCTCAAGGATGTAGCAGAAGTTAAGGATTTCTATAAGGAACAGGAGAGTTTCTCACGGTTGAACGGACAGAACGTTGTAACATTAAATGTTGTTAAGAAAAGTGGGCAGAACCTGCTTGTGGCGTCTGATAAAATTCAGGATATTATCGATAATGAGCTTGTAAACAAAGAGTTACCATCAGATGTTACGATAACAAAATCGGGAGAACAGTCACGCTATACCCGCAATACCCTGGAAGAACTCAACAACACCATCATTTTCGGATTTATTCTGGTTACCATCGTGCTGATGTTCTTCATGGGGTTCACCAATGCCTTTTTCGTTGCGCTGGCTGTGCCGTTGTCGATGTTTGTTGCCTTTATGGTGATGCCCGGGCTCGGATTTTCGATGAACATGATTGTGATGTTCGGGTTTATTTTTGCACTGGGAATTGTGGTGGATGATGCCATTGTGGTAATCGAGAACATTCACCGGATTCACCATCATGAGCCCAACATCATTCTTGCTGCCAAGCGGGCAGCCGGTGAAGTGTTCCTCCCGATTCTTTCGGGTACCCTCACTACCCTGGCACCGTTCTTCCCATTGGCATTCTGGCCGGGAATTGTCGGTGAATTCATGTTTTACATTCCGGTTACCCTTATTCTCACCCTGTTTGCTTCACTTTTCGTGGCTTATATCATCAATCCGGTATTTGCTATTTCGTTCATGAAGCATGAGTATGATACACCGGATAAAGTGAAACTTCGCAGGAAAATCACCTTCCAGATCATTTTTGTGCTGATGATTGCTTTGGTTAGCTACGCATTCTATTTCGCCAATGGCAGTATTTCAGCTTTCGGTATCGGAAACTTTATGGTGTTCGTGGCAGCCATGATCATATTCTTCCACGCCTTGCTGAACCCTTACATTAAATGGTGGCAGGAAAAAGGCTGGCCCTTCTTCATGCACTTATACGAGCGCCAGCTGAAGTTTGTCCTGATCGGACGTAATCCGCTTTATCTGCTGCTGATTGTTTCCGGACTCTTTGTGTTTACTTTTATACTGATTGGGATCCGTTCACCTCAGGTGTTGTTTTTCCCTGACAATATGCCCAACAACATCAATGTCATGATCAAACTTCCGATCGGGACAGATCAGAAGGTAACGGATTCGGTGACAAAAATTGTTGAGAAAAGAGTGATGGCCGTTTTGGGTAATAACAATCCGAATGTTGAATCAGTAATCGCGAATGTTGCCCTTGGAGCTGGAGACAAAATGGATTTTTCATCCAATCTGAGCCCCGAAAAGGGCAAGGTTACCATCAACTTTGTTGAATACAAATACCGCAATGGGATTAATACCAATGATTATCTGGATAAAATCCGCGATGAGGTAAAGGGTATTCCGGGTGTTGAAATATCGGTCGAAAAAAACCGTGCGGGCCCACCAACCGGAAAGCCGATCAACATTGAGATTACAGGAGAAAATCTTGTCGACCTGATTCATGATGCCAATGCTTTCCAGAAATACCTTGATTCGATTCAGGTTCCGGGCGTTGCAGAGCTTAAAAGTGATTTTCAGGACAACAAGCCGGAGATTGCGATTAACGTTGATCGGGAGAGAGCAAACCAGTATGGCCTGAGCACAGGCCAGATTGCCGGTGAGCTGCGTACTGCAGTGCTGGGGAAAGAGATTTCAAAATACAAGGTTGATGAAGACGAATATCCGATTCAGCTCAGGTACTCCGAAGAAACCCGCAACAACATCAACAACCTTATCAACCTGAAAATTACCTACCGTGATATGAATTCAGGGCAGCTTCGTCAGATACCGCTCTCAGCTGTTGCCAGAATTGATTATGCCGACTCCTATGGGGGGATCAAACGTCAGGATCTCAAGCGAATCATCACCATCTCAAGTGAAGTGCTAACCGGTTACACCGCTAACGAAATCGTTCCTCAGATCGAACGGCTTGCCGAAGAATTCCCGAAAAGCGAAGGCGTCCAGATCAAGCTGACCGGAGAACAGGTGGAGCAAGCCGAAACCTCAGCTTTCCTTGGAATGGCAATGATGATCGCACTGGGTCTGATCTTTTTCATCCTCATCACACAGTTTAACTCCCTCAGTAAAACCATCATCATCCTGAGTGAAGTACTGTTCAGCATCATCGGTGTACTGCTCGGTATTGTGATCTTCAATATGTCGATCTCCATTATTATGACCGGACTCGGAATCGTAGCACTCGGCGGAATCGTGGTAAGAAACGGGATTCTGATTGTCGAATTTATTGATACCCTGAAAGAACGGGGAATGAAAACACGTGCAGCCATCATTCAGGCTGGGATGACCCGTATCACTCCGGTAATTCTTACTGCCACGGCCACCATTCTCGGACTTGTGCCGCTGGCCGTCGGTTTTAACCTTAATTTTGAAACGCTCTTCACCCACCTTGATCCGCAGATTCACATCGGCGGCGACAATGTGGCTTTCTGGGGACCACTATCCTGGTCGATTATTTTCGGATTGAGTTTCGCCACTTTCCTCACATTGGTACTTGTTCCTGCGCTTTATCTCATGGTTTATGAAATGAAAATCAGACTTCAGCGCAGAAAATCAAATAAGCTAGCCAGATTGAATAACTAAGTATTCTGAATCGCCATCATCATTTCTGGTCCGGAAAGGTTACTTTAATCTTTCCGGATCAGTTGTTATGATCCTGCGAACACAAATGCAGGTTGGTTGTTATTTCATTAATACTTTTTCAAAATATCACCACCTTACCTATCATGTTCAACACCACCCGTCTCGGAAAACGTAAATGGTTGCTTGCCTGGACCCTGGTTATGCTTCAGTTCCTGTTTATCGGCTTAATCCTGCTGACAAGCCCTCTGTTACACCTGAAATGGTGGGTGATTCTTTTTATTGTTCTGGGAATTGCCCTGGGCCTCTATGCCATTCAAACCATCAGACTGGGTAATTTTAACATTTCACCACAGGTTAAACTCAACGGGAAACTGATTGCCCACGGCCCTTACCGGTTTATCAGACATCCCATGTATACCGCCATTCTGCTGACCTGCTGGCCACTGGTGGTCGGGCATTTCAGCTACCTGAGGCTTGGATTTGTGCTTGGGCTGACCCTGGTTCTGGTTGTTAAGCTGCACATTGAGGAGCAGTACCTTAAACAGGCCTTTCAACCCTACCTGGAATATACCAGAACTTCGAAAAAGCTGATTCCGTTTATCTATTGAGTGCTGAAATCACGCCTGTCTGCCTGATTGTTATGGCAGTCAGGCAGGCGAAGACGCAAAGATTTTCGTTTTCTATATTTTCAGAAGCCATACCGGAATGCATGTCCCCCTTGCTCATTCAGCTACTTTGCTGCTGATCTTCCCGGTTACTACAGAAAAACTGCGATTCCTTGCGTCCTTGCGCGAATTTTTATTTCTGCCTTATCCAGTAGAAATCAAGATCATAGCGCCAAACCTTAAATCGCTTTACGGAGTCTGAAAGCGCAGTCAGGTCAATACCCTGCCGCGCCCAGGCACTGTCACTCTCCGCCTGATTGAATTCGGAGATCACCAATCTGGGTTTGTAAGCTTGTATGGGGTTCTTGTCATTAAGGTAATTGTACCTGATTCCCAAAGTCGGGGCTTCAGAACCGGAAGCCAGGGTGTAGGCCCAGATGCCGAGAACCGGCTGATCCTTCTGAATGTCTGATTTTTCCAGATACTCTTTTACTGCTTTGATATCAAAGGTGCGACGCTGCCATGAATTGTATACCTGTATTGTGTTCCAGACAAAAACTGAAGCAATCAGGGGAAGTATCCAAGCGATCAACAGTTTCCTTTCATGGAACAGGTTTGTGGCTGCAAAAGCGGCTACCATGCCTGCGGCAGCGATCAGACTGAGAAAATAGCGGGTAGGCAGATAGACCATGGCAATTTTATGCTGTTCCACCGCCAGCCACAAAACAGCAAAAAGCATGGCTAGTGAAACACCCTTTCTGTTTTTTTTCGAAACAAAGCTGAGGATGGCTGCAATCAACAGCAGTAATGCAAGGATAATGACCGGCCACAATTCTTTCACCCAGATCAGGTGTCTGAAGTTGAACCTGTAAACCCCGATAAGGTCAGGGATGGTTTTTTTAAACCGGTCGGCGGTTTCGTAGTTCAGGATGTAGTTGAAGAACTCCCGGTGTGGCAGGTACCAGACCAGCAGATAAAGAAAAGCCAAACCAAAGGTAAACAGCACCGAGATTCCGAAGTAGCCGAAGACCTGCTTTCTGCTCACTGATGTGCCTAAACCGCCAATCAGGGCTTTTAACAGCAGGCTGGCCGGAACCAATACCACCACATAAGCAAACTGAATCTTAATAGCCCAGCTTAAAAAGCTGAAAAAAGCAGCCAGAAATAGCCAAATGTGTTTTTTGCCTGCACGCCCTGATTCTTCAAACTTTACCAGTGAAAAGAGTGAAAGAAGCAGCATGTTGATGGCAGACATTTCACCCATGCTGTAATGGCAGAACTGAAAGTAATGGTACTGAAACCCGGCAAGCATCAGATAAAACAGGGCGGGTAGTCTCAGGCTGCGGTCACGGGCGAACAGCATCAGTACTGCGATGGTAAACAGCAGCGTGAACAGTCTGCCCACCACGATGTCGGTACCGAAAAGGTAAAAGAAGGGCAGCAGCAGCAGCTGAAATCCGGGGGTAACAATGAAACCATTGTTGTTGTATAGTTTAAGATGGCCATGATTGATGTAATCTCGCAGCTGGGCCGTATACAGGCCTTCATCGGTCCAGGCTCCGCGGGTGTTGAGGCTCACCATGGTGTCGGGATCGGCTTTCAGAAAGGGTAGGTGCGACAAAAACAAAGCTGCAATCATCAGCAGGAACACCGGAAAAATGAACCTGAACAGCCGGTTGTCAGAAAATGATTTCTTTGATTTTTTGTTGTGCATTACGATTTATCTGAAAAACGCATTCACCGGAAACCTGAATCGATTACGGTAATTGCAAATCTACGATGAAACCTGCATCAGTCTTTGACTTATTGAAACTTATCCTGTTTTCAGCCGGGTTTTTAACGATTATACCTGCTGGCTTGAATACTGCCGGGTTTCACAAAACACCGGCCGGAATGTGAAAGTAAAAACCACTTACCCAGGCTTTTCTTCAGCGCAGGTAAGTGGTTGATCTGAGACGATAAAATTGAGCCTCTTTTTTTATTGCCAGGCCGATTCAAACTGTTGCAGGAAGCGTACATCATTTTCGGAGAACATACGCAGGTCCTTCACCTGGAAAGTAAGGTTGGTAATGCGCTCAATGCCCATGCCGAATGCAAAACCGGAGTACACCTCAGGATCGATGCCACAATTTTTCAATACATTGGGATTTACCATGCCGCATCCGAGAATCTCAACCCATCCTGTGTATTTGCAGAAACTGCATCCTTTGCCACCACAGAGGTTGCAGGAGATATCCATTTCAGCAGAGGGTTCTGTAAATGGGAAATAGCTGGGCCTTAGCCTGATACGGGTATCGGCGCTGAACATCTCCTTCGCAAAATAGAGCATGGTCTGACGCAGGTCCGCAAAACTGACATTTTTGTCCACATACAAACCTTCCACCTGATGGAAGAAGCAATGAGCCCTTGCTGAGATGGCTTCGTTGCGGTAAACCCGGCCGGGGAATATCATCCGGATGGGTGGCTTTGTCTTCTCCATCACCCTCACCTGAACGCTGGATGTGTGGGTACGAAGGATGATATCCGGGTCTTTTTCTATGAAAAAGGTGTCCTGCATATCGCGGGCTGGATGCTCCGGGGCAAAATTAAGTGCGGAGAAGTTGTGCCAGTCATCTTCAATTTCCGGTCCCTCGGCAACAGTAAACCCGATGCGCGAAAAAATCTCAATCATGCGGTTCCGGATGATCATCAGCGGGTGCCTCGATCCGGCATCCCGGAAATTTACCGGAAGGGTTAAATCCTGCCCGGGTGCTCCACCGGTTTCAACGGACTCAAGCCCTGCCCGAAGACTCTCAATCTTCTGCTGAACCTGGTTTTTCAGCTCATTCAGCAACACACCCATTTCGCGACGCTCTTCTGCAGCCACATTTTTGAAATCGGCAAACAGATCGTTCAGTATGCCTTTCTTACCGGAATAACGGATACGGAACTGCTCGAGCTCGTCTTTGGTATTTGCTGAAAAGGCTTCAATATCAGCCAGGTATTTTTGAATTTGTTCTTTCATTACTATTTTATGACAGTGATTTTCATTTTCACATCCTTCACCGGCTTGTCACCAGGGCCGGTCTGTACTGCGGCAATCTTATCAATAACTTCAAGTCCTGAAATAACCTCTCCGAAAACAGTATATTCATCGTCGAGGTGAGGGGTACCACCGGTTTTCTTATAGGCAGCCCTGCGTTCGGGACTGATCACCTTGTTGGTCTGCTTCTGAAACATGTCGAGCTGCTGATCATTCAGTACCTGCCCCTGAACTATGTAAAATTGTGAACCTGAGGATGCTTTTTTGGGATTCACCTGATCACCCTTACGGGCAGCCGCAAGGGCGCCTTTTTTGTGGAAATACTTACTGACAAATTCGGCCGGTACCGTGTAGCCGGGGTCGTTCATCTGATTGCCCTGACCACCCCCCTGAATCATGAAGTTTTTAATCACCCGGTGAAATATTGAGCCATTGTACCATCCCTGTTTCACCAGTTTCAGAAAATTGTCGCGGTGTTGTGGTGTTTCGTTGTAAAGTACAGCGGTCATGTTGCCGAACTCTGTTTCAATCAGCACCTTGGTTTGTTTGGGTGCCGCGGGGGTTTTGGCAGTTTGTGAAAAAGCTATAGACACAGTGGTGAACAGCACCACCGAAAGAAGAAGCAATCTTTTCATGGTTTGGGTTTTTTACGGTTGATTACAGTTATTTTCATGGGAATATCGGTCACCGGCCGATCGTTCCGGTCAGTCTTTTCAAGGGCGATTTCATCAACAACTTCCATACCGGAAACAACCTCACCGAAAATGGTGTACTTACCATCCAGATGAGGAGCTCCGCCGAGGGTGGAATAAATCTTCCGTTGTTCTTCAGAAAGCCTGAACTCCGGAATCAGCACATATTCCTTGTTGATCATCTGGTTCAGTGTGTCGAGGAGAAACCTGAAATGTGCAGTGTCTTTTTTTGCATCCGGAGAAAAAAACTGATTTCTCAGTTTCAGGTTCTCCGGTCTGTCCATGATGTTGACAAAAATCTGCTGTTTGGTCAGGGAGTTCTGTTCCTTTTCGATCATGTCGAGGTCGTCATTCGTAAAAACCTTCCCCTGCACAATATAGAACTGTGAGCCGGACGAAAGACGTTTCGGGTTTATTTTATCATCTTCACGTGCCGCAGCCAGCACTCCCCGTTTGTGAAAATGCGCAGGTGTGATCTCAGCAGGAATGCTGTAGCCGGGTCCGCCATTCCCAAGCTCAACGCCTGCTTTCGCTCCTCGAGAGTCGGGATCGCCGCCCTGTATCATAAAACCTTTGATAACCCGGTGAAACAGCGTGCTGTCGAAATAACCTTCACTGGCAAGTTTCAGAAAGTTGTCGCGGTGCTTAGGGGTATCATCGTACAGCCTGAGGGTGATGTCGCCTTTGGGTGTAGCGATCACCACAAGGCTCTCCTGACTGGGCACCTGTGCAGAAAGAACCAGCGGCAGTGCCAGTGAAAAGAGGTTAATTGCAAGAATGGTTATGCTTAGCCGCGATACCATACACCGGTAGTATTTGGATTGAGAAGTGCAAATTTACGAAAATCTGTCAGAAGTCAGGTGTCTGTCTCTTGTTGATACCCCTGATCAGCAAATCAGTTGCTTTACCACCTGATGAAAAACGAAGGAAAACCAATTTATTTTGCGGACAGCATTCAGGGTAAGCCGGCAAAGTAACTATTTTTGTTTTGATTTCCATGGTAATCCCCGGCTCCTGAATACAGGCCTGACGGATGCTTAGGAAGTCCGGTTTTTAACTCCTGATAAAGTCACAAATAATTCGAACCGATGAGAAAGTTCATTTCCGTTTTCGTTATGTACCTGATGGTGATTGCCGCAGTTTCCTGCTCTTTGACAGTCGGTGCTCAGCATTTGTCCGTTGAACACCGTGTTGATTCGGTGCTTAGCCTGATGACCCTTGATGAGAAGATCGGACAGATGAATCAGTATTCAGGCTTTTGGGAAGCTACCGGTCCCATTACCGAAGAAGGAGATAAGCTTGAGCAGGTGCGTAATGGAATGTTGGGGTCGATGCTCAATGTTACCGGATCTGGCCATACCCGGCAGATTCAGGAGATGGCCCTCCAATCAAGGCTGCGTATTCCCTTGCTTTTCGGGCAGGACATCATTCACGGTTACCGCACTATTTTCCCTATTCCCCTGGCAGAAGCTGCCAGCTGGGATCTTCAAGCTATTGAACAATCAGCCCGTATTGCCGCCACCGAAGCCTCAGCGGCCGGTGTTCACTGGACCTTTGCCCCCATGGTGGATATATCACGCGATCCGCGCTGGGGAAGGGTTATGGAGGGTGCCGGAGAAGACCCTTACCTGGGTTCGCTCATAGCTGCAGCCCGCGTCAGGGGCTTTCAGGGGAAAGGCCTGGGAAACACCGATGCCCTTATGGCCTGCGGCAAACACTTCGCAGCCTATGGAGCTGCCATCGGCGGTCGCGACTACAACAGTGTCGATATGAGCCTGCAGCAGCTTAACGACGTGTATCTGAAACCTTACAAAGCGGCAGTTGATGCCGGTGTCGCAACCATGATGAACTCGTTTAACGACATTAACGGCATACCGGCCACCGCCAACCAATACATTCTCCGCGACCTGCTTAAGGGCAGCTGGGGATTCACCGGCTTTGTTGTCAGCGACTGGGGTTCGGTGGGTGAAATGATCAACCACGGCTATGTCACCAATGAAGCGGATGCCGCCAGGGCTGCCCTGACGGGTGGCTGCGACATGGATATGGAAAGCCGCTGTTACATTAAAAACATGAAGCAACTTGTACTTTCCGGGATCATCAGCGAATCCCTGATCGACGAATCGGTAAAGCTGATCCTCCGAAAGAAATTTGAAATGGGACTTTTTGATGATCCTTTCAGATTCTGCAGCGAAGAGCGCGAAAAACAACAATGGGATAACCCGCAGAATCGTGCTGCCGCCCGCAACATCGCCCGAAAAAGCATCGTTCTGCTGAAAAATGAGAACAAGTTGCTCCCGCTGAGCCGGGAGGTCAGAACAATCGCCATGATCGGTCCCCTTGTAAAAGCTGTAGGCGATAACAACGGCTTCTGGAGCTACGCCTGGCCTGATGATTCAGCACGCATCGTAACCCAGTGGCAAGGAATCAGCAACAGGGCCGGGAAAAATGTTAAGATGCTTTATGCCAGAGGATGTGGCATTACTGAACCTGACACAAGCGGCTTTCGTGAAGCGGTGGTTGCTGCTATGAATGCCGATGTAGTCATAATGAGTGTGGGTGAATCAGCCAATATGAGCGGTGAAGCAAAAAGCCGCAGCAACATTCACTTGCCAGGGGTACAGGAAGAACTGGTAAAAGCCGTTTGTGCCACAGGAAAACCTGTGGTTTTGCTCATCAATGCCGGAAGACCGCTGGTGTTTAACAACATTTCAGGCAATTCCGGTGCCATCCTCTACACCTGGTGGCTGGGCACTGAAGCCGGGAATGCCATCGCTGATGTGGTTTTCGGCGATTACAATCCTTCGGGAAAGCTCCCCATGACCTTTCCACGCACCGAAGGTCAGATACCCGTCTATTACAGCTACCTGAATACTGGACGCCCACCCAAAAATGAAAATGACCTGAACTATGTATCGGCATACACCGACCTGCCGAACTCCCCTGAATATCCTTTCGGATATGGCCTCAGCTATTCAACTTTCAGCATTTCTGAACCGGTACCCGATAAAACAGTATTCAGCCCCGGAGAAGAAGTTCATGTCCGCGTTATAGTCACCAATACCGGGGAGACTGAAGGTACCGAAACAGTGCAGCTGTATTTCCGCGATAAAGTGGGCTCTTTGGTAAGACCGGTAAAACAGCTGGCCGGATTTCAGCAGGTATTGCTGAAAAAAGCTGAGTCGCGGACACTTACCTTCACCCTTACCGATAAAGACTTCAGCTTTTTCAATGATAAACTGGAGTTCAGGTCCGAACCCGGTGAATTTGAACTATTCGCCGGCAACTGTTCAGCCATAGAAAAAGGAGTAAGCATTTGGCTGAAATAGAGATCGGTCATATTGGCCGGGTTTCAGATGAAAAATCCGGATCAGGAAAATCCGGAATGCTGAGGTGTGGCTTATTTCATTGGTTCCGCCTGTTTGGCTCTGGCTTTGGTGAAGCACTCGCGGCATAAGGGCTCATAGGTGTCTGTTTCCCCGAGCATAACCAGTTTATCCTCGGTGGTTTTCCGGTGCGAATAGTGGGCAAGGTTACCGCAATGCATACAGATGGCGTGTACCTTGGTTACATATTCAGCCGTTGCCATCAGCGCAGGAATCGGTCCGAAGGGTTTGCCGGTGAAGTCCATGTCCAGCCCAGCGATAATTACACGTATTCCACTGGCTGCCAGTTTATTGCATACGGAAATCAATTCATCATCAAAAAACTGGGCTTCATCAATACCTACCACATCCACATTGTTGGCGTACAGCAGAATCTGTGTAGATGACTGAACAGGGGTAGAACTGATGGAATTTTCGTTGTGTGAAACAACATTGATTTCGTCATAACGGGTATCTATGGCTGGTTTGAAAATTTCCACCCGCTGTTTTGCTATTCTGGCGCGGTTAAGACGACGAATCAGCTCTTCGGTCTTGCCCGAGAACATCGAACCGCAGATAATTTCAATCCAACCACGGCGTTGAGAAGGGTTTACAGCACTTTCAAGAAACATTTACCGGTTCCGATAGGGATAACTTTAGTAATTTTGCTACTCAAAACGTTCAAACCTTAATTGGTTTTTGTTTTGTTCGAATACTTGGATGCAATGTACAAATATACCTGCATTCAGCGTTCATCAGTCTGGTGTTCATAAATATTGTTCAGCAATGGAATCCCTGAAATCTGAAATAGATCAGTTACTCGTAAAAATAACGCAGAAATACGACAACCTGCCGGAAGGGCCGGTGTCCTCCATTGAGACGGATATCATTCTCGGCTTATTAAGAGAACTTTATGAGATGACGGAGTTATTGCGAATAAAGCCTGATTCTTCAACTGTTGGCAAAACGGAGATACCTCATTACGGTCAGCCCATCAATGTGGTTAGTGCTCCTGCAAATGTTCCTGTTGTTGAAATTCCGGTTCCTGAGCCTCCGGCTGTTGTTCCGCCGGTAATACCCCCGATGACAGTTTCATCGCAGGATACTTTTCATTCAGAGAATATTCCGGTAACAGCCGACATCCCAAAGGGTGAAGAGCCGGTTGTTTCGGTCAGCCAGTTCAGACCCGAAGAGGAATTTGCACGCGATTCCGGGTATGTTATGCCTTCTCAGAAAGCTGAACCAACCGATCTGTTTGGTCAGATCAGTCTGGGGGAGAAACTGAAAACAGAAATACCTTCCGTAAAGGACAAGATCACCCAGCACAAGACCGATCGTACCATTGCAGACAGGATTCAGCTGAAGCCGATCTCAGATTTGAAATCAGCGATCGGGATCAATGAAAAATTCCAGTTCATCAATGAGCTTTTCGAAGGATCGGCCGAGAGGTACAACGAAGCCCTGAATCTTCTCAATAACTGTTCATCGGCAGCCGAAGCCATGCAGCTGGTAGCCGATTTCAAAGCCCGCTACAACTGGGATGCACATGAACCCTCTGCCGGCAGACTGATTGAATTCATAACCAGACGCTACCTTTAGTCCCCGAAACGATGATTTCAGCCAGAACCTCATCAGGATTGATCGCGTGGCTTACGCGGCCTGCACCACATGGCAGCATTGCATTGCTGCTGTTTTTGTCTCTAGCAGGGTTTGTTACAAAAGCCCAGGACATCGGTTATGCAAGGCGGATCATCGATACACTGGCTTCTGAAACCATGGCCGGAAGGGGCTATGTCCGCAATGCCAATGCGCTTGCCGCAGAATACATCGCCTCCCAACTGCATCGCAATAACGTGCAGGCTCCGGCAACAGGACCCTTTCAGGAATTTACCCTCCCCATCAATACTTTTCCGGGGAAAGCGGATCTGACAGTAAACGGAAAGCTCCTGAAGGCCGGTACTGATTTTATCGTATCAGCCACTTCTCCATCAGTTTCGGGGAATTTCAGGCTTATCTCAGTCAGCCAGCGCACTTTGCTGAGCAGGAAGAAACTGGGTAAGCTGATTAAAAAAGACCATAGCGGATCAATGATCCTGATTGACAAATCGGGGTTGTCCAAAACAAGCCTCAGGCTGGTTGATTCAATCACGGGAACCAATGCCATGCGTGCTGACGGATACATCGTACTTACCGATCGTGCCCGCTTGCTGTGGGGCATTTCTCAGGGATACCGGCAACTCGGTTATCCGGTTTTTGAAGTACTGAAGCCTTCCATGCCTTTGAAAGCCCGGATAGCTGAAGTAAATCTGGAAGCGGTTTTTCATCCGGAAATGAAGGTGCGCAATGTGCTGGGTTTTATTCCCGGTGCGGCAGTTCCTGATTCCTTTCTTGTATTTTCGGCACATTTCGACCATATAGGGATGCTCGGTGATGTTGCTTACTTTCCGGGTGCCAACGACAACGCCAGCGGGGTTGCCATGATGCTCGACATGGCCCGCCACTATGCCTTGCCCGGAAACAGACACAGATACAGCCTCGCGTTTATCGCCCTTGCTGCAGAGGAAGCCGGACTGCTTGGATCGGAGTACTATGTGGAAAATCCCGTTTTCCCGCTTTCGCAGATTGCTTTTCTGATCAACCTCGATATGGTAGGTACCGGTAGTGAAGGAATTACAATGGTGAACGGAAAAACCTTTACACAACAGTTCGATAAACTCTCGGCCATCAACGCAGAGAATGAATATATCCTCAAGGTTGCACAGCGTGGAGAAAGCTGCAACAGCGATCATTGCCCGTTCTACAAAAAGGGTGTACCGGCTGTTTTTATCTATTCAATGGGTAAGGAACACACCGAATATCACAACATATACGATACTGCCGATCGTATCCCGCTCACAGAGTACGAGGATATTTTCAGGCTTCTGCGTGATTTTATCAACACCTTTTAACCGGAGCTGTATGGCTAAACTTTATCTGGTTCCCACGCCCATCGGCAATCTTGAAGACATCACCCTGCGGGCCATCAGGATATTGAAAGAGGTTGATGTGATATTGGCCGAAGATACACGCAAGACCGGCATACTGATGAAGCATCTCGGGATTTCAAAGCAGTTGTTGGCCCACCACATGCACAATGAGCACCGGACAGCTGAATCTGTCGCTGCAAGGATTGCTGTCGGTGGTTCTGTAGCCCTGGTTTCCGATGCCGGAACCCCGGGCATTTCTGATCCGGGTTTTCTGCTGGTCAGAACCTGTATTGCCATGGGAATTGAAGTGGAGAGTCTTCCCGGGCCCACAGCTTTTGTTCCGGCACTCGTCAACTCAGGGTTGCCCTGCGACCGGTTTTATTTTGAAGGATTTCTTCCCCACAAAAAGGGCAGGCAAACACGCATTGCCTTTCTCGCCACATTGCCCTGTACATTCGTGCTTTACGAATCACCTTTCCGGCTGGTAAAATCACTGGAGCAGCTTTCCCAGGTGCTTGGCTCCGGCCGGCCGGCCTGTGTGAGCCGTGAAATAACCAAACTTTACGAGGAAAACCGCCGGGGTACCCTTGCAGAACTGGCAATCCATTACACCAACCATCCCCCGAAAGGTGAAATTGTTGTGGTTGTTGCAGGAAATAACCTGCATTCAGAAGAAACCACCTCTGAAGATTAATGGGGATATAACCTCATTACAACAGTCCACATCAAAAATCCTGCTTCCCGGCTCCGGATTTTAAACCGTATGCTTATTTCGTACGCTTACGGACAGTCGTTTGTAGGATTCCGGACGGATTTCATTACATTTTAGCTCTTAAATATCTTGATATCAGAGGTATATAGCTTTGGCACGATGTTGGTTATGATGTTGGGTGATACATAAATCCCTTCCAATGAACGATTGTTTTCCGGTAGTAATGGTGGTCGGCCTGCAAGGATGCAGTTCGATGTTTGCTGCCACTGAGCACAGCCATCTGCGCGAAGAAATCAGCCGGCGCATTGCCTATCCTGATTTTGCCAGGGCTTTTCATCTGGAAGGGGTTGTTCACATTGATTTTAACACTGACAGCGATGGTCAGGTCTCCGTCTCAGGGAGTACGGGTTCACATGAGGGATTGATGGAGTATGTGAGAAACCGCATCGGTGAACTGGTACTTCCTGCCGGTGAATCGGGGGAACGGCGGTACCGCCTCATGCTTAAGTTCAGAATGTACTGATACAGAATTCCGGTTGAATTCCCCACAAATTCAACCCGGGGTTCAGGTTACGGATTATACCGTGTGTGTTTTCTTAGTTGTGTGTGATAAAAAATCCTGCCCGGCAGGATTTTTTATTTTAATTTAGCCTGAAACAGATGAAATGTATACCTACCCATATCCCAGGCCAGCTGTCACGGTAGATGCTGTGGTTTTCAGAAAACCGGCCTCCAAGGCAGAGATATTGCTGATAAAAAGGGCCAGAGCGCCTTTCGAAGGGCATTGGGCCTTGCCTGGTGGGTTTATTGAAATGGATGAGACTCCGGAAGAGGCTGTATTGCGTGAACTCAAAGAAGAAACCGGAATCACAGGGGTTGAGATGAAGCAGCTGCATACATACGGGGCCGTGGACCGCGATCCGAGGCACCGTACACTCTCCATTGCTTATTTCGGTTTGCTCTCCGACAACACTCAGACAGCCTCGGGGGCGGATGATGCTGCAATGGCAGCCTGGTATTCTACAGAAGACCTACCCCGGCTTGCTTTTGATCATCTTCAGATTGTGCAGGATGCAATCAGGGCAGCCGGAGAAAACCACTTGTTCTGATCTTATCAACCTGTACATGAACATTTATTCTGTTGTATACAGGCTGAACTGCTATTACATCTCCTTCAGCATTGCTTTTACAATGTTTTCGGCACCATCGGCAATCTGAGTTATATCTGCATCAAGCATATAGCAAGGCGTGGTGAAAACCGGCCTGTGGGTGTCGCGGATTACATCCCCGTGAGTAGTTGAGATGTGATTTGCCCCGGTTTTGGCAATTGCAGCAGCTGTTTCTTCATCATTCCCGATGGTCAGCTCCACATTGCCCAGCACTTTAGCCAGCAGCACCGGTGAAATGCAGAGGGCCCCGATCGGCTTTTTCAGGGTTGCCATTTCCCTGATTACTTTTTCTATCCCACTGTCAATCCTGCATGCGGGTCCATCAAAAGCCCAGGTGCTGAGGTTTTTGGCAGCCCCGAAACCACCGGGGAAAAGCAGCGCATCAAAATCACGCACATTCAGCTGATGCAGTGGTCTGATCTTCCCCCGGGCAATGCGGGCCGATTCAACCAGCACATTTCTCGTTTCTGGCATTTCTTCACCGGTAAGGTGATTGATTACGTGATGCTGGGGGATATCAGGAGCAAATAATTCATAAGATGCTCCGTTTCTTTTGATTGCCAGCATGCTCAGGGTAGCTTCATGAATCTCAGCCCCGTCGAAAACACCACAACCGGCCAATACAACTGCAAATTTTTTCATCTCTGTTTCGTTTTTTATGTTGACTGTCAATACAAACAGTGATCCGTCCTTTTTCTTCAAAAATACTTATTTTAGCAGAGAAAATGGTCGTTTCCGGATCAGAATTGTTATTTTTATCAAATGATGAATAGTCTATGTGCGGGCGTTTTTCACTAACTACGGAAGAACAGCGGTTGAATGAGTTTTTCAGGCTGGCTGGCGGCACTGAACCCTATGTTCCCCGCTATAATGGGGCTCCGACCCAGCAACTTGCCGTTATTACCGCCGGAGAACCCCGTAAACTCAGCTTTTTCAGGTGGGGGCTCATTCCTTCATGGTCGAAGGAAATGCCCCGTACGGCCCCGGTGATCAATGCCCGGGCAGAAACACTGAACGAGAAACCGATGTTCAGGCAACTGCTTAAATCGCGCCGCTGTCTGGTACCTGCCGATGGCTTCTATGAGTGGAAACGTACCTCCGTAAAGCAGCCTTACAGGTTTCTGATGGCCGATGAACAGCCTTTTGCAATGGCCGGACTTTGGGACACATGGAGACAGGACGATGGCCGGGTGCTGAACTCATTTACCATCATCACCACTACACCCAACAAGCTCATGGAACCTGTTCATGACCGTATGCCGGTTATTCTTGAAAAAGAAAACTACGATCATTGGCTGAGCAGCACCGATCTGGAATTTCTCCGTTCCTTACTCGTCCCCGTCAGCGAAAGAAAAATGAAAGCGTATAAAGTCGGGCAGGCAGTTAACTCAGTAAAGTCGGAAAGTCCTTCCCTGATTCTGCCCATGAATGAAGATAATCTTTTCGGATTTGAATAAAACCTGTTTGCTCCCGGGCCTTAATGTTACTCTGATACTACGGCACAGGATTTGAGCGTTATTTTAAAAACTCCTGACAATGAAAATACAATCTTCCGGGATTCTCATACTTATGGCATTCCTTTTCATCATTTCCTGTAAAAGGTATGAAGACTATCCGCCGGAGCCTTCTATAGAATTTCTTGACATGACCCTGCTGCGCGATGAACAGGGAATTGATCAGCGGGGCGTACTCAGATTCTCCTTCAGCGATGGCGATGGCAATATCGGGTTGTATGATGAGGACACCCTCCCTCCTTATGATTACAACCTCTTTGTCAGGTATTTCGAAAAACAAAACGGCACATTCAGGGAGATCTTCCTGATAACCGAGAACTACATCAACGACACCACCATTGAGTATGATACCGCCTCTTTCAACGGTAGAATACCCATTCTCACTCCGGCTGGTAAAAACAAAGCCATCAGCGGAGAAATTGAGGATACCCTTTTTGTAAACAACCCGCTGTCGGCTTTTGATACCATCATGTTTGAAGTTTATATACAGGACAGGGACCTTAACAAAAGCAACACCATTCAGACACCACCTATAGTGATTAAAAAGCGATGAACATGAAACTGTTGATTACTTCACTCCTCCTTATCTTTCTGGGAATTGCCCCGGAAGCGAAATCACAGCCCCGGCAGCTGCACAATTTCGAAGCCTTGATGGAGGCGCTTAAAAGCGGCAATCAGGTAAAACTGGTTTTTCATTATGCAAAATGTGAACTCATTTCGGACAATGAAAAGCAGGAAAAAATCCCCGATGCCATCGGAGGGATGACTCTGGATGTGTTTGAATACTTTGCCCAAAACAGCATCCGGAATAAAGAGGCATTTGTGGTTGCGTCAGAGTCGAAACTGATACAGAATCCCAAAGGGGAGGATTATGTTTACAACTATGTGAAAGTCAGAATAGATGAAAATAACAAGGTAAAAATAACTGCCCGTTACCTTAATCCGGAAAACTTTAAGGTACAGATGGATGAGAATTTCTTCGGGACCATCAACGACGGCAAGAACGAAGGTGGCATATTCCTGTACGTAAATGACTAAGAGCAAGGGGATGATCCGGCGTTTGGCCAGGCTACTGCTGATTTCGGGTGGTATTCTGTTTTTTCTGGCCTGCCTGCTGGCCTTCACCACACTCCCTTTCCATGCTTACTACCATCTGGCAACTTCGGGCAGTAAAATCACCAGAAAGCCCGATGTGATTGTTATGCTGGCCGGAGCAGGAATTCCCAGCGAGAACAGTCTGATACGGGCGTACTACACAGCACACATTGCTGTAAATTATCCGGAAGCCCTTGTGATTGTTGCAGCACCGGGTGTGAAAGGGGATACGCTGGGCGATCCCGTAAGAATTTCAGAAGAACTGATACTGAGGGGCGTGGCCCCTGCAACGATCAGGCTGGCGATGGAAGGAAAAAACACCCGGGGACAAGCCATGGAGATTGCCCGGATCATTCCCGGCGCTTTGCACGATTCGCTGCAGTTGGTACTGGTTTCTTCGCCCGAACACATAAAAAGGGCGGTTCTTGCTTTCAAGAAGTGCGGATTTAAGCATGTTGGCGGCCTGCCCGCGCTCGAATCTTCGTTACAGATGGACCTTACCTTCGACGACAAAGACCTGAAGGGAAATCCACTCGCTCCCCCCATCGGTGAAAGCCTTCAGGTCCGCTACCAGTTCTGGAATCATCTTAAATATGAGATTCTGATTGTCAGGGAATATATGGCATTGCTTTATTATAAAATAAGGGGCTGGATTTAATCCTGAATTCCTGAATAGCAATTTAAGTCTGGCAGAGGCAGCCCTGTTTTCCTAACCCGAAATCCACCCTCCTGAATCCCGGAATTTTTATTCCTTCTCAGCCGTCAGTTCTGCTGACCATACCTTGTTAATCAGTAATTTTGCACCCTTAAACCTACTTCCCTGCTTTTTTAATGGCGAACCGAACCTTAGCTTCCAGAAGACAAACTGTGATTGCCATATTTCTGGTAATCGGGTTCATTTATCTCGTCAGGCTTTTTTACATTCAGGTAGTTGATAAAAGCTACACCTTATCAGCCAACAACAACGTTTTGCGCTATGTTACCCAGTATCCGGCCCGGGGCCTGATCTACGACCGCAACGGCTTGTTGCTGGTATACAACGAGGCTGTTTATGACCTTATGGTATTGCCCAGGCAGGTAAAGGATATTGATACCACCGAGTTTTGCCGTCTGCTGGATATTACACGCGAGGGTTTTGCAGAGCGCATGGAGAAGGCGGTGACCTATTCCCGCTATAAGCCCAGCCTCTTCGAGAAGCAGATTTCCAAGGAAACGTATGGTTACCTTGAGGAAAAAATGTACCGTTTCCCGGGATTTTTCGTTCAACCCAGAACCATCAGGTTTTATCCAAAACCCATAGGAGCACATCTTTTTGGTTATGTGGGTGAAGTAACCCAGGGGATGATTGACAAGAATCCCTATTACAAATCGGGTGATTATATCGGCATCAGCGGTATCGAGAAATCATACGAAGAGGTGCTCAGGGGAATCAAGGGGATGAAAATCAAGATGGTGGATGTCCATAACCGCGAAGTAGGCAGTTTTCAGGAAGGCCGGTTTGATTCAGCGGCCATCATGGGCGAGGATCTCTACCTTTCTATAGATGCGGAACTGCAGGAGTATGGTGAACAATTGATGAAGGGGAAAATGGGCAGTGTGGTGGCCATTGAACCTTCAACCGGCGAAATACTCGCTTTCCTCTCGAGCCCGTCATACGACCCCAATCTGCTGGTAGGCAGGGTAAGAAGTAAAAATTACCGCCTGCTTTCCGAAGATGCGGTTAAACCATTGCTTAACCGTGCCATGGCCGGAACCTATCCTCCCGGATCCACCTTTAAAATGGTGAACGACCTTGTCGGACTTCAGGAAGGATTGCTTGACCTGCATACCCGTTATTCCTGTCAGGGGAAAACCTCTTCTCCCATACGGTGTACGCATACCCATCAGTCGCCGCTGGGCGTACTTACTGCGATTGAGCAGTCATGCAACCCCTTTCACTGGCAGGTTTTCCGCACCATCATTACCAACGGGGGTTATGGAGGAATCCGAAGCAATTACGTGGCCTGGAGAAATCATGTTATGAGTCTCGGCTTTGGACATAAGCTGGGTACTGACCTACAGTTTGAGTTGTCAGGAAATATTCCTTCTGCTGAGAAATTTGATGGAATTTATGGCAAAGGCCACTGGAATGCCCTCACCATCAGGTCGTTGTCGATCGGACAGGGCGAAATTCTTGTAACTCCGCTTCAACTAGCCAATTCCGCAGCAGTAATGGCAAACCGGGGGTATTACATTGTTCCTCATGTAGTGAAAGGTATCGGCGAAAAGCACCGCAAACCGGCAAGTTTCAACAAAGTGGTTTCTACCATTGATAAAAAGCATTTTGAGATTGTTGTGGATGGCATGCGTCAGGTTGCCACCATGGGTACTGCCCGGTGGTTTCAGATCGACAGTGTAACCATGTGCGGCAAAACAGGAACGGCTGAAAATCCACATGGAGATGATCACTCTCTGTTTATGGCTTTTGCACCGGCTGATAACCCGAAGATTGCCATCGCGGTGATCGTTGAAAATGCCGGTTTCGGGTCCACCACCGCATTGCCGATTGCATCACTTATGATCGAGAAGTATATCAAAAGGAAGGTGCTTCGCAAAGATGTGGAAGAAGACATGTTAAACAAAAAACTATATTAACCGGTGCGCGAACGAAGAAACCTGTTCAGTAACATTGACGTTACCCTGGTAGTCCTTTACCTGGTGATGGTGTTGCTTGGCTGGGTCAATATTTATGCTGCTGTGTACGATGAAGACCACCGGAGTATCATCGACATATCGCAGAGTTACGGAAAACAGATGATCTTTATTGCTTCATCGCTTTTTATTGCACTGGTTATTTTACTGACAGATGCCCGCTTTTTCAGCACCTTTGCTTATGCCATTTATGGGATGACCATTTTTTTGTTGCTGGTGGTACTTGCGGTTGGCTCTGAAGTGTCGGGCTCAAAATCATGGTTTCACATCGGAAGCTTCGGTTTTCAACCGGCTGAATTCGCAAAATTTGCCACCGCCCTGGCCCTTGCCCGGTTTTTCAGTGCCCAGCATATCAATTTCAGGGAATTCAGAACTAGAATCATTCCCCTCGTATTTATGGGGCTCCCGGCGGTTCTTATATTATTGCAGAACGATACAGGATCAGCATTGGTATACAGTTCATTTATCCTTGTTTTATACAGAATGGGACTTTCTGGAAATTACCTGCTGGCGGGAGCACTGATTGTGGTGATTGCATTGTCAACCCTCATGGTTGGTCCCATCTATGTCGTTGTGCTGATTACGCTGATGGCGGGCATTCTTTTTTTCTTTATCAAACGAAACCGCCGCAACATCATCAACCTCATTGCCATACTGTTGCTTGGCATCGGTTTTACCTACTCCGTTGAATATGCTGTGGAGAATGTGCTGGGAGAGCACCAGAAGACCAGGATCAATGTGTTGCTGGGTAAAGAAATGGATCTGAAAGGAGCCGGATACAATGTCAATCAATCAAAGATAGCCATCGGATCCGGAGGTTTTGCCGGCAAGGGCTTCTTGAACGGAACTCAGACCAAGTACAACTTTGTTCCGGAGCAGAGCACCGATTTCATTTTCTGCACCGTGGGTGAAGAGTGGGGCTTCCTGGGTTCGCTGGTGGTGATTTCCCTTTTTATATCCCTGCTGATCAGAATCATTTTGCTGGCTGAACGACAACGTTCAGACTTCAGCAAGGTTTATGGGTATGGAGTCGCGGGGATTATTTTTTTTCATTTTATGATCAACATCGGAATGACGATAGGCCTCGTTCCTGTGATCGGTATCCCTTTGCCTTTCTTCAGTTATGGTGGTTCTTCACTGTGGGCATTTACCATACTCTTGTTTATTTTCATCAAACAGGACGCAAACAGGAATGCCCTGTTGTAACCTTCCCGCATTCTCAGGGCATTCATCAGCATTTAACAAATGGATCAACCCATACTCAGCATCAGGAATTTAACCGTTTCGTTTCGCAATGAAACTGGTTGGCAGCGAGCGGTGAATCAGATCAGTTTTGATTTACCGGAAGGAAAGATTCTGGGAATTGTTGGTGAAAGCGGATCAGGCAAGTCGGTTACTTCACTGGCTGTAATGAAGCTGCTGCCAGGGAAAGGTATTTGTACAGCCGAAGGTGAAATCCTGTTTGCAATGCCCGGAGGCGGAACCCTGGATATGCTCGCCCAGGGTGAAAAAAAGATGCAGGAAATCAGGGGGAGCGGGATATCCATGATTTTCCAGGAGCCCATGACATCGCTTAACCCTGTGATGAAATGCGGGAAGCAGCTTACGGAAGCGATCAGGTTACACCTGTCCTTCTCCCGTAGGAAAGCCCGGGAATTTGTCTATGAACTTTTCAGGGAGGTACACCTTCCGGACCCCGGAAAAGCATTCGACTCTTACCCGCATCAGTTATCCGGAGGTCAGAAACAAAGGGTAATGATCGCCATGGCAATCGCCTGCAGGCCCAGACTGATGATTGCCGATGAGCCTACTACCGCACTGGATGTTACCGTTCAGAAAACGATTCTGACCCTGCTGAAATCCTTGAAGGACAAATACAATTTAAGCATTATCTTCATCAGCCATGACCTTGGGGTGATCTCAGAAATAGCGGATGTTGTACTGGTAATGAACAAAGGTGAGATCGTTGAGCAGGGGAGCATCAGGGAAATTTTTACCAATCCTCACCACCCCTACACCCGGGGTTTGCTGGCCTGCCGCCCCCCCCTTGACAAAAGACCCCGCCGGCTTCCGGTGGTCAGCGATTTTTTGCAGGGAAATGAGGCTGCTGGGGCCGGGGATCCAAGGATAGACGTGGTTTCAACAGAAGAACGAATCGCACACCACCAGCATCTCTATCAGCAGGATCCATTGCTGAAAGTCAGCAATCTTCAGGTTGGTTATGCCTCCGGGAATGCTTTATTTAAAAAGAGAAAGCCGCAATTTTTTGCAGTGGATAATGTTTCACTGGAGGTCTTCAAAGGGGAAACCCTGGGGTTGGTCGGAGAATCCGGCTGTGGGAAAACAACCCTGGGCAGGGCAATACTCCGGCTGATTGAACCTGCCGGAGGTGAAATTCATTACGGCGGGGTTAACCTGCGCACATTGAGCCCTGATCAAATGCGAAAAATGAGGAAACGGATACAGATTATTTTTCAGGATCCATACTCCTCGCTGAATCCCCGGCTGACTGCCGGACAGTCTATTGTTGAACCCATGATTGTTCACGAACCGGGTTGCAGTAAAGCACAGCGGAGACAGAAAGCTTTGGAATTGCTGGAGAAGGTCAGTTTGAAGGGTTCAGATTTTGATCGTTATCCGCATCAGTTTTCCGGGGGGCAGCGGCAACGTATCTGCATTGCCCGGGCACTGGCAACGGAGCCTGATTTTATTATCTGCGACGAATCGGTTTCTGCACTTGATGTTTCAGTTCAGGCACAAGTGCTTAACCTGCTGAACGATCTGAAAAATACCCTGGGACTGACCTATATATTTATATCGCACGATCTTTCGGTCGTGCGGTTTATGTCAGACAGAATGCTGGTGATGAAAGGCGGAAAACTGGTTGAATCAGGGGAGGCTGATTTCGTGTATGCCAATCCGGCTAATGAGTATACCCGCCGGCTTATTGCATCAATCCCCGGTACTGTATCTAAGTTAAAACATTGATGACCTCTTCAGCCTTGAAAGGCTTGCTGATGTAGCCATCCATTCCTGCCGCAAAACAGCGCTCGCTTTCATCAGAAATGGAACTGGCTGTCATGGCATAGATTTTAACCTTCGTTTCCCGTTTTTCCTTGTTTTCAATCTCCCTGATCTGCATGGTGGCTTCAAAGCCATCCAGTTCGGGCATATGCAGGTCCATCAGCACAAGATCGTAGTTGTACTGAAGAAATTTCTCCACAGCAATACGCCCGTTGTCAGCAATATCAATAGACTGATCGTATTTCTTGAGCATCAGCAAGGCAACCTTCTGATTGATTGCATTGTCTTCTGCCAGCAGAATTCGTTTTTTGTTCGTTTCCATAGTCCCGGTAGTATTTGTAGTTAACCTGTTATCCAATCAGCAACATCTACGGATTAACAGGATGTTTTTCTGGCATTTGATTGTTTATCTCTCTTTTATTAAAAGGTAACTGGCCAGTGCAAAAAAAATCAGGGAAGCTGAATGGGCTGTTTATGACGGATTTCCATAACCGGTATCAGGCTTTTCACTAACTTTACAAACCCAATTATCTGCTATGCCCCGTAAAAAGACATCAAAAAAGAACTCCCCGGCTACCAATCCTGTATTTGGACTGATAGAGGCCCTTTTTCTGGCAAATCCCTTCAAAGCTTTCAATTACCGTCAGGTTTCAAAGATGTTGGGCATTACCGATAAAGTTACCCGCGCTCTGGTTAATCAGGCGCTTGAATCGATGACGAAGGCCGGCTCCATCATAGAGCTTAACCGGGGTAAATATAAATACAACCCCGAACTCCTGGCCGACAAAATACTCAAGACTTCGGTTACCGGTGTGGTTGATATGAAACAGACCGGGAAAGCCTACATCTCTGTTCCTGAACTTGATGAAGATGTTTTTGTTGCAGCCAGCAATACAGGTCATGCCCTGCATGGCGATACTGTAAAAGTCCATCTGTTCCCGATGCGTAAAGGCCGGAAAACTGAAGGGCAGATCGTTGAGGTGGTGCAACGGGCACGGACAAGTTTTGTGGGTACCGTTCAGATCAGCGGGAAATTTGCTTTTCTGGTACCCGACGATGTTTCCATCCCCGTTGATATTTTTATTCCCGGAGAATCTTTGCGCAATGCCAGAAACGGGCAGAAAGCCATTGCCCGCATGACCGACTGGCCCGAGCATTCCAAAAATCCATTCGGTGAAATCGTACAGGTGCTGGGGCAGCCCGGTAACAACGATGTTGAAATGAATTCAATACTGGCAACCTTCGACTTTCCGCTTCAGTTCAAGCCTGAAACACTGAAGGAGGCCGAACGGATTCCGGTAATCATCAGTGCTGAGGACATTGCATCCCGCCGCGATTTCAGGGATCTCTGGACCTGCACCATCGATCCGCCCGACGCCAAGGACTTCGACGATGCCCTGTCGCTCAGAAAGACCGAAGGAGGTGACTGGGAAGTAGGGGTGCATATCGCGGATGTTTCACATTATGTAACGCCGGGAACGGCCATCGACAGCGAAGCTTATGACAGGGGTACTTCGGTTTACCTTGTCGACAGGACCATTCCTATGCTTCCTGAGAAACTCTCCAACCTGGTTTGTTCATTGCGTCCCGATGAAGACAAGCTGTGTTTTTCAGCGGTCTTCATCATCGACGACAAGGGCACCGTACTTGAGGAATGGTATGGCAAGACGATAATACGGAGCAAACGGCGATACAGTTATGAAGAGGTTCAGCAGATGATTGAAGGCGCTGAAGGAGATTATAAGGATCAACTGATGGTGCTTAACAGGTTGGCCACCCTGCTGCGCGAAGAAAGATTCAGAAAAGGTTCCATTGCCTTCCATAGTCAGGAAGTCAAGTTTATTCTTGATGAAAAAGGAAAGCCGGTGGATACTTATGTGAAAGAGCAGAAAGAGGCCAATATGCTCATCGAAGACTTTATGCTGCTGGCCAACCGGCGTGTTGCGGAGCTCATCGGACGAAAAAAGGATGATAAAAAACCCCGGACCTTTGTTTACCGCATACATGACGAGCCCAATCAGGAGAAACTTCAGAAGTTCTCAGAATTCCTGAATAAGCTTGGGTACAAGATGAATACGGGTTCACGCAAAGGACTGGCGAAATCCTTCAACAACCTGTTTGAACAGATCGCCGGAAAAGGCGAAAAAACGATGATAGAAACCATCGCCATCCGAACCATGGCAAAGGCGGTGTATTCAACGGTCAACATCGGGCATTACGGGCTTGCTTTTCAGCATTACACCCATTTTACCTCACCCATCCGGCGTTATCCTGACCTGATGGTCCACCGTCTGCTCGAAAGATATCTTGCCGGCAAGCCATCGGTTAATCAGAATGAATTTGAAAAATACTGCACCCATAGTTCTGATATGGAACGTAAAGCAGTTGAAGCTGAAAGGGCATCGGTAAAGTATAAACAAGCCGAATACCTGCAGGATAAAATCGGTCAGTCATTTAACGGGCTGATCTCCGGGGTAAGCAAATGGGGTATTTTTGTAGAACTTGAAGGCAGCAAATGCGAGGGTATGATTTCACTCAAATACCTCGATGATGATTTTTATTACCTCGACGATGATAATTACAGGGTCATTGGTCAGCATTATGGCCGTGAGTTCAAGCTCGGGGCTCCTCTCAGGATTAAAGTAAAACATGTTGATTTACAAAGAAAGCAAATGGATTTTATCCTCGATGATTCAACATCAGGGATGAAGCCGGCAAACAGAAAAGCATAGTTGAAATGGAAAATTTTACAGCATACAACCCCACATCACTGCATTTTGGCAGAAATGTACTCAGCCAGCTGGGGGCTACTGTGGGCAGATTCGGGAAAAAGGTTTTGCTTGTTTATGGTAAACAATCCATCAAAAGCAGTGGCCTGTACGATACCATCAGGCAGCAGCTGAATCAGGCGGGTGCTGAAGTGTATGAATACAGTGGCATCAGATCCAATCCGGTGGTTGAGGATGTGGATGCCGCTGCAGCTGTCGGCCGCGAGCATTCGGTGGATGTGATACTGGCCGTTGGTGGAGGGAGTGTGATCGACTCGGCCAAGATCATTTCGATAGCCATTCCGGTAGAAGCACCTGCCTGGGGATTTTTTGAAAGAAGGATGATGCCCAGAACAGCTGTTCCGCTGATTGCTGTGCTGACACTAGCGGCAACAGGTACTGAAATGAATCAGTTTGCCGTACTTACCAACCATAAAACAGAGAATAAAAGTGGTTACGGCAGCCCGCTGATTTATCCGAAACATTCTTTTCTTGATCCTCAGCTGACCACCACAGTTCCGGCTGGTTATACGGCCTATGGTATAGCCGATCTGATCGCTCACAGCCTTGAGGCATACTTTGGAAAGGGAGAAGATGCAAGCCTGACCGACCGTTTTATTTTCGCGATCATCAGGGAAGCGGTAGAATATGGACCGGCATTGATGAAAGACCTTACAGATTACAAACTGAGGGCCAAGATCATGTTTGCGGCTACCATGGCTTTAAACGGGATGACGATGTATGGCAGGACATCAGGGGACTGGGGCGTGCACAGCATAGGTCATATTCTTTCGTTTCTGTACGATGTGCCGCACGGCGCTTCACTCACCATTGTTTACCCGGCCTGGATGGAGTTGCAAAGAGAAAACCTTGGTCACAGGATATCGCTGCTAGGCGAAAGTGTATTCGGAACCCCCGATGTTGATACCACCATCAGCCGCTTCAGGGATTTCTTCAGTTCAATCGGGTGTCCGGTCAGGCTGAGTGAAGCGGTCACCGGGAACATCGATTACAATGAAATTTTAAGAATCATGATTCAGAATAAGGCAGCAACTTTTGTTCACAAACTTTCGCATGACGATTATCAGAGAATTATTGAGCTGATTAAGTAATTATAAAAGAGAGATTTTATGCCGGGGAGAGGCCACCAGAGATCAGCGTTTCAGAAACTATTTGACCGGATTGTTATTTTCTTTACCGGGAAAAGTCGGGGAAAAGGGCAAAAAGCAGCACCAGTTGCTGCAGCGGAGGATTCACCATTTCCTCAGCAGAAACCATTGGTGTTTCCCAAACCGGCTCCCGAGACGAAGCGAAAGAAGCGTCCGGGAAGAAGGAGGTTTTTTCAGTTCCGGAAACATAAAGGACGTGCCGACGACATTTCGCTGCTTATCAATCCTGATATCAAAGTAAAAGAAGCGATTCCGGTCAGAAAAAAGAAGCGGTCACTCTACCGTTATCTCTTCGGGAACCCGAAAAGGAATGAACCCCAGGTAATTATTATTGACAGAAAACCGGAAGATAAACACGCCGTGTTTTCGGCTCTGAAGACTGAATTCTTCGCAATGCTGAATTCGCTCGGATTTTACCTGATGGCTTATCTTGTGGTTTACCTGCTGTATCAGTTTACAGAAGCTTTAACTGCGTCGCATTTCAACATTGACTCAGTATTGTTTTATTACGAGATCTATTTCCCGGTTGGCAATGCAAGCAATCTGTGGAATAAATTCAATGTAATTGCCATCACCTTTGCAAGTCCCTTTATTTCACTGATACTTTCATTGATTCTGCTCAGGGGGGTGCTGGTGCGGGAGAAACTCAAGCCACAGATAAGGCTGTTTTTACTATGGGTAGCGTTTCATGCTGCAACCCATTTTCTGGGAGCTTTTGTTGCTGGAATTGCAACCAGCCAGGGATTCGGATACGTGGTTGACTGGCTTTATTTAAATGTCTTTTTCAGGATATTGATTTCGCTGGCCTTTTTGTTTCTGCTGACATTAACCGGTTACCGGAACGCAGTTTTTGCCTTTGAGACGATTCCCCCCGGAATCAGGCAGTATAAATGGAAATACAGTCTGGCACTGTTCCTCAGGTTTATTCTGGTGTGGATAATCGGCGGACTGATGGTCATTGTTGTGAAGTTTCCCAATGGGGTTCCCCAACATGCCAACATCATGGTGTATGATGCCATTATCATTGCCACTATGGGATTTATGGTAATTCCGATCTTTTTCAACCGAAAGGCACGACCCCGCTCTCTGGCCGAGCGTCCTGTGAAATTCAGAAAATCGCAGGCCCTGCTGGTGTTTGTGTTGGCCGTTGTGGTTCTGGTGTTGTTCAGGTTGTTGTTCTCCAGAGGAATTCACCTGATCATCAATTTCAGTTTTGATGTCGGGTTTTACCGTTAAACAGTAATACCAGCGGGAAACCGTTACAAAACCATTCCAACTCCGATGGTATTGTTGGTAGCTTCATCAATAATGATCAATGCCCCTGTGCGCCGGTTTTTCTTATACGGATCAACAAACAGGGGTTTGGTTGTGCGGATGCTGATACAGGCAATGTCATTCAGCCCCACATTGAGGTCTCCCCCAATCTGCTCAAGGTTGTTCACATTCACTTTGTACTTAACCTCTTTTACAATACAGCGCACATCACGCGTGGTATGCTTTACGGTGTATTTCCCGTTTACCTGAAGCGGTTTTTCGTTCATCCAGCAAACCATCAGGTCGATATCCTGGGTAAGCTGCGGCATGTTCTCCTCTTTAACCAGCATATCTCCCCGGCTGATGTCAATATCATCGTTGAGGGTTATGGTTACTGACATAGGGGCGTAGGCGCTTTCTATGGTGTCTTTGTAAAGGTCGATGGATTTAATTGTACTGCCAAGCATCGAAGGCAGAACCGTCACCTTGTCTCCTTTTCTGAACACCCCACCGGCTACCCGGCCGGCATATCCGCGGTAATCGTGAAATTCATCGGAGATTGGCCTGATGACATACTGAACCGGGAACCTAGGATCGACAAGGTTGTGGTCGTTTCCGATTTCAATGCCTTCGAGTACCTGCCTGAGTGTACCACCGGCATACCAGGGCATGTTGGTGGAGGCATCCACAACATTGTCGCCATGCAGTGCACTGATGGGAACAAACCGGATGTCGGGGATGTCTAATTTCTGTGCGAATTCTGAGTAGGTTTTTTCTATGCTCCTGAATGTTTCTTCGCTGTAGCCAACCAGATCCATCTTGTTGATACAGGCAATTACATGCGGTATTCTCAGCAATGACGCAATGTATGAATGGCGGCAGGTTTGTTCGGTAACACCGTTGCGGGCATCAATGAGTATGATGGCGGCATTGGCTGTTGAAGCACCGGTAACCATGTTACGGGTATACTGAATGTGCCCCGGAGTATCCGCAATGATAAACTTCCGTTTAGGGGTTGCAAAATACCTGTATGCCACGTCAATGGTGATGCCTTGTTCCCTCTCAGCCCTCAGCCCGTCGGTCAGCAGTGCAAGGTCAACATGTTCGTTACCTCGCCTGATGCTAGCCCGTTTAACCGCTTCCAGCTGATCCTCGAATATTGATTTGCTGTCGTACAGCAGTCGGCCGATCAGGGTACTTTTTCCATCGTCAACGCTTCCGGCTGTGGTAAACCGCAGCAATTCCATGTCGAGATAACCTTTGGTGGAGAATTCACTCATATTGATAATCTGTCTTTGTATGTTTTTAAATTGTCATCCGGAGGGAAGGATGACCATCAGAAGTATCCTTCTTTTTTTCTGTCTTCCATGGCTGCCTCTGACCTCAGGTCGTCGGCCCTGCCACCTCTTTCAGTTACACGTGTTGCGGCAATTTCACTGATGATATCTTCAAGAGAGTTGGCCGTTGAAAGGGTAAGGCCGGTACACGAGATGTCGCCGATGGTCCGGCATCTGACCGTTTTCGTTTCGTAATATTCACCATCTTTCAGCATCATGAAGGGGGCTTTGGCCAGCCATTGCCCGTCGCGGTTAAAAACTTCGCGCTGATGGGTGAAATAGAGGTTGGGAAGTTCAATTTTTTCTTTGAGGATGTATTGCCAGACATCCATTTCTGTCCAGTTACTGATGGGGAAGACCCTGAAATGTTCGCCGGGGTTTTTTCGTCCGTTGAAGATATTCCAGAGTTCAGGACGCTGGTTTTTCGGGTCCCATTGCCCGAACTCATCCCGGTGAGAAAAAAAGCGCTCTTTGGCCCTTGCTTTCTCCTCATCGCGGCGCCCTCCGCCCATGGCTGCGTCAAATTTATACTTTTCAATGGTATCGAGCAGGGTAGTTGTCTGAAGTATGTTGCGGCTGGCCGTTGGTCCCTTCTCCTCGGTAACCCTGCCGGTATCGATACTCTCCTGTACTGAACCAACGATTAGCCGGGCTCCGATGCTTTTAACAAGTTCGTCGCGGTAGGTGATGGTTTCTTCGAAATTGTGCCCGGTGTCAATATGTACCAACGGAAAGGGGAGTTTGGCAGGGTAAAATGCCTTCACGGCCAGGTGGGTCATTACTATGGAGTCTTTACCACCGGAAAACAGAAGGGCCGGCCTTTCAAACTGGGCAGCTACTTCCCTGATGACGTAGATAGACTCATATTCAAGTTCCTCAAGATGAGTCAGGTTATAAGAATTTCTCATGAATTACTATTCAGTTTTTCAATAACAAAGTCAAACAATTGTTTTACACTCCCGGCTTCATTACCGGATGAAGTATCCAACTCAATGTCAGCATCCAGGGGTGGTTCGAAGGGTGCACTCACACCGGTAAAATCGGTTATCTCGCCAAGACGTGCTTTCCGGTACATTCCTTTTACGTCGCGTTGTTCGCAAACGCTCAAGGGAGCATTCACATAGACACTGGTGAACTGATCGCTCCCTACAATTCCTCTGGCCAGATTGCGAAGACTTTCTGTCGGGGTTATAAATGCACAAACGGTTACAATACCGGTTTCGGCAAACAATTTTGAAATCTCAGCAATCCGGCGGATGTTTTCAACCCGGTCTTTCTCCGAATAGCCAAGATCGCTGCAGACCCCTTTTCTGAGGATGTCACCATCGAGCATCCGGGCAACAATTCCCCGGCTTTGAAGCAGCTGAACGATTCCGGTTGCAATGGTGGTTTTGCCGGAGCAGGGTAAGCCACTCAACCAGATTACGCAGGCTTTCGGAGAGAGATTGTTTTTTTGAAGAAGCATGGATTCGCAGAAGATTAGCCGGTATTTGCCATCATTTGTACGGCTGACAAAATTAGCATATTTTTCGGAAGGCCGGAAGATATAAGCAATGCTGTACGTTTATGAGCCCGGCAAACAAAAAAGGCTGGCAGCAATGCCAGCCCTTTCTTGGTATTATTAATCTGATAATCAGGACTTTTTAAACATTTTATTGATGAGTCCTTCTTCTTCTGTTTCCTGATCATCGGTGTAGTAACCATAGCCGTAACCATAACCGTAGCCATAACCGTAGCCATAACCGTAGCCATAGCCATAACTGTAGGAGTTGTTATCGAGCCTCACATCATTTACAAGAATGGTAACATCAGGAATGTTGCGTTTTTCGATATCCGAAATGATGGAACCAAAGATTTTCTTGTTGGTGTAATTCTGACGTACGACGAAAATGGAAACGTCAGCATACTTCATCAACAGGAAGGCATCGGTTACCAATCCAACGGGCGGAGTGTCGATGATGATGTAGTCATACTGTTCTTTAAGTGCTGCAAACAGATCGTCATTCTTTGCTGATCCAATGAGTTCAGCGGGGTTTGGTGGCACAGGTCCGGCCATTACAATATCCAGATTTTCGAGGGGTGATTTCTGGATGATGTTGCTGACCGAACTTTTGTTGATCAGGAATGTACTGATCCCTTCGGTGTTTGACAATCCGAAATCCTGATAGATTTTGGGTTTGCGCAGGTCGAAACCCATCAGAAGGGTTTTCTTTCCGTAAAGTGCAAAAATTGAAGCAATGTTGATAGCTGTAAAGGTTTTACCTTCACTTACCATGGTTGAAGTAATCAGAATGGTCTGTTTATCTCCGGTTTGTTTGAAGTACTGAAGATTGGTTCTGATTGACCTGAATGATTCAGCAATGGATGATTTTGGATATTCAGCCACCACAATTTTACTGTCTTTGTTGTTGTGGATGATATGCCCTAAAATCGGCAGGGAGGTAAGTGATTCTATCTCTTTCTTCTCGATCAGCTTCTCATTGAAATAGCCTTTGCCCAGTACGTAAATGATCGGGAATATGAAGCCAAGAAGCAGTGCAATGGTATAATTGAGTGTTTTTTTCGGAAATACCGGTTCCATTTCATCGGCTGAAGCCCGATCAATCACTTCATTGTCGGGCATGTTGGAAGCTCTGGTAATCTGGGCTTCCGACCTTTTCTGAAGCAGGTAGGTATAGATGGCATCGTTTAGCTTGAACTTCCGCTCAATCCCGAAAAGCAAACGTTGTGTTGCCGGCAGTTTGCTGATTTTTCCGGAGAGTGCATTGATACGGCTGTCGATTTCCCTGATGGAGATACTCGATGTGTTTACAATGTTGTTGATGTTTTCCTCAAGGGTTCTTTTGTTAACCCTGATGCGGTCATCGTAGGATGCTATAATCGGGTTCTTTTCCTTGGCCATCAGCATGGCTTCACCACGGCTGGCATAAAGAGCCGTAAGATCAGTAATGAGCTTGGTAAGAATGGGGTCGTCAATCCCCATGGAAGATGGGACCGTGAGACCGGTGAGATCACCTTCATTCTTTCTGAGATAGTCGCGCAGATAGAGATAATACTTGTTTTTAACCAGAAGAATGGCTTTTTCATTCTCCAGGTCTTTCATCTGCTGGAAAACCTGTTGAGACTGGAAGTCAAGATCCATCACCACATTTTTGGTACGGAAGTCCTGCAAAACAGTTTCAGCAGTACGCAGTGAATCGGTGATACCGAGAAGCTGCTCATCGATGAAGTTAATCGTATTGGTCGCAATCTGGTTTTTCTTTTCAAGACCCCTTTCCATATAAACAGCGGTGAGGGTGTTGAGGAAATCGGTTGCTTTGTTAACATTGGTGCTCTTGAGAGAAATTTCAACGATTGAAGCTTCACGGTTAATGGGTTCAATTTCGAAACCCATGTATTGTTTTGCAAGGTCTTCGTATTTGTTGAAAGTGAAGAACATATTCTGGTTAACATGCTCCCTTGGGTTGAAATTCGTGTTGAGGAGGATCTTAAAATTATAGTATTTTCCCTTTATCTGCTCGCCGAACCTGAATTTGCCCTTTACATCAAATTTCTTGTTTATTTTTTCTATCTGTTTGCCTTTGGCATAATTGTACAGATAAACCGATTCTCCTTCTGTTGAAAGGCTGAATTCATTGTTTGGTAATATAATCAGATTGAACCTCAATCCGGCAGGCTGGGGATTCGCTGTATCGAATTCAACGGTGAAAGGGCTTTCTTTATAAAGCTCTCTTGTCAGAAAATTCTCTTCCTGATAATAGGAGACCTCAAAATTGAGGGTTTGTACAGCCCGGCTAACCAGGGCTCTGGATTTAAGTACGCCGATTTCATTTTCCAGCACCTGGGCATTTTTTACATTACCCAATCCCAGCAATGCCTGAGGGTCAAAGCCTGATTTGTCATCTTTGATCAATACGGTAGTCCCTACTTTATAAATCGGCTGGGTGTATTTATTGAACAGGAAAGCAATGGCGAGTGCAATAAATACGGTGATAATGAAGAAATACCAGTAATGGTAAAACTTAAAGAAAAGCTGTTTGAAGTCAACAGTTTCCTCCTGGGGCATTTGGTTGGTGTAATTCTCCACGGTATGTTCTATTTAATGTAGTTCAGGATTAGAAGGGTGGTTGTGATTGTTGAGAAAATTACACTGTACGGGAATGCCGTGAAGGCGTAATTTTTGCTTTTAAGCGGCTCAACGTATACGATATCTTCAGGCTGAAGATAATAGGCTGGTGATTGCAGTATGTCGGATTTGAGCAGGTTCACATGGTAAACGGTTGATCCTGCTGCTGTTTTCCGGATAATGGTCACTTTACTTCTTTTCGCATAAGGACTCAGATCTCCTGCCATACTGATTGCCTGAAACAGATTGATATTTTCCTGATAGACGAAATAAGTCCCCGGTCGGGTAACTTCACCCAGCAAGCTCACCTTGAAGTTAACCAGTTTTACCGTAACTGTCGCCATCTGAAAATAATCATTCACGGCGCTTTGAAATTTGTTCTTAACTTCGCTTACAGTGAGTCCCGTTACCATGATCTTACCGACAACCGGAAAGTTGATGTACCCTGAGTCGGAAACCATGTAGCTGTTTAGATAAACGCTCATTTCAGTGTTGGCAGTATAGGAGGTGCGTTGGTTCGACTCAAATGGATTCAGGTTTTTGGAATCCAGGTTTGTAACGTCAACATAAAGGTTGTCTCCGGGTTGTACCTTGTAGTCATTGCTGATTTCATTGGCAAATTCCGTTTTGCCATCTTTCTGATATTCAGCAACATCCTGTAAATATTTCACTCTTTTGAGCGAAACACACGAACTTGCCAGTATAATTACCAGAAACAGTAAAACCACCTGGTTTAATTTGTTCAGTCTTAATTTCATGTCGAAAAAACTTAGAAAACGTAGAATATAATGAATTAAACTTAAAAAAGTAACCTCAATCCGATGGTAAACCGATACAATACAATTTCAGACCTGATGTTAACTGCAATGGTTTTATTGGTTGAGTGCAAAGTTAGACAAAAAATCGGAATACATATTGATCACCTGCTTATTCGGTAATTGGGTTTTAAAATTTTCAGACCAGGCTTATACGTCTGAATAATTTTATAATCAAGAGATATTCAATCGATTACCTCGCCCTTTAGTGTTGCCGGGGTACAGGATGTAATCCTTACATTCACATAATCGCCCGGCTTGAATTCGTCTTTTCTGAAAACAACCACTTTATTCTGGCTGTTTCTGCCTGAAAGTTCACTGCTTGATTTTTTTGAAACATTTTCAACCAGCACACTGAAGGTTTTCCCGATGTCTGATAAATTGCTTTTGGTTGAAAGCTCTTGCTGCAGGTCGATTATTTCTTTCAACCGCCGGCTTTTGATCTCTTCCGGAACATCATCGGTAAATTTTTTCGCGGCAGTGGTTCCCTCCCTTTCAGAATACTTGAACATAAAGGCGTATTCATATCCGACCTGATTCATCAGGCTGAGGGTTTCGTTGTGTTCTTCTTCTGTTTCACCACAGAATCCGGTAATGATGTCGGTTGAAATGGTGCAGTCAGGGATAAACTTCCGGATCGAAGCTATCCGTCCCAGATACCATTCCCTGTTGTACTTGCGGTTCATGCGTTTGAGCACTGTGTCGCTGCCCGATTGAACCGGAAGGTGGATCGACCGGCAGATGTTGGGATAAGCCGCCATTGTTCCGAGCAATTCATCAGAAAGGTCTTTGGGATGAGAAGTGGCAAACCTCACCCTCAGTAACGGATTAACCGCTGCCACCTTTGCCATCAGGCTGGCAAAACCTGTCCCGTCGCTGCTGTTGTATGAATTTACATTCTGCCCCAGCAATGTAACTTCACGGTAACCACTTTCAAACAATTCGGTGGCTTCTTTAACAATGGTTTCCGGATCGCGGCTTCGCTCCTTGCCCCTGGTAAATGGGACAACACAATACGAGCAGAAATTTTCGCATCCCCGCATGATGGAGATAAAAGCTGAAATTCCGTTGCTGTCGAGCCTGACCGGGTTGATGTCGGCGTAGGTTTCGTCAGCCGATAAAATCACATTGATGGCTTTCTGGCCGGATTCGGCAACAGAAAGCAGCCTGGGAAGGTCACGGTAGGCATCCGGGCCTACAATCAGGTCAACCATTTTTTCTTCCTCTATCAGCTGGGACTTCAGGCGCTCAGCCATACACCCCAGCACACCGATGATCAGCCCTGGTTTGTTTTTTTTGTAGCGTTTGAATTCCTGCAGGCGGGCCCTGACCCTTTTTTCAGCATGATCACGAATGGAACAGGTGTTGACGAAAATAAGATCAGCCTCGGCAATATTCCCGGTTGTTTCAAAGTTATTTTCTGTCATTATGGAGCCAACAATCTGACTGTCAGCGAAATTCATCTGGCAGCCGTAAGTTTCTATGTAGAGTTTGCGTTTTGTTTCCAAATCAGGTACAATTTATTCAACATTCCTCATTAACACCCCGGAACAAACTTTGTTTCCGTTCAGAAGCTGCAAAGGTAGCAATAATTGAAATGCCTCATTATTAAATTGTTGCAAATAAAATTACAGCAATTAAATATGTGATGTGTTTTTATTGCGTTACTTTGTGGCCGTTTTTACGAAAGAATTGCTTGAAAATCATTTGAATTCAGTATGATAAAAAATCTGGTAATCGTTGAGTCACCTGCTAAAGCGAAAACGATAGAAGGCTTTCTGGGGAAAGATTTTATTGTGAAATCGAGTTTCGGCCATGTTCGTGATCTGGCTAAAAAGCAACTTGGAGTCGATATTGAAAATGATTTTGAGCCCAATTATGAAATTCCGGCCGATAAGTCGAAACTTATCAAGGAGCTGAAGAAGCTGGCATCGGAAGCAGAGATCGTCTGGCTGGCATCCGATGAGGACCGCGAAGGGGAAGCCATTTCATGGCATCTGGCCGAGGCCTTGTCTCTTGATGAAAAGAAAACCCGCAGGATTGTCTTTCATGAAATCACCAAAAGTGCCATTACCGAAGCCATTGAGCATCCCCGGGGTATCGACCGTAACCTGGTTGATGCCCAGCAGGCAAGGCGGGTACTCGACCGGCTCGTTGGTTTCGAGATTTCACCGGTCCTTTGGCGAAAAGTGAAACCAGCCCTCTCAGCAGGCCGTGTACAATCGGTTGCCGTTCGGCTGATTGTGGAGCGTGAGGAAGAGATAAAAGCATTTAAATCCACTGCCAGTTACAGGGTTACGGCAACATTTGCTGTAGCCGATGAGCAGGGCGCACCTAAAATGGCAGCCGAGCTCAACAAACGCTTTGGTGAAAAGACAGAAGCTGTTGATTTCCTGAAAAAGTGCATCGACGCCTCGTTTTATGTCAGTGATATTGAAACCAAACCTGCCAGGAAATCGCCGGCACCACCATTTACAACTTCCACCCTGCAGCAGGAAGCCAGCCGTAAACTCGGTTTCCCTGTGGCGAAGACCATGATTGTTGCCCAGCAACTTTACGAAGAAGGAAAAATAACCTATATGCGTACCGACTCGGTGAACCTCTCGAAACTCGCCCTGAATATGGCTAAGGAGGAAATCACCCGGCTATTCGGTGAAAACTATGTAAAAACCCGGCAATATTCAACAAAAACAAAGGGGGCTCAGGAAGCGCACGAAGCCATCAGGCCCACTTACATGAATGTGCAGGAGATCAAAGGCGATGATTCGCAGCGCAGGCTTTACGACCTCATCTGGAAACGCACCATTGCTTCCCAAATGGCCGATGCAGAACTGGAACGTACCAGTGTTACCATTCTGGTTCAACCATCGGTTAACAAACAGCAACAGGTTCTTTCAGAAAAATTCATCGCCAGGGGTGAGGTAATCCGCTTCGACGGGTTCCTGAAAGTTTACCTCGAATCATCAGACGAAGAACCATCCGACAGCGAAGATGCTGTCCTGCCACCTGTGAAAAGCGGCCAGCCCCTGTATCTTGCCGTGATGCAGGCTATCCAGAAGTTTTCGCAGCAGCCACCGCGATACACCGAAGCCAGCCTGGTGAAAAAGCTTGAAGAACTGGGTATCGGCAGACCTTCAACCTACGCTCCAACCATTTCGACCATTCAGAAAAGGGAGTATGTGGTAAAGGAAGACCGCCCCGGTGTAAAAAGAGCTTACGATTTTGTAGAGCTGAAAAACGGCAGAATCAAAGAAGAGGTGAAATCGGAGAATACCGGTTTTGAAAAATCGAAACTCTTTCCCACCGACATTGGTTCACTGGTGAATACTTTTCTGGTGCAGAATTTTGAGAATATCCTTGACTACAACTTTACCGCCAATGTTGAGAAGGAGTTTGACGAAATCGCCCAGGGTCAGAAAGTTTGGAATCAGATGATCAGGGAGTTTTATCATCCCTTTGCCAAACAGGTGCGTGAAACCCTTGAGAATTCTGAAAAAGTAAAAGGAGAGCGTCTGCTGGGAACAGATCCCGGAAGCGGAAAGAATGTATATGTGAAAATCGGACGTTTCGGCCCTATGGTGCAGATCGGAGAAGCAGAAGACGATGAAAAGCCTCGTTTCGCCAGCCTGAAGAAGGGACAATCCATGGATAGCCTCCTGCTGGAAGATGCCCTCAGGCTGTTTGATTTTCCCCGTTCCATCGGAACTTATGAAGAGGCTGAACTTACCGTGGCCATCGGACGTTTCGGGCCCTATGTAAAGCACAAATCAGCCTTCTATTCACTGGCAAAATCCGATGACCCGAACACCATTGAAGCTGAAAGGGCTATTGATCTGATAGAGGAAAAGCGGAAGAAGGAAACGGAAAGGGTTATCAGGCTTTTTGATGAGGACCCCCAGGTTCAGGTGCTCAACGGCAGGTATGGTCCTTATATTGCCATAGGGAAATCCAATTACCGGATCCCCAAAGGCACTGACCCGGCTTCACTTTCGCTGGAAAAATGCCGTGAAATAGCCGCCCATGCCGATGCCCAGCCCAAAACCGTGAAAAAGGGCAGGTTTACAAAAAAGAAATAAAGGTACGGTTCGAAAAATCATCAGGGATGTGGGCTGATTGCTGCATCCCTGTTTTTATAAGCGGTAATTTCGGATATTTGTCAAAGTAAAAAATCAAGACCACTGCCTTCCCCTATGGACATATCTGTTTATTTAGAACCTGTTGCAGCCCTGGTTTCAGATGAATTGCCACTCGGTTCTCATCCCCGGCTCGGACACTCGATGTTGATTTATCAGGAGGATACCCCATTCCCCGAACTGGAAGGAATCCGCATTGCCCTGATTGGTGTCCCCGACGAAAGGGGAGTGGTAAACAATGCAGGATGTGCAACCGGAGCAGATGAAATCAGGAGATATCTGTACAAGCTTTTCCCCGGCGCCTGGACATCCGGCATTGGCGACCTGGGAAATATCCGGAAGGGACATTCGGTTGAGGATACCTATTTTGCCCTGTCAGCCACCCTTGAATGGCTCATCTCAAATAAGGTATTTCCGGTGGTTCTCGGCGGGGGGCAGAACCTCACCTATGCCATGTATAAGGCGTATGCCAATATGAAGCAGATCATCAACATGGCGGTGATTGATCCCGTCTTTGATCTTGGTGAAACTTCCGATGAACTCAACTCGAATACCTACCTGAGCCACATCATCGTTGAACGGCCCAATTACCTGTTCAATTTTACCAACCTCGGGTATCAGACCTACTATGTTGATCAGCCGGCCATTGACCTGATGAAAAAGCTGCTTTTCGATACTTACCGGCTGGGCCTGCTGCATGGTAACCTCAGCGATGCTGAACCCCTGCTCCGCAATGCCGATGTGCTTTCGTTTGATACCGGAGCCATCAGGGCAGCCGATGCTCCCGGCAATGCCAATGCCGGCCCCAATGGTTTTTCCGGAGATGAAGCCTGCCAGCTGGTTCGCTATGCTGCCATGAGCGATAAATTGTCTTCCATCGGATTTTTCGAATACAATCCGGCACTCGACCGCAGGGGACTGACTGCTCAGCTGCTTGCGCAAATGGTGTGGTATGCCTTTGAAGGATACAACAACCGCAAGGATGACTTCCCCGATGCCGGCAGCGATATGTTTATAAAATACATTGTCCCCACCAAAGACTTTGCCGATGGCATAGTTTTCATCAAAAGCCGGAAAACCGACCGCTGGTGGATGGAAATTGTGTGCGGGGCCGAGAGCCGTCAGAAATACCTCAACCATTACATTGTCCCCTGCACCTACAAAGACTATCAGACAGCCTGCGACAATGAAATTCCCGACCGGTGGTGGCAGATGTACCAGAAGCTGATGTAATGGCAAAGGCTTTTTGCGGGTAAAAACCTGAAGAGCAGTTCTATTTTCCGAGAATCTTCCCGGGGTTCTGATCAACAAAGCCCTTCCAGCCTTTGTAGCTTTTTCCCTGGCTTTCGGGCTCGCGCTGAAAATAGTGGCAAACCGCCACCGCCACGGCATCGGTGGCATCCATCAGGGTAGGAACTTCACCCATTTTCAGCAGATTCCCCAGCATGCCGGCCACCTGCTCCTTCGAAGCATTGCCATTCCCGGTAATCGATTGTTTGATTTTTCGCGGCGAGTACTCGAAGATCGGGATATCGCGGTAAAGCCCTGCTGCCATGGCAACTCCCTGGGCTCTTCCCAGTTTCAGCATCGACTGCACATTCTTGCCAAAGAAGGGTGCTTCAATGGCCAGCTCATCGGGATGATGCTGATCGATGAGTTTCAGCACCGACTCAAAAATCATCTTTAAACGCAGGGGCTGGCTGTCTTTGTAGGTAAACCTGAACACATCCAGTCCGATCAGTTCAATTTTCTTACCTTTATCAGCGATTAGGCCGTATCCCATTACCTGGGTGCCGGGGTCTATGCCAAGAATTATCCGTTCGCTTTTCATAAGTTGTTCAGGCAAGAAAGATGGAGTTAACTGCAAAGGTAAAGAAAACCCTCAACATGGGCCTTCGGGTTGTGGTTGCCCTGCTTTCTCTCTGGTTTATCTATCTTCAGGTATTCCGATCCGGTGATTACCAATGGTTTGCTGCTGACTTCCCTCAGTTGCTGAGAGAGCGTAGTTTTCTGATTTTCTTTTTACCTGCCCTGTTGCTGATGCCGGTAAACTGGAGCCTTGAAAGCATCAAATGGAGAATGCTGGCCCTGTACGTCAGGAAACTGTCTTTCGGCGAAGCCCTGCGCTCGGTACTCACCGGAATTTCTTTCAGTCTTTTTACTCCCAACCGGGTAGGCGATTCTGTGGGACGGATATTCTCACTCAGGATCGGCGACCCCATGAATGCAGTGCTGCTGGCAGTGGCCGGAAGCCTGGCTCAGATCATCGCAACCTGCTTTTCCGGTTCTCTTGCTTTCCTGTTCTATATCCGTAAGTTTTTCGATTTTCATGAGGCGTGGTTATCATTTTTTTATGCCGGTCTGGTGATTTTTGTGGCCATCATCAACCTGCTGATGCTCATGCTCTACCTGCGTGCGCCCTTGGTGTCGGCAGGATTTCATAAAATCATCAAGCCAGGCTGGCAGAAAATTCACGGGTATATTTCGGTATTGCAGAACGTAAGCAGGATTGTACTCGGGAAAGTTGTTTTGCTGAGCTTTCTCAGATACCTGGTTTTCAGTTTTCAGTTTTATCTGATGCTCAGGGCTTTCAATATCGATATTCCCTTGCTCAATGCGTTAGTATTGATCGCGATGACCTACCTTGTGATGACGGCCATACCGACCATTGCCCTGGCCGATCTGGGAATCAGGGGCTCTGTGGCTATTTATTTCATCGGTTCCTGGTTCGAACCAACCGTCCACGCTTCCACAGGTATCTTACTGGCTACAGCCATGGTATGGATCATTAACCTGGCAGTTCCGGCCCTGGCCGGGCTCCTGTTCATCGGCCGGCTTACCATTTTCAGAAAATAACAGGCGGATGGAACTTACATTATATACCGGCTTGTCGCTCTCTGCAGCTTTCCTGTATCTGCTCCTTCTGTGGTGGATTACGATTGGCTGGTTCAGGCTTCAAGAAAGGGAACCCGGCGCCGTTAATGCAGAGGTCACTGTAAGTGTGATCGTACCGGCGCGCAACGAGGCACTGGTCATTTCACGTTGCCTCAGCAGCCTGGCGGCTCAGCATTATCCCGAAAACAAGTTTGAAATTCTGGTCATTGATGATCATTCCTCCGACGATACAGCCCGGATTGTTCAGACATTTATTGACAACCATGCCGGTGTAAGGATAAAATTACTGCCGCTCACTACAGAAAGCGGTAAAAAGCAGGCCATCCTTCACGCTATGAAGGTTGCCACAGGCGAACTGATCCTGTGCACCGATGCCGATTGTCAGCATCCCCCGGCATGGATAAGCACCATGGCAGGTTTTTTTGCATCAGGGAAGCCCGTTTTTATAGCCGGTCCGGTGGTGCTGAATACCCGGGGCGGTTTTTCAGGATTGTTTCAGGAAACTGAATTTGCCTCACTGATAGCCTCCGGGGCAGGTTCCATCGGCATGAGAACACCAACAATGTGCAACGGGGCCAATCTGGGGTTTTCAGCGGAAGCTTTCCGCAGCCTGAACAGCGATGCCCTGAAGAGTGCAATCGGTTCGGGTGATGATGTATTTCTCATGATGTCGGTAAAACAGAAATTCGGGCCTTCAGGGATCGGGTTTCTCAAAAGCCGCGATGCTCTGGTAGTTGCTGAAGGTAAAGACAAACTGTCTGACTACCTTAAACAGCGGTTCCGCTGGGTTTCCAAGAGTCACGCATACCGCGACAGTTTCCTGATATTTACGGCTTTAACCGTTTTTACCTTTAACAGTGCAATCCTGTTAACGGCCTTTATGGCTGTGTTTGACCGGGATTCACGCTTGCTTCTGCTGATCCTCTTTGCTATTAAAGTGATTGCTGATTCCGGGCTGCTGGCTTCCTTTTTGTCATTTGCAGGCAAAGCACGGCATCTTTGGCTGACCCCCCTGCTTCAGCCACTCGTGATTGTATTTACGGTGGTTGCAGCGGTTGCCGGAAATATCTACAGGGGAGAATGGAAGGGACGGCGGGTGAATTAATGGTTTTGCCTGTTCCTGTAAAAACCTTCGGGTTCCATGTGAATGGTGCTGACAATGCCGGTGATTTCCTGAATCCTCGATTCGATCCTCGTGGCTATTTCATGTGAATCGAACAGGCTCAGGTTGTCGGGCAGCTTGATGTGAAAAGTCATTTCGGTGTGTTCACCGTAGCGGTGAATATGGAAATGGTGAGGCTTCATCTCGAGCAGACTCTCTTCCGAGCAGATTTTTTTGATGGTATTGACCAGTTCTTCTTCCGGAACTTCGCCCATCATGGTGTGCATGGCATCGCGCAGGATGTCGTAGGCAGCATAGAAAATCAGGATCGCGACGACGATACCGAGGACACCATCAACCCACCAGACATGCTTCCCTGCCAGGATACCAACAAGGATGACCACCGAAGAGATGGCATCGGAACGATGGTGCCACCCATCGGCTTTCACCGGTTTTGACCCTGTTTTTCTGAATATAGCAAAGGCATATTGGGCCAGTGCTTCTTTCGCCACAATGGATACCACTGTGGCAACAATGGCAAAGTTGCTGTAGCTGACCAGTTCGCGGGTGCGCAGGCGGCCAATGCCTTCAAGCACAAAATTAAAAGCAACCACGCTGAGCAAAACCCCGATGATCAGTGCGGCGATAATTTCTGCCCGGCCATGCCCGAAAGGATGCTCCTTGTCGGCAGGTTTTGCTGAGATTTTTACACCGGCAACTACTACGATTGAAGTAAGCGAATCGGAAAGGGTATGCCAGGCGTCCGCGATGATGGCGATGGACCCGGTTGCAATTCCGGCCCAGAATTTCAGCACAAACAATGCTGAGTTGGCAAGTACGGAAACCCAGCCTTCTTTTATTGCCAGTTGATTGTTGTTCAAGCTCATACAGTTTGTATTACCGGGGTTGCCGAGGCAGTTTTAACCCTTATTTCTGCTACATACAGCTTCTGCGATCAACAGGTCAAAGGGCGTGGTTATCTTAATATTTTCAGGATCGCCGTCAAACAGTATAACCTGCTTTCCAATGGCTTCTGCAAGGCTTGCATCATCGGTAAAGTCCTCAATGTCTTTCTGAGTGTACGCTTCCATCAATACCGACAGCTTAAAACACTGCGGTGTCTGAACGCTCCTGTAATTATTGCGCTCAACAGAGTGGTTGAACCCTTCAGCCACAAGTCTCAAAGAGTCGGTGATTTTGAGAACGGGTATTGCAGCGCCGTGACTCTCAGCCTGTTTAAAGCCCTCTTCAATGGTTTTCTTTTTCACAAAAGGCCTAGCTCCATCGTGCACAGCCACCAGAGCTTCCCGATCAGTAATCGCATGAATGGCATTTCTTACCGACTCACCCCTGAAGCTACCACCAGCAACAATGGAGTGAGCGACCTGAAAAGTAAAATCGCTGCAGAGGTCGAGCCAGTGTTGAATATGATCTCCAGGCAGGGCGACAATGATTTTTATTTCAGGTCTGAGGGCTGAAAATGCCTCTATGGTATGCATCAGCATTGGTTTTCCGGCAAGGGGCATAAACTGCTTCGGGACACTGGTCCCGGCCCTTTTACCTGCTCCTCCTGCCGCAATTATTGCATATCTGTTCACTCAGCTAGTTTTTACAAACACCAGTGTCCGGGGAAAATAATTGGTTTCCTTTGAACTCATTGATATTACTGGATAACAGCCATTGTTCAAAACAGGTACCCTTCTTTCTTTTTTTTGACACCAACAAACAAAACTACCAACTTATTTATCTGATTTAGAGCGATTTCTGCCTTTATGCTCAGGCAGACAAGCCTGCCTGTATGCACAGGCAGACAAATTGGTGTCCTGAAAGCCTTCGGGATGGGGTTCTGGTGTCAAATTTCTTTTATGTTAACCGGACAATAATGTTTTACAAACTTAATAAAAACCGGTGATGCGAAAAATTATTTCTTCTATGCTCCTTTCCCAGCTTTTGTCAGAAATAAAAAAAGCCCCTGACAATCAGAGGCTTTAACGACTTTTCTTAGCGGATTAAAGAATCAGCATGGCATCACCGTAGGTAAAGAACTTGTATTTCTCCGCAATGGCTTCCTTATAGGCCTTCATCAGGAAATCGAAATCGGCAAAGGCTGCTGTCATCATCAGCATGGGCGAAAGCGGCAGGTGGAAATTGGTGATCATGCAGGTGGGAATGCTGAAGTCGTAAGGAGGGAAGATAAACTTGTTCGACCATCCTTTGTAAGGTTTGAGCATGCCCGAGATGGCTACTGATGTTTCAACAGCCTTCATGGTGGTGGTACCAACCACACATACCTGTTTGCGGTTTTCTTTGGCTTTGTTTACAATATTGGCAGCTTCTTCCTCAATCAGCATTTCTTCGGAATCCATTTTATGCTTGGTAAGGTCTTCCACATCGATGGCCCTGAAGTTACCGACACCGGCATGCAGTGTCACAGAGGCAAAGGAAGATCCTTTGAGTTCGAGCCGTTTCATCAGTTCGCGGCTGAAATGGAGGCCGGCGGTGGGAGCGGCCACAGCCCCCTCTTTGTTGGCGTATATGGTCTGATACCAGTCCTTGTCTTCGGGCATGATCTCACGCAGGGCCTGCAATTCTTCGGGAAGCGGCGTTTTACCAAGACTTTCAATGGTTTTCTTGAACTGATCGTAAGGCCCGTCGAACAAGAACCTTAAGGTACGGCCACGCGAGGTGGTGTTGTCGATTACTTCGGCAACCAGCGAATCATCGTCGCCAAAATAGAGTTTGTTGCCGATGCGGATTTTGCGGGCAGGATCAACCAGTACATCCCACAAACGTGCTTCAGCATTCAGTTCGCGTAGTAAAAAGACAGTGATTTTGGCGCCGGTTTTTTCTTTCTCGCCGGTAAGCAATGCCGGAAATACTTTGGTATCGTTGATAATAAAAACGTCACCATCACCAAAAATGTCAAGAATGTCGTTGAACATCCGGTGTTCTATGGTTTTTGTTTTTCGGTTCAGCACCATCAGCCTCGATTCGCCCCGGTTGGGCGCAGGTTGCATGGCTATCAATTCGTTAGGCAAGTGATAACGAAATTGTGAGAGTTTCATTCGGGAAGTTTTATGGGTTAATTGAGTTTTTTAACGCGAAAAGTGAATTAAAACATCCGGGAACAAAGAAACTGTTGTAAGTTTGCAGTCACCGGAAACAGTTGTTACCATTCTTTAAAGATATAAAAATCAGAAGGTTTTGTCAAGCGGCTGATTTTTAGGGGGTGCAAAAATAATACAATTCGGCCTAAAAATCAAGGTTTTGGGGGTGTATTTTCAAAATACACGCTGAATCGTGATTTCTGCTTTGAAAAATGTTTTACCTTTGCCACCCTCTAAGCAGGATTTATAACCTCTTAAAGCACAATGTAAAATGGCCACAGTGGTTAACATTTTCTCGGGAAGAGCCACCCGATACCTGGCCGAAAAGATAGCTGCCAGCTATGGTAAAAAACTGGGTGATGTGCTGATTACAGACTTTGCCGACGGTGAATACCAGCCTTCTTTCGAGGAAAATGTCCGTGGTAACGACATTTTTATTGTTCAATCCACCTTTGCACCTTCCGATAACCTCTTTGAACTGCTTCTGATGATCGATGCAGCCAAAAGGGCTTCGGCCAGGCACATCATCGCGGTAATCCCGTACTTCGGTTTTGCCCGTCAGGACAGAAAAGATAAACCCAGGGTGTCCATAGCAGCCAAACTGGTGGCCAATCTGCTGACTGCTGCCGGTGTTCAGCGCATCATCACCATCGACCTTCATGCCGATCAGATTCAGGGCTTCTTCGATGTTCCTGTGGACCACCTGTATTCTTCCTCCATTTTTGTGCCCTTTATCAAACAGCTTCAGTTGCCGAACCTCACCATGGCTTCGCCCGATACCGGTGGTACACGCCGGGCTGCGGCCTATGCCAAAATACTGAATACCTCATTTGTTATCTGTTACAAACAGCGCCTGAAAGCCAATCAGGTAGATACCATGGCGCTCATCGGCGATGTGAAGGGCAAAGATGTGATTCTGGTTGACGACATCATCGATACCGCCGGAACCATCTGCAAGGCAGCCGAAGTGATGATGGAAAACGGTGCTTCCAGCGTCCGCGCTTTCTGCACCCACCCACTGCTGTCGGGAGCCGCGGTTGAACGTATCGAAGCCTCCCCGTTTACCGAGGTAGTCGTAACGGATACCATTCCCCTCAGGGTTGAAAGCAAAAAGATCAGGGTGCTGAGTACCGCGAACCTGCTGGCCGATGTCATCGGTAAGGTACACAACTACGAATCCATTTCAACCTTGTTTAAATTCGATTGATCTCCTGAAAAGGTCAGTATATTTACAAACAACTAAATCTTTTAATCAATGAAAACAGTATCTATGAGCGGTTCCCTTCGCGGGAACGTAGGGAAAAAAGATGCTAAAGCCCAGCGCAAAGAAGGCCGTGTGCCTTGCGTGATTTATGGCGGCAAAGAACAGGTTCACTTTTCGGCCGACGTAACAGCATTCAAACCGGTTCTTTATACCCCGGCTTCCAATCTTATCAAAATTGATGTCGATGGTAAAGAATACCTGACCATTCTTCAGGACCTGCAGTCACATCCGGTAAGCGATAACATCCTTCACGCTGACTTTATGGAACTTGACCCGAAAAAACCGGTCATCATTCCTGTACCCATCCGCATTACAGGCACCTCACCCGGTGTTCTCCTCGGTGGTAAACTCATCAAGAAGTTCCGTAAACTCAAAATCAAAGCCCTTATCGAACATCTTCCGGATGAAATTGAGGTCAGCATCAGCAATCTCAACATCAACCAGTCAATCAAGGTGGGTGATATGAAAATGGATAACATTGAGTTTCTCGATATCCCCAGCGCTGTAATTGTTACCGTTATTTCAACAAGAAACGTTGAAACTCCGGCCAACCCGGGAAAATAATCAGCCCTCAGGCTGTACTGACCGGAGGGTTGATTCGTCACCTTCCGGTTTTTTTTGCCCCGCCTGCGCCCTGATTCATCGTTCAGTTTTTAACAAATCATGCTCCTGTGAAATACCTCATTGTCTGCCTCGGAAATATCGGTGAAGAGTATGCCAATACCAGGCACAACATCGGGTTTATCATCGGCGATGCCCTGGCTGCCGATGCCGGCGTTAAGTTTACCACCGACCGGTATGCTGCAAGGGCAGAATTCAGGCTGCGTGGCAGAACCGTGGTCGTGATCAAACCAACTACCTACATGAACCTGAGCGGCAAAGCCTTCCGGTACTGGCTCACCCAGGAGAATATCGCGGTTGAAAACGCCCTGGTGGTGGTCGACGACCTGGATCTGGACCCTGGTGTGCTGCGGATGAAAACCAAGGGCAGCGGGGGCAGCCACAACGGCCTGAACAACATCATCGAAGTGCTTGGCCGAAACGATTTCCCGAGGCTGAGGGTTGGCATTGGGAGCAACTTTGCCCGCGGCTTCCAGATCGACTACGTGCTTGGCAGGTTTACCCGCGATGAAGAGAAAATATTTGCCGAAAAAATCCCTCAGGCCCTCGAAATGATCAAAAGCTTTGTGGTTGCCGGGGCAACACACACCATGAATGCATTTAACAATAAATAAAAGCAGACATTAATGGTTAAGTTGCAGGCCCTGCTGTAACATTCCCGCTTTATTCTGGCATTGCCAGCCATTTCTTCACCAATTCCACCTCTTCGCGGATTACAGCCGTTTCCGGTGCGGTCTGCCAGTTCTCCAATGTTTCCAAAACTTCCGGCGGCAGTTGCGACAGATCATTCTGGCTGAAGTAAATATACAACACCATAACACGTAGCCAGTCCAAACGTTGGTAATTATCAGCTTGTGCGGCTTCTTTAGAGAGGTAATTCTCAAATCTCTGAAGCAGGGCATCTTTGGGTGGCAGTGGTGGAACCAGTATATTCAGCTTGCGCACGGCAACAAACCGCGGCAGTTGCGGAACAGCGGTGCGGTGGTTGAAGTAGCTGTCGGGTATATCAATCGTGATGGATTCTTCCTGAAAGTTCACCCACAGGTAGAGTGAGTCAATGGGCTGCTGGGCACGGGAAATACCGAACAGTAAGATAAAGAAAAGAAATATGAACTTTTTTTTCATTTTTCAGACAGGATTAACAGTTTTTATAAGCCAGCTTGCGCGCGTCTTATTTTCTGACGCGTGCATCTTACTTAACGTTAGAATTCGAAGGCCATTTTCTTTAAATTTTTCATGACAGGATTAACAGGATTGACAGGATTTTTCTTGGTTCTATTCTTATGCATTTTCCGGATGGTCTCGGCTCCGCTCGACCACCAGGTTTACTGTTGTTGATATTATTTTCCGTTGGTGGTTGAGCGAAGTCGAAACCACCAAAAAAAGCCGAGCCATTGGTGGCCATATGGGGCCGTTGGTGGTCGAGCGGAGCCGCTGGAGGTTAATCGGTGGTTGGAGAGCAGAGCCGAACCAAGCCGAGACCACCAACACCCTCACTCCACCACAAACCTCGCCTTGCCCATTTGCCGGTTGCCCGAATACACCACCGCCATATACAGCCCCGGCCGCCAGCCTGAAATGCTGAGCCCGGTTTCGTTTACCCCAGAATTAACGGGCAATTCTACCATTTGCCTGCCGAAAATATCGTAGCAGATTACCCGTATATTCTTATGGTACTCTGTATTTTCGAGCAAAAAGCGCACATAATCCTTAGCCGGGTTGGGCGCTGGGGTAATGGGGATCAGGCTGATGCGGGCCTCATATTCTTTGCGGGTGGGAATATCCTCCACATTTACGATGACATCGCAATCGCTCAGATCAATGGTTTTTGAAACAATGGGATCGGGGCAGAGGTAATCGTACACCCGCGGGGCGGTGTAAATGCTGTCGTACTCCAGGCTGGTGTTGAATTTCATCAGGATAATGTCCTGATCCAGGCCACTGCCCACCACTGCCCCGGCTAAGATTTTATCGTCATCCGTAACAATTATCCGGGATTCTGCATGGGCTGTAGGGTGTATAAACGAGTTGTGCCAGCCGCCCAGCGAATCCAGCTCATGCAGGCCAAACCAGCCGGGGAAATAATTGGTGCTGTCGGCATACAAAATATTGGTAAACAACCTGCCATCGGAAGTAAAGGAGGGGTTTACCATAAAACCCTCCACCCATTTATTACCAATCATTGGCACATTAATAAGCGAATCACCGAGTAAAATCCCGTTTGCATCGAACTTTAAAAGTTTTGGCAGTGAATTTGGCCAGATGGTTCGATCTACAGCGCCAACATAAAAACTGCCGCTTTCATGCTGGGTTGCCCATCCGGCCAATGAATAAGCAAGTGTGTCAGTTGCTTTATATACATTTACCCATTCTTCCTGTCTGCTACTGTCGACAAGAATCGCCATTGTTTTTAACCTGCATCGGTTATTTATCCCTCCCGTAGCTACTGAATCATCGCACCAGTAACACAAGCCGCTGATAAAAAAGTCCTCATCTGTGGTAACAACTAAATCGTAAGGATCATTGTAGCTAAGGTAGGGGTGATTCGCTGTTGTGGCATAAGGTTCAATCCACAGCACTTCGCCGTTTTCATTTAACCTGAATAAATGAGTTCTTGGATTATTGAAAGCATAATCATAGCCCATAGTTAGCATTATGTAGCCTCCATCCTCCAATTGCTTGATTTCAACCCCCCAATCCGGGTCCTCTTGGGTGTCAAATATTCTACACCAATCCAGATTACCGCATTGGTCAAGTTTTATTACACCTATATTCCCAAGATAGTCTGGACCTTGTACATTACATATAATGTTGCCACCATCAAGAGTCTGGTTAATTGATAAAGGAAGATTTATTTGATCAAAACCATTATTTATACCCATTGTTATATCATAGAGCATATTGCCGTTTATATCGACTTTTATCAACCACCCTCTGGTATCCGGGAAATAATCGTATGCTCCCAGCAGGATAAAACCGCCATCGTAAGTTTCAGATAAATTCTCGAATACATCAATTCTGCCTGAAACAACAAATATTCTATCCCAAGGTTGGCCAATTATATGGCTATGGCAAAAAATAATATAAAACTGTATTAAAAAGAAGGTTCTCATATTTTCAAATTTAAGAAAGCAAGCAGGGTTGACATTTTTGCTTCCCTGCTTGCTTGTATTGAGAAATGTTACTTAGAAATCACAAATCTTGCGCTGGCAATATTTGTGCTGGCTGAAATAAGACTTATGTAATAATTGCCGGGTGTCAGATCAAAGGTGTCAAGTACAACCTGATCGGTTTTACGACCAAGGTTTCCTCTTTTTACAATCCTACCGCTTTGGTCAGCAACCTCATAAGTGCCTGATGTATAATTATCGCCAAGGTTGTATTCAATGGTAACATAATCCTTACCGGGATTAGGGAATACTCTGATCATTTGAGTCTGATTCCGGAATGAACTGGGTTTCGGTTTACTTATATCAGCACTCTTAGTGAGATCAGGAATTAAGTAAGGTTCGTTATACTCCAACAGGTTATTGGCAATCAGGATGCTTCTGACAGCAGCCGAAACAATTGATGAGGAACTCTCAACAAAATTGCTCAGAGCCTCTAAATTTATGCTATCCAGAACCGGAGCCTCAAATAACCATTGCATTAATATGTGTTGTTCAGTAAGTTCAGCGAGTTCCTGTTCATTTAGTGTAATCCCGGTGGGAATAGTTTCCATCCTGTTTAATGCTGAAATTGTATCACCAGCCTCAAAAAGAATCCACGCCTGTAGCATTAATGAATGGGCGCTACCGTCAGCATTTAGTAAGGCAATCAGGGTATCGGAAGGAACCGGAATGGTGTCCGTTAAAGAAGCCGATAGTAAGCGGTTAAACCCGTAATTGTAGAATTGCGTGTCCATATCACGTTTGGCTTCCATCAACTCTTTGGCAGAGAGTACAAACACACCTTCCAGAATTTCGTCTTTCATATAATCAGGCATTGGCTCAAGACGCATATCAACTTCCTGCATCAGGGTTTCTGATTTAGCGCTGTGAGGGTTGGCAACCAGAATGTCGCGGATCATTGCGTTGTTGAGCAATTCCTCGCGGTTAATGGATGTGCTGAAAACCGTATCAGATACACCGGGCGGAGTTTGAAGCAAATTGTTGTGAATCAGTGTAGATACTGAAGGCATAGCTGTGGATAATGTACTCATCGTCAGTAGGATTACAATTGTCAGTTCTGATGTTAACCGATAAAAATTCCATCTCAGATAACTAGCATGAAAACCATGATATAAACCGCTTAGCCTGGATGGATATAGCATTTATTCAGATTATAGAGAATGGTAAAGCATAAACCCAGGTCTCAAATGTAAGCGAAAAAGTGGAAAGCTTTGTTAAATGATTGTGAAATTATTCACAAAAAGACAACCGGGCAATTACAAACGTAACAAGCACAACCTGTTAACTGGCTGCAAACACATCGTTTTCAGGCCGGTATTCAACATCGCCGATTCATCCATTACCATAGTGGTGTTGCTGATGATCCTGTTTCAGAAGCAGTTTTGCCATCTATTGGGGAGGCTGAACCTACCCGCAAAGGAACCCCGGGGAAACTTTTCCTGTTGAAAAAAAGCCCTGCTGATCTGTTCAGCAGGGCTTTTTCAGGTAAGGGCTGTCACACGGTGACCGGCTTCAGCCGGGTTCTGATGATCTCCTCCAGTCTGCCGGTATCTACCCGCTCCTGCTGCATGGTATCCCGTTCCCGGATGGTCACTGTTCCGTCTTCCAGGGTCTGGTGATCCACCGTGATGCAGTAGGGGGTACCAATGGCATCCTGGCGGCGGTAACGCTTGCCGATGGAGTCTTTTTCTTCGTACTGGCAGTTGAATTCAAATTTCAGTACATCCATAATCTGACGGGCTTTCTCAGGCAGGCCGTCTTTGGCAACCAGCGGCAGAACGGCTGCCTTAACCGGGGCCAGTACCGGCGGCAGTTTCATCACCACGCGTTCAGAGCCGTCGTCGAGCTTCTCTTCGGTGTAGGCATAGCTCATCATGGCCAGGAAAGTACGGTCGAGGCCGATGGAGGTTTCCACCACGTAAGGAACATAACTTTCGTTCAGCTCGGGGTCGAAATAAGTGATTTTTTTACCCGAATATTTCTGATGGGCACTTAGGTCGAAATCGGTGCGGGAGTGAATGCCTTCAAGCTCCTTGAAACCAATGGGGAAATTAAATTCAATATCGCTGGCAGCGTTGGCATAATGGGCCAGCTTCTCGTGATCGTGAAAACGGTAATATTCAGCCGGGATCCCCAGGGAGAGGTGCCAGTTGCGGCGCTCCTGTTTCCACGACTCAAACCAGTCGAGTTCGGTGCCGGGCTTTACAAAAAACTGCATCTCCATCTGCTCAAATTCGCGCATGCGGAAAATAAACTGACGGGCAACAATCTCATTGCGGAAAGCTTTACCAATCTGGGCGATACCAAAGGGAATTTTCATCCTCCCGGTTTTCATTACGTTCAGGAAATTGACAAAGATGCCCTGGGCCGTTTCGGGACGAAGGTAGATGGTATTGGCATCGTCGCTCACCGATCCCATCTGGGTGGAAAACATCAGGTTAAACTGCCTTACCTCCGTCCAGTTGCGTGATCCGGATATCGGGCAGACAATTTCAAGGTCTTCGATGAGTTTCTTCACATCGGCAAGGTCGTTGTTTTCCAGTCCTTTGTAAAGCCTGATTTTGGCCGAATCAATTTTGGCCTGATATTCAAGAACCCTGGGATTGGTAGCCCGGTACTGCGTTTCATCGAAGGCTTCGCCAAAACGTTTGGCCGCTTTTTCAACCTCTTTCGCAATTTTATCTTCGGTTTTGGCCACAAATTCCTCCACCAGCACATCGGCACGGTAGCGTTTTTTCGAGTCTTTGTTGTCGATCATCGGATCGTTGAAGGCATCCACATGTCCGGATGCTTTCCAGATGGTCGGATGCATAAAAATCGCGGAGTCAATGCCCACGATGTTTTCATGGTAGCGTACCATGGCTTTCCACCAGTATTCCTTGATGTTGTTTTTAAGCTCCACACCATTCTGACCGTAATCGTAAACAGCGCTCAGGCCATCGTATATTTCACTGCTCTGAAATACAAACCCATACTCCTTGGCATGGGAAATAATTTTTTTGAAAAGTTCTTCGTTGTTTGCCATGCTGCAAAGATAGAAATTTGATCTGAGCTATGAAACCACCCTTGCTGAGAGAAAAGCCCGGGAGCGGATAACCATAGGCAATGAGCTGATATAGAAATAACTACATGTATTAATGCGTCTATTGCTGACGACTGATTTCAGTTGTGGAACCCTGAATGCATACCCTGAACATGAAATAATTGTAAAAACCCCTTGCTTTTTTAAAAAATGCCTTACATTTGACCGCTTTCAACGACAGAATATGTACGCACCATATGTACTCAGGCTAACTGCCAAGACCATATTCCGTAATATTAAAAACAGGGACGAATACCAGTTCTGATCCCCCCGCTTTATTTTTTATCCCCTGTTTTTACTTTTATTCATTTAACAGAGTTCTTGTCATGGAATTACCTTTCGCCGAATCCTATAAAATCAAGATGGTTGAACCTATCCGCCAGAGTACCCGTGCCGAGCGGGAGCAGTGGATAAAGGAAGCCAATTACAATGTTTTTAAACTGCGCAGCAACCAGGTGTTCATCGATCTGCTTACCGACTCCGGAACCGGCGCCATGAGCGACCGGCAGTGGAGCGAAATGATGCTGGGAGATGAGAGTTACGCGGGTGCCTCTTCCTATTTCAAAATGAAAGATGCCATCCGCGACCTGCTCGGATTTGAGTATTTTTTACCCACCCACCAGGGAAGGGCGGCTGAGAATGTCCTGTTTTCGGCGCTGGTGAAGGCCGGCGATATCGTTCCGGGCAATTCTCATTTTGACACCACCAAAGGACACATCGAATTCCGCAAGGCAAAAGCGGTTGACTGCACCATCAACGAAGCCTTCAATACATCGGTTTACCATCCATTTAAAGGAAACATTGACCTGGCAAAGCTCGAGGATGTGCTGAAGTCAAATCCACGTGAGATCATTCCGCTGATTGTGGTTACCGTTACCTGTAATTCATCGGGCGGACAGCCTGTTTCGATGGAGAACCTGAAGGGGGTAAGGCAACTGGCTGATAAGTATGGTATTATGGTCGTATTTGACTCGGCAAGGTTCGCCGAAAATGCTTACTTTATCAAAACCAGGGAGGCCGGGTATGAGCACAGAAGCATCAGGGAGATTGTTCTCGAGATGTTCAGCTATGCCGATGCCATGACGATGAGCAGCAAAAAGGATGCGATTGTGAATATGGGCGGATTTATCGGTCTGCGCAGCCGTGAGCTGTTTGAGAAAGCCTCGGTGTTCAACATCATGTTTGAAGGCTATGTTACCTACGGCGGTATGTCGGGCAGGGATATGAATGCCCTGGCCCAGGGGCTGCACGAAGGAACAGATTATGATTACCTGAAAACCCGGATCAGCCAGGTGGAATACCTCGGCCACCGGTTGATTGAGTTTGGCGTACCGGTGCAGCAGCCCATTGGTGGTCACGCGGTGTTTGTAGATGCCAAACGCTTTCTTCCCCAGTTGCCCAAAGAGCATTTTCAGGCGCAGACGCTGGTGGTTGAGCTTTATCTTGAAGCCGGTGTTCGCGGGGTGGAAATCGGTGCCTTGCTTGCCGACCGTGATCCCGAAACGCGTGAAAACAGGTTCCCGGCCCTTGAGCTGCTCAGACTGGCTATTCCGCGCAGGGTGTACACCAACAACCACATGGATTACGTGGCCACAGCCCTGGCCAATGTGTATGAGCGCAGCAATACCATCACCAGCGGACTGAAGATTGTGAACGAGGCCCCGATTATGCGGCACTTTACCGTCGATCTGGCGCGGGTAAAATAACCGGCACTTATTTATCGAGCCATTCCCTGAAATCCTGCACACGTTCGCGTGCCACGATCAGCTCGTGGTCTCTGAGCCCTTCAATCTGTATCTTCAGGCGGCTGTTCGACCAGGCCGTGATGCTTGAACATGCCTTTACTGATACAATATACTTCCGGTTCATTCTGAAGAAAAGGTCGGGGTCGAGCAGGGTTTCCAGCTGGTCAAGGGCATAATCGATATTATAATTCCGGTTTCCTGTGGTAAGCAGATAGGTGGCTTTTTCAAGGCTGTAGAACAGGAGGATTTCTTCGGTCGGGATGGTTTTGATTTTATCGCCGATTTTAACGATAAACCTGGTTTTGTAGCTTTTACCAGGCATTTTACCGGCCAGGTTCATGATCTTCTCCAGCAATGGTTGGCCAGAGAGCTGTTCGGCCTTTGTGATGGCCCTGAGCAAGCGTTCTTCCTCTACCGGTTTCAGCAGGTAATCGATGCCATTGGTGCTGAAAGCCTCCATCGTGTAATGATCCCATGCGGTGGTGAAGATGATGGGGCAGCTTACCTTCACCCGGGTGTAAATGTCGAAGCTGATGCCATCGGAGAGTTGTATGTCGGAGAAGATCAGTTCAGGCATATTTCCGGCCCCCAGGTATTCCACGGCATCACGCACCGATTCAAGGATAGCCGTAACTTCCATGCCCGGGGCAACCTTCTTCAGCATCCGCTCAAGGTGACTGGCCGCCCGTTGCTCATCTTCGATAATCAGTACTTTCATTTGTCTGCCTCCTCAATGATGGGAACTTTCACTACAAAATTACCCGATTGTTCACTGAATTCCAGTTTTTTGTCAGTAAAGAAACCAAATTGCTGGGATATGTTCTTCAGCCCGGTTTTGGTTGAATCATCGCCAATCTCTTTTTTCCGCAACTCATTTTTGACTTCAATATAGCCACCATTTTGTGAAATGTTGATGTTCAGGGGATTTCTGGCCGACACTTCATTGTGTTTAACCGCGTTTTCCACCAGCAACTGAAGCGTCATCGGCACAATGTACTGCCCTGGTGCGGGATCCAGGTTCACCGAGATGGTGATCTTATCATCAAAGCGTGTTTTCAACAGATACAGGTAAGCGTTCAGAAAGTTCAGCTCTTCCCTGATACTGACCAGCTCCTTATCACGGTTGTCGAGGATATACCTGAACAAATCACTCATCTGCCTGATAAACTTCACGGCCTGGGCCTGATCGGCATACACCAGATCGCTCAGCACATTGAAACTGTTGAACAGAAAGTGGGGATTGATCTGATTGCGCAGTGACTCGTATTTGTATGACATCATCTGTGCATTGAGTTCTGATTCCCGGACTACGGAACGCCGCCAGGCCTTGAAGAACCCTACAGCAGTGAATGTCAGGGAGATAAACAGTGAAATGAGGAAGGTTATCAGGATAGAACCAGAAATGGAACTGATGGCATCCGAGGGCCTGATGCCGAGCACCAGGTAATACATGATAAACTGAACCAGTACAAAGGCACTTACCGACCACCCCAGCATACTGATGATTTCAATGATGGTTCGTTTCACCGGTGCTGTAAGCCATTGGTAGCGTTTATCGAGGAAATGGTTGATCAGCAACGGGCCGGTCCATTGGGTGAAACAGATGGAATATGACCAGGTGAGCCCGATCAGGATTCTCACAGGATCGTTGTATGTACCCCGCATAAAGAAAAAGGCGATGATAACCGACAGCAGCAGGTTTGCAAGCAGAAACTGCCATATTGTAAGGGGATGAATGAGTTTTCTGAAAAATTTCATGACTGACCGGTAATTGTTTTACAACAACAGTAAATGTATTAATTATTGCAATGAAAAGTAAAGGTTGGCATCTGAGTACAGACACCAACCTTTACCGACAGGAACCCTATTTACAGGATTTCACGATTCCTTCGGCCTGGTCTTTCCCCCAGTTGGGATGCAGTGGTGAAACCGGTTTAAAATTATCCCAGCCTGCAACCAGGGTGCGGGCCTGTTCACAGAATTCTGTCACATCTTTTCCGTAGAACTGTGCTGTACCCATGTCGTTCTGCAGTTTGATCAGCCTTGCCCTGGGATTGGTAGGGTCGATGCCCATGGCCCGTCCGATAGCCTGCCCCGAAAGCATACCATATTGCTGGCCCCTTTCCATGGGATTCACCACCAGCCGGGCTGTGTAAAACATCGCCTGTAAGGCAAAAACATCGGCCTCTCCCGGTGCCATTTCTGTAATACGGTTGATTGATTTTTCAGCAACATCGAGGTAAGCATCTTTCTTTTTCGGATCAGCCTGTTCTATAAAACTCATGATGATATAACAATGCGCATGGTAGTAAGCCGGAAGCCATTCATTCTTTTCGGTTTCGGCAATGCGGGCGAAGGTATTCCCCAATGCCTGAAAATCTTCAACAGAACGACATTGGGCATACCCGCCGAGGTTTTCACCCATGGCCTGGTAATAAGCCTCTTTCTGTGACATGGCTGCAATGGTAGTCAGCGCAAAAAACAGGGAAATCAGTGTTGTTTTCATAAAACGGGTTTTTTGATTGGTTTTGTTTTTGTTGGATTGAGATTGGTTTATTTTTTCAGCGAAAGAAAATACGGCTGAAACTTACTGGATCTTATCCAGCTGGTTGTCGGTCCCTTTTTTGGTAAGGGTAATGAAGCAGGCGAGGATGAAAAACCGTCCGGAGCCCGGGATCAGGGTGGTGCTGCGGTAAATCCCCGAATCATCGGGCACACTGGCGTATCTTTTCCCGAACTCCTGTCTGAAACCGGGGATGTTGGTTACGGCTCCGTAAAGAATGATGTTGGGCCGGTAAAGAAAGCTCCAGCTCATGTCAAGGGTTTGATAGGCGATGGTGCGTTCCCCGTTGAATTCCTGACTGTTGGGGTCGTTGTAAACCCGGGGCGATGAGTATTTGTAGTTCAACCCGGCATAGGAGCGGATTTTTCCGAACCAGTGTTTGTAAACCACTGCAAGGTTATGCCTGCTGGCGAAGCCCGGAATGGCGGTTTCAGGGTAGTTTCGGTAGTTTCGTTTCGTGTCGAGGAAGGAATAGGAGATCCAGTAATCCCCATATTTAATGGTTTTTTTATCACGCCAGAAAACATCAACTCCGCGGGCATAACCGTCTCCGCTGTTATCGTAGCTTTCAGCGAGATAAAAAGCCGGGTCGTTCAGCTTTGATAAATGGCTGTAATCTTTGTAATACAGTTCCGTTCTGAGTGTCCGGTCGTTTTTCGACATCTGATAACTGAACGTGTAGTGATCTGCCCTTTCGAAATCCAGTTGATCTGTGTAAATGAGGTAATCGTCGGTCGGGTTCTGGTAAAACCACCCCCAGGCTGCCGAAAACTGGCTGTTGTTGTCAATCTTCCAGGCCGCGGTAAGCCGGGGTGTTAAACTGGTGCGGTTCAGGTAGTCTGAGTATTCAAGCCTTGCCCCGGCCCTGACCACAAACTTCTTCGATGCGTAAAATTCACCTTCCGTAAAGGCAGCGAAAGCATTGTTGGTGTATTGATAGGCAAAGGTGTCGGCCGGAGTGCGGAAGGTCTGTTTTAAGGTCCGGTTAAACCATTCAGCGCCTCCCTTCAGGGTAATTTTGCTGCTCACCTCATCCGAAATCACTTCTTTCAGATGAAAACCGGACAGTTCTTTGTTGAAATCGGTTTCTTCAAAAGCGACATCGTCCTTGTCCGAAGTGAATGAGGCGGAGGTCGTGGAAGTCCACTTCTGTCCGAGCTTGTTCCGGTAAGAGGTGTTGACGAAAAAATTGCTGTTGTGAAGGTTGTAATCGATGTTTTTGTTCTGATCAAGGTCTTCCTGTAACAGTGAAAAGCTGCCTTTGTCGTAGCTGCTGTATATTTTCAACATGCCGGATTTGCCCGATTTCTGACGGATGCTCACGGCTCCGGAAGCCGATTCCGGTGCATGTTTCCATTCATAGTTCTGGGGAACCAGTTTCATGTAGGGGCCCAGGTTGTTGTAGGAGGCTGTTGCGGTGACTGCGCCTCTGTTCCACAGACGGGTAAGGGCAATTTCGGGGCCTATGGTGAGAAACGAGAGGTCGAGCTGATTTTGTTCCGGCAGGTCGTTGGTGTTGAGCAGCAGCACACTGGAGAGTGCCTGACCGTATTCGGCCGAATAACCTCCGGTGCTGAAAATGGTACCCTTAAACATAAACGGGTTGAAACGTCCGCGGGTGGCGGTGTTCGGAGCAGTGGAATTGTAAGGTGTATGCACCAGGGCTCCGTCGATGTAGGTCTGAGATTCGTCGCTGTCGCCACCCTTCACAAACAGCCTTCCCGATTCGCCGTTCGTGGTGGTTCCCGGCAGGGTCTGCAGGGCTCCGAAAACATCGCCCGCGGCTCCCGCTGTGGTAATCATATCCAGCGAGCTGATGGTGTTGGCCTGCTTCTTGTCGCCGGCCTCAAAGGTTCCGGCTGATATGGTTACGGCCTCCAGTTTGTTGAAGGTCTCGGTGAGCTCAGCCACCACCCTGATTTCCGTGCCGTTCAGGTTGATCTCCTTTGAGAAGGATTCATAACCAATGTATTCAACCTTCAGCACTGCAGGCCCTGTCTTTTTGGTTTTGAAACTGAAACGGCCTTCAGCATCGGTGGAAGCTCCATCGTATGTTCCGGGAATATACACATTGGCTCCTGGAAGGGTTCCGTCGTTTTTAGCTTTGACAGTTCCGCTGATAAGGGTCTGGCCCGAAAGGGAGCAGTTGATTATAAAGAGAAGGAAGACGATTGATTGTTTCATGGCCTCTTGTGCATTGATGCAGCAAAAGTGCAACACGCCGTGGCCGGAATAAAATTTTAGTTACCGGATTGTCGGATTTCAGGGATGAAGTGTCATTTCATCTGGTGCGTCCTGCTTCATCCGGAGATTTCGTTTCTTAGCATGAGACAAGGTGACAAGGGGACTGGGGGACAAGGGGATAAATCCTGCTTCAACACTGCCTTGTTCGCGCGCATCATATTTTCTGACCTGTCTGCATGGGCAAACAGGCAGGTGCGTGTGAACGTACCCAAAGCCAACATAGGGCGCATCCTGCTTTATTTGGTGTTTCCTTAACAACAAAGCGATGAAAGAGTGAAAGGTGATATTGGAGTGAATGGGTGAATTTATTGACCTAAAAACTCAAACGCCGGCACCACAGAAATTTTATACGAACCTTCGTTGATTACATCTTTGTCGGAAAAGGTGACGATAGTTGCTGTGGGTATGTTGAAAAATTTCATGGCTGTCAGCACACCGGCTACTTCGCGTGAAAGGTTATCGGCGTTCAACGAATAACAAACCTGAAAAAGACCCATAGGCTGCCCGTGTTTAAATACAACGAAATCACATTCGCCTTTATCATCAAAATAATAAATCTCCCTGTATTTCATCCTCAGGAACAAATATACCAGATTCTCCAGTTTTCTGCCAAGGTCTTCAGTTTTACTAACCGACAGCGCGTTTAACAAGCCCGTATCTATTGAATATACCTTGCGGGGGTTTATCATTTGTGCTTTGGACGAATAGCTGAACATGGGGACAAAACTCAAAAGATAAGACATCTCCAAATGGGAAAACCAGGTAAGGATGGTGCTGGTTGCGCCGATGGAGAGCGGTTGTTTGAGTCTGGTTGCGGTGATTCTGTTCCCGGTATTTGCCATCAGATGATTTGCAAGACGGTGAAGGCTTACAATATCTTTTATTCCGTATCTGGCCACAATATCCCTGATCAGGATGTCGCTGAAAAGGGAAGTCAGTTGTTCCGGATCGCTGCTCTTCAGGTATTCAGGAAATCCGCCAAGTCGCAGATACATGGTAAGGCTTTCTGCTGAGGGCTGGAGATTTTTATAAGCCAGAAACTCAATATAGCTGAAAGGGAAAAGCTCCCGTGAGATATGTCTGCCGGTTAAACGGGTTCCCAGTTCCTGACTGAGCATGGCTGCATTGGAGCCGGTGACAATTACTTTGAATCCTTCATCAAGTTTTTGGCGGACATACATTTCCCACCCCACCACAAGTTGCATCTCATCGAAGAAGAGAGTTTTTGCGCCGCTTTTGAGAATTATATTATCGAGACGGCCAAAATCACTGGCTGAAAAACCATACAGCTGTGGGTTGTCAAAATTCATGAAGAAAATGCTGCTGGAATTCATGTTTTTCATCATTTGCAGCAGCAGGGTGCTTTTTCCGCACCTGCGGATCCCCGAAATGATCAACGCATGAGAGGAGAGGCTTTTCAGCTCAGGTACAGGTTCACGCATTAAACCCGGATCTTTTTCATATATCTGGTTTCTTTGCTGGTCAATTACACTGGCAATTACACTTTCGAGTAACATAACAATTATTTTGTTTGATACAAAAATACAAAATTGTTTGATGGTATCAAACAAAATTATAAAATTGGCAGGATACGACTTCATCCGGAGATTTCGTTTCTTTTCATGAGACCAGGAGACAAGGAGACGGGGGGACAAGGGGATAAATCCGGGCTAGCGCGCGCCTCCCGGCGCGTGCCACGGGCAATGAATTTGAAAAATGCCAGGGGGCACGCATCAGAGGGTGGGGGGGCGCGCGTCAGAAAATAAGACGCGCGCCAACCGGTCAGATACGGGCTAGCGCGCGACTCCCGGCGCGTGCAATGGACCATGAAGCTGGGAAACGGCCAGGGGGCACGCATCAGGGGGTGGGGGGGCGCGCGTCAGAAAATAAGACGCGCGCCAACCGATCAAATTCGGGCTAGAGTGCGCCTCCCGGCGCGTGCCACGGACCATGAAGCTGGGAAACGGCCAGGGGGCACGCATCAGGGGGTGGGGGGCGCGCGTCAGAAAATAAGACGCGCGCCAACCGGTCAAATCCGGGCTAGGGTGCGCCTCCCGGTGCGTGCCACGGGCCATGAATTTGAAAAACGCCAGGGAGCAAGCCTAAGAGAGCGGGGGGCGCTCGTCAGAAAATAAGACGCGCGCCAACCGGTCAAATCCGGGCTAGGGTGCGCCTCCCGGCGCGTGCCATGGACCATGAAGCAGGGAAACGGCCAGGGGGCACGCATCAGGGGGTGGGGGGGCGCGCGTCAGAAAATAAGACGCGCGCCAACCGATCAAATTCGGGCTAGAGTGCGCCTCCCGGCGCGTGCCAC
>JAEUTG010000040.1 GCA_016788045.1 Bacteroidales bacterium
GCCTTTTTGCTCATTGGAGATTGGTTAAACCATAAAGTAGTCGTACTTTAGTGACATGAACATGAAGAGCCGGATGAATCGAGAGGTTCACGTCCGGTTCCGTGGGAAGGCAGGGGTGAAATTCCCCTGTCTGACCCGATTAGTGGCAACCCAAAAGACAACGTACAAAATGACGAAAGGAAAAAAAATATTAGCAATCCTAAATATTCTGATTATAGTTTTATCTAATCAGATTTTTGGGCAAAATACTTTAACAAAGGAAATTCTTTGGACAACAGATTGGAGTCCGAATGGAATGTACATAGCTATTGGTGGAAACATTGATACACTAAAAATTTATAGCGAAGGAAATTTACAACCTTACAAATCTTTTCCTGTAAAGAATACAATTACACGCATAAAATGGCATCCTTCATTTAACATTATTGCAGTAACTACACAAATGTCAGAAGATAAATCGTTTATTCTCAATTTAGAAACAAATGAAAAAATTGAGTTAAACGAAATTGCGACAGAAGGAGCAAGAGGTATTGATTGGAACTTTACGGGTGAATATTTAGCTGTTGCAGACAATGATGGCCGAATATTGATTTACGATTTAAAAGGTAAATTAATCAGAAAATTTAGTAACGAAAACACTAAGAGCATAACAGCTATTGATTGGCATCCTAGAAAAAACATTCTTGCAACGGTAACTGACAAAATTCGTCTTTTTGACATTGAAGGAAATTTGATAAAATCAATAAAGCATAGACAAGAAGAAGTTTTGTTGTTAAGCATTGCTTGGCACAAGTCGGGTGACTTTTTCGTTACAGGAGATTATGGAGACGAAAAAGACAAATCATTACTTCAATATTGGAATGAAAAAGGCGAACTTTTGAAAACCATTGACATCAGCAAAGGAGAATATAGAAATTTGTCCTGGAATACAAAAGGCGACAGACTTGCATCAGCAAGTGACGCATTGAGAATTTGGGACAATAAAGGAAATCTTGTTTCGGAAGGCAAATCAACAGACTATTTATGGGGTGTTTCTTGGAATAAAAAAGGAAGCAGAATAATTACATCAAGTTTAGAACAAAGAATAATACTTTGGAATAATAAAGCAGAAAGAATAATGACTATTGAATAAAGGGCTGCCACAAACACGGGTTTTGCTTCAGGCGGGGTGACGTGCAAACCTGGAGCATTGTGCTCCTGTTCAAGTTCAGTGCAGGTTGACAGTTTTGTGCTCCGAAGCCCGCCCGATCGCAAAGCCCGAAAACGTCATAAAAAGCAACTACAAATGAACATATTGAATCCTGTGAAACCAACAGGGTTTATTTTATTGGGATTACTGATCTCAGCCGGAATATTGAATGCACAAACGGATTTCAGACCAGGATATATCATTAAAACTAATGGAGACACATTAGTTGGGCAGGTTGATTATCGTGGAGATTTGTTAATGAGTATTTTATGCAGGTTTAAAGCTGCTGACAACACAATTAGCGAATACCCGCCTGAGGATATTCTGGCTTTCAGATTTGTCGATAGCAAGTACTTTGTTACGAAAGAGATAAACAATAAAAAGCGATTCATGGAATACCTGATCAAAGGGAAAATCAGTATTTATTATATGAGAGATGAAAATGGAGATCACTATTATCTTGATAAAGACGATGTTGGACTGATTGAGATTCCTTATGAAGAGGGAACAAAATATGTTGATGGTAAGAAAGTATTCTATGAATCCACGAGGCACATCGGAATACTCAATTATTATATGCAAGATGCTCCCGACTTACAATCAGTGATAAGATCTGTGAAAAAACCTGAGCATCAAAACCTGATTAAACTGGCTGAAGATTACCATAATGCTGTTTGTAAAGAAGAAAAATGCATAATCTATGAAAGAAGCCTTCCATTCATCAAAATACTTCCCGAATTAACAGGCGGTGTGATAAGGTACTCAGATGTCCGGGATTTAGACGAAAGATTTTATATGCATGTCGGGATTATCGGTCACCTATGGATACCCAGAACCAGCGAGAAAATGTACTTCCGTACAGGAATACTATTCTCACAACTTGACTTTGACGATGGCAAAACGAATTTTTATAAGATTCCATGTCAGCTGGAGTATATCTACCCCAAAGGCATCCTCAGGCCCAGAATTGCTTACGGATTTAATTTTTATCTTCCGAACAGCATAACAGTTTCGTTTGATATCGGAGCAAATTTAAAGCTATCTGAGATATTCTGTATAAGCGCCACTTCCGATATTGAATTCTCTCCTGCACTATTGATTGTGCCTAAGACCCTGCTTTCGTACTCTTTGAAACTGGGATTGTTTGTGAGTATTCAATAATGCACGAATGGCCGCACACGCTCAAGCCTGTAAAGGTTTCAATTGTATGTGAAGCTCATCACCCGTTTTTGGTTCATCATCCTGACTAAATCAGACAGTGTACTGGCCATGTGTATTCTCAGACATGGTATCCTTCCTTCATTTTAACCTCTGTTCAAAAAGGACTGGTTTGGCTGTTTCTTCCGGAAATCCTGGTGCTGATTCAGTTATATTTGTATGGTCAAAACCACTTGTTTAAGGGGCCGTTGCGCCCGTAAAATGTTGCTTTTATGGAGTCTGGAGAAGGATTGCAATCGCGGCGGGATTTTTTAAGAAAGCTCGGTCTGGGTGCAGGGTTTCTGATTGCCGGCGGACAGTTTGGCTTCACCTGGTTTTTCGATGAAAAGGAGGGTAAGCTAAAGGCCATTGTGGTCGATTTTTCAAAATGCACCGGCTGCCGCACCTGTGAAACGGTGTGTGCAGGATTTCATGCGCCCCGGGCTGCTGGCAGCAGCGTTGCCGCTCCTGTAAATCCCTATCAGGCAAGGATAAGGGTACACCATTTCAATCCCGATGCCGACGTACCCCAGGTGTGTGCCCATTGCGCGGATGCCCCCTGCATTGAAGCCTGTCCGGTGGATCCCGATCCCGTCACCGGCCGCAAAGCCCTTTACCGCGATCCCGTAACCGGTTCTCCGGTAAACGATACCGACGCCTGCATCGGTTGCCGGAGTTGCGCAAGGGCTTGCAAAGAGCTACGCACCGGAACCATACGGCCAAATCCCGTTACCCGCATGCCTGAGGGGATATGCGATCTTTGCGGGGGCGAACCCCGCTGTGTTCAGGTTTGTCCTTTCGGAGCCCTGCAACTTGCTGATGCCGGAGATGCCGGCCATCTGGCAGGCTTGTCGCCTGAGAAGATCGCTCAGGTGCTGATGGAAACCTATTATTCACCACAATAAACCCTTGGAAATGGCTGAAACTATGCCCGGATATTACGGACGCCTGCTGGATGTGAACCTGAGTACGGGTACCATCGTGAAAACCACCCTCGACCCGCAGTGGTTACAGGATTACATCGGCGGCCGCGGGCTTGGGGCAAAGATTCTGTACGAACGTCTGAAGAATCCCGGAACGGAAGCCTTTTCACCGGAGAACATCCTGTTGTTTATGCCGGGGCCTTTTTCAGGGCTCCCGCTGCCTTCGTCGTCGAGAACCTGTGTGGTAACCAAATCACCGCGCACCTCGCCGAAAAGCGGTTCTTACCATGGGGCCTCTACCATTTCCTATTCCAACATCGGAGGCTTTTTCGGTCCAGAGTTAAGGTTTGCCGGTTACGATGGTCTGGCGATCACAGGCAGGTCGGATAAGCCGGTTTATCTTTACATCAAAGACGAAACGGTCGAAATCAGGGATGCCTCGGAATACTGGGGATTGGGCACCGATGCGCTGGAAACCAGGCTGATTGCCGACCTGGGTTCCGACGGTTTCAGGTCGTGCTATATAGGGCCTGCTGCAGAAAAGATGGTTCCCCTTGCTTCGGTACTCAACACAGCAGCACGGGCAGCCGGAAGGGGAGGTACCGGGGCGGTGATGGGATCAAAGAGGCTGAAGGCTATCTGTGTTTCAGGCTCGGGGATCCCGAATGTGGCGGATCCCGTAAAGTTTAATGAGTTGCTGGAGACTGTTCGTTCCTCGTTTGCCCAGGATACCCCATCGCGTCGCTGGTGGCGGGAAGGAGGGACCACCAACGCCCTCGAAGAATCGAGTGCTGGCGGTACCATGGCGGTGAAGAACTACAGTGAGGGGTCATTTGGCGAGGTGAGCAGAATAGGAACGGCTGCCGCCCGAAAGGAAATCTGGAAGCGTGATTTCGCCTGTTACTGCTGTTTTCTGGCCTGTAAGAAGAGCGGCATGGCCAAGGGGGCCTATGGCGGCGTGGTTCACGATGGCCCGGAATATGAAACCGGATCGATGCTGGGTTCTAACCTGCTGATTGCCGATCTGGCCGGGCTCAACCGCTGTATTGCCGTGGCCGATGACCTCGGACTGGATATCATTTCAGCTGGCAACATCATCGGGTTCCTGATGGAAGCCTACGATAAAAAGCTGATTGACCGCGATTTTCTTGATGGCATTGACCTTACCTGGGGGAATGTGGAGGCGGTACTAGCCATGCTCCGTAAGATGGGGGCCAACGAAGGGGTTGGCATCAGGGCAAACCAGGGAGTCAGAAGTCTGGCCCGGGAGATCGGGCAGGGCTCAGAAGCCTTCGCCATCCATGTAAAAGGGCATGAACTGGCGGGATGGAATGTGCACAAAGCGGTGGACTGGTTCGGTATCTCTTATTCAACAGCCAACCGTGGAGCCTGTCATATGAACGGAGGAGCCCCCGGTCCGCAGAATCAGTCGGCACTGCGCGATTCACTCGGTATCTGCAGTTTTGTTGATGAATGGTATGTCAACGATAGTGCCTTTGAAAAGATACTCACGGCCATAACCGGCCGTGAATGGAGCGGCGCATCTCTGGAACTGGCGGGTGAAAGGATTTATAACCTGGAGAAAATGTTCAATTACCGGGAGGGGTTCAGAAGGGAGGACGACTGCCTGCCTGAGCGGTTCTTTTCGGAGGCCGGTAAGCAGGGCCCGGCAGCAGGGATAAAGGTTGACCGGGCGAGATTTGAGCAAATGCTTGATGATTACTACATCGCCAGAGGCTGGGACCTGAAAACCTCTAAGCCCGGGCCTGAAAAGCTGGCAGCACTCGGGATTACGGACTTCTGAAGCACGCAAGGTAGCTGAAACCATGAGCTGGTTGAGGCGGAATCCAAGGCTCCTGATTCCGTAAATAATACACAAGTCAGATTTCTTTCAGCGCTATGGATGAGTCTTCCCCGGCTGTTGCCTGGGCGGAAACACGAGCGAAGCCAGCACCGAAACGATCAGGATGCCGAAGATAATCAGCAGCGACCAGGTGATGGGGAATTTGTAGTACCCGCTGATCACCATTTTGGTGCCGACAAAAGCAAGAATGGCTGCCAGTCCGTACTTGAGGTAAACGAAGTATTGCGTGATACCGGCCAGGGCAAAGTAAAGTGCCCTCAGTCCGAGAATGGCAAACACGTTGGATGTGAAGATGATAAAGGTGTCGTTGGAGATGGCCAGGATGGCGGGGATGGAGTCAACGGCAAAAATCAGGTCGGTAAATTCGACGATCAGCAACACGATAAAGAGGGGAGTGGCGAAGAGCTTTTTATCCTGCCTGACGAAGAAGCGGCTGCCATGCATTTCAGGTGTTACTGGGAAGAATCTGCGGAACAGTTTCACCAGCGGGTTCTTGTCAGGGTCTACCTGATTTTCGCCCGGTGACAGCATTTTGATGCCGGTAAAGATCAGGAAGCCGCCGAAAATGTAGATAAGCCAGTGGAAGCTGTTGAGCAGGGCTACCCCGGCGAAGATAAAGATGGCCCGCATCACCAGGGCCCCGAGGATCCCCCAGAAAAGTACCTTGTGCTGGTATTTCGGCTCCACATTGAAATAGCTGAACAGCATGATGAACACGAAAAGGTTGTCCACGCTCAGCGATTTCTCTATCAGGTAGCCGGTCAGGAATTCAAGGGCTTTTACTTTGCCCATGTAGAGGTAAACGAGGTAGTTGAACACCAGAGCCAGACCGATCCACACGGCACTCCAGATGAGGGCCTCCTTGATTTTCACCTCGTGCGACTTCCGGTGGAAAACTCCCAGGTCGAGGGCGAGAAGGAGGATGACGAAGGCCACGAAGGCGATCCAGTGAATCAGATGAATTTCCATTGGGTAGGTTTGTTAAGCAGGGTTGGTGGGTTAAAATAATCCGGAATGAGGGTTTTTGTTTTGGTAGCCGGATAAACGGACAGTGTTATACAAAGAATCGCCTCCGGATTTCCGGGGGCGATTCTGTTCAACAGGCAGCCGGGGATTATTCCCTGCGGCCCATGTAGATCATGATGTAATAGAGCAGCGTGGCCAGCGAAGCCAGGGCGGCAACCACATAGGTGTAGGCAGCCCAGCGCAGTGCTTCCTGCGCCCTGGGCAGGGTGGCGGAGGTGGTGATTCCGCTTCCGTCGAGCCAGGCAATGGCACGGCGGCTGGCGTCGATCTCCACAGGAAGGGTGATGAAGCTGAACAGTGTGGTCAGTGCAAACAGCACGATACCGGCCAGCAGCAGCTGCGGGAAGGTATTGACCAGCAGGATGCCGGCCAGCAACACCCACTGCACCCAGTTGGATGCGAAGCTTACAACCGGAACGAGGGCTGAACGCATCTGCAGCCAGGCGTAGGCCGTATTGTGCTGAACGGCGTGTCCGCACTCATGGGCAGCGACGGCTGCTGCGGAAATGTTGCGCCCGTGATAAACGTCGGGGCTGAGGTTAACCGTTTTGTTCTGAGGGTTATAGTGGTCGGTGAGTTCTCCCTGCACCGAAACAACCTGTACATCAAATACGCCATTGTCGCGGAGCATGCGTTCGGCAATTTCTGCCCCGCTGTATCCGTTGTTGACCGGAATCTGGCTGAACTGCCTGAATTTCGACTTGAGGCGTGCGCCTACCAGCCAGCTCAACAGCATAAAAACTCCGAAAATTATCAAGTATCCCATTTTATAATCAGTTTTTGGTTTCCGCAGATATAACAAAAAGTCTGCCAATTGGTTCGGTTGACAAAATGACAGGGAAGCGAGCTTCAAGCTCAAAGCTTCAAGTCCAAAGCTCAAAGTTTAAAGCTCAAAGCTTAAGGCTTAAAGTTCATCAAAAGATAAGATGCACGCGAACAGTAGGATTTTATCTCCTTGTCCCCCGTCACCGTGTCCACTTGTCTTATGATAAGAAACGAGATTCCGGAATGAAGCAGGATCAATCTTTATTCTACAGGCTGAATGGAAGGATCGTGCCAGCTGGCGTACATGGTATAACTTTTTGAGATGCGGTTCACCTGTCCTTCGAGCAGTTTGGTGTCGATGGATTTGATTTTTTTGGCGGGGATGCCGGCATATACGCTTCCCGATTCCACCACGGTGCCCTGCGAAACCACGGCGCCGGCGGCAATGATGGAATTACTTTCCACCACCACATCGTCCATCACGATGGCCCCCATGCCGATCAGTACATTGTCGTGTATCGTGCATCCGTGAACAATGGCATTGTGGGCAATGGAGACGTTGTTGCCGATGGTTACCGGTGATTTTTTATAGGTGCAGTGAATCACAGCCCCGTCCTGAATGTTGACGTTGTTGCCGATGTGGATGTAATGCACATCGCCCCGCACCACGGCGTTGAACCACACGCTGCAGTTGTCGCCCATTTCAACTTCGCCCACCACTGTAGCGTTTTCGGCAAAGAAGCAGTTCTTGCCTATTTTCGGACTGATTCCTTTTACGGGTCTTATAAGTGCCATTTTTCTCAGGTGTTGGTTTCGTTAATTCCGATTTATGTTAATCTTCAGGAAGTCTTTTCATGCAATAAACTCACGACTTCTTGTATTGTTTCGGGTAGTCGATGCTGTGGTGCAGCCCCCGGCTCTCCTTGCGGTCGGTGGCCATCTGAATGATGAGGCCCGCAACCGTGATCATGTTTCTCAGTTCGCAGATCTTTTCGGTGAGCACCGATTTTTCATAGAGCATTTCGGTCTCCTCCTGCAGGATCTGCAGCCGGTCGGAGGCGCGTTTCAACCGGAGGTTCGACCTCACGATGCCTACGTAGTTGGTCATGATACCCTGCAGCTCTTTCAGCGACTGGGTGATGAGGATCATCTCTTCATTGAAGACTGTGCCGGAGGCATTCCAGTCGGGCACGCTGTTTTCGTACTGGGTTTTCTTTACCCTCTCCACGGCATCGACCGAGGCCCGGTGAGAGAAAACCAATGATTCGAGCAGTGAATTGGATGCCAGCCGGTTGGCTCCATGCAGACCAGTGGAGGCACATTCACCTGAGGCAAACAGATGGCTGATGCTCGTGCGGGCCCAGGCATCCACCTTGATGCCGCCGCAGGTGTAATGGGCGGCTGGCACCACCGGTATCATCACCCTTGTCATGTCGATGCCGATGCTCAGGCACTTGGCATAGATGGCCGGAAAGTGGTTGAGGATCACCTGCATATCGAGGTGACGTGTATCGAGGCAAACATAATCATCGCCACTGATTTTCAGTTCGTTGTCGATGGCACGGGCAACGATGTCGCGCGGTGCCAGCGAGAGACGGGCATCGTATTTCTGCATAAACTCCTTGCCCTGTCGCGTTTTGAGGATGGCTCCCGAACCCCGGAGCGCTTCGGTGATGAGAAACGAAGGTTTTTCGGAGGGGTTGTAAAGCGAGGTTGGATGAAACTGGATAAACTCCATTTTTTCGATCTCCCCCATGGCCCGTTTCACCATTGCGATGCCATCGCCGGTGGCGACCGGAGGATTGGTGGTGGTGGCATACACATTGCCCGCACCTCCGGTACTGAGCATGGTGGTTTTGGCCAGAATGGTGATGATGTGGTGGTTGCTTTTGTTCAGCACATAGGCTCCGTAGCACCTGATTCCCTCTCCGGTGTTTTCTGATTCCTGCCCGAGGTGATGTTGGGTGATGATGTCGATGGCGAAATGGTTCTCCAGAATCTCGATGTTTTTGTGTTCTTTCACCCGTTTCAGCAGAATGCTCTCGATTTCGGCACCGGTCTGGTCTTTGTGGTGGAGCACCCTGAACTCGGAGTGCCCGCCCTCTTTGGCCAGGTCGTACAGGCCGGTCTGGTTTTTGTCGAACGCGACTCCCCAGTCGATCAGTTCTTTCACCCTGTCGGTGGATTCGGTAATGGTGATGCGTACGATTTCCGGATCGCTCAGGTCGTCGCCGGCGATCATGGTATCACGGATGTGTTTTTCGTAGGTGTCGGGGGTGTACATCACGGCGGCAATGCCTCCCTGGGCGTACCGGGTGGCACTCTCCTCGGCTTCACGCTTGGTAACAATGCAAACCTTTCCGTGAGCGGCCACCTTGAGGGCATAGCTTAATCCGGCAATGCCTGTGCCGATTACCAGAAAATCAACTTTTCTTCGCATAGGATGCGTTTTTCAGGCTTCAAAATTAATATTTTAACCCGTGTTGCCGGGCTAAATTATTAGATTCTTCGCATACGACTGTCAGCTTTGGCATCCAAACCGGAGGACTCATTAAAGGCAATCCTGAAGCTCATTTACAGGACAGTTGTGTTCCTGAGTAGGGGTAAAACGACTTATAATTGTCTTATATAAGAATCTCCTGATAGTTGCCTGAATAAACGATGTAAATCGTTCTTGTTCAAATGTATTGTTTACTCTTCTGCTCTTAATTATAAGGTTACCAATCCGGAAAATATTGTATTGATCGTTTTAATTTCGGATAAATGAAAAGTTTTTTTTCTTCAGTATTCGGATTCATCCTTATGCTGAATACATTTTCTCAGAATTGGATTCAGCAGCAAACGAATTCAACCGCTGATCTGAATTCCATCTTTTTCGTTGATCCTGACCTTGGTTGGGCGGTTGGGTCTGAAGGAACCATTCTGAAAACAACCAACGGAGGTGATTTGTGGCTGCCGGAACCGTCCGGAGTTACAAGTGATCTTCTTTCTGTTCATTTTACCGACCCGCTGACAGGTTTCGCGGTGAGTTCTCACGAATTGTTAAAAACCACAGATGGGGGCGAACATTGGGTTGTTCAGGACACTGTGATGAATGCCTGGCTTTCTACGGTCTTTTTTATCGGCAGTGATACCGGGTTTGTCGCGGGAGCAGGAAGAATTCTGAAAACAACCGATCATGGCAACACCTGGACCAAACAAAGTGGATTCGGTTGTTTTGGCGTGAAAAGCTTTTGGGCTACGGACCCTGAAACGCTGTACATGGGAGGATCAGATTTTCTGACTATGAAAAGTATGGATGGAGGGGCTCACTGGGATGTGCTTATCCCAAATCTCTCGTATGGAAATATGGAGAGTATCTTTTTTACGGATCACAATACAGGATATTTTGCCGGGGGTGGATGGGCCCAGGGGTATACTGGCTCCTATTTCGCTAAAACTACCGATGGAGGAGTAACGATGACTTACCCTCTGGGAAATATTGGTAAATGGTTGTCCTGCGTTTTCTTTACGGATACCCACAATGGCTACATCACGGCATTGGATGGAAGTATTTTAAAGACTACCGACGCAGGCGATCATTGGGTAAGTTTAAACTCCGGAGTGAATTCAGCATTAACATCAATATGCTTTACCGACTCTGTTACCGGCTATGTGGCTGGAAAATCCGGAACCATCTTAAAAACCACAACCGGGGGTGTGCATGTTTCCGGACCGGATGCGCTGAATAAATCAATAAAAATATATCCCAACCCGGTATCGGATGTATTGATGGTTGAACGGAATTCTGAGCAGCAGCTAAGAACTTATCTTGAGATTTACAGCGTTTCGGGACAATTAATGTTGCGGGAGGAGATGCTAACGAACAAGTCATTTATGGATGCAGGCAGACTACCTGGAGGGCCTTACATCTTAAAGATCATAAATTCACAAGGAGCAGAAGTTGTTAAGTTTGATAAGTTGTAGCGATTGTTTGCTGAATAACTGTCTGTCCGTAGTGCCCCGCACCTGATTTCCTGATCTGACTTACGTCTCTTGTGAGGGCTTTATCAACTTCAAGCCGGAGGTCCCGGATATGTAAACCGCCAGAGATTTTTTTTGATTTTCATCATCCACAGCAGCCGGCAAACTTTTCATTAGTTTTGCTGGCTAAACCCGCTATATGACATCCCTGAAACCGATTCTGGCGAATCACTATACGGTTGGCTGGCACGAAGCCACCGCCGGAAACCGTCTTAGCCTTGTTGCCTTGTGTAATTACCTTCAGGAAACAGCCTGGAACCATGCCGAACACCTGGGATTCGGGTTCAGAACGGAGCAGGGGTTTGAAAAAGCCTGGGTGATTGTGCGCCTCCACGTGGAAGTTGACCGTTATCCGGCCTGGAACGAAACGGTGGCAGTTGAAACCTGGCCCAGTGGGTACAAAGGTTTCCTTGCTTTCCGTGAATTCAGGGTTCTTGACGCCGGCAACAAGGTGCTGGCCCGAGCCACCACTACCTGGCTGCTGATCGATCTCAAAACACGGCGTCCTTGTCATCTTAACTTCCTTGATTCCCTGGACATCACCCTGAATACAGAAAAGGCCTGCGGCAGGGAAGCTCCGGCGGTCACCCTGCCCGATCCGTTGCTTGAGTTCGGCCATTATCAGGTGAGGTATTATGATCTGGATATGAACCAGCATGTCAACAACACCCGCTACATCGAGATGCTGATCGGGGCTTACCCGGGTGAATGGTTCAGCAACAGGGCAATCCGCACACTCAGCCTTGAGTACCTGAAAGAGAGTGTACTTGGTGACCGTATTCTGATAAAATCGGATGGAGTCCCGGCCTTATCCAACCGGCTGGCTGGTTATAATACCGGAGATAACAGCCTGCTGGTGAAGGCAGCCGTGGAATGGATGGAAAACACCTGAACAGCAGGCCCCCGGTTCTGAAGTGGGACTGTGGTCCTGTTATCTTGTGAATCTTACACTTCCAGCAATACCTGAACAGGATCCTGCCCGTCGAACAGCATCTTTTCGGGGTTTTCGAGCAGTTCTTTCACTTTTACCAGAAACCCTACAGACTCCCGGCCATCGATTACCCGGTGGTCATAGGAGAGGGCTACATACATCATGGGGGCGATCACTACCTGTCCGTTGACGGCGATGGGGCGTTCAACAATGTTGTGCATTCCGAGGATGGCGCTTTGCGGAGGGTTCAGAATCGGGGTCGACATCATGCTGCCAAAAACACCGCCGTTGGTAATGGTAAAAGTGCCGCCCGTCATATCGTCAAGGGTGATTTTGTTTTCGCGGGCCTTCGTGGCCAAAACCTTGATGGCCGACTCGATCTCTGCCAGGCTGAGGCTTTCGGCATTTCTCACCACCGGAACCACCAGGCCTTTGGGAGCGCTCACCGCGATGCCGATGTCGGCGTAATCGTGGAAGATCATCTCATCGCCATCAATCATTGAATTGACTGCAGGGAAGTGTTTAAGGGCAATGGTAACGGCTTTCGTGAAAAACGACATAAAGCCCACCGATAAACCATATTTTTCCTTGAATTGATCGTTGTATTTTTTCCTCACCCCGAGGATGCTGCTCATGTTCACTTCGTTGAAGGTGGTGAGCATGGCCGTTTCGTTCTTTACCGACACCAGCCGCTGAGCCAGTTTAAGCCGGAGGGTTGACATTTTCCTGCGTTCGCTGCTGCGCGAAAATGCCGGGGTCGCGGGCTGACGGGGTGATTTCGGTTTACTCACCGAAGCGGCGGCGACTTCTTCCACATCGGAGCGGCTGATGCGCAGATTTGAAAAATATTCAAGGATATCGGTGTTGCTCAGGTTTTTCTCCTGCATCAGTTTGCGCGCCAGAGGAGAGATGTGCAGCTTCACCTCCTCTGCAGCGGAAGCCGCTGTTGCGGGAGCTGCAGGTTCGGGCCTGGGTTTGTCCACCTGTGGGGCAGGTGCCGGAGCCGAAGGAGCCGGGGCAGGAGCCGCCGCAGCGGCTGTTTTTTCGGGTTTGGCTGCAGAGGAATCGAGCCGGGCAACCACAGCACCAACTTTGATGGTGTCGCCGGCTTCCGCCAACAACTCAATGATCCCCTCTTCAGCAGCATTGATGGTCAGGGTAGCCTTGTCGGAATCAATTTCGGCAATTTCGGCATCTTTTTCGACAAAATCGCCGTTGTTAACCAGCCAGCTGGCCAGTTGCACTTCGGAGATTGATTCGCCCGGGCTGGGCACTTTGATTTCGATAATCATTGCAGATCAGTTTTGTTCTGTTTTCGCAGTTTCAGGAATAAACGACCACTCATGCGGGGCGCACACCATTTTGCAGACCAGGTTGGCATTGGGACAGGTGCATTCGCCAAAGGCTTTTTCGATGATTTTCCGCTGGCGGACGGCGTGCAGCCTGCTTGAACCGGTGGCGGGGCTGCCGCTTTCGGGGCGTGCCACCAGCAATATGTCTGTTTCCTTGAAATTCCTCAGGATAAACGACCAGGACCCCATGTTGGCGGGTTCTTCCTGAACCCAGGCATGGCGAACAGCATTCGGATACCTCGCCAGCACAGCTTTTACCTGCTCTTTTGGGAAAGGATAAAGCTGTTCGAGGCGCACGATGGCTTCGTGGGTGCCGCGTTTCTGCCTTTCATCGACTAATTCGTAGTAGAGCTTGCCGCTGGTAAAGATCACACGGTTTACCTTGTCGGGATCAGCCTGCTCATCGTCAATCACTTCGCGGAAGCCTCCCCGGCTGAGTTCTTCCAGTGATGAAACACAGGAAGGATGGCGCAACAGGCTCTTCGGTGTAAAAACAATCAGTGGTTTTCTGAACGGTCGTTTCAGCTGCCGGCGCAGAAGGTGAAAGAAGTTGGCCGGGGTGGTGCAGTTGACCACCTGCATGTTGTTTTCGGCGCAAAGTGAGAGAAAGCGCTCGATTCGTCCGCTCGAATGTTCGGGGCCCTGTCCTTCGTAACCATGTGGAAGGAACAGTACCAGGTTGCTCATTACCCGCCATTTGTCTTCGGCACTGCTGAGGTATTGATCAATGATGATCTGGGCGCCGTTGAAGAAGTCGCCGAACTGTGCTTCCCAGATGGTCAGTGATTCGGGCGATGCCAGCGAATAGCCGTAATCGAACCCGAGTACGCCGTATTCCGACAGCGGGGAGTTGAATACATCGAACGCTGCCTGGCCGGGACCGAGGTTTTTGAGTGGGGTGTACTTTTCTTCAGAGTCTTCGAGGGTCAGCACAGCATGTCGGTGCGAAAAGGTACCACGCTGTGAATCCTGTCCGCTGAGGCGTACTGGTATGCCTTCCCGCAAAAGGGTGCCATAGGCCAGCAGTTCACCCATCGCCCAGTCGAGCCTGCCACCGGGTTGAAGCATGGCTTTGCGGTCCTGCATCAGCTTTACCAGTTTTCTGTTGAAGGCTTTGTCAGCAGGAAGATCGGTAATGCGGTTGCCGATTTCGGTCAGGATAGCCTGATCGACTCCGGTATCGGGCGATTTGTCGAAGTCGTGACTAACGGCAACGCGGATGTTACTCCAGGTGGGTCCGAGAAATGGGGTGACTTTTGCTTTTTCCGAAAGGTTGGAAGCTGCCAGATGTTCCTCAAGAATGGCTGCAACTTCCTTTTCAATCCGGTCGGCGTCTTCTTTTGTAATGATGCCTTCGCGGATCAGTTTCTCAACATACAACTGTCTGACATCGGGGTGTTTTTCGATGGCTTTGTAGAGAACGGGTTGTGTGAAGCGGGGTTCATCGCCCTCGTTGTGACCATACCTGCGGTAGCCGAGCAGGTCGATGAATACATCCTTGTCGAATTTCTCACGGTATTCCATGGCCAGTTCAATGGCATACACCACGGCTTCGGCATCGTCGGCATTCACATGAAAGATGGGCGACTGTATGGTTTTGGCCACATCGGTGCAATAGACGCTGCTGCGCGAATCGAGGTAGTTGGTGGTGAAGCCGATCTGGTTGTTGACCACCAGGTGAATGGTGCCTCCGGTGCGGTAACCTTCGAGTTCCGACATCTGCACCAGTTCGTACACCACGCCTTGCCCGGCAATAGAGGCATCGCCGTGGATGATGATGGGGACTACCTTGTCGGTGTCGCCGGCGTATTGCTGGTCAATTTTGGCCCGGGTAATTCCCTGAACCACCGGCCCGACGGTTTCGAGGTGTGAAGGGTTGGGGGCCAGGGTAAGGTGCACCGTTTTGCCGGCATGGGTGGGGCGTTGAAGCGTGGCACCAAGGTGGTATTTTACATCGCCGAGCACAAATTCGTCGTCGAACTCCTTGTTTGAGAATTCGTTGAAGATGTCGCGGTAGGGTTTCCCCATGATGTTGGCCAGTACATTCAGCCTCCCGCGGTGGGGCATACCGATGAAAAACTCCTCAGCCCCGAGGGCAGAGCCTTTTTCGATAATGGCATCCAGGGCCGGGATCAGGGATTCACCTCCTTCGAGGGAGAATCGTTTTTGTCCGGGAAAGCGTTTATGAAGAAACTTTTCAAAGAAGACGGATTCGCTGAGTTTGCGGAGGATGGTCAGCTTAAAGGCTTTACTGTATTTGGTTTCGTTGCGCCGCGACTCCATGCGTTCGCGCAGCCAGTGATAAATGGATTCATTCCGGATATAAGCATATTCGACCCCGATCGACTGGCAGTAGGTCATTTTCAGATGATCCACGATTTTTGACAATGGGGCAGGCCCGATGCCGATTTCATTTCCTGCCTGAAACACGCGGGAAAGATCATCCTGGCTAAGGCCGAAATTTTCCAGGTCGAGGGTAGGAGCGTATTTGCGGCGGGTACGTACCGGGTTGGTAAGCGTAAACAGGTGTCCACGCTGCCTGTAGGCATTGATGAGGTTGATAACCTTAAACTCTGAAGGAACAGTAAGGGGTTCTTTATCGGGCTGATAATTCTTCCGGGCGAATTCGAAACCTTCAAAAAACTTCTGCCATCCCGGCTCAACCGAGGAAGGGTCGCTCAGATACTGGGAGTAAAGTTGCCCGATAAAATCGCTTTCTGCATTCGACAGGTAAGAGAATTTATCCATTTCTTATAGGTTAATATGGCGCATCAACTGCAAATATAGTGCAAGAGATGCTACTTACAGATTGCAGTAAGAAACAATCGTCAGATAATAATGTTTCCTGCTCCGGTATATAAAAAAAGCCCTGCCAGGCAGGGCTTCAGTTTACTTTAAGCATTGCTGCTTAGGCTGGATGAATTGCTTCAACCGGGCAAACATCGGCGCATGAACCACAGTCTGTGCAAACATCCGGATCAATTTTATAGATATCACCTTCAGAAATCGCATCTACGGGACATTCATCAATGCAGGTGCCGCAAGCTGTGCAGTCATCTGAAATTACGTAAGCCATGGCTTTTTAATTTAGTTAATGATTGGGTCATTTATCTTCTCGCTGCAAATATATGTCTTATTCAGAGATAATATGAAATTCGTCTTATTTTTTAAACCGTCTAAATAAGAGGGTGTTGATCACATTCTTACTGGCCCCTGATTTCATGAAATAACTGCTATTGAATAAAATATAGCAATCGTTTGCGGAAAGATGATTTTTTTTGTTCCCCGGGTTGTTTTTGAGAGTAATTAAAAAAACTAACTTTGCCGCTTCAAGTTAACCAACCTCCTAATAATCATGGTAAAAACTAAAAGTAAAGTCATTCAGCGCGACGATATAGTCGTTAAGTTTGTCGGGGATTCGGGCGATGGTATGCAACTCTCCGGAACATTGTTTTCCGATACTGCTGCGCTTGCAGGTCTTGATCTGGCAACTTTCCCCGATTATCCGGCTGAAATCAGGGCCCCGCACAACACCATTGCCGGTGTATCCGGATTTCAGGTGCATGTGGGATCGAAAAAAATTGAAACTACCGGTGATATGTGTGATGTGCTGGTGGCCATGAATCCTGCCTCACTCAGATCAAACCTGAAATGGGCCAAACAGGGGGCTACCATCATTACCGATGAAGATGCCTTTGATGAAGCTGCTCTCAAGAAATCAGGCTATACCGAAAACCCGCTCGAAAATGACTCTTTGTCAGGCTTTAACCTGGTGAAGGCCCCTATTACCACCCTTACCCGCGAAGCGGTGAAAAGCCTTGGCATTGACAACAAATCGGCCGACCGCAGCAAGAATATGTTCGGCCTGGGCATTGTTTACCATTTATTAGGGCTGAGTCTTGAAAGTACCTACGAATTTTTCAACAAGAAATTCAAAAACAAACCGGAGGTTATCGCAGCCAACCGGGCCGTGCTGGAGGCAGGGTTCAACTATGCCGATACCGTGGAAGCCCTTTCTTCGGTTTATCAGGTGCCCAAAGCAAAAATGGAACCGGGAAGGTACCGTAACATTACCGGAAATGTGGCAACCGCCTGGGGTTTCCTCGCCGCTTCCGAGCGCTCGGGCCGCCCGCTTTTCCTCGGATCGTATCCCATTACCCCGGCCACCGAGATTCTGATCGAGCTGGCTAAATACAAATCGCTGGGCGCCAAGGTTTTTCAGGCAGAAGACGAAATCGCCGGCATTACATCGGCCATCGGAGCCAGTTACACCGGCTCACTTGCTTTAACCACCACCTCAGGCCCCGGACTGTCGCTCAAGAGTGAAGCCATCGGACTGGCCGTTATGACCGAGTTGCCGCTGGTGATCGTGAATGTTCAGCGTGGCGGACCAAGCACCGGATTGCCCACCAAATCGGAACAGAGTGACCTTTACCAGGCCCTTTTCGGAAGAAACGGGGAAGCCCCGGTAGTGGTAATTGCCGCCTCTTCCTCAGCCAATTGCTTCTATTATGCCTACATGGCATCCAAGATTGCCATGGAGCACATGACCCCGGTGATTCTGCTCACCGATGGATATCTGGGCAATGGATCACAGTTGTTCAGGATACCGAAGGTTGCTGATCTGCCGGCCATTAATCCACCGATTGCAGTTGCCAATGATCCTGACTACAAGCCTTATCGCCGCGATCCTGCTACCCTGGCCCGCAAATGGGCATTGCCCGGTACCGAAGGCCTGCGCCACCGCGTTGGCGGTCTTGAAAAGGAAGACATCTACGGAAATGTATCCACGGATCCGATGAACCATCAGAAAATGGTTGACCTCAGGGAAGCCAAGGTGCAGAAAGTCGCCGATTTTATTCCTGAACAGGAGATTTCGGGCGATCAGGAAGGCGAACTTCTGGTCATCAGCTGGGGAGGTACCCAGGGTACGGTAACCGAAGCCGTGGAAGAGGTTCAGAAATCAGGAAAGAAGATCAGCCATGCACACTTCCATTACATCATGCCGCTTCCGAAAAATACCGGGGAGTTATTGAAAAGGTTCAGCAAAATCCTGGTCTGCGAACTCAACAGCGGCCAGTTTGTTAATTACCTCAGAATGACACATCCCGAAAACAAATACATGAAGTACAATAAGGTACAGGGACTGCCATTTACCGTTACAGAGCTTGTCAATGTATTTAACGCAACACTTGAGGAGAAATAACCATGAACAATCAGCCAAACCTAACCATAGAACGTTCAGCTGTTGAACTGACCAAAGAGGATTTTGTGAGCGACCAGATGGTAAAATGGTGCCCCGGATGCGGAGCCCATGCTATCCTCTCTTCTGTAGCCAATGTATTTCCCAAAATCGGGTATCGCAAAGAGAACTTCATGTTTGTTTCCGGAATCGGATGTTCATCGAGGTTCCCCTATTATGTAAACACCTACGGTATTCATGGGATTCACGGCCGTGCTGCCGCCATTGCTTCAGGAGTGAAGATTGCCAATCCGCACCTGAGCGTATGGATTGCCACCGGTGATGGGGATTCCATGGCCATTGGCGGAAACCATTTCATTCACATCATCCGTCGTAACATCGATGTGAACATTATGTTGTTCAACAACCAGATTTACGGACTTACCAAAGGACAATATTCGCCGACCACTCCGATGGGAAGCGTTACCAAGACCTCCCCACAGGGAACCATTGAGCATCCTTTCAATCCCGGCGAGCTGGTTCTGGGTGCCCAGGGTACCTTCTTTGCCCGCGTGGTAGATACCAACCCCAGGCTCATGACCGAAGTAATGTTCGAAGCAGCCAAACACGACGGGACTTCGGTGGTGGAGATTCTGCAGAACTGCGTGATTTTTGCCGACAAAACCCACGATGTGGTCACCAACAAGGATGTGCGCGATGACCGCCAGATTGTTCTCCGCAATGGCGAACCCATGATTTTCGGTAAAAACCGGGATAAGGGGATCCGTCTCAATGGCACCCGCCTTGAAGTGGTAACCCTGGGAGAAAACGGAATAACGGAAGATGATCTGCTGGTTCACGATGCTTATCAGCAGGATCCGGGCATTCACCTGATGCTGGCAAAAATGGCCTATCCCCATTTCCCGGTAGCCCTGGGAGTCATCCGTGCCGCCATGTACCCCACTTACGACGATATGGTCGAAGATCAGATTACATACGCGAAATCTACCTCCAAAATCAAGAATGTAGACGATCTGCTTAACAGCGGCGACACCTGGGAGATTAAGTAACCATCGGGATTCAACGCCATTATCCAGACAAAAAGCCTGCCTGCTCCGGGTTTCCGAAACAGGCAGGCTTCTTTTTGCGACAGCTATTGGTTGCTTCCGCGGTTTTTCTTCATGGTGAAAAGCGCCACGATGGCCGAGGTGATTATGCCCATCACCGGGGCTCCGATCAGTCCCTGAATGATGTAGTTGCTCAGTGAAAAATAAGCTTCCGCTTTTTCCTGTGACAGCTTTCCTGTGCTTACGGCATAGGCAATGGCATTGTCGAAAAAGTGGGGCGTTATCACAATTGAGGTGATCACCTGGGTTAAAGGGCTCAGCAGGGTGACTATCCCGGTGATGATCAGTCCGGTAACGAAACCCTGTTGATAGTTCATAAAACCCTGATAAGCCTTTTTCCTTTTTTCGAGCAGAGCCAGCACATAAACGGCAATGGCAGGAATAGCAATGAAGTTGGTATAAACCGGATGCTTGCTGATGTATGTGCTGTGCAGGCCTGCAATTCTCTCAAAAAGCATCCAGAGCAGTGACATGGCCACAAAAATGAGGGCCCATTTTATCTCGGTACGGAATTTACTCATTGTATAGCTGGTTTTTGTTTAACAGGATGAAATTTCAAACAAACGGAGATGCATAGCCTGGTCAGCTGCCTGATATCAGCGATCACATACTGAAACCGTGAAGCGTTTGCCTTGGTTTTACCTGGTTTTACTGTAAAGCATTCCGAGTACAACAAGGATGAGCACTATCAGTAAAACAACCGGGAATCGTTTTCTTCTTTTCTCATTGTAGATTTTCAGGTTTTCCCGGTCAAGGTAATAAGTATTGTTGCCTGCGCTCACCAACACCTTGTTTGCGACAAGCCGGTGGAAAAGCAGACTGGTACGAATGCCTGACTTTTCAGGGGAGATCGCCGATTCAGGATTTGTGGCGCCGGCATCTTCAAACGCGCGGATGATTTTTCTGATTTTCAACGCAACAACTGCGCCTGCGGGAAATGAAGACATGGAAATGTTTTTTTTGGTTTGTTGATGTGCAGTGTTTTCTATGAACTCCCGGAATCTGAGAAAGAGGCAGTACAGGCAGTGAACCAGTGTATGCAGAATGGCTGAGCAGCAACAGAGCGTAAGTGCAGCGGTAGCCAGAACCCGATGGTTGAATAAACAACAAAGTTAATATTTGTTCATTGCAGCTTATCTGTTATTAATAAATCTGTGGTTGTCAACTCTTGTTTGCATTCTGGCGCATTTCTTCACTGTCCCAGGCATGGTCAGTGAGGTCAGGGGCCTGCCTGAAATCGTTGCTGAGCAGTTCTTCCTGCATTTCGATCTGCTTTCTTGAGGCAGAGATATAAAGGTTTCTGTCGTGCCTGAGTTTGTAAAGCTCAACCATGGCATCTTCATCGTAGCGGACAAAAGCCTGGGCTGCCCTGTGCAGTGAATAGGCCCGGAAGCCCAGTTTTTTCAATACATCGGTGCCCATTCTTACCGAGGTGTCGAGGTGTTCGCGATAGGGGTTCATGATGTTGAGGTTCATCAGTTCATAGGCATCGAAACGGTTTTTGGCCCTGATCATCAGTTCGAGATGTGGGAAATGTTTCTGCACGGTTGTGGCCAGTTCCAGGTTGGTTTCAGGGGAATCGATGGCAGAAACCAGGATCTTCGCTTCTGCCGCCCCGGCTGATTCAAGCAGGTCATACCGGGTGGCATCTCCATAATACACCTTGAAACCCAATTTGCGAAGCAGTTCAACCCTGTCTGAATCATGGTCGAGAATGGTGGCATTGATGCCATTGGCTCTCAGAAACCGCCCGAGGGTGCTGCCGAAATGTGAAAATCCGGCTATGATCACCTTGTTTTTTTCATTGATGGAATCAGCAGGCTTCTCTTCTGATTGCAGTGTGCCGAAGCGCGGCAGGATCAGCTTCTCATTCAGCAGGCTGAAAACCGGGGTGAGCGCCATGCTGAGCGCCGTTACAGCCATCAGCAGCCCCGTTTGTCTGGCATTCAGGATGTTGAGCTGAGCGGCAAAAGTAAGGGTTACGAAGGCGAATTCACCCACCTGGGCCAGGCCGACTGACATGATCATGTTCTGATCGTTGCTGATTCTGAGAAATCTGCCGATGATCAGCAGAATGACGGCCTTAACGAGGATGATGCCCAGGGTAAGACCGGCCACTGTGACCGGGCTGTTCAGGATGAGGTTAAAATTTACCGATGCCCCGACTGCCATAAAGAACAGCCCGAGCAGGAGGCCTTTGAACGGTTCGAGATCTGATTCAAGTTCATGTCTGAACGAGCTGTTGGCAAGGATGACACCGGCAAGGAAGGTCCCGAGGGCGGGGCTCAGGCCAACCAGGGTCATGATGAAGGCAATTCCCACGACGATCAGCAGCGCAGAGGCCGTAAATAGCTCTCTTATCCGGGTTTTGGCCACCATCCTCAGTAAACCGGGCACCAGAAACCGGCCGATGGCAATAACAGCAGCTACCGCCAGTGGTATGGCCACTGCCTGAAACCAGCCGGGCATCCAGTCCATAAGGGTATCATGCCCGCCCCCGTTTGCCTGTGAGGGAACCAATGCCAGCAAGGGCATAACGGCCAGAATGGGGATGACGGCAATATCCTGAAACAACAGTACCGCAAAGCTGTTCTGCCCGGCAGCACCATTGAGCTGGTTTTTTTCTTTGAGCGATTGCAGCACGATGGCGGTTGACGACATGGCAAACGACATGCCGATGGCCAGGGCTGCCTGCCAGCTGCTGCCCAGGGCCAGGGCGATGGCGCCAACCACCGCGATGGTTGCCGACACCTGCGATAACCCGGTTCCGATAATGGATTTTCTCAGCTTCCAGAGTTTGGAAGGCTCTAGTTCCAGTCCGACCAGAAACAACATCATTACCACCCCGAATTCGGCAAAATGCATGATGTCTTCGCCTTCTTCGCCAACAAAACCCATGACAAACGGGCCGATCAGAATGCCGGCCAGCAGAAATCCGAGTACCGATCCCATGCCCAGTTTGCGGGCCAGGGGAACACACAGCATGGCGGCCCCCATGTAAACAGTAGCCTGCAGCAGAAAATCACTTCCCATCGGCAAAGGTTTTTAAGTGGTCATTGATAAGAGCAGAACCGGAAAATGCAGCGATTTCTGTCTGCATATCAGAAAGCAGGTCGAGCAGGTGCCTGAATTCTGATGATTTTCCGTCGAGATCCTCCCTGCTCAGCCGGTGTGTGCCCTGAACAGCAAACGGAGGAAGGTACTGCATGCCACAGAGATAAGCCGTTTGGTCAAAGGGTGTAAGCAACTGTCTGAGGGTAAATCGGTTGCGCCCATCCGGCAGGTAAGCTTCACGGGTTCCTCCGGTAGTAATCACATTCATGGCGGTTTTGCCCCTGAGGTTAGTCCCGTTCGGGCCATAAGCCCAGTTGAACGCCAGTACCAGGTCTATCCACTGTTTCAGCAGGGGAGGACAGCTGTACCAGTAAAAGGGATGGTGCCAGAGAACCACTTCGTGGGCCAGCAACAGCTCCTGTTCTGCCTTGATGTCGATGTTGAAATCGGGGTACTTTTCGTACAGGTCGTGGAAGGTTACGGCCGGATGCTGCCTGGCAACGGAAGTAAGGGCCCGGTTAACGACCGAATGTTCAAAGCGGGGATGGGCAAACAGTACAAGAATTTTGCGCATTGGAAATCCAATTGATTTTTTTTGGTAAATGTGTTCCGGCAATTGCCTGCTGAGAATCAGAGTCCGGAATCCCGGTTAACTGCAACCTGACCGCCTTTGCTGCCTGATTGTGTTTTATTCCTCTTTATAAAGAATATCGTGCAATTCAGGGGTTTTGGTGAAAACGGCTACCACAAACGGGCAAACCGGTCTGATCCTGAGTTTTTCATTTCGGGCCATGACCACAACCGCGTCAAGGAGTTTTCTGCCAATACCCTGTCCCTTCAGGCTCTCGTCAACCATGGTGTGATCAATCACCATGTGGTCGTCACCGCCTTTGAACCAGGTCATCTCAGCAATAAGGTCTTCGTTTCTGAAAATCTGTGCGGCTCCTTTTTCAGCATTGCCGGTCAGCATTATTCCATTCATGGGTTTTACGGTTGAGTGAGCATTTACGTGGTTTATTATAAACCAACGATTGTTTCATTTTTCTCTGAATGAATCAGTTTAACACTACCTTTACCTGTGATAAGTATAGAGATCAGCGTTATCAGGATTATTTTCAAAGGAATATTAACAACAACATCCAAATATTTGTTTTTATGAAAACTTTCATCGGTGTATTGATTGGTTGGTTAGGAATCTTCATTTCTGTTGAAGCTCAGGTCGATACCATTTCCGGCAACATTTATCAGTTCAACGGCAACCTTGGAATAGGCACCAGCCTGCCACAATCGGGCTTAACGCTCAGAATGAATCAGCCGGTTGTATATCCGGAGCCTGGTATTCTGAACATCATGAACAATCATTATGCGACCTTTGATGGATATGCTGCCAGCGATATCCATTATGTCGGCAGTCTGCTGAATGGCAGAAGATCGCGGGGAACCCTCGATTTCCCCCTGAATGTTGAACCCGGTGACCGCATCAGCGGGATGACTTCTGCCTTGTTTTACAATGAACAATTCCGTTTTAATGCGAGTATACTCTTTTATGCGGGTCAGGGGCTGGGTTACGACAGCTACCCTTCGTACATTGTTTTTAATACCACTGCGGCAGGTGAATGGGTATATAATGAACGCATGCGTCTCTCAGGGGAAGGCAACCTGGGTATCGGGACCACCCAACCTTCTTCGAAAATACATGTAGCCGACGGGGATATTTATATCGAGGATTTTCAGCGGGGTGTCATCATGAAATCGCCCGACGGACAATGCTGGCGGGGGACTGTTGATGTTACCGGTCAGTTGAACTTTGTCCCGGTTACATGTCCTGAACTGGTGACGGGCCCCGGAGATTCGGATAAAACCGGATCTCAGTTCGGCATCTTTCCGAATCCGGCCGGTGATAAAATCACCCTGGATCTCACACATCAATCTGAAGGTAAAGTACTCTACACAGTGCAGAATACAGAAGGGATCGCCGTGAAATCCGGAAATTTTTATCATGGTGAAACAAAGCTGGATGTTTCATCATTGCCTTCCGGGGTTTACTTTATTACGCTTACAGATGAAACAGGAAGCAGCCTTGGTTGCGAACGTTTTATCAAGCAGTGATTGCGGGCAGCTGAATTATCAATAGCTTTTATTTAAGGACACTCATGTCCGGGGAAAATAACAGGTTTCCTTTGAACTGATTGATAATTCTATATTACAACCATTATTCAATACAGATATCTTCCATTCTTTTTTTGACACCAATACACGAAATCACCAATTTATTTATCTGATCTAGAGCGATTCCTGCCTGTATGCTCAGGCAGACAGGTTGGTGGCTTGGGTTTTGGTGTCAAAGTTTCTTTTACTTTAACCGGACAATAGTGATTTAGGGATTTAAATCCGGGTTCTGCAGCCTTTGAGGAACCGTATGGGCTTGTTTTGCCTGATTGAACTTATAACTGCTTATTGTTGTTTAAGTTAAGCAAAAGAACTCTTCAGGGATTTTTTTCAGGATTTTCATCCATACTCGTTGGTTTCTACCCACTCATCCGGGAGTTCACCTCTTGCCAGGCTGACTTTGAAGCAGCCGTTTCAATCATTTTTAATGCCAACCAAACCCCGGAATATGAAAAACATCCCTGCTCTTTGCTATGGCCTGATTTTATCTGCCCTGCTGATACCCTGCCTGCCGTTATCTGCGGCCGGTGAGGCTGACAGCCTCATCAACCTGCTGAAGAAGCATCCTGAACCCGATACTGTGAAAGCCAACCTGTTGCTGACCATTGCCCAGCAACTTCTGCCATCGGATCCGGAAGCGAGCCTGCAATATGCGGATCAGCTGGAAAAAATGGCGGGCGCGAATGTAAAAGACAGATTCGGTTCAAAGAAAACAAGGTATCTTTCTGCATCGCATCACACAAAAGGACGCTCCTACCTGTTTCTGGGACAAGCCAGGCAGGCTGATTCGGCATTCCGGCTGGCAGCCTCTGTCTGGAGAACTGAATCAGACCTGAAGGGAGAAGCCACCGCCTGGTTCAAAGCCGGACGTGCATGCAACATTGCCGGACTCTCAATAGAAGCCCTCGGTTATTATGAAAAGGCCCTGGCAATTCAAAAGGACTTTGACGACAAAACAGAAATGGCTGTTACCCTTTATCAGATGGGGAGTACCCATCAGGATATGAGCAATTTTGTTACATCCAGAGACCTTGTAATACAGGCACTTGGCTATTTCAAGCAAAACAACGATGAATTGAGAATGAGTATTTGCTACAATACACTCGGAAATATCCAGCTCAGTCTCGGCGACGACGTTAAGGCCATCAGTTATTTTCTTTCTGCCCTCAGTCTGAGCGAGAAACTGAAGAATGATACTGAAATGTCGAACAACCTGAACAACATCGGCATTGTGTACCTCAACCTTGAGCAATACAGCAAAGCCCGGACCTATTTTCTGAGGGCAAATGCCCTGCTGGAGAAATCGGAAAATGAATCGGCGAAATTATACAGTCTGGGAAACATCGGCATAACCTATTCAGCTGAAAACAATTTCGAAAAAGCACTCTATTATTTCAATCAGGTGCTGGTTATTGCTCAACGCGACGGAAGCATGACCAACATTGCACAGGCATATAACAGCATTGCCAGGGTTTATGAAGATTCAGGCAATATTCCGGAAGCGTTAAAATATTATAAACAGGCACTGGAGATCAATGAAGAGGCGGGCGACAAATTTTCCATGATCTACAACCTCGTCGGTCTGGGCGATCTCAGCCGTACGGCCGGCCGGTTCAGTGAAGGTGCCTCATACTTTCAGAGGGCCAGGGCTATAGCGCAGGAAATCGGTGCCCCATACCCCGAGAAGGATGCGTTGCAGGGCCTGACTTCACTTTATCAGGATGCCGGACGGTTCGACAGCGCCTTCAAATATCTTACACTTTTCAGCCAGTTGAAGGATACCCTGCTGAATCAGGAAAACATCGCTGAGATTGCCCGAAAAGAGGTTCAGTATGATTTTGACAAGAAAATTGTTGAAGAGAAACTGTTGTCGGAACTGGAAATTAACCGCCAGAAAAACCGGAAGAACATTTTCCTGGTTTCAGGACTCGGATTGCTGGTGATGGCCGGGGGGCTCTACAGCAGGCTGAGGTATATCCGGCGGTCGAGGGCAGTGATCCAGAAGGAGAAGGACCGTTCTGAAAACCTTCTGCTCAACATTCTCCCGGCTGAAGTTGCAGAAGAGCTGAAAGATAAAGGCTATGCAGAAGCCAGACACTTTGATGAAGTCACCGTTTTGTTTACGGATTTTAAAGGCTTTACCTCATTGGCCGAGCAACTCTCTCCAACGGAACTGGTAACCGAGATTGATTATTGTTTCAGGAATTTCGATGAGATCATTACCCGTTATGGGATTGAGAAAATCAAGACCATCGGGGACGCCTATATGTGTGCGGGCGGATTGCCGGTCGCCAACCGCACCAACCCGACCGATGTGGTGAAGGCTGCCCTCGATATTCAGCGCTTTATGCAGGAGATGAAACTTCAGCGGATCAGCGAAGGACGTCCCTTCTTTGAACTCAGACTCGGCATACACACCGGACCCGTAGTCGCCGGTATTGTTGGGATCAAGAAATTTCAGTACGATATCTGGGGCGATACCGTTAACCTGGCTTCAAGAATGGAATCAAGCGGCGAAGTGGGCAAAGTTAACGTTTCGCAGATGACCTGGGAGAAAATCAATGCCGATTTTGAGTGTACCTATCGCGGAAAAATTGAAGCCAAGAACAAGGGCACCGTAGATATGTATTTTGTCGACCGGCAGGTCCCAACCGCTGATTGATCCACAGCGTTGTCTGCACGGTCAGAGAACCCTGAAAATCACCAGGGCAAAAATGGCGAAACGCAGGTACCTGAACAGAGCCCAGATGAGGTAATGCCTGAAATTATAACCGATAAGGCCGCAGGCGGTACTTACCATACTGTGCGGCACCGGCAGCATTGCGCCTACAAAAACAAAGAATCCGCCCCATTTGCGTAAATTGACAATGTGGACGGCAATCTTTGTTTCAAGATAATTTCTGACAGAAGGAACTTTTACCAGCAGTTTTCCCAAACCATAAGCAATTACCCCTCCGGCGTAAGACATGGTGGCCAGCAGGAAGAGCAGGAAAAGAGGATGGGATGTTTTGGCGCTCCAGGCAATGAAGATTTCAGGCGGTATCAATCCCAGCAGTGTTTCGGATATCAGAAAAACAACCATGATGGCCGGTGCTGAAAAGGTGTCAACCATCTTCTGGATGAGGACTTCAAAGTCAAGGAAAAAATACTCGAGTACAAACAATACCAGCCCGATTATCAGGAAAGAAAGAGCCGCTTTGATGCTCGTATCCTTAAGAAAGGAATAGAACTTCGTAATCTTGTAGTAACGGTTAACCGCCAGCATCCTGCGATAACGCGTGAGTGTATATTCTTTCATCTTCTGATAGCGGTTGTCGGTTTTGTGTGACACTCAAACACAATCAAGGTCCTATTGTTCCGGTTTTAAGAAAATTTAATAAACATCCCTGGTACAGCGGTGGCAAAAGTACCGGGTATATCAGTACAGATAACCTGCGGAAACGACCAATATGAAGGGTTGATTTTTTTTCTTAAAGCCATTATCAATAAAATATTTCATAACATTGTAGTTGAATTGATAAGAGCGTTTTATCCTGTAATCCATTGATAATTAGCGTCAAATACTTAATAATCAAAAACAGCTATAATGAAAATTCTGACATGCCTATTCCTGGTTCTGATCCTGCCAGTACAAACATTAATTGCTCAGGATACCATCGTAACAACTGCGGGAGACGAGATACTCTGCAAAATTCTGAAGGAGACAGAATTTCAGGTTCTGTACAATTACCGCTACAACGGTGAAGAGTTTCAGAAGCAGATATCCAGGTCTGAAATCAGTCATATCGGATACCAGAGTATCCGGCTGAGAATGCCGGAATACGGGAACCGCTTTTTTGTAGGGATAGGTACCGGTCTCGATTTTGGCGGGCTGGGAGTGAATTTAATGTACAATCTTGGCAACAGCATCGGGGTGTACGCCGGAGGTGGCTATGCCTTTGCCGGTTTCGGCATTAATGGCGGTGCCAGCCTTCGCCTCACGGGGAAGAACTCAACCAGCAGGGTGGTCCCCTATTTTACGGCCATGTATGGATACAATGCTGCCATTGCCGTGATGAACCAGCAGGAGTTGAACAAGCTTTTTTACGGCCCGAGTTTCGGCTTTGGAATCGAATTCAGGCGGAAGGGGCCGAGAATCGGCTGCTGGACACTGGCTTTGATTCTGCCCCTGAGAAGTGAGGAGGTTGATGAATATATAGACCATTTGAAAACATACCACTATGTAGAGTTTGCCAATGGATTGTCGCCTGTGCTCCTCTCTCTGGGATACCGGTTTTCGAACTGATCGATCTCAGAAAACAATCACCCTTCCCCTGGTCCGGTTTCTCTCTGCAACCAGATGTCGAAATAATTCTGTAACTTGTCATGAAACAGGTTTTTTTTCCTGCGAATATCTTTATTTTGCAGTCCAAACCGGAGTGAATGAAAACCATCATCGATCTGTTTGAAGACAGTGTCGCACGCTTTGCCGGCAACATCTACCTGAGGGAAAAAAAAGGTTCTTCATACCAGGGGTATACCTATGCCGAAGTCAGGGAGTCTGTTTACCAGTTGGCAGCCGGACTTATTGCTGTCGGGCTGCAGCCCGGTGAGCGGGTAGCCATTCTTTCGGAAGGCCGGAATGCCTGGATTACCGGAGAACTGGCGGTGTTGTATGCCGGAGCCTGCAGCGTGCCGCTTTCGGTGAAACTCGACGCCAATACCGACCTTAAGTTCCGGCTGCAGCATTCGGAGTGTCGTTTTATCATGGTATCCGCACTTCAGGCACCCAAAATTGAAGAGATACGGAAGGCGTTGCCTGCCCTGGAGGCTGTATTGTACATGGATGAAAGACCAGCTGAGCGGCCCGGCGATTTTTCGTTCCCGGAAATTTCTGCCAAAGGGTCGGATTTATTGCAACTTCAGCCTGATTGTGTTAAAGAGAGGATGGCTTTTGCAGGTCCCGACACCCTGGCCAACATCTCCTATACCTCCGGAACCACAGCCGACCCCAAGGGCATCATGCTCATGCACCTCAATTACGTGACCAACGTTAAACAGGCGCTTACCCTGATGGATATTCCGCCTACCCACCGCACACTGGCCATCCTCCCCTGGGACCATTCATTCGCGCACACCGCCTGCCTCTATTGCTTCATGGCCAAAGGCGCTTCGGTTGCCTCGGTACAATCCGGAAAAACCACCCTCGAAACGCTGAAAAATGTGCCCGTTAACATCCGCGAGATCAAACCCCACATTATGATGAGTGTTCCGGCACTCTCCAGAAATTTCAGAAAAAATATCGAAGCCGGGATCGAACAGAAAGGAAAGCTGGCACAAACCCTGTTCAATCATGCCCTCAGGGTGTCGTATCTGTACAACGGTTCTGGTTCCGATAAGGGCAAAGGTTTTCGGATGCTGCTGAAGCCGTTGGTCTGGCTGTATAATCTTTTGTTGTTCCGCAAGATCAAAGAAGCATTTGGCGGAGAGCTGGAATTTTTTATCGGAGGAGGGGCTCTGCTCGACACCGATCTGCAGAAGTTCTTTTATGCCATCGGTATTCCGGTATGCCAGGGTTACGGACTTTCGGAAGCAGCCCCGGTCATTTCGTCCAACTCCCTGAAGAACATTAAAATGGGGACATCCGGCAAGCTGGTGGACTATCTTGAGCTGAAAATCTGCGACGAAAAGGGGAATGAACTGCCCCGGGGCGTCACCGGTGAAATCGTGGTCAAAGGCGACAACATCATGAAGGGGTACTGGAAAAATCAGGCAGCCACCAGTGAAGTACTCCGCGATGGCTGGCTGTTTACCGGCGACATGGGTTATATGGATGGAGACAACTATCTGGTTGTCAAGGGAAGGTTTAAAAGTCTGCTGATCAGCAACGATGGCGAAAAGTACAGTCCCGAAGGCATCGAAGAGGCCATTACCGACCAGTCGCCCTACATCAGCCAGTGCATGCTTTACAACAACCAGCAGCCGCTTACCGTTGGCCTGGTGGTGCCGGATATTTCAGCAATCAATGGATTTCTGCAACATCATGGACTTAAACCCGGATCGCCTGAAGCTACAGATGCTGCACTGAAACTCATTGAAGGTGAGATAAATGCATATTTCCGTCATGGCAAATACGCTGGCTTGTTTCCCGAAAGGTGGCTGCCATCTGCCATCTGTGTATTGCCGGAAGCCTTTACAGAACAGAACCACCTCATGAACTCCTTGCTGAAAATTGTGAGGGGAAAAATAACCGAACGCTACAAGTCCGAACTGGATTTTCTCTACACACCGGAAGGCAAAAATATCCTGAATCAGATAAACCGGAAAAACCTTGCCAGCTGGTATGGGCAGCCCTGAACATAAAATTGATTTAAAGGATTTTGATGCCGCTGATTTCGACCGGCTGATTGCCTGGGTGCCGGATGAACCCTCACTGATTCAGTTTGCCGGGGCCATTTTCAGCTTCCCCCTTGATCACGGGCAACTCAGCACCTATCTTGCAGACCCCCGGCGCACAGCTTTTGTTGTTGTGAATGATGATCAGGCTATCGGCCATGCGGAAATCTACCGCGAAACGGCTGATACTGTGAAACTGTGCCGTATTCTGATTGGAAATCCGGCTGCCAGGGGGAAGGGTGTTGGACGAGAACTTATTTCATTGCTGACCGGAAAGGCATTTTCAGATCCGGAAGTACAAAGCTTGAAGCTGCATGTATTTGACTGGAACACTGCTGCAATAAGATGCTACGAGGGTGCAGGGTTTAAGGTGGATCCTGATTTTTCAGCGGAACTGAACAGGAATAATATCCACTGGAAAGTACTCAGAATGAACATGCTTAGGCAGAAGCCAGGGCTGTAAGTCCTGAATACAGAAGGAGACCCCGGCATTGATTCAGCACAATAAAAAGATTGAATTATGGCCACCAGTGAAGGAGGAGAGAATTTTGCAAGAATTTAACAAACAGGCAGATACATTCATGGTAATTTTCACAGGCAGGGATTTTGCAGGATTCTGCCACCTGAGGTCTGCTGAACCCGGAAAGCTTTTAAAGATTGAAACATCAACTTTTATAACTTTGCCACATGCTAACACAGTTTCAGCAATATATAGCCGATTTCAGGCTGTTCAGGCCTGAGGAGCCGGTGCTGCTTGCCATCAGCGGAGGAGTTGACTCCATGGTGATGGCAGAATTGTTTCACCGTGCAGGTTTCAACTTTGCCATCGCTCATTGCAACTTCGGTTTGCGGGGAAGCGAATCGAACCAGGATGAGGCTTTTGTATCGTCAATGGCTGAAACCTATGGGGTGAAGTTTTTTGTGAAGCATTTCAAAACGCGTGAGTATGCAGGATTCAACAAGATTTCTGTTCAGATGGCCGCGCGTACCCTCCGGTATGAATGGTTCGACGAATTGCTGACCAGTGAAGGGTTCAGGGTGGTTGCTACTGCCCACCACCTCGACGACCAGATTGAAACTTTTTTTATCAACATCCTGCGGGGAACAGGCATCAGCGGACTGCATGGCATCCTCCCCAACCGCACCCGCATTGTGCATCCCCTGATGTTTGCCTTCAGACGTAACATTGAAGAGTTTGCCAGCGATGAGGCCGTTTCGTACCGCGAAGACAGTTCAAACCGGTCGTCGAAATACCTGCGCAACAAGATCAGGCATGACCTGGTGCCTTTACTGGGCGAAATAAATCCGGAATTCAGAAAGACCATCACCACCACCATTGACCGCATGCGCGAAACGGAGCTGCTGCTCAAAAATCACCTTGAGGAGGTCAACGCAAAAGTGAGCACCTGTACCGGTGACAGTATTTCTTTCAGCATCAGCGAATTGATGAAGCTCAGCCCTGTGGAGGCCTACCTGTACGAATTGCTGAGTCCCTTCAATTTTAACCGCAATGTTACAGATGAAATTGCTGCGGGGCTTTCCGAGATATCCGGGAAACAGTTTTTTTCACCGACCCACCGGGTGGTGAAAGACCGGGAAATGCTCCTGATCAGTGCCCTGGGCCTGGCTGGTGCCCAACCAACGGGTGAAATATCCATCGATGAGCAGACCCGCGAGCTCAAAAAGCCGATTCAGTTAAGGCTGAGTACCCTTCAGAACAGCCCCGATTTCATTGTTCCGCGCAATGGCAGCATCGCCATGCTGGATGCTTTAAAAATCGAATGGCCCCTGCATCTGCGCAAATGGAAGGAAGGGGATACCTTTGTACCTTACGGCATGAACAACAACAAAAAACTCAGCGACTTTTTCATCGACAATAAATTCTCGATTGTTGAAAAAGAAAATGCCTGGCTGCTGATCAGCGGCAACCAGATAGCCTGGCTGGTGGGCCACCGCATAGGGAACGATTTCAGGGTTACCCCTGAAACCAGCGACATCCTGAAAATTGAGTGGCTAGATTAACCATCATTTAAATACACTGTAACCATGAGATTATCAATCAGATTCACAAGCCTTTTGCTTATCCTGATGTTCTCTTTCCCGCTGTTGGCAGGAGCACAGATCATCAAGCCGGTCAAATGGTCATTCAGTACAAAGCAGATTTCTGCCAGTGAAGTGCAGCTGATTTTTTCGGCTACCATCGATCATCCCTGGCACCTTTACTCTCAGGATGTGCCTCCGCCACCCGACGGACCGGTAGCCACCTCCTTCAATTTTGAGAAAAGCAGCAACTACGAGACCATCGGTAAAGTAAAAGAGCCCAAAGCGATTGAAGAGTATGACAACCAGTTTCAGACAACCCTGAAATATTTCTCCGAAAAGGCCGTATTTACTCAGAAAATTAAGGTGTTATCTCCAAAAGATTTTAAAATCACCGGATATCTTGAGTTTATGTGCTGCGACGACAAGCAGTGCCTGGCTCCTGAAACCGTTGACTTTGAATTCAGCATCAAGGGTAACCCCGCTGCAGCTGCTGTGACCGAAGCCCCGGTTGAATCCGGAACAGCACAGGTTGATGCCGATACCGTGACTGCCGATGCAGTAACCGAAGCGGTGAAAGATACGGCATCCAAAGCTGAGGTATCAGCCTCCAAAGCCGGTGGCCTTGAAGAAAATTCGTCGTTGTGGACGCTCTTCTTCTTCTCGTTCATTGCCGGACTGGCAGCCATTCTCACCCCCTGCGTTTTTCCGATGATCCCCATGACCGTAACTTTCTTCCTCAAGGAAAAAGACAAAGTAAAAGCCAAGGCCCAGGCTTTGATTTATGGGTTCTCCATCATCTTTATTTACACCGTTATCGGAACCGTGGTTGCGGTTACCCTCGGGGCCAATTTTGCGAATTTCCTGAGTACCCACTGGCTGCCCAATGTGTTGTTTTTCCTGATCTTCGTCTTTTTCGCGGCATCCTTTCTGGGGATGTTCGAGATCACCCTGCCGGGCTGGATGATCAACAAATCGGATGCCCAGGCTGACCGTGGCGGGATTATCGGTTCGTTCTTCATGGCCTTTACCCTGGTGCTGGTTTCGTTTTCGTGCACCGGACCGATCGTGGGTGCCATTCTGGTGGCCTCCGCCGGTGGAGAAGTGCTCGAACCCATTGTCGGGATGCTCGGCTTCTCGCTGGCGTTCGCCCTGCCGTTTACCCTCTTTGCCTTCTTCCCGCGCTGGCTCAACAACATGCCGAAATCGGGCGGCTGGCTCAATTCGGTGAAGGTGGTGCTGGGTTTCATCGAACTGGCGCTGGGTCTCAAGTTCCTCAGCATTGCCGATCAGACTTACCACTGGGGTATCCTCGACCGCGAAATATACCTGGCCTTCTGGATTGTAATCTTCACCCTGATGGGATTCTACCTGCTGGGCAAACTGAAGTTTTCGCACGACAGTGACCTGAAGTACATCGGGGTTCCCCGGCTTGGACTGGCCATCGCCACGTTTACCTTTGTTATCTACATGATTCCCGGTATGTTCGGGGCACCGCTGCAGGCCTTGTCGGGCTACCTGCCTCCACAGGCTACCCACGACTTTGACCTGAATAAAATAGTGCGTGACAATGTGCAGGTATTCGGTTCAGGTGGAAGCGGCGAAACAGCGCATTCAGGATCCTCGCTTTGCGAAAAACCGAAGTATAGTGATAAACTGCACCTGCCGCATGGTCTGGAAGGCTACTTTGATTACAACCAGGCTTTGGGATGTGCTGCAAAGGTGAATAAACCGGTGTTTATCGACTTTACCGGCCATGGCTGTGTAAACTGCCGTGAAATGGAAGCCCGTGTGTGGTCCGACCCGCGCGTACTGAAAAAACTGCGCGAAGATTTTGTGCTGGTAGCCCTTTACGTGGATGATAAAACTGAACTGCCCGAATCGGAGTGGATAACCTCAACCTACGACGGTAAGGTGAAAAAGACCATCGGTAAAAAATACGCCGACTATCAGATCAGCAAATACAACATCAACGCACAGCCCTATTATGTGCTGCTTGATTCAAAGGGCGAACTGCTGGTACCCCCCAGAGCCTATGATCTTGATGTGGATAAGTTTCTGGAGTTTCTCGACAGTGGCCTGGAAGAGTTCAGGAAAAGACAGTAATCCGTCCTGTGGATGAAAAAAGAAGCCCTGATGGTTGTCAGGGCTTCTTTTATGTTTATCTGAATCAGTGATTTTTATGCTTGTCGGGATTGTGGCAGCAGGTTTCCGCTGTACAGGTTTCGGGTTTCTCAACCACCAGCACTACGCTGAATATTCCTTCATCGGCGTTGATGTCATTGTAACGTTCAATCTGATCCGTTGTCAGGTGTTTTTCCAGCATTTCATCCGGAAGTTTTACCTTCTTCACCTCCACAATACCACCGGAGGTGAATCCGGTTTTCCGGAAGTAGTTCATGAAGGCATCCACTTTTTCGGCCCCTTCAATGCATCCGGCAAAGGAAGCAGCCTCCTTTCGCAGTCCATCGGGAATGTCTTCCAGGATGACAAAGTCTGACACACACACATACCCGTTGTGTTTCACAATACGGTACATTTCGTCGGCTACCTTCTGCTTGTCAGTCTGAAGGTTGAAAACGCAGGTGGCGAAGATCAGGTCGGCCGACTCATCCTCAACAGGTGCCTGTTGGATGTCGCCTTTGACAAATTCCAGGTTGGTAAGACCAGCCTGTTCACGCAGGTTGTTGGCCGATTCTATGTTTTTATCCGAAAAATCGATGCCGGTTACCTTCCCGTAAGTGCCCACTGCGGCGGCCATGGCCACAGCTTCCTGTCCTGTGCCCGACCCGAATTCAACAATGTGGTCACCTTCCTGAATCAGCTGGTATCTGGCCGGCTGATCAGGGTTAAAATCAAGGTAATCGCCGCCTCCCGAGTGACAACCGCAGCCTCCCGACCCGCAGCCACAGGCTCCGCTGCTGGTGTTTTCTGAAATTTCGATGGTTTCTATGTTTGTTTCCATGGTTTGGTTTATAGGTTGTTTGCACCGGATGATTCCGGTTATAATTAACCAGTTAAAACAGAAATCAGGCCTGAAGGTTTTGTGAATGGAAACAATTGTCTTATTTTTTTGATTTAAGCCGGGTCAAAAAGCGGGTTATCCGGAAGGTTGGGTTATTCAGTATTTGATGTGCCAGAAAAATATATTACTCTTAACATAACCTTAAAAATTAAAAATATGACACCAAATCTCCAAAACACTAATTCTCACCAAAAGTATTTAGAACCGATTCCTGAAGAATTGGATGCAATTGGTAAACAAATAGTTGATGCTGCTTTCACAGTACATAAGAATCCTGGGCCTGGACTCCTTGAAAAAGTTTATGAAATATGTTTTTGTCATGAAATATCAAAAAGGGGCTTATCTTACCACCGCCAGATTGATGTTCCAATCATTTATGATAACATTGAATTTGACGAAGGGTTGCGTTTAGACCTTTTTGTGGAGGAAAAGATAATTTGCGAACTAAAGGCCAGAGAAACAATAGACCCAGTTTGGCCTGAGCAAGTCTTAAGTCATTTGAAATTAACCAGGAAGCGGTTGGGATATTTAATAAATTTCAATGTTGTGAGTATCAGAAATGGTATTTAACGTATAGCAAACTAAGAAAAGTGGATAACCATCACAGAACTACACATGGTTCATTAATTCCTAATATGCCTGCATTATTTCTGCTGTGAAAATTGTTTAGATCTAACCATATACCTGACTTAAATAGAATGAATAATTAAATAATAATTGGTGCTTACTTGGTGTCCTGGAGAATTGGTGTCAAAAAAATCTCCAGCACATTACAAAATGAAATACCCGGAAGATTTCAGGCAATGGACAAATTTTTATATGCAGCATCTTATATATAAGTCTGTTATTTTGTATTTTCACGGCCAAACAAACAAATTGCAATGATGAAAAGATTTTATACCCTCATTGGATTATTTTTAATCAGCAGCTATTACGCAGCCGCACAGCCATTTGTGAATATCAATTCTGTGTTGCCGGCCGTAGGTCGAAGTGCATCTGCCTTTGCGGATTTCGACAACGATGGAGACCTTGATATCGTGCTGGCAGGTCAGAACAGTGCATCGGAAACCACCGGAAAGATATTTCTCAACGAGGGCGGAAGTTTCACTGAAGCAGTGAATGCAGGCTTTTCGGGATTGTACAACAGTTCTGTGGCCCTGGCAGATTATGATCTTGATGGCGCCATCGACATTGCCATTACCGGACGCAATGCCTCAGGTGCGGCAACCTATCTCTTCAAAAACAATGGTGATGCCACCTTCCAGACCATAGAATCCGGCTTTTTTACCCCTGGTTCTGATGGAGACCTGGCCTGGGGTGACTACAACAACGATGGTTATCCCGATATGGTGATCTCCGGGGGCTGGGATACCCGGCTTTACCGGAACAACGGAGACGGGACCTTCACGGAAATCAGTGCAGGGTTAACCATCATGAATTCACCTTCAGTGGCCTGGGGCGATTGTGACAACGACGGCGACCTCGACCTCCTGATGGTAGGTGATGCCGGTTCTGTGGCCGATGTATTTATCTATATCAACAACCACGGTACCTTTACCCGCCTGGAGGGTGAACTGGAAGGCGCTGTGGGCGGAGCGGCACGCTGGGGCGATTACGACAACGATGGAAACCTCGATATCCTCATCACCGGTAAAGACCCCTCACTTGTACCCGTTTCCACAGTTTACCGCAACAACGGCAACAGTACCTTCAGCTTTGGAAATGCCGGACTCATTGGCACTGCCCTCGGCCCGGCCGACTGGATTGACTATGACAACGATGGTGATCTCGACATTATGCTGGCTGGTGAAAATGCCGGATGCGGCAACGCCTCTACCCTGATTTATAATAACAACGGAGCAGGCAGTTTTTTCCATTTTGATGCCGGACTGCCATTCATCGAAAGAGCCTCCTCAGCCTGGGGCGACTTCGACAACGATGGCGATTACGACCTTCTGCTTTCGGGCCTTTCGGGCAACCCGGCCACTTACCTGTTCCGCAACGATCTGCAGACCTCGCCCTTCCAGCAGAATACACTACCCGGAGTCCCGGGCGATCTGTATACCTATGTTTATGGCGATTATGCGGTGATCAGCTGGGGAAGGGTTGAAGACCTGCAGTCACCCCAGATGGCCATCACTTACAATGTGATGGTCGGTACCTCCAGCGGTGCCATCGACATCATCACCCCGCAGGCTGATGCCTCCACAGGCAACCGCTTCGTTGCTGGCCCGGGCAACAGCGGCAACAACGATTTTGTCATTTTCAGGGGCATGGCCCCCGGGGATTATTATTTCAGGATTCAGGCCATCGACCAGGCGTTTGCCGGCTCAGCCTTCTCTGAGGAAGGCACCTTCACCATCATTTCAACCGCTGCAGAGACCCTCAGTACGCCTGATCCTGTGGTTTTTGTCCGCAACCAGGTGCTTCAGATCGGCGATTTGCCCCCGGGCAACAACCGGATCATCATTTCCGATCTCACCGGAAGAAGGCTGTACGGCGCAGAAACCAACCAGAGCATGTTCAGCCTGCCCCTCGGCAGTTTCCCGCAAAGCCTGATGATTGTTCAGGTCATCAATGGAAATCGTTCCTTCACAGCGAAAGTGTTGAGATAGGTTCCCAACCTTCAGCGATAGCATTTATTGAAAAAAGGTCTTCAGCGAGAGGGCCTTTTTTTTACACTGTTTCAACCTGACGGGCATTGTTTTGTTGTAATGTCATGGATTCTATGCTGAGCTTCCTGAAATAGAAGCCTGAAGGAAGGTTAAGAGGATTTCAGGGCTCTGAGGTATTCTGGTTTGTGTTGTTTTTTTTTGTCAGTTTGGCATAACAGTTATAATTAGCGGATAACGGAATCCGGACTGTTTAAATTTTGCCTTTATCTGTGATATTTGATTCGTAACCCGCCCTGAAGGACGGGCCTGTTGAAAATCGAAATAATCATTTTAAACAGTCTCTTGGTTGATGATTTATATTTTCGGATTATGAGAAGGATCTTACTCATTTTTCTGCTGATGCTGGTTTTCAAAGCCGGTTTACCTCAGAACATCCTTGTGCGTGAGCCGGTGAGAATGCTCGCCCTTGGGGATTCCTACACCATCGGACAAAGCGTTGTGGCAGATGAACGCTGGCCGGAGCAACTGACCGCTCAGCTGAAATCGCTGGGTTATCAGGTGGACGCCTTAAAAACCATTGCCCAGACCGGTTGGCGTACCGACAATCTTCAGAATGCCGTCAATCAGCAACTGCCCCTTACAGGTTACAACCTGGTTTCCCTGCTGATCGGGGTCAACAACCAATATCAGGGGGGTACTCTGCAGGTGTATTCCACAGAGTTTACCCAACTGCTTCAGCAGGCGATAACGTTGGCCGGAGGCAATCCCCGGCACGTATTTGTGCTGTCGATCCCCGATTATGCCTATACCCCTTTCGGAAACGGGAACCCGCAGATCAGTGCTGAAATTGATGAATTCAATGCCATAAACAAAGCCATCACCGGAAGCTATGGCGTAAAATACATCGACATCACACCCATCAGCCGCAACGGGCTTGCACAGCCCTGGCTTGTTGCCGGTGATGGATTGCATCCCAGTGGTGAGATGTACCGGCTGTGGGTGCTGGAGATTCTGAAACACATTGAGAAGCAGACCGGCATTCAGCAGGATTCCGCTGGAGAGCATCCCCTGAAAATCCTTCAGCAGGGCCGGCAGCTCAGCATAACCAATACAGGTGGTGCTTCGGTGATTGAGATTTACAGTTTAGCAGGCAGCCTGGTAAGGTCGTACAGGATTCCGGCTTCTGCAGAACAAACCATCTCCCTGAGCCAGTTTCCGGCAGGTGTTTACTTGCTCCGCGCATTTACTGAAGACGGCAAAAGATTTACGAGGAAAATAATTCTTCCTTCGCAGTTTTAAGACCAGTGGGTGGCATTCCCTGATGTTTACCGTTTTTCATAGCAAAGCCCCCTGAACACAGTTCCGGTTAGGTTGCGGACGGTTCGGGGGGCTTTATTATGCAAAAAAGTTCCTGTTTTCTGCCGGTGCTATTCGCAATAGAATCTGTAGAAATACGGGATGGTTTCAATACCCTTGTAGAAGTTGAACAGTGGGTAATTCTCGTTGGGTGAATGGATGGCATCGGATTCGAGGCCAAAGCCCATCAGAATGGATTTGATGCCGAGCACCCTTTCGAAGGTGGAAATGATGGGGATACTGCCGCCGCTGCGTACCGGCACCGGTTTCTTACCGAAGGTGGTTTCATAGGCCCTGCTGGCAGCCATGTATTCACGGGTGTCGGTGGGCGAAACATAGCCCTGGCCTCCGTGAAGGTTGGTTACTTTCACTTTCACATAAGGCGGTGCAATCTGCATGAAGTGTTTTTCAAACAGTTCAGAGATTTCTTCGTGGTCCTGATGCGGAACCAGGCGCATGGAGATTTTGGCGCTCGCTTTTGACGGAAGCACGGTCTTGGCACCTTCTCCGGTGTAGCCGCCCCAGATGCCGCAGACGTCAAGGGTCGGCCGGATTCCGGTGCGTTCCATGGTTGAATAGCCGGCCTCACCGCAGACTTCAGCGATGTCGATGGCTTTTTTGTATTCATCTAGGTTAAAGGGTGCCTTGGCCATTTCTGCCCGCTCACCGGCCGTAAGTTCCAGCACCTTGTCGTAAAATCCGGGGATGGTGATCCGGTTGTTCTCATCGGTCAGGGAGGCGATCATTTTCGACAGCACATTGATGGGGTTGGCGACGGCTCCGCCGAAAAGTCCGGAATGCAGGTCGCGGTTGGGCCCGGTTACTTCCACTTCGAGGTAGGCCAGTCCACGAAGCCCTACAGTGATGGAGGGAATATCCTGAGCAATCATTCCGGTGTCGGAGACGAGGATGACATCGGCTTTCAGCATCGCTTTGTGTTCGGCACAGAATTTCTCCAGGTTGGGCGATCCGATTTCTTCTTCACCTTCGATCATGAATTTTACGTTGCAGGGCAGCGTACCGGTCTGAACCATGGCTTCAAATGCCTTGGCATGCATAAAAGCCTGGCCTTTGTCATCGTCGGCACCACGGGCGAATATCTTTCCGTCCCGCACTTCAGGTTCAAAGGGGGGTGAGGTCCACAGGTTGAGCGGGTCAACCGGCATCACGTCGTAATGACCGTACACCAGCACCGTGGGTTTAGCCGGATCAATGATTTTCTCACCATAAACCACCGGATTGCCGGCAGTCGGTATGATTTCTGCGCGGTCGGCTCCGGCCTTCAGCATGGTTTCTTTCAAGTATTCTGCAGCCCTGAGCATGTCGGGCTTGTGATCAGATATTGAACTGATTGAAGGAATGCGGATCAACCCGAACAGTTCATCGAGAAACCGGTCCTTGTTGGCTTCCAGGTAGGCATTTAACTTATCCATTGTTCTTTTTTGGTATTGGTTTTTGTCGCTAAAGATAGCGATTAACCCGGTTTTGCAAAGCGATTTTTTCCCTTTTACGACCAATATTTCCGACCAGTCTGGCCTGTTTATGTCTGAGAATCATCTTAAAAAATTTTAGAAATTCAACCCTGGATTGTCAGTTGATTTATTATTAAATCTATATTTGTATGCGTCGGGGTCGCTTTTTATCTTCTTTTTGCACAAGTCTGGTACAGGCTTCCCCCATCCTTTTCACTTTATCATACTGCCCTCAAATATGAAGACGCATTGTATTATTCATTGTCTGAACAGGCATTCCGGTCGCCGCCTGATCGTGGTCCTGATCATGATGTGGGGACTTCTTTCCCTCACTTACCAGCCGCTCTCTGCCCAGATACTTCCTGATTACTCGGTTGTTGAGGGGGTAGATCCGGTGACCATGGTGCAACAGGTACTGATCGGGCAGGGAGTTGAAACTTTCAACATCACTTATCAGGGTGTGATTGACGCCAGGGGGTCTTTTTACGGCGAATCCAACCTTGGAATCAATTCAGGGATAATCCTGACATCGGGAAGGGCGAGTTATTCCGAAGGCCCTAATAATGCTGCGAGTAAAGGATATGACAACACTGCATCCGGAGATATTGATCTGAATACCCTGTCAGGAGGAAATACTCAGGATGCTGCTGTGTTGGAATTTGACTTCATTCCTCAGTCAAATATAGTTGAGTTTAAATATGTTTTCGGGTCTGAGGAATACCCCGACTATGCTAATTCTGCCTATAATGATGTGTTTGGTTTTTTTATCAGCGGGGAGGGTATTTCAGGCGGAAATGAGTTCACCAATGATGCTAAAAATATTGCAATATTACCGATATTGGCGTTTCCGCAGATTTATGTTTCGATTAACAACATTAACAATGGAACTTCAAATAACGGTCCTTGCGAGAATTGTGAGTATTATGTGAATAATGGAATCGGGAATACCCCTTCTCAAAACCCCTATATTCAATATGATGGCTTTACAACAGTTTTGGTTGCCAGAAGCCCGGTAGTTCCCTGTTCTACTTATCATATCAAGCTGGTTGTAGCAGATATCGGTGACGGAGCCTATGACTCCGGTGTATTTCTTGAAGCCAACAGTTTTTCCAGCGTCGGGCTCGGAGCCAATGTCGCCTTTTCCCACGCTACCGTTGATACTGCCGTAGAAGCCTGTAACAATGCCTCAGTTGCTTTTGAATTATTTGATATCACGCCTGTAGACTATCCCATTAACCTTGAAATCGGTGGCACGGCCATCAACGGCGTGGATTATGAGTTTATTCCCGATGAGATCATCATCCCGCAGGGTGATACCATGGCCGTGCTCGAGATCATCCCCATCGACGACGGCCTCTATGAAAACATCACCGAAACCATCACCATCATCTACAACTCCTCCCTCTGCGGGGTGGATATGGATACCCTGACCCTGTATGTAAAAGATTACCCGCAGTTTTTCTCCGGGGTTACACCCGATCAGACCATTGAATGTAATGAGATTCTCACCCTCGAAGCTTATGGCTATGGCGGGGTCGAACCCTATTATTACCAATGGAGTACCGGCGAAACCACCGAAACCATCACCATCAGCCCTCCGGTTTCCACGCAATACACCGTAACAATTACCGATGAATGCGGCTCCCAGAGGGAGCATACCATCAATATCAACGTTCAGGGACCCATTGCAGATCTGGGGGCTGACGAAGTGAACATCTGCCTCTACGACGCCATTGACCTCACGGTGCAGGGAGGTACCGCCTGGTACTGGATGCCTGGCGGTGAAACCACGCAGACCATCACCGTTAGCCCGCTCGTGAATACCGTTTATTCCGCTACGGCCTTCGACGATTGCGGCAACTTCTCAAGTGATGAAATTCTGGTAACCGTGGGCCAGCCCTTTGCCGATGCCGGGCAGGATGAGAACATCTGCACAGGGGGCTCCATTACCCTTACAGCCAACGATACACCCAACGGAATCTGGCTGTGGACCGATATGCTGTCGGGTGATACCTACCCTGGCAGGGAAATAACCGTAAGTCCGTTGACTACACGGCAATACTGTGTGGATGTGACCGACAACTGCGGCAATACCCTCACCGACTGCCTTACCGTGAATGTGTTTCAGCTGACGGCCGATGCCGGAACCGATCCGGTGATTTGTGCCGGCCAACCAGCCGATCTTACCGGCATTTCATCAACCGGCAGCGGACTCTTCACCTGGACCGATGGAACCAACACCTACACCGGACAAACGGTACAGGTGATGCCTCTGACAACCACAACCTATACGCTTACCGTAAACGACGGCTGCGAAGCTTCGGATGTGGTAACCGTGAATGTGAATCCGCTCCCCGTGGTTACGGCAGCAGCCTCTTCGTCAAACATCTGCCCCGATGAACAGATTACCCTTTCAGCCAACGGCGCCGTATCCTATGTATGGTCGGCTGATCAGCCCGACAACATACTGGCAGGGCACGAAAACGAGCAGAACCCGGTGGCCGGCCCCCTCGCCAATACCAATTACACGGTAACTGCCACCGATGCCAACAATTGTGTAAACACCGCCATGGTGAGCGTAGCCGTGAAAGAACGGATGTTCGCTGATTTTGTCCTTTCGGGGAACGCGGTCTGCGAAGGCAATGACATTACCGTTACCTATACCGGCAACGGACAATCCTATGCCACCTACGACTGGAACTGGGATGGCGGGGCTACATCCACCACCGGGCAGGGCCCCCACCTGGTAAGCTGGACCGGTCAGGGGCCGCGGACAATCTCCCTTACCGTAACGCAACTGGGATGTCAGAGTACCGAAGTGGTGGCAGGTGTGGAGGTTAATCCCATGCCGGTGGCTGATTTTACCGCGGGTATCACCAGGGGGTGTATCCCGTTAACGGTAGATTTTACAGACGTCTCATCAAATACAGCACCTGGCGTATCCTACAACTGGGATTTCGGCGCGGCCGGAAGCAGTCAGCTGCAGCAGCTGAGTCAGGAGTTCAGTACTGTCGGGCAATTTGATGTTACCCTCACGGTTACCAATCCGGGTGGATGTGTTAATCAGAAAACCTCGGCTGCCCTGGTAGAAACCTGGCCGTTGCCGGTAGCTGATTTTGAAGCCACACCCATGAACACCAGCCTCAAAAACCCAACCATTGATTTCCTGAGTAACGCCAGCGGCGACAACATCTCGCTGTTGTGGAATGCCGGCGATGGTACCACCTATACCACCCCTCAGTTCTCACATACCTATACCAGTTCTGATTATTTTGATGTCTCCCTGCTTGTGACCAACAGTTATGGCTGTGTTGACAGTCTGCACAAGGAGGTGTATGTATCGCCTAAATACATGTTGCTGATTCCCACGGCCTTTACTCCGAACGGGGATGGCCGCAATGATAAATTTGTGGTGAAAGGCAGCGGTGTTAAAGAATACAGAATCAATATCTACAACCGCTGGGGAGCCCTTATTTTCACTTCCGGTGATATCAGCGAAAGCTGGGACGGAAAAGTTAACGGAGCTCCGGTAAATTCAGGGATTTACCTCTACCGGACCTTCTTCAGGGATGAAAACGATGAAACCAGCGAACAGATGGGCTCAATCAACCTGATGTACTGAGAACACGATAAACAATGGTCTGCCTTTCTGAGGGTTCACTCAAAAAAGAATGAGCATAATGCGCAGATGACTCAGGTTGCACCATTTATCAGTCATAGGCCGTTTGCACGCGCCTGCCTGTTTGCCCATGCAGACAGGTCAGAAGATAAGACGCGCGCAAACAGCGTTTTGCTAAAATAAACATACTTTGGACGTTGGTTAAATCTGTCATTGATAGCAGGCAGTCTCACATCCAAAAGGCTGCTGTTTTACCCGAAGAACAGCAGCCTTTTTCTGTTTTTGAAGGCTGAATTACCACCTGTTACTCTGGTTACCTGAAAAAAATGTCCTGCACCTTGGTTGTCACCCCGAAATCGTGTAGGTTTGACCCTCTTTTTAAGCGCAATAAGCATGGCAACAATAAAGCTGGCTATCAACGGTTTCGGAAGAATCGGCCGGATTACCTTCAGGGCTCTGTTGAAGAAGAAGAACATTCAGGTGGTTGCAGTCAACGACCTGACCGATCCACACACACTGGCCCACCTGCTGAAGTACGATTCGGTTCACGGAAATTTTGCGGGCCGTGTGGAAGCAGGCAAGGACTTTCTGCTGGTGAACCGCAGAAAGATACAGGTATTTGCTGAGCCGGAACCCGGAGCTGTTAACTGGGGCGAACTCGGGGTGGATGTGGTGATTGAATCCACGGGCAGGTTTACCGACAGGGCATCGGCTCAGAAGCATATTGAGGCGGGCGCCCGCAAAGTGATAATTTCTGCGCCGGCAAAAACAGACCATGACGATGTGAAGTATGTGGTGCTGGGTATCAATGACCACATCATAGAACCCGGCGATCAGATCATCTCCAACTCCTCGTGCACCACCAACTGTGTGGCACCCATGATTAAAATCCTGGATGACCGCTGGGGCATACAGGAGGGGTTCATCACCACGGTGCACTCCTACACCCGCGACCAGAACCTGATCGACGCGCCGCACAGCGACCTTCGCCGGGCCAGAGCAGCAGCGTACAGCATCATACCCACCACCACCGGAGCCGCCAAAGCAGCAACCCGGATCTTTCCTCACCTGAAAAACAACCTGGGAGGCGCCGGCATCCGCGTGCCGGTACCCGATGGCTCGCTCACCGACCTCACCTGCACACTCAAAAAGCCAGCCACCGCCGCAGCCATCAATGCTGCCTTTAAAAAAGCCGCCAGCGGAAGCCTGAAGGGGATTCTTCAGTATACCGAAGACCCGATTGTGTCCGTTGATATCCTCGGCAATCCGCACTCAGCCATTTTTGATGCCGGCCTCACTGCAGTGCTGGGCGATAACAATGATCTCGTGAAGATTGTGGCCTGGTACGACAACGAAAGCGGCTATGCCCACCGCCTTGCCGATCTGGTAGAAAAATTTGCCTGAGGATGATTAAATGCCTTTCAGGTAATTGTAAATCTCAACCTGCGACCTGATTTTGGGTAGTTTTTCCCTGTCTTTATAAAAATTGGCCTGTTCGTGGTTCACGATCCTGGCTTTGGTATTGTCCTTCAACTGAATCAGCAGCATCGTTTTCAGCTCCTGCTGTATGCCCTTGTCGTTGACCGGACAGGCCACCTCGATGCGGTTGTCGAGGTTGCGCACCATCCAGTCGGCGGATGAGATGTAGTATTTTTCGTCACCACCGTTGTTGAACACCAGCACCCTGGAATGCTCCAGAAACCGGTCGACAATGCTGATCACCTCCACATTGTCGCTCATGCCTTTAATGCCAGGGATCATCGTACAGGTGCCACGGCAGATAATCCGTACTTTAACACCGGCCTGTGAAGCCTGGTAGAGTTTCTTTACGATTTTGTCATCCACCAGGTTGTTGAGCTTGATGATGCACCAGGCTTCCCTGCCGGCTTCAGCATGCTTTATTTCATTGTTTATCAGTCTGATAAAGAAATTCCGCATGTGAAAAGGTGCAACGATCAGGCTGTGAAATTTCGGCGGGTTGTATTTGCTTTCAAACAGGTGGAATACACTGTTTACATCGGCAGTAATGCGGGGGTCGGAGGTGAGCAGGCTGTCATCGGCATACACGCGGGCTGTCTGTTCGTTGAAGTTGCCGGTGCCGACGTTGGCATAATAGACGTTCTTGTCGCTTTCTTTTCGTCTGATAAGCAACAATTTGCAATGAACCTTGAAGCCGGGGATTCCCTGTATGAGTTTGATGCCCTCTTCCTGCATTTTGCCTGCCCAGTAGATGTTGGCTTCTTCATCAAACCGGGCCTGCAATTCCATGAAAACAGTAACCGATTTGCCGTTTCGCGCTGCATTGATCAGGGCATTGATGACGTTTGAATCGCGCGCTACCCGGTACAGGGTCATCTTGATGGAACGCACCTGCGGGTCGATGGAGGCTTCGCGCAACAGGTCGATGATGTACCTGAACGACTGATACGGATAATGCAGCATGATGTCGCGCTCACGGATGATGCCCAGGATGCTTTCCTTGCGTGGAATCCGTCGGTGCTCAAGCGGCGCAACCGGTGCATAGAGCAGATCGGTGCGCCCGATGTCGGGAAACGACATAAAATCCTTGAAATTGTGGTAGCGCCCGCTCTTCGACAAGGTATCCGATTCACTGATGTCAAGCTTCTGCTTGATCATTCCCAGTAGTTTTGAGGGCATGTTCTTGTCGTAGATGAACCTCACCGGTGCCCCGAGTTTACGCTGCTTCAGGCTTTCGGTCATGATTTCGAGAAAGCTCTTCGATACATCGTTGTCGATATCCAGTTCCGCATCGCGGGTAAACTTAAAGGTATAGGCGCTGAATTCGTGGTACCCGAAAATGGAGAAAATGTCATCGAGGCAATAGCGGATCACATCGTCGAGCAGGATGATGTATTTTCCGCCTTCGGTGGAAGGCAGCAGCACAAACCTCGAAAGCGGCCCGGCCGGGACCCTGATCACGGCAAACTGCTCATTGATCGCATTGTTCTTTCCTGATAACCTGATTGCAAGGTAGATGGATTTATCAACCAGGGAGGCAGACTTCAGGTTGCTGAGCATAATCGGGAACAACTGAGACCTGACATGATCGTTGAAAAACCTTCTTACAAAAGCTCCATGTTCTTCAGAGAGCTCTTTCTCATTCACAATATGAATGCCTTCATGAGCCAGTTCCCGTACCAGTTTTCTGAAAATGCGGGCAAATTCTTTTTGTTGCAGGGCATCAATGCGGTTTATCTCTTTCAGGGTCCGCCGCGGGTTCGAGTTCATGTTTTCGATTCCCCGGCGTTCATAATCAAGCAGCCGGTTCAGCGTGGCAACCCTTACCCTGAAGAACTCATCAAGGTTGTTCGAAAAAATACCAAGAAATTTTACCCGCTCAATGAGTGGTGTATTTTCGTCGGCAGCCTCCTGCAGGACGCGACCATTGAATTCAAGCCAGCTTAATTCCCTGTTTACAAATTTCTTATCAACGTTTGCCATAAAATGCGCACTGGGTGTATGGGGAGTTATTCTATTTGTTTTGGAAAGGCAGAAAATTTTATTTTGAATTTAGCCCCGGGCAACTCCTCCCATCTGTCGGTGCTGAAAGCAATGGCAATCACCCCGGAAGTGGGCAGATAATCAATTTTTTCTTTCAGAAAACTGTTGGCTAAGTTCGTAATTGCCGGATTGTGCCCAACGATCATTACCTTGTCAACCCCGGAAGGAAGGTCGTACAACTGATCGGTCAGCGATTCGGCATCGGCCATGTAAACGGCTTTTTCAACCCTGAAGTTGTCATTGGAAATGCCAAACGCATGCGCGATGATCCTGGCAGTCTCCAGTGAACGGGTCGCGTGACTGCATATAATCAGTTCAATATCAACATTGTTACTTTTTAAAAAGTCAATGATCAACCGGGTTCGTTTCAGACCCTTCTCAAGCAGGGGTCTTTCAAGATCGTTCAGTTCGGCATGTTTCCACGACGATTTGGCGTGTCGCATCAGGTAAAGGGTCTTCATTTACTGGCTTTTTTCACCGCAATAAAGTTAAGCTGCTCAAATTTACAGCTTTTCACAGCCTGCATCCGGATACCACACTGAATTAACAATTTTTTAATATGCAAAACAGGAGGTGGTTAAATGCCGGTACTGTAAAATTTTGTAAGGATAAATTCACGACTTTTGCATCCTTAACATAAAACAACAAACCATGACAAAGAGTTTAAAATCCGTTTTCATAGCAGCAGTCCTGTTGATTGCCATGAATATTGCCTCCGCACAAACGAAGATCGAATGGAAAGAGATGGTTGACTTTCACAAAGTCATGAGCCAGACCTTTCATCCGCTTGAAGAAGGGAACTACCAGCCCATCCGCGACCGCATCGGCGAAATGGTTGAAAAAGCCACCCTCTGGCAGAACTCACCCATTCCGGAAGATTATACCAGTGTTAAAGGGATAAAGAAGAATCTTAAACTTCTGGTAAAGAACAGCTCAGCCCTTGAAAAAAAGATAAAATCGGGTTGCAGTGATGAGGTGATTGCCAAAGACCTCACAAAGCTTCATGATGTGTTTCACAACATCATCGGCCTGTGTACCCACGATGATCATTAACCGCTCTCTGTAGGCGGCAACAAATCCTTCAGTGCACATTCCTTTGCAGCGAAAGTGCATAACAGGAAAGTTGTTAAACAGTTTGTTCAGGTTTTGTCAGGATGATCCTGTGCAAAACCTGTTTTTTTATGTGCTCACCGGTGTGTAGCTGATCCATGATTAATTGTTATTTTTGAATCTGGTTCCTTCACCGGATTTTCCACCATTTTTGCAGGCATGCCAACAGAACAGCCCTTGTCCGGATCCCGTCAGGTGTATTCGCTTTCGGAGATAACCGGAAGCATTGAGCGCATGTTCAGCAAATATTATACAGCACCTTACTGGATCAAGGCGGAGATTTCAAAGCTGAATTTCTATCCTTCCTCGGGTCATTGTTATCCCGATCTGGTAGAGAAGTCCGATGGCAAGGTCAGGTCACAGGTCCGCAGCATTATCTGGCGCGATGACCTTTACCGCATCTCACGCAAGTTTGAGGAAGTCACGCGCCAGCCGCTTTCCGAAGGCACTGCCATACTGTTCCAGGCCTATGTTAAGTTCACCTCTGAATATGGCTTGTCGCTCCACATTACCGACATTGAACCGCTTTACACCCTGGGCGAGATGGCCAGGGCCCGGATGGCCACCATTGAACGGCTGAGAAAGGAGGGGAAATTTGACCTCAACAGACAGCTTGAACTGCCCCTGCTGCTGAAAAGGCTGGCCATTGTTTCGGCTGAGACCAGCAAAGGATACAGCGATCTGATGGTAAGCCTCCAAAACAATCCCTATGGTTACCACTTCATCACCCGCCTGTTCACAGCCCTGCTGCAGGGGGATGCCGCGGTGGAATCCATCCGGAAACAACTGCAGCAGATTGCCGCCCTTAAACACGATTTCGATGCCGTGCTGATCATCCGGGGAGGCGGCGATGAAGTCGGGCTGGCGTGCTACGATCACTATGACCTGGCGGCTGAAGTGGCAGGTTTCCCCCTGCCGGTGATTACGGGTATCGGCCATTCAACCAATGAAACCGTGGTTGAAATGGTAGCCTGCATCAACAAAATTACACCCACCGATGTTGCGCACTTCGTGATAGCCGGCTTCAGGTCGTTTGACGAACGGATTGAACAATTGACTTCAGGCCTGACAGAGGGAAGCCGTCAATTGCTCGAAGATCATCACCGGGAATTCAGTGAGCTGATGTCAACCTTCCGCCAGACTGCCACGGATAGAATTCTATTGGGTAAGGAGGAGACCTCAATACTTGCCCGGGGGGTCAGGGATCTCGTCAATATGGCCGTTTTTAACCACCGCATTGCCATGAGCCGCTATGAAACAGCCCTTTCGGCCTTCCCTTTCAGACTGCTGGAAATCGGTTCCTCTAAACTGAACAATTCAGCCAGCTTTCTGAACCTCCACCAGAAACACCTGCTCAAACAACAGGCTGACAGGCTCGGCCTGCTGGGGAACCAGGTTCAGCTGCTCGATCCGGAAAATGTGCTCCGTCGGGGTTTTACCATCACCCGCATCCATGGAAAAGCCATTGGTAGCGATCATTTACCGGAAGCCGGGACCGAAATTGAAACCGAAACATCCCAGGAACTGATTTACAGTAAATTCACCCAAAGGAAACCCAAATGAACAAGAACCTGACCTATACCGCAGCAATTGCTGAACTTGAAACCATTGTTTCGGAGATTGAAAATGCTTCCATCGGGGTGGATGAACTTTCCGATAAAGTGAAACGTGCGGCATCGCTGATCAGATTTTGCCGCGAAAAGCTGACTGCTACCGAAAAAGATGTGAATGCCATTCTGAAAAACCTTGACACTGAGCCACCGGCAGCCGAATGATTTTTTCATGATTTTTTAATAAGGATTTCAATTTCGGTGCCTGAAGATGAATTATTTTTGACGATAGCAATTACCGGAGAATGCCATACAGACGTACAAAAGGTTTCAGGGGATCGTTGCTCAACCTGGTCGTGATCAGCGGGGTAGGGGCATTGCTCTGGTTTATCCTCGATACCGGTAAATCGCTTCAGGCCGGCAGGACCGGTATCCGGCAGCTCAGTCAGCAATCATTCTCTTTTGCTTCCCTGGATTTCAACAGTATTGTAAACCTGCATCACCCCCTCTCCATACTGATCCTTCAGATACTGGTCATCATCATTGCTTCGCGGCTGCTCGGATGGCTGATGTCGCTGATCAACCAGCCGACAGTGATTGGTGAAATACTCGCCGGGATTATGCTGGGCCCCTCCCTGGTAGGTTTGTATTTCCCGGAAGCGACCGCATTTCTCTTTCCGCTGGAATCTTTGGGAAATCTTCAGTTCCTGAGCCAGATCGGACTGATCCTGTTTATGTTTATCATCGGCATGGAACTCGATGTTGGCCTGCTGAAGCAAAGGGCCGGTGCCGCCCTGTTTATCAGCAACAGCAGCATTGTGGTGCCTTTTGTTATGGGAGCAGGGCTGGCTTATTTTCTGTATAACTCATTCGCCCCTGCAACTTCCGGTTTTATCCCTTTCGCGCTTTTTATGGGCATTGCCATGAGCATCACCGCTTTTCCCGTACTGGCAAGAATTGTGCAGGAAAGGGGTATTTCGCGCACCCCCATGGGCATGACGGCCATTACCTGTGCAGCCATCAACGACCTCACAGCATGGGGAATCCTGGCCCTCGTGGTTGCCATTGCCAATGCCAGTGCCGTGAGCGGGGCACTCATCACCATTCTGATTTCATTTCTCTATGTGGCGCTGATGCTTTTCGGTGTCAGACCACTGCTTAACCGCATTGCAGCCAAATACACCGTCAGGGAAACCATCAGCAAACTGGTGGTGGCCATGGTGATGGGAACCATGCTGCTGTCGGCCTACATCACGGAAGTCATCGGGATTCATGCCTTGTTCGGCGCATTTATGGCCGGCGTGATTATGCCCGATAATGTGAGGTTTAAACAGATTATGGCCGAAAAAATCGAGGATGTCAGCCTCGTGTTGTTGCTTCCCCTCTTCTTTGTCTATACCGGCCTGCGCACCGAGATCGGCCTGCTGAATGAGCCCGGGTTATGGCTCACAGCCCTGTTGGTCGTTGCTGTTGCCGTTACCGGGAAATTTGCCGGCAGTGCCCTGGCAGCGCGTTTTACCGGGCAATCCTGGAAAGACAGCCTCTTGATCGGTGCACTGATGAATACCCGTGGGCTGATTGAACTGATTGCCCTCAACATCGGGTACGATATCGGGGTTTTGTCACCGGAGATATTCACCATTCTTGTGCTCATGGCTTTGGTTACCACCTTCATGACCGGCCCTTCCATGAGCCTGATCAATTACCTGTTCCGCAAACCGGAGGCTGATGCCGCGGCTTTTGGGGCCCTCAGGGTACTCATTGCTTTTGGCCCCCCCGAAGCCGGCGGACGGCTTACCTCCATGATCAACAGCCTGTTCGGAAACCGGAAGAAAGGCCTGAAAATTACGGCACTTCACCTGACTCCCAACACCGAAATTTCGATCAAAAACGCCCGCCACTTCGAAGAAGAGGCCTTCGGGAAAGTGAAGGAGGTGGTCAGAAAGGCCGGAATTGATGTCAAAACCATCTACCGTACTGCCGAAAACGTTTCACAGGAGATCATCAAAACGGCCAACCGTGGTAAATTCGACCTGCTGATCGTGGGCAGCTCCCGTCCCCTGCTCAGCCAGGATGAAACCGGTGGCAAAGCGCGCTATTTCTTCGACAGGGCGAAGTGCGATGTGGGACTCTTTATCGACAAGGGTTTTGAAAAAATCTGCAATGTTCTTGTAATCAGTGAATCTGCCGATGAAAGCTACCTCCACGACCTGGCCCGTGGATTCAATCCTGAATGTAAAATCGATACCGCCAGCCTCCTGCCACTGGCAGTACCTGTGACGGGGAATGGAGGAAAACAGATTGTGCTTCAGGATGTTGAACAAGGCTTCCCGGATTACGACCTGATCATTTCTACCATCGGATGCTACCGCAATCAACGCGAAGCCAGTGCCGGCTGGGTTGACGGAAAACCTTCGGTACTTCTGTTCAGCAAGAAGGACAAAAGATAGATTCAATGGTTAATGTTCAAAAATGCACTCATGCTGTTTGAGTAGTTTAGTATTGTATTTCAGTGATATATATTTATTTATCCACTGATTGATCCTTTGTTTTTTCCTTTTTGCATCCGATTCCCTTACCTTTGTTCTCTGAAACAATCAGAATTTTATCCGAAACGATGAATAAACCCACGCTTGAATTATATAACCACGGGGTGAGCCTCTGGCTCGACAACATTACCCGGCAGATGCTGGATGACGGAACGCTGAAACGCTATATTGAGGAATTATCCATAACCGGGCTGACTTCAAATCCGAGTATTTTCGACAATGCCATAACCAATTCCGATTACTACGACGATGCCATCCGTAAATACGGATCCCAGCACCTGAGTGCTGAAGCGCTCTTTTTCAACCTGGCCATTGAAGACATTCAGCGGGCAGCCGACCTCTTCAGGCCGGTTTACGACCGCACCAACGGACTTGACGGATTTGTTTCCATTGAAGTGTCGCCGTTGCTGGCTTACGATCCCCGCAAAACCATTGAAGCTGCCCGTGAAATCTTCGATAAAACAGGCCGGCCGAATGTTTTCATCAAGATTCCCGGAACCCGCGAAGGCCTGGCAGCGATTGAGATGGCCATATCCGAAGGTATTCCGGTGAATGTTACGCTGTTGTTCTCCCCCGACCAGTACGAAGCCGCTTCGGAGGCTTACCTCCGGGGGGTGGAAAGCCGCATCAGACAAGGGCTGAACCCGGATATCCGTTCGGTTGCTTCCGTCTTCGTCAGCCGCTGGGACAAGGCAGTAGCCGGCATGGTGAGTCCCGAACTCCAGAACAGGCTCGGAATCACAGTGATGCAGAAAACGTACTCATCGTACCTGCGGTTTCTGAAATCGACACGGGTTCAACGTACCATGAACTTCGGGGCCTTCCCGCAACGCTTGTTGTGGGCGAGTACCGGCACCAAAGACCCCAATGCTTCCGATGTCCTTTATGTGAAGAACCTGATTGCCCCCTACACCATCAATACCCTTCCGGAAGCCACCCTGCTCGCCTGGGCCGATCACGGAGAAGCTGGCCCCGTACTCACCGATTCACCGGCCGAAACAAAGGCGATGCTTCAGAAGTACGCCAGCGCCTCAGTCGATGTTACCAAACTGGGTCTCCAGTTGCAGAACGAAGGAGCCGACGCCTTTAACAAATCCTGGGATCACCTGATCTCAGCCATCGAAACCAAACAACAAAAATTCTGAGCCGTCATGAAAAACGGATTAACCAGCCTTGAGTCGTGGAAAGCACTTGACAAGCATTATCAGGAAACCCGGAAAACCAGCATCAGGGAATTGTTCAGACAAGACCCACTCAGGGGTAACAGCCTGACCCTGAATGCAGAAGGGATTTATTTTGATTATTCCAAGCACCGCATTACCGGCAAAACCCTGGGCCTGCTGTTTAAACTGGCCCGCGAACGCAACCTTGAAGCCCGGCGTGCTGCCATGTTCTCCGGCGAAAAGATCAATACCACCGAAAAACGGGCAGTGCTGCACATAGCCCTGAGGGCACCCGTAGAAGCCTCTATCGTCGTGGATGGCGTCAACGTGGTTGAACAGGTGCACGAAGTGCTCGGAAAAATGCAGGCCTTTGCCGAAAAGGTCCGCAGCGGACAATGGACCGGTCACACAGGCAAACCCATCCGCAACATCGTGAACATCGGCATCGGCGGTTCCGACCTGGGCCCGGTGATGGCGTTTGAGGCGCTCCGCAACTACAGCATGCGCGAACTTACTTTCCGCTTTGTCTCGAATATCGACGGCAGCGATTTTGCCGAAGCCGTTCAGGGCCTCGATCCGGCAGAGACCTTGTTTATCGTTGCCTCGAAGACCTTCACCACCCTCGAAACCATGACCAATGCCCTGACAGCCAGGGCCTGGACACTGAAGGCTCTGGGTGATGAGACAGCCATTCAGAAACATTTCGTGGCCCTCTCGACCAACGAAAAGGAGGTAGCGAAATTCGGCATCGACACCCGCAATATGTTCGGGTTCTGGGACTGGGTGGGCGGTCGTTATTCCATGACCTCCGCCATCGGGCTCAGTACCATGATCGCCATCGGACCTGAACACTACCGGCAGATGCTGCACGGCTTTCATAAAATGGATGAGCACTTCCGCACTGCTCCCCTCGAAAAGAATATCCCGGTGATCATGGCGCTGCTTACCGTGTGGTACAACAACTTCTTCAATGCCCAGACCCAGGCCGTGCTGCCCTACGAAAACTACCTGAAACGCTTCCCGGCCTACCTTCAGCAGATGACCATGGAAAGCACCGGCAAGTACATCACCCTCGACGGACACAAGGTTGATTATCAGACAGGTCCCATCTACTGGGGTGAGCCCGGAACCAACGGCCAGCACTCCTTCTACCAGCTGATCCATCAGGGAACCAAGCTGATTCCCTGCGACTTTATCGGATTTAAAAAATCACTGCACGATCTGCCGCCCCATCAGGATTACCTGATGGCCAACATGATTGCCCAGGGTGAGGCGCTGGCCTTCGGAAAAACGGCCGATGAAGTTGCGGCGGAAGGGGTTGATGAAAAACTGGTTCCGCACAAGGTTTTTGAGGGCAATCGTCCTTCTTCCACCTTCCTGCTCGATCAGCTGAGCCCTGAAAACCTCGGGAAACTGGTTGCCATGTACGAGCACAGCGTGTTTGTGCAGGGCGTGATCTGGGGCGTCAATCCCTTCGACCAGATGGGTGTCGAGCTGGGAAAGGTGCTGGCGCAGAACATCATTGCCGAACTCCAGGGCGAAACCAAACCCTCGAAACACGACAGCTCCACCAACGCGCTGATCCAGGCTTATCTCAGGAAATAAGCAGCGCGGTCAGCCACGTTTTTTTTAAACTGTTTGAATTTCAAACTCAGTGAATTGGCCGTCCTTTAGGTTTAAGGCCTTCCTGATGAGCACGGTTTGCTTGCTCAACTATATGATTTTGAGCATTTAGCCGTCGTGCCACGATTTTAAAAGCTGCAGCTTGCCCCCCCGCTGAAAAAGCGGGGCAAGCTGCCACCGGCGGTGGAGCAGCGTAAGGTTGATAGTAAAGTTGACCTAACCAGAATTACAAGCCCCGGGGCCTGCCCCGAAGAAAGCGGGGGGGCGTAACGTTGCCTTTCCCTTTCCTGTCAATGGATTCAGCGGATTGATGGAATTTTCCCCGGACAGTAATGAAAATTTATTAAGACTTTTTTAAACTGAAGTTCTGCAAATTGATCTTCAGTCATACTGATAATTATTTGAAAATACCAAAGCATTATATGTTTATAAGTTTCAGAATACAACCAAATACGATTTTATTTTTTACACTCAACGAAGGATCGGCCTACTAAAAATGGCGTTAAGAAAACTGCCAGCGAATAAATAAAGAAGAAATGCAACCGATGAAACAGAGTAGAGCTCAGGAAATTAGTGTACAACGGTTTACAGTAGAGGGAGTAATGGTGCAACCTCATTTCTTCCGGCCAAAATCGCTCGGCAGTTTTTAGCCATTTTTAGTCAGCCTTGATTTTTTGGTACTTTTTGATCAAGCAAAAAGTACAGAAAACAAAGAAGGGCTTGTAGGCATAAGAGTTCGGACGAAATTCAATAGAGATGGTAAGCTATCCGTAATCTGATTTTACCACTTTCTGAAAATAACTTAAGAACGGCAACGTGAAACAGGGTTAGGTTAAGCCAGATCAACTTACACGATTAAAAACACTAACTATTGAAATTCAACGATATGGAATAGAATATTGTGAAAGCGAAACATAAGTTATAAAAACAGCAGCGATTCCGGCGTACGGAATCGCTGCTGTTCTTTCTAGCCCTGTAACTTACTCAGTTCTTCACCACAGCCTGCGTGCTGCGGTTCCCCTGCGGATCAGAAAGCGTGATGTAATAAATCCCTTTCGGATAAGCCGACAGGTCAACATTGAAAATCCCTCCCGAAAAGGTCGCTTCCACCTCCATTTCGACACCCGACTCAGCAATGATCCGGAGGTTGGTATAGGACCCGGGCGCTTCCACAGTAAGCCGGTCACCGGCCGGATTCGGATAGGCCCGCCACTGGGGTCTGGCCGGATCGGCAAGGCCAACCGTCGGGCAGGTGACCTCATTGGCTGTGTATTTCCCGTTGACCAGGCTGCCTGCTTCCCAGCAGGTGTTGTCGGAGGCAAACAGATCCACCGTCTGCTGGTTGCCGGTGGTGGCGCCGTTGTTGAACACCACCCCGATGGGCAGACTGGTGAATCCCGAAACGGTATAAGTGTAGAATCCGTCGTTCTCCAGCGTCATGGAGGAGCCGGGCCAGGCCCCGCAGAGCGGCGTGGAACCAACCCAGGAATACACCTTGCAGGCATTCCAGCCGGCCGGCGCTTTAAACCTTACCTGAATCGACGAAGGCATGGAGGTGATGGTGTAGGTGTTTGAAACCTCGGCGGAATACAGCTGTGTAGTCGGGTTGTATGCCACCGCCCGTATGGTTTTTGTGGATGTAACATTGATGGGTCCGGTGTACAGGCCTGAGCCGGTTCCGGGTGTGCTGTTGTCGGTGGTGTAGTAGATCTGTGCCCCGGGTGTGGCGGTCATGCTTACCGTTTGCGGGGTGTAGAAGGTATTGCCCGGAGGCGTCATCAGCAGCGAAGGGGCTACGTTGGTGTTTGTTTTCGTCCAGATGGCATAATCGGTTCCGGAGGTGGCCAGGGTATAACCGGCAGGCGGGTTGTAGCTGCCGCTCCCGATCTTGACAATCAGGGTGCCGTTGAGCCCGGTGGCGGTGGATACATAAATATTCTGGGCATACTGGTTCACCGTTACATTGCATTCGCTGTGCAGCTGAACGGCACGGCGGGCGGCGATCATGGCAAAAATGGCCGCCTTGTTGTTGTTCCAGTGGTCGAGCAGCACGCAGGGAACGCCCGGAGAACCCATCAGGAAGGCATAGGCTGCCAGCACATTGCCGTTGAAGCGGTTCGGGTTGCCGGTGATGTAGGTGTCGTGGTTGTCCACAAACGTCACCGCATACCGTTTGGTGTCGTAGTGATGGATCAGCCCTGCCGGCTGCGGGGTGGTGCCGTTCTGCAGCCACACCAGCTGGGTGAGGTCCATGCCCCCGTTCCACATCGCGGCATTCAGCCTGAACTTCAGGGGGAAATCAAAGGTGGTGGAGTTGTTGCTGGTACCGTTTATCCAGGCTTTGCAGAGGTCGTAGCTGCCATCAAAGTACTCACCCACCGAGAAATAAGCATTCACTGAGGTGTTGTATTCGTTCACAAACGAGGCACTGAAGCCTTTAACCATATCGTAGCGCCAGCCCGAATAGCCCATGTCGTTTTTCAGAAACTGCAGGTATCCCTTGATGTTGTTGCGCACGATGGTGCTCAGGTGGTCGAGGTCGCGCGAGCCGTTGAAATCCTCGCCGGTATCGGGGGCACCGGTGGGTTGTGCCTGCCCCGGTTCGTTGGCCACCTCATCGGTGCTGCAGATCTGTGCCGGGCCCATGGAGTAGGTGGTGCCGTTGTACACTTCGGTGGGGAAGTCGGTCCAGTTGGTGGATCCGCTGCGGTGGTTCACTACCACATCGGCGATGGCTTTCGATCCCTTGGCGTTGAGCGAGGCAATCAGGTTTTTCAGCTCCTGGGTGGTGCCGAAAGCGCTGTTCTGGTCGAACCACCACACAGGGGCATAGCCCATGCTGTAGGAGCTCTGGCAGTTTCCGCTGGGCGGAAGCCATACCAGGCTGAAGTTGGACGCGATTTCGGCCGATTGAACATTCAGGTTGTTCCAGTTGCTGGCCGTATAGGAATCCCAATAAAAGGCCTGCAGCATCACATCCTGACACTGGGCCGGCGCCTGAGCCCGGCTGAGTACCGGTGTTGTCAGGACCATCAGGGCCGTCAGGATGCTGATTGAGAAATTCTTCATGGTACTTGGTTTGGTGGTTGTGTAAGGGCAAAAGTAATCGAAATGCACTGTAATTCAGCGCCTAAAGCCTTAAAAATCTACGCAATCGTTTGCAAGGGGTTCCGCCAGGCGGCTTGTTCAGGCAAATTCTAATTTCTAATTTCTAATTTCCAATTTCCAATTTCCAATTTCCAATTTCCAATAGCCTGAAGTCGGAAGTCGGAGGTCAGAAGTCGGAAGTCGGAGGTCGGAGGTCGGAAGTCGGAAGTCGGAGGTCAGAAGTCAGAAGTCGGAAGTCGGAGGTCAGAAGTCAGAAGCTATCTGAGATGGAGGTAAGAGGTAGGAGGTAAGACGTAAGAAATACCTTGCCTAGCAAGCAATTGGCATCGGGATGATGAAAGAGGTAAGAACCACCCGGCACACACTCCCTCTCTCAAAGCCGGGGATTGGGTTGAGCACCTGTTTGCGCCCTGAAAGGGCAGCTTAGCGTAGCCCGGGGCATCGCCCCGGGCGCCTGATAGAAGGGATTATTTTCGCCCTGGAAGGGCAGGTTAATCCCTTTTTCGGAATGCAATTCCAAACGTCTGCATAATAACCACAAGCCACCATCGGCAGACCGATCCCAGCGGGGTCAAATGTTGGTAGAAAACAAACGATGATTGAAAAAACACGACCCCAGCGGGGTCAAATATGGGTAGAAAACGAACGATGATTGAAAAACACGACCCCAGCGGGGTCAAATGTTGGTAGAAAACAAACGAGGATTGAAAAACATGACCCCAGCGGGGTCGA
>JAEUTG010000045.1 GCA_016788045.1 Bacteroidales bacterium
GAAGCCGCAACCACCCCCCCTACCTTAGAACCCATGTAACTCATAGTCATTCTGAGCTTGTCTGCTTGTTGCTCAAGCAAACAAGCAGGCCTGCATGTTTGCACAGGCAGACAGGCGTTAGCGAAGAACCGACCGAAGGGAGCTCACCGAAGGTAATCTCATAATTTTACCGGACAACAATATATGAATATATAGCTTTGCATCTGATTTTTCTTACCAGTGAGTTCATCATGGTGCCTATACCAATGCCTTTCTGATGAAAAACAAGGTTAACCTATGATCTGTAATTATGAAAAAGTAGCTTTTATAATTCCGGATTTACCGGTATTCAAATTTCCCGGCAGGTGAAATAATGGTAAGTTCTTTCCCTTTTGCAGGTAAACAGCGGCCAACAATTCTGGCTTCAATGCCAAAGCTTTCTGAAATGGCGATGATTTCCGCAGCGATGCCTTCCGGTACGTACAGCTCCATGCGGTGCCCCATGTTGAACACCTTGTACATCTCTTCCCATGCCGTGCCTGATTGCTCCTGAATGATCCTGAAGAGGGGCGGAACCTCAAACAGATTGTCCTTGATAATGTGCAGATTGTCAACAAAATGCAACACTTTGGTCTGGGCACCGCCGGAGCAGTGTACCATGCCATGAATCTGAGGCCTGAACCGATCCAGCATAGCCCTGATCACCGGTGCATAGGTACGGGTAGGGGAGAGGATCAATTTGCCGGTATCAATACCATCTACCGGAGAAGGGTCAGTAAGTTTCAGTTTGCCGGAATAGGCCAGGTCAGCTGGTACCGCGGGGTCAAAACTTTCGGGGAAACGCGCGGCATAGGAGTGGTCAAGCACATCGTGGCGTGCAGAAGTGAGCCCGTTGCTGCCCATGCCGCCGTTGTATTCTTTTTCGTAAACGGCTTTTCCTGTTGAAGCGAGTCCGACAATCACATCCCCGGCTTCTATCCTGTGGTTTGAAATCACCTGATCGCGCCGGATGCGGGCAGTAACGGTTGAGTCAACGATGATGGTGCGCACCAGGTCGCCCACATCGGCTGTTTCGCCCCCGGTTGAATATATCCCTATCCCGTAAGAGCGCATCTCCTCAAGAAACTCCTCGGTTCCGTTGATGATGGCTGAAATAACCTCGCCGGGGATCAGGTTTTTGTTGCGGCCAATGGTGGATGAAAGTAAAATACTGTCTGTTATGCCGACACAAAGCAGGTCATCCGTATTCATCACGATGGCGTCCTGCGCAATTCCTTTCCAGACGCTCAGGTCGCCGGTTTCTTTCCAGTAGAGGTAGGCGAGCGACGACTTGGTGCCGGCGCCATCGGCATGCATCACCGTGCAATATTCCGGGTCATTGGCTAGCAGGTCGGGCACGACTTTGCAAAAGGCTTTTGGAAATAAGCCTTTATCAATCCGGCTGATGGCGGCATGCACATCTTCCTTGCCTGCGGAAACTCCCCTGCGGATGTACCTCGATTCCTGAGTCATAGATAAAATGCAAAGGTTAAAATAAAACCGGCTGCCTGTGCAGCCGGTTTATATCAGTTGAAAATGATCTGCTTGTTGTTCTCATCGAGTTTAAAGCGGCCGAACATTCCGATGGTGGATTCACCCATGATCACCCCTTCTGTAATTTTGGCCGATACCGTGGCTTCAAGACCCGTGGCTGTCCGCTGGCCTATTCTCATCTCTTTGATTTTGAATACAGCCTTGTCTTTAATGGTGCCTTCAGCCAGAATCACATTGGGGTCGCCGATGAAATCTGATTTCTCAATGGCACCGGTCTGCAGCAACCTGAGTGCTTCGTTTACCGAGAAAATCAGCCCGCGGTCGTTGCGGTCGAACATCACCTTCACGTTGTAGCCATTTACAATGCAGGGTATCATCAGTGAGTTGCCTTTTCCGGCTTCCAGCGCAACGGTGTTCTCCTCGGGATTAATTCTGATTTCCACCTTCTGGTCAACCTGTTTGTTTTTGGGTTTTGGCACATAATCCTTGCTCAGAACCCTGAATTCCGTTCGCCGGTTGAGGGCATGGGCTGCTTCTTTCTCCGGCACTGTTTTCAGTGAGTCGATAAAAGCTTCTGTAAGGGTTGTTCCTGCTTTAAACAGGAAACCTTCCTTACGGATATCTTTCTGTAGTGTGCGGGGTACCCGTTCTCCGTATCCTTTAGCCACCAGCCGTTCCGGGTCAATGCCACGCTCAATCAGGTAGTTAACTACAGATTCTGCCCTCCGTTGCGACAGGATGTCGTTGCGTTCTTCGGTATCACGGGCATCGGTATGGGCAGCGAGCTCAACCACGATCGTTTCGTTCTCAAGCAGGGTTTTGATGAGGCCCTGCAGTGAATCCTGGTACTGGGGTTTCAGATCCCACTTGGCCAGATCATAAAGAATGTCGGGCAGTACCACCGGTTTTTCGGGGATGGGCTCCAGAATAAAGTCAATGACAAAATCCTTGTTTTTTTCAACACCTACGGTCGTTTCACGGGCTTTTTTGTTAAAGTAACCCTCTTTGATAACGGTCAGATCGTAAGTAGTATTGGGTTTGATCTGTGATTTGCTGAATGAATAAAAGCCTTTGGGGTCCGTTTTGGCTTCAACGGAAGTGCCGTCTGAGCCAACCAGTTTAACAGAAGCCATGGGGATAAACTGCAGGGTACGGTCGTCTTTCACATTACCCTGAAGTGAGAATACCAGCGGTGGATTGATGAACGAATAGAGGTCGTCGCCCCCTTTGCCTCCCTTTCTGTTGGAAGTAAAGAACCCTTCGTCTTCACCGGGTTTGAAAATCATCGCAAAATCATCACTGCTTGAGTTTACCGGTACTTCGAGGTTAACGGGAGCAGTCCATTGTCCGTTCCTGAATACACTCCTGAAGATATCGAGCCCTCCCAGGCCGGGGTGCCCGTTGGATGCAAAATACAGTGTTGTGTCATTCCTGAGGAAGGGGAACACTTCGTCACCTTGGGTGTTTACCAGATTGCCAAGGTTTAAAGGTTTGTTAAAGTCATCGGATGCTGTCTTGCGGGTTGCAATCCAGAGGTCTTTACCACCCTGTCCGCCTTTGCGGTCGCTTGAGAAGATGATGGTCAGCTCATCAGCGCTGATGGCCGGGTGACCATCGGTAACCGTGCTGTCTTTGCCGAGTTCCAGGGCTTTGGCTTCACCCCATCCCTTGCCGGAGCGTTTGATCATCAATATCCTGCAATTGGTGGCTTCATCCTCGGCACTGCCGCAGCGGGTGTAATACATTGCGCTGAATTTGTCGTTGAAGGCCGGCGTTCCTTCATTGGCATCGGTATTCAGTTTTTTCTCGGTATCGGCGAGGGTAGGTTCGCCCCATTCGAATTTCCGGTCCTGACGGGTAAGAAACAAATCACTGAAGTTCTGGTTTGTCCAGTCGTCGAGCCCTTTGCCTGTGGCTCCTTCACGGGTTGAGGTGAAAATAAGCGCATTGTAAAACTTGTCGGCATAAGAGGGGGCAAAATCATCACTTTTCGAATTCACCTTTTTCAGGTTGGCAATGGTGTACTTGGTAGGATTGGCAACCCATTCAGCAGCCAGATCGCATGACTTTATACCATTGGCGCCCCGGATATCTTCAGGAACATTTTCGGCATAAAGCGCATAGTAATCCTTGGCAACATCGTATTTTTCGTTAAACCTCAGCATGTCGGCATAATAGAGATAGACCACCGGATTTTTGCGTGCAAAGTCGCTTTTGATGATCCTGCGGTAGGCCGCTTCAGCCTTCTTGGTGCTGTTCATCATGCGGTAGCACTCACCCAGTTTGAAGGAAATGCGGTCTTTCTCGGCCCTGTTTTTGGTTTTGGAGAAGGCTTTTTTGTAGCGGGTAGCTGCCAGGTTATACTGGAAACTGCTGAAGGCTTCTTCTGCGGCAGCAATTCTGCGTCCCTGGGCATTCACTTCAGTGGTTGATGCGGCTACGATAAAAAATATCAGTAAAATCTGTTTTGCCAGATTCATCAGGTACCGGTTTGGATGGTTGTTCAGGTAAGTCATTGTATTTGTCTGTCAGGACTGACGGTAAAATTAGTTATTTTCTGATTAATCCTGTCTGCTGTCTGATCGAAGCTACACAATAGATAACAACGCAGTATTCAGTGCAAAATTGCCTTTTCAGGGTTCAGAACTGCTTTCTTTCGAAGAGCCGGGATTGACCTCAGTTTTTCTGAACTCCGCCTTCTCGTCCGGTAGTTCCTTCGCAATCGTATGGCCGGCATCATGAAAGGTGTCTTCAACCTGCCTGGTTACCGATTCGGTTTCACGGCGTACCGTTTCCCGGGCAGCCAGCAATTCATTCTTAATGCTGTTCGTTTCTTCCCTGAATTCCCGGGTAATATCGGAGGAGGCTTTTTTCAGTTCATTCATGGTTCTTCCGATCTTACGGGCAATTTCAGGCATTTTCTTCGGTCCGAAAATCAGAAATACAGCAATCAGGATAACCATAAACTCCCCACCGCTTATGTCGAAAAAAAGCAAAGGGTTTGATAGCATAGCGCTGGTTTTGGATAGTCAAAAGTACAAAAAAGAACGAAGGGATACACATGGTATCCCTTCGCAGTAAAATGTTGGTTTATCAGCTTATTTCGCTGCTTTCTTCAGCTCTTCTTTCTGTTTTTTCCTGCGGTTAGACAGGTTGATCATGTCGAAGGCAATCGGTGTAGCATTAAAGATCGAAGAATAGGTTCCGATGGCGATACCTACCAACAGGGCAAAAATGAATCCTCTGATCACTTCGCCTCCGAAAATGAAGATGGCGATCAATACCACGAGGGTGGTACCGGCGGTGTTGAACGTACGTCCGAGTGTACTGTTCATGGCGTGGTTCATGTTGTCCTGTAACGACCGCTTGGGATACAAGGTGATGTACTCTCTGATACGGTCGAAGATGATCACCGTATCGTTGATGGAGTATCCGATGATCGTCAGCAACGCTGCAATGAAGGCCTGGTCAACTTCGAGGTTAAACGGCAGGATTCCATAGAAGATCGAATATAAGGAGATGGTAATCAGGGTATCATGGGTCAATGAAACCAGACCACCGAGACCATACTGCCATTTCTTAAACCGGATGGCAATGTAGATAAAGATCACGAGCAGTGCGAAGAACACAGCAAGCACAGCACCCTGTTTGATGTCATCGGCAATGGTTGGTCCTACTTTCTGCGAACTCAGGCGCCCCAGTACCTTCTGATCATCATCGGAAGTAAACTCTTCGCGGGTCATGGAAGTTCCGTAGTATTGTTTAACTCCCTCAAAAAGCCTTGTTTCTGCAACTGAATCAGCAGTGCGGCTGTTGTCCTCAATAAGGTACTTGGTTGTTACTTTCACCTGGTTGTTACCTCCGAAGGTTTTTACTTCAGGAGCCACCCCAAACTGTTTGGCAAGGGATGAACGGATATCATTGGTGGTAACGTCTTTGTCAAAACGGATTACATAAGTCCGGCCTCCCGAGAAGTCAACACCGAAATTCAGCCCTTTGGTTGCCAGTGAAATGATACCCAACAGGATGATGGCACCGGAAACCATGTAAAGTTTTTTACGGATACCAATGAAGTTGATATTTACTTTGGTGAAGGCATAACGTGTGAAACTGTGATCGAAGGTTATATCCTTGTTACGTCTCAGCATCCATTCAAAAATAATCCTGGAGATGAAAATGGCGGTGAACAATGAGGTGATGATACCGATGATCAGCGTAGTGGCAAAACCCTGAATGGGTCCTGATCCGAAGATGTAAAGTACAATACCGGTCAGCAAGGTGGTAACGTTACCATCGATAATTGCCGAATAGGCGTTGTTGTATCCATCGGTAATCGCCAGACGAAGACCTTTACCAGCCCGCAGCTCTTCACGGATACGCTCATAAATAATAACGTTGGCATCTACCGCCATACCGAGTGTGAGCACGATACCTGCTATACCCGGAAGGGTGAGTACAGCGCCGAGTGATGTAAGAACCCCGAAAATAAAGAAGATGTTGGTAACCAGTGCAAGGTCAGCTATCCAGCCGGCACGGTTGTAGTACAGTCCCATATAAAGGAGCACCAGCAGGAAAGCGATAATGAAGGAAGAAAGACCTGCATTGATGGATTCGCGTCCCAGGGAAGGTCCTACGATCTCTTCCTGAACTATTCTTGCCGGGGCGGGCAGTTTTCCTGCTTTCAGAATGTTGGCGAGGTCAAGCGCTTCTTCAACGGTGAAGTTTCCGGTGATGGATGATCTTCCGTTTGGAATCTCTCCATTGACCCTCGGGGCAGAGTAAACATATCCGTCCATCACGATGGCGATCTGGTTGCCGATGTTGTCTGCAGTCAGTCGTTTCCATGTTTTGGCACCTTCGGCATTCATCAGCATCGAGATCTCTACACGTCCGTTGGGATCGTAATCCTGACGGGCTTCAACCACGGCATCACCACCCAGGGGAGCTTTGCCATCACGGCTGGTAACTTTGAGGGCAACCAGCTCAAGAATTTCAGGCCTGTCTTTTTCAGGTTTTACAGTCCATGAGAGCTTCAGATCGCGTGGAAAGACTCCTTTTATTTCACGCAACATACGATTTACTCTCGCAGTATCTTTGATGGAAGAAAAACCAACTGTAGCACCCTGTCCCGGGAAATAGTTCCCTTTGTTGTCGGGGAAAATGGCAGGATTCAGGTAAGCGTACAACGGATTCTTCTTTGCATATTCTTCAAAAGATTTTTTATCCTTACCAGCAGCCGTGGTGTCACTGATTTTATCAAGCAGGGTTGATTTGGCAGTGTCGTTTTTTGCAACAGCCGTGGTGTCAACAGCCGGAGCCTCTGCAACCTGAGTTGAATCAGCTACAACAGCAGTGGTATCAACAGCAACATCGGTGGCGAGCCTTTTATTGGCTTCTTCGAAATAGGGGACCAGTTCAGCAAACTCGTAGGTTTCCCAGAATTCAAGCTGAGCGGTTCCCTGCAGGAGTTTACGTACGCGCTCCGGTTCCTTGATGCCCGGAAGCTCAACCAGGATGCGGCCGGCAGTCTGCAACTGCTGAATGTTGGGCTGAGCAACACCAAAGCGGTCGATACGGGTGCGGAGAATGTTGAAGGTACGGTCGATGGCTCCTTTGGTTTCCTGACGGATTACAGCCAGTACTTCTTCGTTGGTTGAATTGAAGGTAACCCTGTCTTTCAGCTCAACGGTATTGAAAATAGCCGCCAGCCTGGCATTGGGGTCAACTTCAGCAAACGACTCACCAAACAGGGTAACAAAGTCGCTCTGACTGTTGCGCTGCTTCTGAACGGCCATGTCAATGGCTCTGGTGAAGGCCGGATTGGTGCTATAGCCTGATAACGCTCTTACAACATCTACCACCGATACCTCAAGGGTAACGTTCATACCGCCTTTCAGGTCAAGACCAAGGTTAAGCTCGCGCTCCTTGCACTCCTGATAGGTGTATTTGCGGACCAGGATATTGTAAACAGGCTGATTCGACATAGAATCAAGATAGTAACGCTCTCTGGCTTTGCCGATTGAATCGAGCAATGTTAATTCAAGCGCCGCATTGCCTTTGGCTAACTGCTTTGCCTGATTCCTGGCCTCTTCGTTCATCGAAAATTCACTTGCTTTTTTCTCTACTCTTTTGGTAAAGAATGTGAACGAAAGCTGAAAAAGGCACACAATTGCCAGTGCAATCGCGAAAAATTTAATAGCACCCTTATTCTGCATGTGTTAGTTAGATTAAATTATAACAGACTGTTTTTTTGAGCCTGCAAATATAGAACTTCTATTAGAAAATAACAATTAAGCTTTTAAGTTTATATTGACCATGAAAATTGATAAACATAATTGAAAATCAGTAAAATACATATATTCCGCATTCCACCCTCCACGAAGGATCATTGATTATCCGGTTTATCTCTCCCAGCCTTCCCCTGCTTTTAGGGTTGCTTCGTGTCGCGATTTACGCTCCGGTTTATGTTAAATTTCCGGATTTGAACGTTATATGAAACGGGTCAGGATGCAAAACCGAGGATTAATCCTAACTTTGAATCTGAAATCCGGGTGAACTGAGGGGGCATTCCTCAGCCCGGTTTTCCCTTGCTTCTGCTTTTACCTGTTGATTGAATTTCCGGTTACTGAATGATTAATACCTGAAAAACTGATGAAAATATTTACTGCTGCTGCCATTTCTGTCCTGACGGTCTTCTTTACAAGCCAACTATTCGCGCAATCATTCAACGAATATGATTTTTTACCCTGGACAAACCCGGAAGTTTCAGAAAACAATGTGAAACTCCGCAATGCCTGGGCCGGAGGATTGAACAATGTTCAGGCCGGGAAAATTGATTTCGACGGTGACGGCATTCAGGATCTGGTCCTCTTTGACCGTCACGGTGACCGCCTGCTTCCCTTCCGATACAACCCGGCAGGACTGTCGCCAGGGTTTAATTATTCGCCTGAATACAGGAAATATTTTCCTCCGGTCAATCACTGGATGCAACTGATAGATTATAACCATGACGGGCGTACCGATATATTTACTTACACTCCCGGTGGAATCATGGTTTACCGGAACATCGGGGGTGTAAACCCGGCTTTTGAGCAAGCTGTTCACCCTTACATCACTTCATTGCAGGGAAGCATTTTTACCAACCTGCTGGTGACCTATGTCGATTTTCCTGCCATTGCTGACCTTGACGGCGACGGCGATTACGACATCCTCACCTTCTGGGGGTTGGGTTCTTTCGTTGAACTGCACAAAAATATGTCGATAGAACAGTTTGGTAATTCAGACTCCCTGATCTATCACAAAACCAGTAATTGCTGGGGGAGGTTTGCTGAAAGTGATGAATCCAATATCATCTCCTTCGATACCTGTGCCGATTTTGATGCAATGCGATACCGGAGTACTCCCAAACATACAGGTTCAACGTTTTTGCTTACCGATATTGACCTGAACGGCACTGATGATCTGGTACTTGGTGATGTTGACTATAACACGGTGGCTGCTTTGATCAATGAGGGTAATGCCATGGATGCCCTGATAACTGAACAACTGCCAGCCTGGCCGGTAGCTGAACCGGTGGATCTGTGGTCGTTCCCGCTGGTGCAGGAAATCGACCTTTACGGCGATGGATTGCCTTACCTGCTGGCATCTCCTTTCGACCCAGGACTTTATAAGTCGGAGGGATTCAACAGCGTGTGGCTTTATACTGATTGTAAATCAGAGAAATCTCCGGCTGATTGCGGACTCCTCACCCGCTCTTTTTTGCAGGACGGCATGATTGAGAACGGCCTGGGTGCTGTGCCGGTTTTTGATGATGTAAATGGGGACGGACTTACCGATCTGATCGTTGGTAATTATGGCTTGTTCGATACCTGTGTGCTCTCTGTTTATGGGCAGCTTAAGTGCGATTACACAGGAATGATAAAGCTCTATCTGAATACGGGTACCTCACAACAGCCGGCCTTCTCACTTTTAACAGATGATTTTGCCGGGGTCTCTCACCTGGGACTGACAGGCGTACATCCGGCATTCGCCGACCTGGATGGTGATGGAGACACTGACCTTCTGCTGGGCAATGCCGGAGGCGATTTCTGGATGTTTACCAATATCGCAGGCAGCGGCAGCATTCCTGAATTCGGTGAACCTGTGAGTGGTTTCCAGAACCTTTCTGCCGGTAGCTTCAGTACACCGGTGTTTGCCGACCTGAACAACGATGGCCTGGTCGACCTGGTCTCCGGTTCGGCCTCCGGGAAACTGTTTTATTACAGGAACACAGGGACGCAATTTAGTCCGTTGTTTGAGCTGGTGAGTGATTTTTTCGGGCAGGTGAATGTTACCGATCCTGAAGTATCCTATACAGGACACAGTGTTCCATTCTTTTTCAGGAACCGTGAAGGAGCTTTGCGGCTGCTGGTCGGATCAGAATCAGGGCAGCTGAAGTATTACCGCGACATCACCACGGTTCCCGGTGAGGCATTTGTCCTTGCCGATCCGCACTTTATGTATATCTCAGAAGGAATCAGAACCGCACCAGCAATGGCAGACCTCAATGCAGACGGGAATCCTGATCTGGCTGTCGGCAACTACAGCGGAGGCATTACACTTTTCAGGGGGGTGCCTCCCGGACCCGCCGGTTTTGAGCATAAAACCGACAGTCAGGGGCTGCTGCTGATATCGCCGAATCCGGGCAAAGGAAGCTTCAATTTCAGAATAGAGGCTGGTGGGTACTGGGAACTAGCGCTTTACAATGCCCAGGGTAATCTGGTGAAAGCCTTTTCGATGAATGGTTATGAGACTGTACGGCCTGACCTCAGCCACCTGTCTCCGGGGCTGTACACCATAAAAGCCGGAAAATCCATTGATCCCCGGCTTATCATAATGAATAAACTGATGATTATTCGATAACCTCGTTTTTGAGCGGCTCAGTGGGCTCCTCAAGAGCACCGAGTTCAAGGCAGCGTTTCTCAAAGTTGATGGTTGCCTTGCAATGGCGCAGCAGGTCACAACCAAGCAAACCGTCAATCTGAGGATTGCCCATTCCCCTTAATGAGCGGTTCAATGCACTCAGATCGGTGGATGATGCCTTATAGTTACTGATGATCACTGAGCCGATTTCCATTCGTTCAATGCTGGCAACATAACTGTAAATGCTTGGTGAGCCAGGTGCCAGATTCTTTCTGGAACTGCGTTTCAGCTCCGTCTGGGTAACAAATTTCTGCAGATGATCGTTGTCGATCATCGTGGTTGGTGAACTGGTGTCAACAAGCAACAAAGCTGGTTTGTCGTTGATGATGACCCTTGCCAGAAGGTTATAACCTCCGGAGGCGTAATTGAGTTGAATTAAATTCAGCGATGTCATTATTTTAAATGTTTAAAGGTTAAAATTGGTGAGATAGTTTCCCGGCTATTCTCAGAAGTTGGGTTTCAGTGCGTATTTATTATAGTAACTTTCAATGGTCTGCACTGCTTCTTCAGCAGTATCGACGAGTGAAAAAATGTTGAGATCTGCTTCGTTGATGTTTCTTTCGGCCAGCATTTTATTCTTGATCCAGTCAAACAATCCCTGCCAGTATTCCCTGGAAACGAGTACGATGGGGAACCTTACCGCCTTGTGGGTCTGGATAAGGGTGATGGCTTCAAAGAGTTCATCGAGGGTGCCGAATCCGCCAGGCAGCACAATGTATCCCTGAGAATACTTCATGAACATAACTTTTCTGACAAAGAAAAAGTCGAAATTCAGCAGTTTGTCAGGGTCAATAAAAGGATTAGAGTTCTGCTCAAAGGGCAGGTCAATGTTGAGGCCCACTGAGCGGCCACCACCGAAATGAGCGCCTTTGTTTGCAGCTTCCATAATGCCGGGTCCCCCTCCCGATATAACGCCAAAGCCTTTTTTTGTGAGCATATAGGCGATTTCTTCGGCAAGTTTATAGTATCGGTGGTTTGAAGGGGTACGTGCTGAGCCGAAAATAGTGACGCAGGGGCCAATCCGGCCAAGCTTTTCAAAACCTTCAACAAATTCTGCCATGATCTTGAATACTGCCCATGAATCGCTGGTCATTATTTCATTCCAGCTCTTGGGGGTAATCGCTTCTCTGATTCTTTCCTCTTCGTTGAGTGTTTCTGAGTACATATACGACATTTTAGAATCCCTGAACATCATTCATAATTCAGGGGCGTAAATATATGAATTATCATAAAAACGTTTCACTATCGAACCAAATAAACTTAAAATTCAATTCTGAAGTTTAAGTTCTTCCTTTAAAAAGGTTCCTGTGAGGCTGTTTTTATTTCCTGCAAGGCTTTCGGGAGTGCCTTCTGCAACAATCGTTCCGCCGTGTTTCCCTCCTCCTGGCCCCAGGTCAACCACATGGTCGGCAACCTTGATCACCTCAAGGTTATGCTCAATCACCAGCACTGTATTTCCCCTTTCAACCAGCCGGTTAAGCACAGAAAGCAGCACATTTACATCTTCAAAATGAAGCCCTGTGGTAGGTTCGTCCAGAATATACAAGGTTTTTCCCGTATCTTTTTTCGATAGTTCAGTAGCCAGTTTAACCCGTTGTGCCTCACCGCCCGAGAGTGTGGTTGATTGCTGGCCGAGGGTAATGTAACCAAGACCAACCTCTTTGAGGGTTCTGATTTTCTGCAGGATTGAAGGAATGTTCTCGAAAAACTCAACAGCCTGGTTGATGGTCATGTCGAGTACATCGTTGATGGATTTTCCCTTGAATCTGACTTCCAGTGTTTCGCGGTTGTAGCGTTTGCTGTTGCAGGTTTCGCAGGGTACCTGAACATCGGGCAGAAAGTTCATTTCTATAACCCGGACCCCGGCACCTTTGCAGGTTTCACACCGGCCACCCTTTACATTGAAGGAGAACCGGCCGGCCTGGTACCCCCGGATTTTCGATTCGGGCAATGACGTGAAGAGCTTCCTGATTTCATCAAACACCCCGGTATAGGTCGCCGGATTTGACCTGGGTGTCCGGCCTATCGGCGACTGATCGATCTCGATTACCTTATCGATATGTTCAATGCCTGTAAACTTTTTATATGCCAGCGGATTCTTGTCGGACCGGTAAAACTGCCTGCTCAGGATGGGATACAGTGTTTCGTTGATCAGGGTTGATTTACCGCTTCCTGAAACTCCGGTAATGCAGATAAATACTCCGAGCGGGAGTTTCAGGGTAACATCCCTGAGGTTGTTCCCGCTGGCACCCGTGAGCACCAGGCTGTGGCCATTGCCTTTCCGCCTGACGGAAGGCACTTCTATGCAACGCTTGCCACTCAGGTATTCGCAGGTGATGGAATTGCAGTCGTGCATCGATACCGGCGACCCGGTGGCAATGATTTTCCCTCCGTGACGACCGGCCCCGGGACCAATGTCAACGACGAAATCTGCAGCCAGGATCATGTCTTTATCATGCTCTACCACAATCACCGAATTGCCGATGTCGCGCAGGTCCTTCAGTGCCTTGATCAGGCGCTGGTTGTCGCGCTGGTGCAGCCCGATGCTGGGTTCGTCGAGAATATACAACACCCCGACGAGTTGTGAACCTATCTGGGTGGCCAGCCTGATCCGCTGTGCTTCACCACCTGAAAGGCTTCCGGCAGGACGGCTTAAGGTAAGGTATTCAAGTCCGACATCAAGCAAAAAACCAATACGGTTGCTGATCTCACGCACAATCTCATGAGCGACCACTCTCCTGCGTTCCTCTGGAAAAAGCTCCTCAGCAGTGAACCATTCGTTCAGCTGTACAAGTTCCATCTGCGACAGATCGGCAATGGTTTTTCCGCCTATCCTGAAATTCAGGGAGGCTGGTTTGAGACGCGTACCGTTACATTCAGGACAATTGCGGTAATTCATAAAACTACCGGCCCATTTGCGGGCACCGTTCCCGTTGGTGCCGTTGTCGGTAGCCTGGGCATTGATGTAATTGACCAGACCATCAAAATTTAACGAATAGGATGAAGTAACCCCGAGGTATTCATTTTTCACTTTCAGCACTTCGTCGGTGCCGTAAAGGATGGCATTGATGGCATCTTCCGGTATCTCGCTTACCGGTGTATCAAGGGTAAACCCGTATTTGTGCCCCAGAGCTTCAATCTGCCTGAAAATCCAGGTTGGCCTTGCTTCACCCAAAGGAGCAAATCCACCCTTTTTAATGCTTTTCGAAGGATCAGGAATAATCTTGTTGAGGTCAATCTCTGTGATAATCCCCAGCCCGTTGCAATGCGGACAGGCTCCGTAGGGCGAGTTGAATGAAAACGAGTTCGGTTCGGGTTCGTCAAAGGCTGCACCGGTAGCAGGATCCATGAGTTTCTTACTCAGAAACCGCGGTTCAGAAGTGCCGTGCTCAAGAATCATCAGCGTACCCTTCCCATGCCGCAAGGCAGTCTGAACGGAAGCCGTGATGCGCTGGGCTGATTTCTCATTTACCGTCAGCCTGTCAACAACCAGCTCAATGTCATGCGTTTTGTAGCGGTCAAGCTGAAGGCCGAAACTGATCTCTCTGAGTTCTCCATCGACCCGGGCTTTCAGAAAACCCTGTTTCCTGAACTGCTCAAACAGTTCGCGGTAGTGCCCTTTGCGCCCTTTTACCAGCGGAGCCAGCAACACCACATCTTTCTGATCGTAAACACTATGGATGAGTTCAAGGATTTTTTGTTCCGTGTACCTGATAAGGGGCTCCCCGGTTACCGGTGAGTAAGCCACCGATGCCCGCGCGAACAGCAGTCGCATGAAATCATACACTTCGGTGATGGTTCCTACCGTTGAACGGGGGTTGCGCGAGGTGGATTTCTGTTCGATGGAAATAACCGGACTCAGCCCTGTGATTTCATCCACATCGGGCCGTTCGAGGTTACCGATAAACTGGCGGGCATAGGCTGAAAATGTTTCCATATAGCGGCGCTGACCTTCGGCATAAATGGTATCGAAGGCAAGTGACGATTTCCCGCTTCCGCTCAGGCCCGTAATCACTACCAGTTTGTTGCGCGGAATGGTGACATCTATATTCTGAAGATTGTGCACCCTGGCGCCGAATATCCTGAGGTTGTCATTGTCAGGATGATTATCTGCCTGCCGGGTAACCTGAATCTCTGTATCTGTGAAGCTCATGCAGGGTATTTCTTTCTTCTCGGTTTATCCTTACTGTGGCCCGGCTGCTGATAACGGTAAACCGACCATGCTGTCAGGATCGTTAACTTTTTTCATCAGTCCGCTGTAATTAATGGAATGTTTTTCAGGCAGATCGATCAGGTACGACCTGCCAGGCAACACTTTAAGCTGATCACTGCGAAGCCAGGGATTAAATTCTTTCAGAATCCTGTAATTAATGCTGTAACGGGCTGCAAAGTTAAGGAGATCTGCAATACTGGTATCCGTTTTAACGGTATAAGTATCAAAGGGCGGATAAAGGTCTTTGTTTCTCAGGTAGAAGCCGTAGGCAGCCGGATTTTCGCAGATCAGCTTCATGGCGATGATTCTGTAGATATACCTTGATGTTTCGGCATTCAGGTACAAATCGTAATAATTGGTCGTTTTCTGACGCTCCCATTCCCGGCTTATGCGCCCCTGTCCGGCATTGTAGGATGCTGCAGCCAGGGTCCAGTTGTTGTATTTCGAATGGGCCTCCTTCAGATAGCGGCAGGCAGCTTCGGTCGATTTCACCAGATGATAGCGCTCGTCTACCTGCTCTGTCACTTCCAGCCCATACTGCCTTCCGGTTTTGTCAAGAAACTGCCAGAAGCCTGCTGCGTTGGAAGGCGAAACCACATTTAACAGACCACTCTCAATCAGTGCAAGGTATTTGAAGTCATCCGGCACATTGTTCTTCTTCAGGATGGGCTCTATGACCGGGAAATAGCGGTTGGCTCGTTTGAGTAACTGCAGCGTGTTGGAATGCCAGTAGGTGTTCACCAGCAATTCCCTGTCAAGTCCTTCACGGATATAATAGGGGTCAGTGGAAATCTCTTCACCGGCAAAACTCACTTTCCCCGGGATGTGAATTGCATAAGCCTGATTGTGCGCTGTAAATGCATCGCGGTATAGTTTGTCCTTGTCGTTGCCGGTTTCTGTAAAGCACAGGAAGATAAGTGCTGCCGATGCCAGTAAGAGGAAACTCAGCAGATAATGTGGTTTGTAGTTCAGCATGTGCCTGTTTCAGTTTTGGTTGTTTCGCTATACAAACGTAGTTGCAGGTGATTTAGTTTATAAAAAAGACCGGCCCTGGAAAAAGACGCCGGTCTGAAAGTATTATCAATGCCGGATTTCAGAATACTTTTCCCAGATCCTTAAACAAGGGAGCAATCACATCTTTTGCCGACAATATCGGGTCTGCATTTCCCCAGTCGATGTTAAGGTCGGGATCATTCCAGCGCACGCTTCCTTCCGATTCTTTGTTGTAGATGTTGGTACACTTATAGAAAAATACAGTATTGTCTTCAAGGGTGAGAAAACCATGGGCGAAACCGGGTGGAATCCAGTACATCCATTTGTTGTGTTCGGTGAGCTCAATGGCGGCCCATTTTCCGTACCAGGGGGACCCATGCCGCAGATCAACAGCTACATCAAGCACGGCACCACGCATCACCCTCACGAGTTTACCCTGCGCAAAGGGAGGTTTCTGAAAGTGAAGCCCGCGAAGCACTCCTTTCATCGACTTGCTCTCGTTGTCCTGCACAAAATTCGCGTCAATACCTGCATTCATGAATTTCTGCTTGTTGTACGACTCAAAAAAATAACCACGCTCATCGTTAAAAACCTGAGGCTTAATGATCAGGACATCGGGAATTTCGGTAGGGACTATTTCCATGGTACAGATTTTTGATGATCACAAATATAACTGACTTTTTGCAACAAAACCTTAACAACTGAAAGATCAGCCAGTGAGTTTTTCTGGAAATGGAAGTTAGAAGCTCGAAGACCGAAGACCGAAGACAGAAGTCAGAAGTCAGAAGTCAGAAAGAAGATGAAGTAAGAAGTATGAGGTAAGAACCTTAAAAAAATCATTGCATCAGAGCGCCTGCCCACCGAAATGTAGTGTAGGCGGGTTATTGCCTGCCCTGACTGTGTCAAGCAGACAGGGCAGGCAAAGTCGAGGTGCCGCAATCCGCAATTACAGATGAATCACCTCGTCGTAAGCTGCTGCAACCGCTTCCATGATGGCTTCCGACATGGTGGGGTGGGGATGCACTGCTTTGATGATCTCTTCTCCGGTGGTTTCGAGTTTCCGCGCAACCACTACCTCAGCAATCATTTCGGTTACATTGTCGCCAATCAGGTGAGCACCCAGCCATTCGCCGTATTTTGCATCAAAAATAACTTTTACAAAACCGTCTTTCGATCCGGCAGCGCTGGCTTTTCCTGAGGCAGAGTAAGGAAATTTACCTACTTTGATTTCGTAACCGGCTTCACGGGCAGCTTTCTCGGTCATTCCAACCGAAGCAATTTCAGGGTGGGTGTAGGTACATCCCGGAATGTTGCCGTAGTCGAGTGGTTCAACGTGTTTTCCGGCAATCTTTTCCACGCAGATGATGCCTTCGTGCGAGGCCACATGCGCCAGTGCCGGTCCGTGAACAATGTCGCCGATGGCATATACACCCTCAACATTGGTGCGGTAAAATTCATCAACGTCTACCTTACCCTTTTCGGTCTTCACACCTGTTTCCTCCAGACCCAGTCCTTCGAGGTTGGTTGCTATGCCCACTGCCGAAAGAACAATCTCAGCTTCAATGATTTCTTCGCCCTTTTTGGTCTTGACAGTTACCTTGCACAGGTCACCTGAAGTGTCAACAGATTCAACGGTGGAAGAAGTCATCACCTTCATGCCGGCCTTTTTGAAGCTGCGCTCCAGCTGTTTTGATACTTCCTCATCCTCAACCGGAACGATGTTCGGCATAAATTCTACCAGGGTGACCTGGGTACCGACGGCATTGTAGAAATAGGCAAATTCTGAGCCGATGGCTCCGGAGCCTACCACAACCATGCTTTTGGGCTGCTTTGGCAGGGTCATGGCTTCGCGGTACCCGATGATCTTTTTGCCATCCTGTTTCAGGTTGGGAAGCTCGCGCGAGCGGGCTCCGGTAGCCAGTATGATATGAGCCGCCTGAAAGCTGCTCTTTTTCCCATCTGCATCGGTAACTTCAACCGTTTTACCCGGCAGCAGTTTTCCGGTGCCGGCGATATGATCGATTTTATTTTTCTTGAACAGAAACTGAATGCCTTTGCTCATGCCGTCGGCAACTCCGCGGCTGCGCTTAACCATGCCTTCAAAATCAGCACTCACATTGCCGCTTACCGATACGCCGTAATCAGCAGCATGAGCTACATACTCAAATACCTGGGCACTCTTCAGCAGGGCTTTGGTGGGGATACAGCCCCAGTTCAGGCAGATGCCTCCCAACTCTGATCGTTCAACTACCCCTACTTTGAAGCCAAGCTGCGAAGCCCTGATGGCTGCTACATAACCTCCCGGACCTGATCCGATTACAATTACATCGTAATTCATGTTACTGTTTTTTGTTGATTGCAAAATTAGAAAATTACACGGCTTCAACAAGCAGGGCCTGCTTTTGTTTATACAATCATCAAACATACAAACCTGAGTGCTGATCACCCTGGCAAACGTTGCAGCTGCTTAAGCTGTAACTTCGGAGATTGTTCAGCGTCTCAGTTTCAGTTAACCAAAATCAGGTATATGAAAAAGATTAACCCGTTTAACGGTATTTTGCTGCTTTCACTCATGGTGACGCTGCACCTGACCGCACTTGCCCAACCGAACGAAGCAGTCATTGATAAGCTTATCAACGATGTTTACAAACCCGGAGACCCCGGAGCAGCCCTGCTTATTGCTGAGAAAGGGAAAGTAGTTTACCGCAAGGCATTCGGCATGGCCGATCTCGAGTTGAATGTCCCTATGAAACCTGAGATGGTTTTCGAAATCGGTTCCATGACAAAACAGATGACTGCTGTGGCTGTGCTGATGCTGATGGAAGAGGGAAAACTCAGCCTGCAGGATGAGATTACCAAATACATCCCCGACTATCCGGTGCAGGGGCACAAAATTACCATTCACCACCTGCTTACCCATACCTCAGGCATCAAGAGCTACACTAGCATGCAGGAATGGCAGCCACTCTGGCGCAACGATATGACACCGGAGGAGATGATTGACCTTTTTAAAAACCAACCAATGGATTTTGCGCCAGGGGAGCATTACCTGTACAACAATTCGGCCTATTTTATGCTTGGATATATCATAGAGAAGGCTTCCGGCATGAGCTACGGGAAGTTTCTGAAAGAGAGAATTTTTGAACCTCTGAAGATGAACAATTCGTATTACGGCAACCATGAGCAGATCATTCCCGCAAGGGCCTCCGGTTACCAGAAAAAAGAGGATTTTGTCAATGCTGAATACCTTAGCCTCACTCAGCCTTATGCCGCCGGCTCTGTGATGTCAAACGTTGACGACCTGCTCACATGGCAAATGGCCGTGCGCGACAACAAACTGGTGAAAAAAGAAACCATTCAGCTGGCCTTCACAGATTACAGGCTCAACGACGGCAAACCGATTCATTACGGCTATGGCTGGGGACTGAATGAAATCAACGGATCGCCAACCATAGAACACAGTGGCGGGATCTTCGGTTACACAACCAACGGCATCTGGTTGCCTGAGGAAGATGTGTATGTGGTGATGCTGACCAACCGCGACGATATCGGGCCAGGGGATATTTCGACCAGAGTAGCTGCTATAGCCATCGGAAAGCCCTATCCTTCTGCCGGCAGCAGCATGTCGCTGAGTCAGGATGTGCTCAGGTCACTGGAAGGTGTGTTTGAGTTCGAAGATGGTTCGTTGAGGAAATTTTTTGTTGAGGACGGACAACTGATGAGTCAGAAACAGGGCTCAGTCAAATTCCGGCTCATTCCTTTGTCGGAGAAACTGTTTTCCTATGAAAATTCATTTTCCACTGTTGAATTCTCCACGATGGCCGGAAAGAGAAAAGCCGTTTTTAAAAACCGCATCGACGCCTTTACCGGTGAGCTGTCAGATAAAAAGATCGCTGAAAACGCTGAAATCTCCCTTAGCCCTGAACAGATGAAAGCTTTCGTAGGTGTGTACGAGGTACAGCCAGGGTTCAGCCTCACGTTTACACTCGAAGATGGACATCTGATGACACAGGCCACCGGACAGGAAAAGTTTGAAGTATTTCCCTCTTCGGAAAACACCTTCTTTTTGAAAGTGGTGGATGCCAGAATTGAATTCCAGCGCAATGCCGATGGGGTAGTGGATGCTTTGATGCTGTACCAGGGTGGTGCAGAAATCAGGGCTGTGAAGAAATAACAGGGTCAGAATGAGGATGGACTTAAAGTGTCGCCGGTCGGGCTAAGGGATTATGCTGACGGCAGAGTGGACGCAGGAAGGTGTTTCATCACTTTCCTGCGTTTCTTATTTTTTGCAGCATGCCCGGACTTGCAACCATTCTGTGGCGGAGGTTGTTCAGATCAGCAGACCGCGCTCAAACCCCGTCTCCAGCGAAATGAACGTTTCAGTGAAGGTGATCTCCGGAATTGATTGTATCTGTTCCACAATCACCTGCTTGAGGTGCTCGTTGTTCCTGGTAAACAGCTTCACCAGCAGGGAGTATTTACCTGAAATATGGTGACATTCAACTATTTCGGGTATTTTCTGGATTTTGCGGAATACTTCGTCATGGGTGGAGGTTGAAGTCAGGTTTACCTGTATGCCGATAAAGGCACAGGTCTGATAGCCCATCCCTTTCGGATTGAGTGTGAGCGCTGAACCGGCGATTACTCCGGCTTCTTCCATTTTGGCCACCCGCTGGTGAATGGCAGCCCCCGAAACTTTGCACCGCCGGGCAACTTCGGTAAACGGCATGCGGGCATCTGAGTTCAGCAGATTGATGATTTTCTTGTCGAGACTATCAAGATGAAAGTTTTCAGCCATGAACAGAGGTAGTTAATTACACTATTGTGCAAATATGAGGAAATTACTTGCATTATTTAAATATTATGCTCAGATTGCCTCCGGAATATCAACAATACTTTGCAATCAGTAAACTATTGATATTTTTGCTTTCATCATTTCAGTTCATTGTCACACCCCAAAATCCCTTTTTGAAAAATGAAATCAGATCCGGCAACACGCATTCAGGACCTTCGCCAGTTCGGCGAATTTGGTGATGTCAACCCTTCGGTTTGTGATTCAGCCACCTTTACGTTTATGCAGGCCAAGTCGATGGTAGATACCTTCCACGGCGAAGCGGAAGGATGTTTCCTCTACTCCCGTCACTGGAATCCCAGCAACAAATATCTGGCCGATGCCATGGCTGCCATGGAAGGTACCGAGTCGGCCTGGGTTACCGGAAGTGGCATGGGCGCCATTACCACCACCATTCTTCATCTGATCAGCTGCGGCGATCACATCATTTCAAGCATTACAACCTATGGCGGTACGTTTGCTTTTCTGGCCAACTACCTGAAAAAATTCAGGGTCGAGGTGTCGTTTGTGGATATTACCGACCTGAAGGCTGTTGAAGCGGCGATGAGACCCAACACACGCCTCATCTACACCGAGACCATGACCAACCCGCTGCTTCAGATATCCGACATTCCTGCACTGGCCGCCATTGCCAACAAAAACGGAATCAAGCTGGTGGTCGACAATACCTTTACGCCCATGATTGTGAGTCCGGCAAGCCTCGGAGCCCATGTGGTGGTATACAGCCTTACAAAATTCGTGAACGGCAAAAATGACTGTGTTGCCGGAGCCATCTGCTCAAGCCATGAATTTATCAACAGCATGATCGATGTAAACGATGGTACAGCCATGCTGCTTGGCCCGGTGCTTGATCCTTTCAGGTCTTCTTCGATTCTGAAAAACATCCATACCCTGCACATCCGGATGAAGCAGCACAGCCATAACGCTGCTTACCTTGCTGAAAAGTTTACAGCTGCCGGTTTGCGGACCATTTATCCGGGCCTTCCTTCGCATCCCGGACATGCACTGCTGAAATCCATGATGAACGAACAATTCGGCTTCGGCGGAATGATCGCCATTGACCTTGAAACAGCCGAAAACGCTGCCGCACTCATGGAAGATATGGAACTCAACGATGTCGGTTACCTGGCTGTCAGCCTGGGTTACTTTAAAACCCTGTTCAGCAATTCAGGAAAGAGTACTTCGAGCGAGGTGCCTGAAGATATTCAGCGGAAAATGGGGCTGAGCGAAGGACTTGTCCGCTACAGCGTCGGCCTCGACAACGACATTGAACGCAGCTGGCTTAAGATTGAGCAGAGCCTGAAAAAAACAGGATTTCTGAAGTAATCGCCTGCTATTTTAAATCTGAATAAGCGGTTTGTAAGGAAATTGAGGAGGAATCTCCTGTTCTTTACAAACCGCTTGTTTTACGCCTGATCCCTGCCCAGGATGAAATCCAGCTGACGTTCTGCCGTTTCCATAAATGCTTTGTACCCGTCAGGCTGCATGCGGTTCATATAAAAAAGCAGCATCCCGGTGGCAGCATTTCGCAGGCTGAGTCTGATATTCTCTGCAGTTTCTTTATCAGTAATGCTTCCACTGACCATCGCGGCGAGGTCAGCTTCCGATAAGCTGTCGGTAAACCGGTAAATAGCGGCGGCTGTCGGGTGCTGGGAGCCAAGGCTGTTCATGCGTTCAAGATAAAACAACTCGAAGATGCCCGGATATTGCGTAAAATAACGGATCAGAGCAATCATGCGCTGTTTCAGCCGCTGCCTGCCCGGTTGATATTCACGCGTATGGTCTTCAACAAAGCTTTCGCATTCGATCATAAAATCGTTTACACAGATAAAGACCAGTTCATTGAGGTCTTTGAAATAATTGTAGAGCGTAGCGTAAGAATAACCGGCGCGTTCAGCCACTGCTCTAACATTCAGTGCTTTTAGGCCTTCTCCTTTCAGAATTTCGCGGGTCGATTCAATGAAATAGCCCCGCATCCTCGATTCCTGAAGTTCTTTGTTTGGTGTCATCGTGATTGGTTTAATGATGCAAATATAGTTAACATAATTAATATAATTAACAATGTTAATAAAATTAACAAAATAATACCCGGATAGTCCGGGTATTAACAGAAGGGATTGATCTAGTAAGTTACGAGTGGCTCGAGTTGTTTAGCCTGTTCAATGAAATCGGCGACTTTGTCTAAGGAAGGAACCACCCTGGTAAGGTTCTTTTCATGGTTTACTTCGTTGAGTCTGGCGTGCAGGTTTTCTGCATTGCGGTTGCGCAGCTCTTTTACAGTGTCAACTCCGGCTGCTTTCAGCAGTTCGGCAAATTGTGAAGCGATGCCCTTGATTCTGAAAAGATCGGCCATGTTGACCCAGTCGAGGATTTTGCCTTCATCTATCCCTGATGTTGCGGCAATGGTTGCGCGCCCTTTTTTTGTCGCACCTTCATTCAGCAGTGCTTCTGTTGTTTTAATCCCGGCAAGGGCCAGTTTCTCCTGAAATGCTGGTCCGATTCCTTCAATGTCGATGATTGATGCCATATTCTATGTGCTTTAATTGTGTTTGATTTGTCTTAATGATCCGGAACAAAAATAGGGGTTTCTTCAGCAAGGGTTGTGTTAAATGATTGTAAATGTGATAAGTTAAACTCATCCGAAATGAAGACGGACTTTCCTGTAAGGAAAAATATTACAGGTTAATCATGGTTCACAATGTCGCAAATATCCAATTCCATCTGAATCGGTCGGCATACTTTTGCCACGCAAACCAAAACATATTTTATATGAAACCTTTAATTGCCTGGGTAGAAATACCCGCCACCGACTTCGGACGCGCAGTAAAATTTTACAATGCCGTACTGAACTTAAGACTACAGGAACTTGATTTCGGCAATGAAAAAATGGCCTGTTTCCCTGGTGGGGAAGGTGCTGTTTCAGTTGCTCCCGGTTTCAATCCATCCTCCGACGGCCTGCTGGTAAGCTTTCATGTGCCGGATTCCATGGAGCAGTCATTGCAACGTGTCGTTGAAAACAACGGCAATGTTGTGATTCCGAAAACCAAAATTGAAGCCGATGGTCGTGGCTATTTTTCAGTATTTACAGATTCGGAAGGTAACAAGGTTGGCCTTTACAGCGATTTCTGAAGTTTATACTCGCTGAATGCAGTTAGAAAAATCCGTTGAATGGAAGTGATTCATTCCGGCTAATCATGTCCTGCGCTGACATGATAGCCGGAGTGAAATTTTTACAGTTTATTCCTGAGAAAGTAGTCTTAACAGAGTGTGAATCACGTAAATTTGCTCACAAGCAGATCATGAACTACCACATTACCCGACCTTCCCCTTTGCTATCCGGCGTCGTCAGGCACTACTGGATGCTCGACAATTGCCTCCCCAAGGGGGGTGAGCATGTGCAACGGATTGTTCCCAACGGACTGACAGATCTTGTTTTTTACCTTGATACACGCCCGCAGATAACAGGTTTACAGGGAATCAGCATGGATTCAGGCATGATCAGCGGACAGATGCATGAATATTACGACCTGAAAATAACCGGTCATATTTCGCTTTTTGCGGTGACGTTACAACCTCAGGGGCTCTCCCGGTTACTCGATATGCCCGGCAGCGAACTTTGTAACCTCAGCATCCCCCTGCGCTTTCTGTTCCGGGATTTTTATGCCAAACTTGAGGATCAGCTACACAGCACTGTCTCCTTTCGGGAAAGGGTCCGCTGTATGGAGGGTTTTCTTTTGACCCGCTTATCAAAGTGCAGCATGAAATATAATTCCGGAAGGATCAACAGCAGCCTGCGCCTTATAAACAATGCAAGAGGCCTTGTCTCCATTGAATCACTGGCTTCGGCAGCATGTTGCAGCCGGCGGCAGTATGAACGGATCTTTACAGAGGTCATTGGCACTTCTCCTGCCCGGTTCCTACGGACCGTCAGGTTTCAGTCGGCCATTCATATCAGAAGCAGGCAACCGGAGTCCACCCTGACATCCCTCGCCTATGATTCTGGCTTTGCCGATCAATCGCACATGTGCAATGAGTTTGTTCGCTTTTCAGGAATGTCGCCCGGTCAGTTCTTCGGCGAGTGTGAACCTTTTTCTGATTATTTTCAGGAAATCGACCCGGTAAATTAGCCCTCGGAGAGAGTACCTTCATGTGTTGGAACACCAAGAAAATTAATTTCAGGTTTCTTCTGAAATTTCTCTGATTATCTGATAATTTTGTATATGTCATTTCAATTAACGCTTTTTCATCTGATAGTATTTTTTCATTATGAGACATTCTTGGTTCGTGTTCATTTTCAGCATAATGATGCTATCAGCCGCCGGCCAGACCCCAGGCTACTGTGCATTTCCTGACAATTCACGCTGGAGGGTTGATTATTCCTACGACAATCCATACCAGTTTCCCTGTTACATCAAGCATTATTTTGATTATTCCATGCAGGGTGATACCGCCATCAATCAGCTTGTTTACAAGAAGATTTACCGTTCCTGGGTAGCCACCGATACCCTGTCGTGCGACGACCCGAATGTCAGCCCGGAAGCGCCTGTAGCCGGTTATGCCGGGGCCCTGCGCGATGACCCTTCTGCCAATGCGGTTTTTTTTCGTTTCCCGGATGCTTCGGCCGATTCTCTGCTGTTTGATTACAACCTGGAACCCGGTGATACGCTCAAGAGCTTCATTTCCCGATATCTTTCGCATTATACGATGGTAACAGTTTCGGTAGATTCAGTACTGACAGATGATGGCATCCAACGCCGGCGCTGGAATTTTGATGGAATCCACAACCCTCCATCGTACATCATACAGGGGGTAGGCTCTTCTTTCGGCCTGATTGAACAGGCTTATTCCTACGCGCTCGACTTTACAGAGAGGTTTCTCGTTTGCCTGACCAGTGAAGCCTCTATGAACAGTCAGACCATCTTTTCTTCAGCATACACATCTGAAATGGGCTGCAGTCCGGTAGTTCAGGGAATTGATGAACGCATGACCTGTGCTGGGTTCAGTATTTATCCGAATCCACTGACCACCACTGCAACACTGCATTCGGGAATATACCTTGATCAGGCTACCATCATGATTCTTGATGAGCTTGGCCAGTTGGTTTCGCTAAAGGAGCATGTTAACGGTTATTCCGCTGTTCTTTCCGGAGCATCCCTCAGAACAGGGTTATACTTTGTAATTGTGATGGTAAGCGGGAAGCGGATTTATGCTGGAAAGTTGCTGATCAGATAACAATCAGACGGGTTCATCTGAGCACCTCATTATGATTTATTCATGCTGCCTATTACAGGATTACAGCCCTTCAGGTTTCAGGAAGTTCCGGGTATTTTTCTGCCTATTTCTGTTTTTCCGGAAGCCATTATTCTGATAAAAATTCTTTAAATATGATTACCGGAAAATCTTTAGAAATCCCAGTGCTTTGATTATTTTTGTTTTTCCATTCTTATTTACCTGGCTTTGAGTAAATTTCACCGGTCACTGCTGCTTGCTGCATATACGCTGCTTTTATTCAGCTATTCTGTACATAATATCAAGGCAGATCTCCCTAAAGGAGCCGCAGTTGCAGATGAAGTCTTCAGCTCTGCGGATGACTGGGCGATTTCTCCGCTTCCACCCCCTGAGGGTGGTCCGGCAAGGGTTGAGGGAGCGGTTTCAACAACCGGCAACGGACCTGGGTCGGCTCCGGTAAATCCTCTGCAGAAATATGATTTCAGGGAACGAAGGGCCGAACTAACCGAAACTGCAAGCCTGGTTATACGCTTATCCAATGCAATAGCTGACGAAATCCGGTTTCAGAATACCGACATCGTCTATCCTTATCACTGGTTTACATAAAGCCGGGGTCATTGTAATTTTCTGATTGTGAATCAATGTTGTGGGGTTATGGAATATAGTCCTGTGCTAAGTTCCTGTTGAAAGTCATCCAAAACCAGTCGGTTTGAAATGATTAAAATTTCATTTCCTGTTTGGGCATACTCCCGTGCCAGGCCGAAGGATATTTCATCTGTTGGTTTAGTAATCCGAAACCTTCATTAAACGACATTGCATTGAGAATAACAATCCTGAAGGGACAGTTTTTCTGTGCCTGACAACCATTATTTATTCACCATCAATTTTTTTAACCATGGATTTACAAACCACACTCATCGGTGTGTTTATCGCACTGCTTTTTATTTTTCCTTTTGTTTACATGAATCAGGCAGCTAAGCTCCGCAGCCGCAAAGCGCTTGGCCACCTCCGGAACCTTGCGCTGCAACACCAGTCCGATATCGGTATGTTTGAATATATGTCTGGCTTCTCGTGCGGTTTAAGTACCAATGAAAAGAAGTTTTTTGCTATGAAAAAACACGGAACCGATGTAATTTCCTATAAGGTCGATCTGACTGAAATAAACCATTGCAGCCTCAACAACATAAACCGTTCAGTGAGCGGATCGGGAAGCTCTGCAATTGTTACGGATTCGATAGAGCTTGTTTTTCATCATACTGACAAGGCTGCAGGTACAACAGTAGTCACGGTCTACAATGCTGAACAAGATAATCCAACATTGGCCGGTGAACTTCAGTTCGCAGAGAAATGGCAGAAGACCATCAGCGGACTTCTGCAGCATGGTCGCAAAAAGTAACATTTCGCCTCAATTGCTGCTGAGCCGGAGAAAGTGCCAAACAGTTCTTTTTCCGGCTTTCGTTTTCCCGTGGTGAGGTTTTCAGGAATAAGTGTTATTATAGCGTTGTGGGTCTTCATTTTAAATGCCGGAATTTTTCCCATGAATCGTTGTTTTTTCGGTTGTCTTTCAGCTTAAATTACTATTTTTCGAAAAAAAACCGATGAACATCAGTATTGAACTGATTCTTCTTGTTCTTTCTGGTTTGTTCTTTCTGAGCATACTTGCCGGAAAGGCCGGGGATCGATATGGCATACCCGCACTTCTTCTCTTCCTGGGTGTTGGAATGCTGGGCGGCAGCGACGGAATCGGCATTCAGTTTGAGAATATCCAGGTGGCTCAGGTCATTGGCACCGTTTCACTATGCATTATTCTTTTTTCGGGAGGCATGGATACACGATTGGCTGAAATCAGGCCAGTTTTGGTTCCGGGAATGATTCTGGCGACTTTTGGTGTGTTCATGACAGCCGGGATTACAGGCCTGCTTACCTGGCTGGTGCTTGACCTGTTGCAGGCGCCGGAAGAGTTGAGTCTGCTCTCGTCGCTGCTGCTGGCATCGGCGATGGCCTCTACCGATTCGGCCTCGGTTTTTTCCATCCTCAGGTCAAAGGGTATCCGGCTCAGGCACAACCTCAGACCATTGCTGGAACTCGAAAGCGGAAGCAACGACCCGGTAGCTTACCTCCTTACCATTACCCTTATCAGCGTCATAAATGCAAACACAGGTCCGTCGATTCCCGATATCGCGGTTTCAATTCTTATCCAGCTGACGGTAGGAGGGATCACCGGTTATGCATTCGGCAAAATGGCCGTCTATGTCATCAACCACATCCGTATCCAGAATAAAGCGCTTTACCCGGTTTTGGTGCTTACATTCAGCTTCTTTATCTTCTCAGCCAGCCATTTTCTTAACGGAAACAGCTTTCTGGCCGTTTACATCGGGGGTATGGTGATGGGAAATGCCAAAATGGTTCACAAACGATCGGGTATGCATTTCTTCGACGGCCTGGCATGGATGAGCCAGCTGCTGATGTTCCTCACACTCGGGCTTCTGGTGAACCCGCACGAACTGATCCCGGTAATAATTCCCGGTATCGTCATCAGCTTCATCATCATTTTCGTTTCCCGTCCTGTGAGTGTAATGCTCAGCCTTTTGCCCTTCCGTAAAATACCATGGCGCGGAAAACTGTTTGTTTCCTGGGTTGGGCTCAGGGGCGCTGTTCCGATCATCTTCTCCATTATGGCTCTGGCTGCCGATGTTCCGTATGCCCGGACAATCTTCAATATCGTCTTTTTCAGTACCCTTGTTTCGCTGCTTGTGCAGGGAACAACGCTTTCCACGTTTGCCCGATGGCTGCGACTGTCACTTCCGGATACCGCAGACAGAAAACCCCGGATCTTCGACATTGACTTTCCGGATGAGATCGGATCGGTGTCGGCCGAGATCGATGTTACCCCGGAAATGCTTCGTGGGGAACACAGACTTATGGACCTTCCCCTGCCTGACAATACCCTGGTTGTACTCGTAAAGCGGGGTGGCGCCTATTTTGTGCCTACCGGCAAAACCGTTCTGCTCGTGAACGACCGGCTGTTTGTGATTGCCGACAATGCCGAAGTCCTGCAGCAAACAAGGTTCAGCCTTGGGATAAAGGAATGGAAACCTGGTGAAACACCTGCCGGATCCGCAGATTCCTGCAAAATTTCCGACCGGAGCGATGAGGTCAGTGATCAGCAATGAAAAAGCCCGGACAGGGGATTCAACATCCATGCTGCCAGGAGGTTAACGGAAAACGGGTCAGGTGTTTGAATAGGAAAGGGTAGCTAATATATCGATGAGTTCTATATGTGGATGGAACGCAATTCTGCTCCTGTTAATCATTGAACTGATGAATTCTTTAAAAGAAGCGCCCCTCTGCTAAAATACCTTGCAGATTAAATTCATTCAAAGCCTGCCTGTTTACGCAGGCAGACAAACATTAGCGAAGAACCGATCCGCCAGATGTGTAGAGCTCACCGAAACTAATCCCGGATTTTTTACCAGACAACACTGATATTATCCTTTAATTTTCTATGGTCACCTATTGGGAAACAAGAAATTTTAGGCGTAATAGACATTTTTCAGGCTTTTTTTGAGACCTTTCGTTCTAATAGACATTTTTCAGGCTTTTTATTTTTCTTAAGATGCAGCATTTTTAGACTGATCGATTATATTTGTTTGTCAGGTAAGTGGAAACG
>JAEUTG010000046.1 GCA_016788045.1 Bacteroidales bacterium
ACTAATCTTGTGAAGAGACCGATAAAGAGAGTAAGCCAGATTGGAGTCAAAGAACTGATCACCCTATCCTGTACAGCTTCCTTCCATTTAAAATATTACAATACCGAACCTCCCTTTGGATAAATTTTCTAATGAGAATAGGTGAGCAAGTTCGTTGATCATTTACCGTTTTACCGTCAGGTTCAAATTTTTAATCGTCAGCAGCTTACCATACCTGAATCAACCATAGGCGGCTGGTTCAAGCAAGTTGCAGATTACTTGAACTATTATACAATACACTTAAAAGCAGGTTGGTTACCACCGATTATCTGATGGCCGACGAAACCCTCATCCCGGTGCTGACAAACGACAAGCTTGGGGCTACACACAAAGGTTATCACTGGGGTTATTACGATCCCGGCAATAAAATGGTGTGTTTTGATTATCAAAAAACCAGAGGGCGCGAAGGTCCCGATGAATTTCTCAAAAAATTTATAGGGCATCTTCAAACCGATGGGTACACAGTATACAATAATCTGAAGAACGGAGCCAATATCACTCAAATGGCCTGCATGGCACTTGCCCGGCGCAAGTTTGAGTATGCAAAAGACAATGATCCTGCACTTGCTTCAGAAGCACTGGTTATGTTTCATCAGTTGTATGAAATTGAGCGTGATGCCAGGGATAAGGATCTGACACATGATGAAATCAAGTTGCTCAGGTAAGAAAAATCTGCACCCATTCTGCACAAAATGGAAACATGGCTGAACGATAAGCTGAACAAGGTACTTCCCCAAAGTGCCATTGGACAAGCGATAGCATATACACTAACACTTTGGCCCCGGCTAATCCGATATATTGACCAGGGACGTTTTAACATTGACAATAACCTGATAGAAAATAGCATAAGACCGGTAGCCCTCGGTCGTAAAAATTATATGTTTGCCGGATCTCAAGATGCCGCTCAGCAAGCAGCCATTGTTTACTCCTTGCTCGCTACCTGCAAGATCAATAGTGTTGAACCTTTTGAGTGGCTCTCCAATACACTGTCGGTGATATCAACCTACCCAGCCGACCAACTGTTCAAACTCCTGCCCGGACAAAAGTAACCGACGCCCCAGCGTCGTGCTTAGATGCAGTTCCCCCGACGCTTACGATTTATACGTAGTAATAGTATCGGCTGGAAAAAAAAGTTGACAAATCGTGGGTATTAAGAATAATTATAGATTACTAAATTCACTTGATTTTTTATAATAATGGTCTATATTTGTAATTAACTGCCATATTAATTAATTACCATAATAGCATAAAGAGGGTAAATTAGTTGATCAAGTAAAACATTAGAGTTGGAAATGTTTTAGGGAGGGGGTTTTATATTGTATATCAGTGTATTATTCTATTATCAAAGAAATACCTAAGTATGGGAATCCTTCTGCAATTGTATTTTTCAAGACATACGTATTCAGGGTACCGGCATCGGTTTCCCCCTTGATACTTTCATAACGACATTAAATAGGGATTTAGCCGGGAAAACTAAATCAAATCAATAATCACATAATCAATTTTTGGTTGTGACAAAACATGTAAAAGATGAAAAATAATAAAATATTAATAATTGTATTGTTCGTTTTCTGTTTTACTAGCATTTATGGTAAACAATCCGAACCAATTTTGAGTAAAATTATTAGCAGTGAAATCTCGTCAATTAATGGCCAGGCTAATTTATCTGGTTATTTGAAAATTGGTGATACAGCGACCTTCTTACAGAACCCCATTTTTCGTTCTGCTTCCATTTACACTATTAGTAGCCCAGAACTTATTAACCTAACAGGAACAACAAAATTCCCGGGTGATAGTATTCCCTTTAGTATAGTTGTAAACTATCCACCTACTAATCTCCCCTTTTTCCCTGTCGAATTTGAGTTCGAATTAAATATTTTAACAAATCCGACGGGAGATACTACAATACACAAAACTGAGTTTTATTTATTCTTTACACCATATAATTCTATTGAGGCTTGGGATAAATTTGACTTTCCTGAAGTCAAGAGGAATTGGTTAAATCCTGATATTATTGCTGATACTACCAGAATTTATATAAATCCATCTTCAATTCCTGTGTCAAATCTTGAAGAGATCGTACGACAAGAAAATGATACAACGAAATATGATTGGGAAGATAATTTCAGAATAATACGTATTAATGGTTTAGCTTATGAAATACTGATGAAAGCTAATCCTCTTGATTCCGTAACTTATTACTCATCATTTGGAGATGATATAAATAACGATCCTTCTCATGCTCCACTAAAAACTTTTACTGGCATTGTCAAAGGCAGGCTAACAACTACAATAGAAAATGATCTTGGACAAATTGTTGAAATTCCCCTCACTGGGATCAGAGTAGAACTATATGACCGCGATGCTTTAGGCAGTGATTTTTTTGAAGGGGATTATACAGATTCTAATGGAGAATATTCTTTGTATTATAGAAAAAATCAGATGTGGGAAGGAGATAATGTAGAATTATATCTAAAATTTTTATCTCATACCCATAAAGCAATTTATGAGATTTTCAGCACAAATGCTATAAATGCCTATTATAATGTTATGACCTATCAATGGAGTGCTCCAGAGAATGCAGGAGAAATGATTAGAAATTATAACCTTGCTACTTCATCTTTTCATGGCAATTCCAAACCTGAGGCATTCAGGGTTACGCATTGGCAAACAATGCTTACAATTATTTTGATGCTAATGATGTTAATATTGGTAAAGAATTACGTTTAAATATAAATTACTGGGGTTGGAGTAGTAATTACTTATTTTTTGGAAATGCGCCTTGGCCTTTTGATAACCCTACTATCAACCTTACAAGTGGTGATGATGATAGAGAAACTACAACGTACCATGAATTTGGACATCACGCAATGTATCGACTTCAGGATAATAACTTTACATTACCGAATGGTACAGATGGATTTAGTCATAGTTGGGATGAAGAAAATACAAGTAAATTAGCGTGGGTTGAAGGTTGGGCCGATTTTGTACAAATGATGCTGGATGCTGCTTACTTTTCTGAAGATAATGAATATGGCCTGGATCGTAACCAGAATAATAACAGAGATTATTATGAATATAGGGATCACTATTCTCATCCGCATAGTGATATAACTAATGGCTTTCGATCAGAATATTATTTTGCCTGTGCACTTTACGACGTTTGGGATGGTCCAAACAAAGGACTGCCTAATATGATACTTGATGGTAATTATATGCATGGTTGGAATGACTCTAATCAATTCCCGTATGGATGGAAAACACTTGATGATATTGAAATTGGACTTAGTGAAATTTGCGCACCATTGCAAGCAAATGATTATCCTGAGAGAATTCATGAATATTATAAAGATTTACTCAATTTGAATTCCGATTCTGAAGTTAAAGCTAAAATATCTAGAGCATTCAGAGAGAATCTGGTGCAATGGAATACTGATGAGTACCTTTGGGGATGGCATAACACATCCTTGGCAGGTGACAAAATATTTGTTCAGGAGGAATATGATGAAAACCCAAGCGGAATATGGGGGCCATATACTGATACTTACGATGTTAATTATTATAATAAAGTACAAGTCAATGTGTTTTCTCTGTCGTCAACAGGGCTTGAACCAATAATTGATAATCAACATATCGGGATCTGGGATACATATTCCAATATCTATCGAAATTCTTCTCTTAATCTGGTCACAGGAAACTTCAGTACTTATGGTCAAAATCGGATTTATGTTAATAACGGAGACCTAAATTTGGGTATTAATAACAATACAACAAATCTGACAGAGAAAGATAATTCCGTAATCTGTATTCGAAGTCATGGTGTGTTCAATATTAACTCTAGTTCAACATTGGAAGTTAAATCCGGTGCAAGTTTTGTTGCGGAATCAGGAAGTACGATTTTTATTAGAGGTAATGGTAAATTACTGTTCAAATCAGGTTCTTTTGTCTGTATTGGAAGTAATGTTACTATAGTATTGCAAGATCCGGGCAGTATTATTGAATTTGAAACGGATGTAAATATGGGTTTAGCTCCCGATATACTAGATTTCAGCATTTACCAATCGTGCAATACCCCTCCTTTCATCCCATTTACTGGTAACGGAAATATTATATATAATTGCGACGATTATGTAGCCTACACGCATACTGATGATTTTTATGTCACACAAAACACAACATGGAGTGGAAATTCATTTGTATTTAAAAAGAACTTGATTATTGAGCCAGGTTACTCACTTACAATAACAAATAGCTGTAAAATGAGGTTTAGTATGTATTCAAAACTTATTGTAAAACCCGGTGCTAAGTTGATTGTTCTGAATTCATCGTTATCCAACAATGAAATATGCAATAATCCCTGGCAAGGTATAGAAGTTTGGGGAAATACTGCCCAGCACCAATGGCCTGATGTTAATGGTGTTTATATGCAGGGATATGTGGAGCTGAACAATGCTACAATTGAAAACGCAATTTGCGCTCTTGATTTATGGAAACCAGGCGATTACACCAAAACTGGCGGTATTGTGTTTGCAGATGAGAAAACTAAATTCAATAACAATATAAGATCGGTTCACGCTTTGAATTATCGGAACTTCAACCCAAATGATCCTACTAAAACGATGGACTATCAGGCGGTTTTCAATGATTGCTCCTTTGCTATTAACGGGGATTTTCATAATTTATATGCTTTCTACAAGCATATTGACCTCTGCCTGGTAAACGGTGTCAGATTCAATGGCTGCGATTTTAGCCTATCACCAGATGCTCTTGCCATATCTGATTACAACCAGGCCATAGCCGCATACAGCTCAGGGTTTGAGGTAAACGCCTTCTGCAACTCCACACAAACACCTTGCCCAGAAACTGAATATGACAAATGCACCTTTACTGGTTTCAGGACTGCTATTTATGCAGCCAATGGGAGTCTGAACACAAACACTTTCTACGTTAACCGGGCAGAGTTTAATAATAATTCTATTGGAATTGAAGTAAGTAATGTATGGAATCCGATAATCATTAACTCGAATTTCTACCTTAACAACAATCAATTCAGTACAGAATTCTGCTCGTATGGTATTTATCTTGAAAAGTCCACTGGCTTTGCCATTGAAGAAAACAAGTTTTTTAAAGCAAACGGAGCCCCATTGGCCGATTATTTTGGCATCGGGTCAATTAATTGCGAAACAATTGATGACATATATAAAAATGAATTTACCGGGCTTAGTGCCGGGAATTACGCTTATGGTAAAAATTTTACCGGACTAACCGCCGTTAAAGGTCTGACTTATTCCTGTAATAAAAACACAGGAAACTGGGCAGATTTTTACATAACCGGTAACCCTGATCTACACAATCAAGGAATTCAGTTTTGGCAAGGCACTCCTACACAACCTGCAGGAAATACATTTACACGGGATGGAGCTAACTGGCATATATACAATGAAGAGGTTAACCCGATAATTTATCATTACTGCACAACCTGTCCGGATGAGATACCTATCAAAATCGGTTATGTTTCGCTCGTCCGTGTAAATACTGCCAATTCGTGTCCATCGCACTATGGTGGGCATAGTAGTAGGGACGTGGTTATGGATACACAACAAAAACTCGACAGAGAAGTTGAATTTGCTATAGCTTCTTTAAATTATGACAATGTTGAGATACTGTATAACCAGCTCAAAGATGGAGGTTCTACCATTGAAAAAGAAATTGAGATCAACAGTTCGACTCCAGACGATATGTGGTCTTTGCGTGCTGAGCTTCTGGGCGATTCACCGCATCTGTCAAAAGAAGTGTTGAAATTGGTTGCTGATAAAACAGATGTATTTACCGAATCTGTTATCTTTGATATTCTGGCTGCCAATCCTGATGAACTGAGGGGTGAGGAACTTCTAAAATACGTTGCGGAAAAGGAAATTCCATTACCTGATTACATGATTGACATTCTAAGGCAGGTAGCTACCGGTTCAACTTATAAAACTGTTTTGCAACAGGAAATGGCCCGATATAGTCATGACAGGGTCCGTTCAGCTAATGATATGATTCGTAGTATCCTGAACGAAGATGAGTTAGATGTTATTCAACTCCGTAACTGGTTAAGCAATTTAGGTGGTATTGAATCAGACAAACAAATTATCGCAACCTACCTGCAGGAAGGAAACTTTAGTGCTGCGTTTGCATTAGCCAATACACTACCTCAAATGTACAACTTACAGCAAGATGAATTAACAGAGCATGACAAATATATGGGCTTGCTCCAATTAGAGCAGACCTTATTCAACGAAGGGCGCAAGATTGACCAACTTACCCAAAGCGAGCAAGATATGGTGAACGAATTTGCTCTTTCAAGCGAGGGAAGCGCTGGTGCACAAGCCAGGGGGATACTCGAATCGTTTTACGGTGCCGATTTCAATGATTGTAAATCGCTTGATGGAGAAGAATCCTTCAAAAACACTGTAGTTAATCCCAACCTATTAGGCGAAGCTTATGGCTTGAGTATTTTGGCAAAACCCAATCCCGCCAAAGATTGGGCGACATTTGATTATACGCTGCCTCGCCAGGAGTCAGTTGCTGTTCTCGAAATAACAGATGCCAATGGTCGAATTGTTGAAACCATGAATCTTTCAGGCAACCAGGGTCAGAAACTGTGGGATACCCGAAATATTCCTTCCGGTTCTTATATCATAACGATAAAGGTTGCAGGATTTTTGAAATCAATCAAACTGATAGTAAGCAAGTAGTTTTAATTGCAGGCAGGGACACGATAAGATATCGTGTCCCTGCTTTTTAAAATATTTTTAATATGAAAGTGAAGTTCCTTTTATTGATCTTGTTTTCAATTTCCTTTACATTTTGTAATAGCCAGCCTCTTATTATTGACTGGCAGAATTGTTTTGGGGGCCCAGGTAATGAGAAGGCATTTGACCTTGTAAGTACCGGCGATGGATATATAATCTTGGTTTCTCATTATGTTGATGAAATCCAGGGGCGTAATATTCAGTTGTTGAAGACGGATACCGGAGGCAATATTGTTTGGGAAAAATCATTGGGAGGAACAAAGTTCGATGAGCCCTGCCGAATTTTTAGTGCAGGTAATGGAAATTATTTCATAACAAGCGTTGCCACATCATCAGATGGCGACATTACTAACGACCCATATCCTACGGCTATGAATAACTGGATTCTTAAAATAAATGGGTCAGGCGAAATTTTATGGGAAAAGATTTACGGTGGAACGTGCATAGATAATGGAAATTTTGGAACTACAACCTCCGATGGTAGTGTCATTGCATATTGTTACACATGTTCTGATGATGGTGATATCACGAATAATTATGGCAGTTACGATGCCTGGATGGTTAAAGTTGACAGTTTGGGCAACAAGGTATGGGACTTTACCATCGGCCATAATAATGGCGACTTTTCGAACGCTATTATTGAAACCTCAGACCGGGGTATTTTGGCGGCCTTACAGTCATATAGGGCTACCGGGGGTAATATTGAATGTGAATACTTCAATGAATACACCGATATCGTGTTGTTTAAATTGGATTCTGTGGCCAATATTGAATGGCAACAATGCTATGGAGGTAGCCAGATTGAATATGTGTATGATATAATTGAAACTACCGATGGGTATATATTGGCCGGAAGTGGGGAATCTGATGACGGCGATCTTGCCGGGTCAGGATACCATTTAGGGTACGATAACAATGGTAATCAAACGAGTGATATCTGGTTGTTAAAGATTGATTTTACCGGCAACGTAATCTGGAGCAAATGCTATGGAGGAACAAGAAATGAATATGCTAATCGTGTTTTTCAAACCGGGGATGGCGGGTTTATTATATTTGGTGAAACCGGTTCTTTTGATGGTGATGTAACGGGCAATCATTCAGCCGGACCTGGTATCAGTGATATTTGGGTTATCAGAATTGATAGCATCGGACAACTATTATGGCAGCAATGTATCGGAGGCAATGGTTATGATCGCCTAGTATTAGGTGTTGTTGACAATGGGGATGGTAGTTTTGTAATCGCATCAACAATCTATGATTTTAATTCTGGCCAGGTTGAATGCCCCACCACTAATGGAAGCGACCAGGTGTGGCTGATTAAAGTAATGGATACTACAGTTGTAAACATCCATGAAAAACCTCTTGCAGGAAATGGTGTTAAAGCTTATCCTAACCCAGCCAATGATTATGTGATATTTGAAGAAGTAGGGACACGGAATGTGGCGTCGAAAAAAGGCAATGAGCCAACATTACTCATTACCGATATTTATGGCCGTGCGGTCGCTCATTTATCTGTAATAGGTGATAAAACAATATGGGATGTAAGAGGAGTTGCACCAGGGGTGTATTTATACCAAATAATAAATGGCAGTATTTCTGACAAAGGAAAACTAATGATTTCACATTAAAGTTCAAAATAAAATGGAAACAAATACATTGGTAAAATCCTGGTTATCTGATTTCTCAGGTATAATTAGAATTAATACGGCAGCATTTAAACTGACTATTGTCATGTTTGGTTTACTGTTATCAGGTTGTTGCATAAACAGAGATACTTATTTTCTTCCTGACAAAGTAAAGGAATATGTTGAATTTAATACTGGTTCATTCTGGATTTATTCAGATCAGAATGGACGGATTGACACTTTTAAGGTAATTGATTCACAGTCAGGAATAGGAAAAGCAGGCAATGAATCGTGTGATGAAACTGAAGTACTAAGTTTAGAATATTTTTCATCCTTTACTGGTAATAAATCCTATTCTTCCGGTTCAGGCAAAATTCTGGAAATAAATTATTGCCTTGGAAGAACACTCCCATGGATCTCACCAAGTGAAACTAACTATACTCAGGAATTCCTGCATGATGATACTCTTGTTCTTAACGGGGTCTCCTTTAACGATGTATATATTTGTGAATTTCCCGATCCTGAATATGTAAGCAGCTACAACCTTCCATTCAGATACCATCTGGCTAAAAATGTCGGCATAATAAAAAAAGAGTATGCCGATGGTTCGGTTTTCTCGATTGTTGAATACCATATTGAAAAATAAAATATAGAAATGCTTTCAGAAAGATTGGTAATATTCAAAACACCCCGCCGACCAACTGTTCAAACTCATGCCTTGACAAACGTAACCGACAGCCCAAGGTAAAGTTTAGATGCAGTTCCCCGGACGCTTACGTTACTTTTCAGTTCACGGCCAGCTATCACAACGAGGCAAAATGCAATGATTGCCGAATAAACCTGGATTCGGACTGCATTTTCAGAAGTTCCCCAAAAGGACTTGATCTTCAAATGCTGCTTTATCCATTTGAAAAATAGCTCCACCACCTGCCAGCGATTTTTATAAAGTAATGCGATTTCAGAAGCTAGTAATTCCATATTGTTGGTCAGATAAATGAAGGTTCGCTTGGTTTCTTTATCGTAGAATTTGACTCTCCGTATTTTGTCAGTATACTCTTTTGAAACATAGAAACCTGTTAACTTACGGTAGTATCCCTTTTTGTGTGTAATGAGTTCTTCTTCTAAATTCAAAGGTATTCATTTTTTTGTTTCAATTGAGAATGAATGGCAGCGGAACGAAGGCGTAGCCGAAGTGGAGCTGCTATTTGCTGCCCAGCGAAAGGTTATACCAGTCAATCTTCCGGGAGAAATACATGGTCAGCGCCAGGATCACAAACACCCCGATGCTGCCGATGAGCAGGGCATAATCCTGCAGCTGTATAATAACGAAGATAAAAGAATACAATACTGTAAGGATACCGGTAATCAGGCCGGTGAGCTTCCACGATTTCAGGATGGCACGGATGTACCCGGCAATCAGCAGCAGGGTAGCCAGCGCTGAACTGATATAGGCCGGATTGAACAGGATATGCTCCGAAAGTGCCAGCAGGAGCGTGAAAAAGACAATGAGGGCGATACCGACCAGGATGTATTGTACCGGATGAATGAAGATCTTGTTCAGTACCTCTATAAAGAAAAACACCAGGAAGGTAAACCCGATAAAAAGAATGGCATAACGGATAGACCGGTGCGATTTCTGATAATTATCAACCGGCAGCAACAGATCAACCCCGAAGGCTGATTCGGTGGTGTTGTACCTGGCTCCGCTCCAGATCTGCGGAAAATTACGGTTCAGGTGAAGTACGTTCCAGTTGGCATTGAAACCAGCAGCGCTGATCTCGCGGGAATCCGGCAGAAATGCCCCGTTGAAACTCGGGTTTGACCAGCCTGAATGCATGGTGATGTCGGTTTCCTTGCCCATAGGAGTAAAATACAACAACTGACTGCCTTTCAGATCCAGCGAAAAACTGAACCGGTAAGTGAGGCTGTCGCTGTCTGAAACAATCACCCGGGCATTGATGCCGCTGTTTACCACATCGGTAGAAGACACACCGGGGTTAAAAGATACCTGCGCATCGTTCCACTGAAGGCTGATCTGCTTTTCAATTCCCCGCAGATCGGGAATCCCCAGCACAAATTCCGCTTTGTCAAACTGAATGTTCTGCGGCCTGAAGTCAAGGGCTCCAAAATCAAGTTTCTGAAACGTGCCTGAAAAATTGAGCTTTGAATCGTAAACCACGATTTCATAAATGCCCCGTTCGCGCTTCTGCGGACTTATTTCACCGGCAATATCAAGTTTATCAGGTAATATGTGGATATAATCCTTCACCTGAACCAGTCGCCCAGCAGAATCCTTTCCCACAGTTTCCCTCACATACCGGTAGTAAGGAATGGAGATAAAAGGTCCGGTGAGCGTCTGTTGTCCACCCCATTTCGAACTCACTTCCAGGATGGCCCTGCTTTGGGTTGACTCCCTTTCGCTGATCAGGCCGCTGATCATGAATGCCGGAATAAGCAGCAACAGGGCAATCATGACAATTGAGCCGATTTTCAGATAGATGTTGTGTTTCATAATATCAGGTTCCGCCTGGTTTGTCTGAAGTGAATTTAACAGCCAAGCCTTTTCAGGATTGCCGGCTGTCTGAACAGGGTGAAGGAGAGGAAGAATCAGAAATCATTGCAGTTTCCCTTACCCAATTCAAAGGTACATCTAAAAAGGCAGAAAAGAACAGTTTTCTGAAGCCGGATAAAAAATGTGGATAATCTGAAAAAGTGACCACAAAGATTTCTGATGCCATGAACTGATCCAACCTTTTTCCTTAAATTTGAAGATTGTTCTGCCTTCATGAGAAAGTTTATCAGCCTGTTGTTGGTATTATCCACGCTCCAGCTCACCTTTGATGAGACGCTTTCTCATTTTGATTTCTCAGGCAACATTGATCTGAAAGGAAATACTGCAACGGCAACCGCGAATTCCGGCCTTCAGAAGCTGCACGATCACCTCTGGTGTTTTAAGTTTCGAATCCATCCGGCACACCTGAAGGTTCATCACTATAAAGTCTTCATTTCCAATGACACAACAGCCGATCCCGGGTTCTCATTCAGAATCTGGCAACCTCCGAAATGTTAAGTCTTTGGAGACGAGGCACTTTACTCTCTCCCCGTGTAAGCATCATGTTTTGTTTTTTGCAGAAATAATCAAGTATTAACTGGCATTCTGGCTGATATATAGCCTGTTTATTTGCCACAAACATTTTTGTTATGAAAAGCGATTCGAAAACCTATGTGTGGGGGCTTCCCACAAGATTGTTTCACTGGCTGCTGGTGCTTTCACTGGCCGGCGCCTACGTTGCGGAAGAAAGCAACCTCACCGCCCATGTGGCCCTGGGCTATCTGGCCGGCATTCTGATGATTTTCCGGTTGATCTGGGGACTTGTCGGGCCTGAATACGTCAGATTCAGGGATTTTCCTGTCGGAGTAAGATCCATTAAGCAATTTCTGTCTGATATGCGCAATAACGGGCAAAAACATGCTGGCCACAACCCGGCAGCCTCCCTTGTTATGCTCGGTATCATGCTGATTGTGCTGATGGTAGTTTTTTCAGGTTTGATGACCCTCAGCCAGGAAGGCGGACAGGGTCTGTTTAAATCGGTAGCCATCCCTGCCGGCATCAGGTTTAAAGAAGTGCACGAGTTCTGGGTGCAGGTGCTGATTGCCCTCACCGTGCTTCACCTGGTCGGCCTGATTGTGGATACCATTCTCCACCCTCAGACCGGAACCCTGAAATCGATGTTCTCCGGGTATAAATCAGGAATCAGCGGAGAAAATGCCTCCATGAACGGTTTCCAGAAATTCTTTTCGTTTGTGTGGATTATTGCCCCGCTGGTGGCTTTTATCCTGACCATTACCGGCCCTCCGGTTTTGCTCAGTGAAGGGGAGGAGGAAGGTCAGTCAACCGAAACCACTATTTCGGAAGATGAAGCCCATGAACAGGAAGAGGAAAATGAGTAAATTCCGGTTCAGAACTGCACGCGCATGGAACAGGTAAAAGATGAAAAACAACGGGTAGCAGGCTGGTCGGTGATGGCAGCAATCCTCCTTACAGGGGGTAAGTTGTTGGTCGGCCTGCTAACCGGCAGCCTTGGAATACTCTCCGAAGCACTTCACTCGGGGCTTGATCTGGTGGCTGCCGTGATCACCTGGTTTGCAGTAAGGATATCCGACAAGCCCCCTGATAAGGATCATCCTTACGGACATGGTAAAATAGAAAATCTGTCAGCACTCATTGAATCACTGCTTTTACTCATCACCTGTGGATGGATTATCTACGAAGCCACCAGCAGGCTTATTTCAGGCCAGACCCACCTGGAAGTGACTCTGTGGAGCTATCTTGTGGTCGGGGTATCCATCATCATCGACATTTCGCGGTCAAGGGCCCTGATGCGGGTAGCACGGAAACACAACAGCCAGGCCCTGGAAGCCGATGCGTTGCACTTCTCCACAGATATCTGGAGTTCTGCTGTGGTGTTGCTGGGCCTGATCTGCGCGGATTTCGGATATTATCTTGCCGATTCTGTGGCAGCACTGGGTGTTGCCCTGATCGTGATTTTTGTAACAGTCAGGCTGGGCCGCAGGGCGGTTGATGCACTGCTCGACAAGGCTCCGGAAGGCATTCAGCAAAAAATTGAGCAAATCCTGAATGCAAATCCTCAGGTGATTGCTTTTCATGACCTCAGGGTAAGAACGGCAGGGGCAGACTACTTTGTGGATGTCACCATTCATGTGGACCGCAGCCTGGGAATTGGAGAAGCCCACGGGGTTTCCGACAGGCTTGAAGCCCTTATAAGGTCACAGGTTAAACGTTGTGTTGTTCAGGTGCATACGGAGCCTGATGACACTTAAGTGTTCTGCTGCCTGTCTCCATCGGTTCACCCGGGATCATGCCGGTGTAGCAGGCTCAGAAACTTTTGCTTACCTGCAGAAAAATCCTGTTGAGCAGGTACCTTGAATCGTAATTGCCTTCGTAGTAAAATGAGCAGGACAGCTTCTTCATAACCTTCCAGTTGAGGCTGATTTCGCCGGAATGCTGCATCTGATTGTAATCGTTGCCGGTGTAGGTATAATCAGCAAAACGATAGGTAAATCCACCGCTGAGTTTTCCACGGATCAGGTCTCTGGAAAGACTGAGCGCAAAAACATTGCCGTTGAGGTAGCTGGTACCGAGCAGTGTCGCAGACAGGGTGGCATTGATGCCGGTATAGGGTATCTGACTGTAGGTGGCATAAACATAAAGATTCTTTGAAGCAGCCGGATCTCCCTTCCTGAAACGGTACCCGCCGTTCGCACCCACCGCAAGCAATTTAAGCGGACGATAATTTACCTGAAGCAGCACTCCCTGTTGGGTTTCTTTTTCCAGCAGTTGTTCGATGAAGCTTTTATAGGTCTCGTAGTAAATAATGTTCTTTCGTGAACTGTACGAAACTGACACCGACATCCTGCTGCTGACCTTATACCGGAGAGAAAGATACATATTGGAAAGTTCCGGTGCTTTGTTGATTTCCTTCAGGGTGTCAGATTGGGGTAATAAACTATCGGTTACTATTTTATACCGGTAGAGATCAAACTCTGTACTCCCGAAAAAACTAAGGTTTGGGATGAGCGTATTGCTGTGTTGCAGGTATGCAAAACGCCGGTCGGTGACCCCTGAGTTCTTCTGTTCAACAAAAGCCAGGGTAGTTTGCAGGTTCCCGTGTGTTGATGTGGATTCATGACTTAAAAAAGCTCCGTATTGGAATAATTTTGTATTGAAACCGTAATTGCTGTAATCCGGCCTCGATCCGGCGAGCAGGCCGGTAGTAAAGTTGCGCGTTTTAAGCTCGAACTGAAGTCCGTCAACCGCGCCCATATTCGATAATTTCGGATTTATCTTCCGTCCTGCGACAATCCTGGCAGTTTTACCAAGGGCATAAGCCACCGACAGGTTGTAGATTTTAAGACCATTGAAAACATTCTCCCTGATGTCGCCCCACCGCCCGTTTCTGTGCGAAAAGGTGACGTACGATTCAGCCGAAAACGCGGAACCGCCGATATTTTTGGCATTCAGGAGCAGGTTGTACCTCATTCTCAGAGAATTGCCGTAGGAAGCTCCGGTAAGGTTGGTATAACTGGCAACGGAAACCCTGCCATAGATTGCTTCACTGTTCCGTTTTTTCGTATCCGTAGTTTTCTCAAGTGTATCAGCAGGGGAAGCCTGTTTTTCAACAGGTGGTTCGTTCACCGGAGCCGGATTCTTTTCAGTTTCAGGGTTTCCAGCTGCTTCGCGCTTATTCGTAAAAAAGATGCGGTCGTCCGAAGTGAACTTCCTATCGGTCAGCGGTTCACACACACAAGAGAAGGAGGAGCGTGCACTTACCCTGAGGGCGGCTTCTTTCCTGCCACCGATCATAATGTAAAGTGTATCTCCTTCTGCGATGTTCTCTGTGGTTTTAAACTTCACATATACGTTTCGCGAAGTAACATAGGAAACAACCCCTTCAACAGGTTCTTTTGAATTCTGTGCTTTCAGTATCGGAGCAAAGAATAAACAGAGCAGTAAAATCCGGATTGAGGGCTTCATGGCTGTTTCCTTAGTTTTGTCTGAATTCCTGTTTCCGTATCATGCTTTTACTGTCACCATCGGGGTGGCAGTTAAAGCAGGCATTCGAGTTGTACTGGTATCCGCTCACCTCATCGTGTTCATCGTCCATTTCAGACTGGTTGTGTTCATGACAATCAATGCAACTGAACATGGCATAGTTTGATGGATTGGTGTGACAGTCGGCGCATGAATTCCACTCTCCGTTGTGTTTGCCGGAATAGATCGGAAAATATTGATTGTCATGGTTAAATGTTGATGGCGTCCAGCCGTTTTCAGTATGGCAATCCTGGCAGGTAACCGGGAACTGGGCTGAAAGATGCGGCGGGTCATTCGTCTGGTTATAGGTATCTATATGACAATCCGCGCAGGTATTGGGTGTAGAATTATAGTTACCGTTGTGGCAGTCGGAACAATTGCCAGCAATCACCGCGTGGGCGCCATTCAGCGGGTAGTACTGGTTGTGGATGGGGAAGGTTGCCGGTTGCCAGCCCGGAAGGGTCGTATGGCAATCAGCACAGGTATTCGGCAAACCGAGTGACACATGATTCGGGTTAGCAGCCTGTGTATAGGCATTGGTATGGCAATCGCTGCACACGGCTGATGTTCCTGAGTAGCCACTGCTATGGCAGCCCTCGCAGCTTGCATTCACATGGGCGCCCGTGAGCGGGAAAGAGGTAGTGTTGTGGTCAAACCCCGCCGAAGCATCGCCGGTGGGATGACAGGCAAAGCAGGAGGGGGTATTGTAACTGTATCCGCCGATTCCCTGATGTTCACTGTTCATTTCGGCCTGGTTGTGGGCATGACAATCGATGCAACTGAACTGGCTGTAATCCGATGGATTCGTATGGCAATCAGAACAAAGGCTCCATTCTCCGTTGTGCTTTCCCGAGTAAACAGGGAAATACTGTCCGTCGTGATTGAATGTTGACGGCACCCAGCCATTTTCGGTATGGCAGGTCTGGCATTCGGTCGGGAACTGAGCCGATGCATGGGGAGGATTGGTCGTCTGGTTATAGCCTTCGATATGGCAACCGGCACAGGTGTTCGGGGTTGTAATGTAATTACCGTTGTGGCAGGAGGCGCAATCGTTTGAAATGGTGGCATGGGCACCGTTCAGAGGGTAAACCTCATTGTGATCCGGGAAAGCAGCAGGCCGCCATCCGGGTTCTGTAGAATGACAATCCGCACAGGTATTCGGGATACCTGCCTGTTGATGGTTGGGATTGGTCGTCTGGTTATAGCTGCTCACATGGCAATCACCACATACCAGGGTGGTGCCGGCATATCCGTTGGTATGACAATCAGCGCAGGCGGTAACCGTGTGTGCGCCGGTGAGCGGAAACGCTGTGTTGTTGTGATTAAAGCCGGAAGCTGCATCTCCGGTCGGATGACAGGAAAAGCAGGATGGACTGTCGTACAGGTATCCGTTTATGCCGGTATGTTCTTCATCCGTATCGGGTTTGTTGTGATCGTGGCAATCGATGCAACTGAACTGACCATAATCCGATGGATTGGTATGACAATCCGAGCATTGCTGCCATTCCCCGTTATGCTTACCTGAATAGATCGGGAAATACTGACCGTCATGTTCAAATGTTGCTGGTTTCCAGGCTGTTTCCGCGTGACAAGTCAGGCATTCTGTAGAGAATTGTGAAGCGGCATGCGGGGGATTGGTGGTCTGGTTATAATCTTCCAGGTGGCATCCGATACAGGTATTCGGCGTATTGTAGTAGTTGTTCTGATGGCACGATGCACAATTGTCAGCAATCAGGGCATGCGCCCCGTTGAGGGCATATACATCGTTGTGAGATGGAAAGCGGGCAGGGCTCCAGCCAGGAGCCGTAGTATGGCAGGTTTCGCAGGTGTTGGGCAAAGAAATCGAACCATGACTGGGGTTCGTTGTACTGTTGTAATCATCCTGATGACAGGCACTGCATGCTGTTGAGAGCGCTGTGTTGCCGTTGGTATGGCAATCCTCACACAAGGTGGAAGTATGTGCCCCTGTAAGCGGGAATCCGGTATTGTTGTGGTTAAAACTGCCATTTCCTGAACCGCTCGGGTGGCAGCCATAACAGGCGAGACTGTTGTAGCTGTATCCCGATACACCACCATGCTCATTGTCCATATCTCCCCGGTTGTGCTCGTGACAGCCTGTACAGCTGAATTCACCGTAATTGGCAGGATTCGTATGACAATCATTGCATTGATTCCACACCCCCTGGTGCTGGCCTGAATAGATCGGGAAATGCTCTGCATCATGTGCACTGAACTCCATCCAGGAATAGCCACTCACGAAATGACATTCTTCACAGTTGGTTGAATAGCCTGCTGTGAGGTGGTTTGGTTGTGTGGTTGACATATAGTCCTCCTGATGACAGGCGTAACATTCAACACTGAGCGGCTCGAAAATCAGGGAGGAGGCTGATTTATGACATTCGTCGCACGATGCCCCGGCATGGGCTCCCAGCAGCGGAAAGCGGGTTTGCTGGTGCAGCAGGGTAACATTGCTGATCAGCCATGATTCGGGTGTATGACACCTTTCACACTGATTGTCTGTTGTTTGCCCGTGGATATCGGTGTGGCAGGCGATGCAGGCAGGATCGGCTTCGTCAAAAACCAGCGATTCGTGGCATGACCTGCAGTTGGTTTGCCTGTGCATCCCGGTCAGCGGCATGGCAGTAACATCATGACTGAAGGTGATGCTGTCCTGATTTACCACCCAGCTATCGGTGACATGACACTCGGCACACCCGATGGTGAGGTCCTTCCCATGCGGGTTTGGTATCATCATCGTTAACGAGGTGAGGAATACCAGGGCTCCGGCAATTAATGACAGTTTTCGCATTTCACATCCTTAAATTTATACTGTCTGTATGGCTTCGGGCTGGCCTCAACCATCTTATGGCAATCGTTACAGGCTACATGAATGTGTTTCCCATCCAGCGGGAATCTTGTTTTGTTGTGATCAAATCCTGAAAGGGTCCAGTTTTCGGAAGAATGACACCGGGAACAATCGGTAAACCCGTCAACATCGTACTGCCCCGCATGGTTGTCTTCATGGCAACTGCTGCAGGTTTGCGGCGTACCGGTAAAGCTGATTTTACCGGGTTCCGCTTGTTCCTGTTTTGCATGACAGGAACGGCAGCTCTGATTTGCATGCGCTCCTGTAATTGCAAATCTGGTAAGAGAATGGTCAAAGGTAATGGCGGCCCAGCTACTCTCTGAATGACAGTTTCTGCAATCTGACCCGGGATAATACTTCTGATCAAGGTACTCTTTATGAATGTCTTCATGGCAATCGCGGCAAACCAGGCCAATCTCACGGAATGACCAGTTATCTGTTTTTTTGTGACAGGCAATGCAGGGAATCGCCAGATGTGCGCCGTTCAAAGGGAAACTGCCCTGATTGTGCATTTCAACAGTAAAAATTGTTTCTCCAAACCCGCTGTCGGTATGACATTCACGGCAGTCCCTGATGTGGTTGTCCTGCCTGAACTGACCCTTATGGAAATCAGGATGACAATCGGAGCATTTCTGATGCGCCAAAGGCGTTGTATAACTGCCCTTGTGGCATGAAGCACAGCTAACCGAACTATGCCTGCCGGTAAGCGGAAACCGTGTCTGGTTGTGATTGAAACTGTTGGTTCCCTTTAACTGCCTGAAAGATTCTTCCGAATGACATTGCGTACAATGCTGGCCGAATTTATTGTCGTGCGGATCGGTATGGCAGTCGGTACAGTTTTTAAACGGGAACCCTGTAAACTGCTGGAAATTTTTACCGTTTCGGGTGCTTTTCTTATGACAATCAATACATTGTGTATCAAGATGCTTCCCTTTCAGCCTGAAGCCGGCTTTGTTGTGGTCAAACCTGCCGGCAGGTTTAAATTTAACATTGTCGTGGCAGTCAGCGCAATTCTCCGACAGGGTCTTCTGGTGATAATCTTCATGACAGGTAAGGCATAACGCGTTAAGTCCCAGGTAGGTGTTCTTCTTTTTTCTGATAACCGGATCTTTGATGTTGGCAGCTTTGTGACAATCCTCACATTTTTTTTCAGCATGGGCTCCGGTTAATTTATATCCCGCCAGGTTATGATCAAACTTAAGCTTGTCGAAGCGGATAATCTCGAAATTCCGGCCATGGTGGTCGCTGTGGCATAGCGTGCATGATTTTCCGAGAACCTTTGATGAGGAATGATACCCCTTTTTCTGAGCAACCCGGACATTGATTTCCTTATGGCACGAAAGGCATTTGTCGTTCGACACCTTTGCCCCCAGTGTATGGCATTTCGTGCAGTTCGACATTCCTTCAAGGTGGGCATGAACCTGGGCAAGGTCACCCGGTGACAGCTGAGCCCTGCCTGCCTGCGTCAATATGAGCAGCGATATGAGTATGTAAAGCCGGTAGCGTCTTATTTTCATCAGGTAACTTCCGCTAATGTTTCAGAATTGCATCCCCGAATTTTTTGGTAATCTGTATCCCCGCTTTCATCAGGAACTGGGTGGGTAATTCTCCGCCGGCAAAAATGTATACCAGGTCGTTCGGAATGGTAACCGCTTCTCCGGTGTCGCTGTTAAGCAGGGTGATGTCTGTTTTGCCGATCTCCGTTACGGTAGTGTTGAACCTGATTTCCGGCTTTCCTTCCTGCGCTGCCTTCACTATCCGCTCATTGTTCCGGGGTTTAATGCGGCTGAAGGCATTGCCGCGATAAGCCAGAATTACATGATTCTTGTCGGAAAGCAACAGTGCCGATTCAATGGCAGAGTCTCCACCGCCCACAACGACAATCTCCTTTCCGCTGATTTCTTCGGGTTCCAGAAGGCGGTAAGCGACTTTTTCCTGCATTTCACCCGCGACATCCAGTTTTCGGGGTGTGCCCCTGCGGCCGATGGCGAGCAGTATGCTTTTGGCTGTATGGATTTCGCCGTTAAGGGTTTTTACCTCAAAATAGTCATCCTTGCGGAGTATTTCATCAACTTTGGAGTTCTCTTTAATTTCAATACTGTTTTTTGACAAGGCATCCTGCCACAGATTCAGCAATTCGGTTTTGCTGGTTTCGAATAACTTAACCTTACCGTAAAGGGGCAATTCCATGGCTGAAGTCATGATGATTTTGGAGCGGGGAAAGGTATAGATGGTTCCCCCCAGCGTGTCCTGTTCAAGTGTAAGGCACTTGAGCCTGTTCTTTTTTGCAGTGAGGCTGGCAGATATGCCTGCAGGTCCGGCTCCAACCACGATCAGATCATAATCAGCCTGATGATGCACTCCGGCAGTTCTCGCGATGTTGTCAACTGCCTGACGGCCCTGTTCAACAGCATTTTTGATGAGGCCCATTCCTCCAAGTTCCCCCGCAATAAAAATACCGGGTACATTGGTTTCAAAGGTCTGGTTAACATGTGGAAGTTCCACACCCCGTTTTTCAGTACCAATACATAAGGTAATGGCCTGGGTAGGGCAGGCGTGAAAGCAGGCCCCATGACCTATACACCGGGAAGCATTCACCGTGGTAGCTTTCCCGTTTACAATTCCAAGAATGTCTTTCTCCGGACAGGCAGCCACACAGGCACCAGTCCTGATACAACTGTTGACATCAATTACCGGATGAAGCGAAACCGGCTCATACAGCCCCTCCAGTTTTGCCTTTTCAATTTTCTCCCTGACAATGCCGGAATTCCGGCGTTGTTTACGCACATAAAGGAAAATCACCAGCCCGCAAAGCAGGAAAGCTGTCCCGTAAATGATGATGCTTTCAAGAAGTTGTTCCATACTCAAAAAATCCACCTGTAACCGAAAACGATGGTAACAGCAATATGAATGATCATGATAATCAGCATGATAATGGCAAAAGGTAAATGAGCCACATGCCAGTACCTGAACAGATTCTGCATAAAGAGCAGGCGGTCGATTTTACGGTTCAGCGAAACTTCATTCCTGACCAGTTTAAGCACTTGCCTGATTTCAGTTTTGTTCAGGTTCTTACCTTTCAGGCTCTTTCTGACAGACCGGATGGTTGAAAAATCATCGAAATAATTCTTTGTATAACGCCAGAACAGGATTCCCTCTTCAAGCTCAGCCTTTTTGCGTGTCGATTCAATGATCAGGTTATAACTCATTTCATCCAGCTTGTACCCCGATGATAATACATCACCAAGGTTGCTTTTCATCTCGCGCACTTCATTCAGCGTTAATTCGCGGCCTTCTATACTTCGTGGTATCTGAATGTAGATAAATCTGCCGATGATTCCGCTCAGGAATACAGCCACCATACTCCAGAAACTGATAGCAACCAGCCCCCCGAACTTGAAGGAGGTATGAAACAGAATCAGCAATGGGCCCAGGGTACACAGAAAAATATGAAATTCGAGCCAGTGCTTTAGCAGCCCAAGCCTCGAAAGCGATCTGACCCTTTTTCTGAGCACATAAATCAGAACCCCGACGAGCATCAACAACGATCCGAAAATTCCGAGACCATGCCCCCATGAACCGCTGGGCTTAAGGGCAGCGTAATCGGGATGGAAGAACCTTTCTTCAACAGGAACCCTGTAATAGGAGATGCCTTTTTGCAGAATATAGACCAACACCAGTGCCACAATGGCAATCAATGCTAAAATGTAAATACGGTGTGCTTTTCCCATTTCTGAACAGTTCATTTAAAGGCATTCAGACAAAAAATTCTCTGAATGAATAATTCTCGAAATCTATCCTAAGATCAAAAGTACATCCATTATTCCACTATCTGAAAATCCGGCCCTTATTTGAAAAGATTCCTGATAGTGACTTAGATTATAAATCACGTAAAACCGGAACCTGAAACAGCCGAATCAATGGCAGAGAAATCTTTAATCTTCTGAGTCTCAAAGCAACCAGCGTAAACAAGGCCCGTGAATAACACCTCCGGCAAAACTAATTCCTGCAGATCAGTTTATCCCTTCAGCACCGGAAATGCCGTGCTATACCTTCTGGACATATAGTAACGTAATCACAAGGCTACATTGTATGCTCCGGCGGTCAGAATCTGTCCCTCAGGCAGATCGCCCATAACCTCTGTGTAGCCGTTGCTTTGCCGTCCTGTATTAATTTCTGATTTTTTGAAAAAGTAATTTCCCTTTTCCTGTTTTTTCAACACCAGCACAGCGTAACCGGCTTCAGTTTTCAGAATAGCTGCAGTGGGCAGGGCATTGGACATTTCTGCAACAGTCACGATTTCTGCTTCAATATAATCGCCTGAAACTACGTGTGAATTTTGTGGATTGTCAATGTCGGCATAGCACAGGATTGTTCTGGTGTCCTCATCAACACTCACCCCGACAGCACTGATACGGGCAGTTCCTGCTACAGGTGCATCAGCCGGTTTAAACCTGACTGTCTGACCAACTTTCAGGCTGGCCACATCACCTGAAAAAACAGATAGTTTGAGCTGTACCTTTCCGGGATCGGTGATCCCGGCAACCACTGTCTGTGGATCTATATACTGTCCGATTGAAGCATCAAGCCCTGATACATAGCCATCTAAAGGTGATTTTATCTGAAAATAATCATAAAAATTACCACTTTCAATCTGCTCTGCTTCGAATCCGAGGGCCTTTACCTTCAGTTTTGCAGCAGTATAAACAGCCAGCGCAGACTTAAAACTGCTTTCAGTTTCCACGAAATCCTTCTCTGAGGTAACCGACTCTTTAAAAAGTGCTTTTGCCCGCTCGTATTCAATGCTGAGGCGATGATACCTGGCTGCCGCCTCAGCATAGTCCTTTTGAATGTCAATAACCTCTGTGCCGGAAACCGTCAGGAGGGGCTGGTTCTTGCTGACATACTGACCATTGCGGCACAATATACTCCGGATGATTCCCGACAGGGGAGTGCCAGCCAGGGCCGTGCCTCCTGCTACCGGTTCGATGGTACCGGTTGACTTAACAATGCTCTCAAACTCCTTATTTTCAATACGTCCAAGGCTCATTCCATCGGTGGTAAATTGCTTTCCGGTAATCTCAATGAAGGAGCTTTCAACCTCCGGTGCTTCTGCTGTTCCCGAACAGGACCAGAACAGGAGGGCGCCAACGGAAGTAAACAGAATAAGTTTTGCAGATTTCATGATGTTTATTTTGAAAGATAGTTTAATTCAAGGGTCACTGAACTGAACTCAAGCAGGTTATTCAGGTATTCCAGTTTCAGTTGGAATGCAGTTTCGGTGCTGGCTGCATACCGGTAGAAATCAATTTCGCCTGTATCAAAGCCAAACTGTGCAGTTCTCAGTATCTCAGTGTAGAGTGTACTTCCCGACTCTTCATATTCTTTTAACCACTGACTTAAACGGTGGTAGTTGTTGAAAAGCTCCTGCTGCCTGGTTTTCAGTTGTATGGTTTCGTTAGCGTTCAGTTGCCTGGTTGCTTCCAGTGCCAGTTCTGAAGACCTGATTTTCGATTTCTGAGGCCCGAAAAACAGGGGAACAGCCAGTCCGGCCTCAAATCCGTGATAGATGCGGGCACTTTCGTATTTGTTTGTACCGAGAAAGTAGGAAAGCTGAAGATCGGGAAGCAGTTTTTTTCGCTCTACGGCCAGGGAATGCTGGCTTAGCTTTTCACTGTTTCGGAGCTGTATTGTAAACGGAAGCGAATCAATGTTCCTGTTATTCAGGTCAATACGCTGAATTCCCGGTGATACGGTAAAAGGACCGTCAAGTCCCATCAAAGCACTGAGTCTCAGCATGGCATTATCGATGTTGCTGAGAATTCCGTTCATGAGTTGCCTTGTCTGCTGCTGCCTTGCTTTGGTATTCAGCAGATCAAGCCTGGTGATATCCCCTTTGCTTTGACGCAGGGCCGAACCTTTCAGTACTTCCATATAGAGGCTGTCGAGATACCGGTACAGCCGGAGTTTCTCATTCAGGATCTGAATATCCAGGTAGGTCAGGGATACCTGCTTCGCTATCTGTTCCTGCTTCACATTGCTCTCGCTGAATGCAAGCTGATGGATGGCTTTCTGTTCTTTCCGGCGGGAAGCATAAAGCGATGGGAAACTGAAATTCTGCGATACGCCCCATACTGTCAGTGGGTGATTGTTGGCTGCAATGTTGTTCTGATCGGTTCCAACCGAAAAAACGGTTTTTTCAGGATCGAAGGAAGTAGGGATCAGGGCCTTTTTTTCTTCGGTCATCAAGGCAAACGCTTTGAGTTCCGGGTTATTCAGCCTGGCCAGTTCAAGAGCCTCGCCGAAACTGATTTGTTTCTGCTGGGCAGAGGCCATCGCGGTAGGAATCGCAATCAACAGTATTACAAGGCCTTGTCTTCCCCTGATAATCCTGAACGGGAAAAAGCGGACAGATTTAATGTTATAGAAAAGTTCAAACAATATCGGCAGTGCGATCATGGTCAGCATGGTTGACGTAAAAAGACCTCCGATCACCACTGTTGCCAGCGGTCGTTGTACTTCAGCCCCGGCACCGTTCGAAATTGCCATTGGCAAAAAACCCATGGCAGCCGCCCCGGCAGTAAGCATTACCGGCCGAAGCCTGTCTTTCGCACCCATGATGATCAGTTCCCTGAATGAATGAGTGCCTTCACTTTTTAACTCCTTCAGATGTTCTATCAGAACGATTCCGTTCAGCACGGCTATCCCAAACAAAGCAATAAAACCAACACCGGCAGATACACTGAAGGGCATATCGCGCAGCCAGAGCAGAAAGACACCACCTACCGTTGCCAGGGGGATAGCCGTAAAGATCATAATGGCATCTTTAAACGATTGAAAGGCAAAATGCAGGAAAATGAAAATCAGCAACAAGGCCACAGGAACAGCCACCAGCAGGCGGTTGGTTGCATTCTGCAGGTTTTCGAACTGCCCGCCGTAAGCAATATATGTACCAGGCCTCAGCGTAATGTTTTTATCAACAGTAGCCTGAATATCTTTTACTACCGACTGCAGATCCCGGTTGCGGACATTTACACTCACCACAACCCTGCGATGGGTGTTCTCCCGGGAGATTTTTGCCGGTCCTGATGAATATTCAATGGTGGCCAGTTCAGAAAGGGGGATCAGCAAACCATCGTTAACCGGAACCTTCATCTGCTGGATGTCGTTGATGTCAGTCCGGTTTTTTGTGTCGAACCGCACAACCAGGTCAAAGCGTTTCTCACCTTCAAATACTACACCTGCAGCTTCTCCGCCGAATGCCGCCGCGAGGTGTGCGTTCAGCTTACTGATATCCGCTCCGTAGTAAGCAATCTTACTCCTGTTGTAGTCAATTTTTATCTGCGGTAATCCGGCTGTTTTCTCGAGAATCACATCTCCCGCACCGGGAATATGCTCAATAAGTTTTTTGATTTCATTTGCCTTCTTATCGATATATTCCAGATCATCTCCGAAAATCTTGATGGCGATATCGGAACGGACACCGGTAATCAGTTCGTTAAAGCGCATTTCAATCGGCTGGGTAAATTCATATTCAATGCCAGGGATTGCCGACAAGGAGTCTTTAAACCGTTCGGCGAGCTCTTCTTTGCTGCCGGCACTGGTCCATGTTTTTCGGGGCCTGAGTTTGATAATCATATCAATTTCTTCCATCGACATAGGATCAGTCGGAACTTCAGCGGCCCCGATTCTGCTAACAATTTTATCCACTTCCGGAAAACCCTTTATGAGGATCTGTTCCATTTTCGTGGTTGTTTCAATGGTTTTCGAGAGTGAAGTACCTGTCTTAAGTACAGGCTGTATCACAAAATCACCCTCATCGAGGGTCGGCACAAATTCGCCCCCCATTCTGGTAAACAGGAAGCCTGTCAGCAGTAATGACAGAAGCGCAGCGCCCAAAACAGTTTTTTTGTGGCAACATGCCCACCGGATAACCGGAAGATAGGTTCTGTGTGCCAGGCTGAGAAACCAGTCAGCGATGGTTCTCTTATCCGATGTTGAAGGCCGCAGAAACAACGAAGAGGCTACCGGTAACCAGGTCAGGCCCATAATCATGGCTCCGATGATCGCAAAGCAGAACGACAATGCCATGGGTCTGAACATTTTGCCTTCAACGCCGGTAAGGGAAAGAATCGGAATAAAAACAATCAGAATAATGATCTGCCCGAACAAGGCAGATTTCATCATCCTTGAAGCTCCGTCAAACGCAACAGTATCCATCAGATTCATCCGTGCCTCTCCTGTTGTTTCCCTGATTTCACTTTTCATCACTGAAATACGCAAAGCAATGAATTCTACAATAATCACCGCCCCATCAATAATAATCCCGAAATCAAGAGCACCCAGGCTCATCAGGTTGGCATCGATCCCGAAAATATACATCATGGCGATGGTAAAAAGCAACGATAGCGGAATCATTGATGTGATTACCAAAGCTGAACGGAGATTTCCCAGAAGGAGCATCACGGTTAGCATGACGATGAGGGCGCCGAGAATCAGGTTCTCCACAACGGTAAAGGAAGTTTTGGCAACCAGTTCACTCCGGTCAACAATCGGATTGATGAATACACCCTCAGGCAGGTTACCCTGAATCTCTTCAACCCGCTTCTTCACCTCATTGATGACTTCCCTCGAATTTGCATTCTTGAGCATCATCACCTGCCCCAGAATGGTTTCCCCTTTCCCGTTGGCCGTGATGGCCCCGTAGCGGTTGGCATGGCCTGTCTGAACACTGGCAATGTTCCTGATCAGCACAGGACTTCCCTTTATATTTTTAACAACAATATTTTCAATGTCTTCCGCGGACTTTACCTGGCCATCGCCGCGGATAAAATAGCTTTGGTTGGTTTTTTCAATGTAAGAACCGCCCGAAATACTGTTGTTCGACTCAAGGGCATCAAATACTTCCATCAGGGTTATGCCGGTTGCATTCAGCTTCTCAGGGTTTATTGATACTTCATATTGTTTGAGCAATCCGCCCCAGCTGTTGATTTCAACCACCCCATTAATGCCCGAAAGCCTTCGCTTTACCACCCAGTCCTGAATGGTCCTTAACTCCGTGGCAGAATACCGGTCTTCATATCCCTCCTTCACATCGAGTGTATACTGATAAATCTCACCGAGACCGGTGGTCACTGGTCCCATTTCAGGTTCACCAAACCCTTCAGGAATGCTTGCTGAAGCACTTTTTAGTTTTTCTGCAATCAACTGACGGGGAAGATAAGTTCCTGATTTTTCATCGAATACAATGGTTACCAGCGATATTCCGAATTTAGAAACGGATCTTATTTCCTTAACCCCAGGTAAATTTGCCATCTCCATCTCAACAGGTGCAGTAATATACTGCTCGATTTCCTGGGTCGAAAGGTTCCCTGAAGTGGTGATCACCTGAACCTGATTGTTGGTAATATCCGGAACTGCACCTACCGGGATCCTGAACACGGCATACAATCCGAAGGAAGCAACAGTTAATGTAAACAGAATGATAATCAGCTTATTCTTAATACTGAAGTCAATAATTTTCTCTAGCATGTTAACTCAGTTTAAAAGGTGAGGGAGTAACCATGTGAGTATTTGTAAAAATAACTATTGCCTGGAAAAACAGGAATTACCTGTTTTTAAGGCATTCTCCCTTTCAGAATTTGCTGTGCTAAGTTAAAGTCTATTGTCCTTTAATCAACCTCTTTGTTTAATAAGTTTTGGGTTATTTCTTATGTTATTTTATGATATTGTCTTTTTGGTGCATTGAAATCAGGTGACCGGCAGGAATATCTCTTTATTGATTACAATAGGTCGTCGCATTGCCCCGAAGTCAGTCCTCAGGAATGGCTTATCTATGCTTTATCAGCCATTCAGCCAGTTCCTGAATTCTGCTGAGCGGTCGACACTTACAATGCTGTCGAATTCATGGTCAGCCGGAGGTTTCAGTTCCAGCTTAATTCTGCTCCTCGACCAGGCTGTCATCTGAACAATGGCCTCCATATTTACAAGATATTTCCGGTTGATGCGGAAGAAACAAGCCGGGTCAAGCTGCAATTCAAGCTTGTCGAGTGATGTGTCCAGCGGTAAATTGTTTCCTGTGAAGGTTCGTAGGTAAGTACCTTTTTCCATGACATAGAAATAAGCTACCTCAGCCGTTTCAATCTTTTTGATTTTTTCGCCGATCTGAATAAGAAATCGTTTTTTATAAGCGGCGGTTCCCTCACCCTTCAGTTGAGATAACAGTGCGTCAAAATCAATGGTAAATGCCGATTTCAGGCTGTTTAGTTTTCTGAGACTCTCTTCCAGTTCTGATTTTCGGATGGGTTTCAGCAAGTAGGAAATGCTGTTCAGCTGAAAAGCTTTGATTGCGTATTGATCATAGGCTGTGGTAAATATTACCGGCGTTGTAACTGCCACCTGATCAAAAATACTGAAACTGATCCCATCGGATAGCTGAATATCAAGAAAGATCAGGTCAGCAGAATGCTGCATCAGCCAACTGACCGATTCTTTCACCGAGCCAAGTCTGGCGATTACCCTGATCCGGGAATCTGTTTCCAGAAGCATGGATTCCAGCTTCTCAACAGCAAGTTTTTCATCTTCAATAATCACTACATTCATTTCAGTCAATTTCAATGAGTGGAAGCCGGGCAATGTAGTCGTTGTTTACGATGGAAAATTCAGGTGGCTGGTTGCAAATCAGGGCATATCTTTTTGTCAGGTTCTTTAACCCCAGTCCTGTGGATTTGCCCAGGGTTATTTTTGGCTGAATTCCGTTTCTTACCATCAGAAAATCGTCTTCGCAATATACATCAATCCGCAATGGCTTTGTCTCGTTGATGACATTGTGTTTGATGGCATTCTCCAATACCACCTGAAGAGAAAGCGGAGGAAGACTTTTTTTCAGAATTCCGGATGGGATATTGATGGAATATGTGAGGTCATTGCCATAACGGATCTGCTGCAGAAAAAGGTAGGATCGCATAAAGTCAAGTTCCTTTTCAAGTGAAGCCACCGGTTGTTCAATTGTTTCAAGCACATACCGGTATATATGAGAAAACTCGTCGATGAATTGCTGTGCCTTCGCAGTGTTCTTTTCAATCAGCCCCGACAGGACATTCAGGCTGTTGAACATAAAATGCGGATTGATCTGGCTCTTAAGAACCTCAAATTTAATCTGAGACAATTCTTCCTGCAGATTTTTAGCCATTTGTTCCGCACGCTTACTGTCTGTATAGAACAGCCACCCTTCCAGTATAGCCATCACAAGAATATTCACAACAGGAAAGATCAGGCCGTTGGCAATGAGCACCCCGGGAAGCGCCTCGGAATACGGTCTTATCAGATGAGCAAGCATCGTAAAAGCTACAGAAACCACAAAAGCTGTGAGCACGGCAAAACCTGTCTCTAACAGCACCCGGAGCAATATTTTCCTGTTCCATGGAGCAGTTTTGTTGAGGTGCCTGATCAGAAAAAGGTCGGGATAAATCAGTAAAAAACCAAATAGTATACTGAGGGAGGTTCCGCGCAGAAGTCTGAAAATAAAATGTGCGAAACTACTCAGTTCATGATATCCTGAAAAATGGTTGTACAGAATCACAATCAGTTGAATTACAGCAGAAAATCCTGCCAGAAATTTCAGAATTTTACTGAAAGGCAACAACTGATGTATTGATTTAAAATCCATTTCTGTATCGTATTTCAAGTCAAACCTACATGAAATAAAGCATATTTACAAACCCATCAATCGGTTTGGTCATCCGTTGACAACCCCATCAACACCGGAGTTCGCGTATTCGGGGTAAATTCATGTTATTCATCATGTTGCATTTCAGGAATTTCTACTCATCAGGTAATGGCCTCTCACCCTTTCTCAGGTATAAACAGCTTTTTTACAGGAAGATTTCCCCGATGCACCGCAACTAACGATAGTGTAACCAGAAGCCCGTCGATGATTCCGGTAAACCAGAAAATTGTCGGAAACCCTTCAGCAAACAGCATGAATCCGTAAAGCAGCAGGATGTAGAGAATTCTTCCTGAGATCAGACAACCGGCTACAATCAGATACTTACTGATGTTGCAGGATGCAGCAAACTGCAGATAAGCAAAGCAAAAGAAAAACGACCCTAGAAAAAGGGCATAGAATGGGTCTGTGGATGGATCGTCAATCAAACGTCCCGTTCCGATAGCAAAGGAATACAGAATCCCGGCTATGCTATCCCACGCCCCACCAAGGGCAATACTTAAAGCCAATAGCTTCATGGAAGCATTTTTCATGATTGTCTGTGGTTTGTCATTGATGGTTGAAATCCGGGGTTAAAGCAGCATCTTTCAGTTCACTGATCAGCGCTTCCAGAGGACCGGCCTGAGCTTCAATCAATTCAATAAGGTCGTTGTCTGCATAGGCTTTTTTAAACTGCTCAAGTCCGGTTATTTCAATAACCCGCTTAACAAAAATGCCCGATATGCTGTAGTTGACCATGTTACTGAAGAAGTTGTTTTCTGTTTGAAGTACCAGTGATGGGGTGAGCATCTCTGCATGTTCCCGGAAAACCTTCAGGTCATTTTCATATGCGGCCTGACTGAACAGATAATCCGTATATTGCCTGAATCCTTCGCTGAAGAAGGCACTGTGGTTTTTCCCGATTTTGCTTTCGATGATACTATGGCCGGTTTCATGTTTTACGATGGCCATGTCAAGCGACATACTGTGGTTGATGTTCCCATAGGATTTGCCATACACCGTCTGGGCTTTCGGGGCAGCAATGAAAGCCTGCAGGTCATCGCGGCTTGCATAGATGTAAGTGGTCACCATTGGAATTCCTGATGTATCTGTCTGGAGAAAGCGGCAAAGATCCTCAACAAAAGTATCTGTCAGGCTGATTAACGAGTCTGCATCGGGCAGTTGTTTCTGAGAACAGGGAAAAAAATAGTGGATTCTACGGCTTCGTATGCTTTTACAGAAGTAGGCATTGCGCAAGGCGTCCAGATCATTGATGGAAGGGGTGGAGCCGTCGTTACTGTCGAACCCGGTTATTCTAAGTTGATTTCCGCTGAAGATATAGAGCGGATAAGCTCCTCCGGCAAGGTAAGCCGTATAGGGATGAATGGATTGTCTGCGGTTGGTGCAGGTATAGATACATCGCCCTGAAGGGTGCATATAGTAGAATGCATCACCTGAATCCACAAACCGCATGCCATGATAAACAAATCCACTATCGGCCCTTGTGAAAGGGGTAGAGCCCAGTATGTTGACGTTAAACTCATTGATTGGCCCAAAGTATTGTAAATGCCTTTGAGGCCTGACTTCCCGGAACGCTGATTCGTGAATCCATTCATAAACCAGGTCTTTCCGCCAGAACGAAAAGCCTTCGACAGATCGTCTGGCCTCGCTGTCCGGGTTATAATCATCCGGAATAATTACCGTTAATGTATCCGTATTGTAGAAGTCAATCAGCGATTGCATGGTCTCATCGATCGGGATAAATCCCTGTACCTGGGCAGAAGAGTGCAGGGACATTAGCTGCATTATAAAACATAACCACAGTCCGGGGATTAAACATTTTACTTTCAGACACATAATTTTTGGTGTTTACGTTGAAGTAGAGGGCAATCTGAATCTTATCGGTTCAATCCATGCACCAGAAGTCTTTACCTGTATCCGTGTTATCCGTATGAATTCCGGAAGAAACCCTATACGGATAACACGGAGTAAGTTGGTGAGACTACCCTCAGGACTATGGTTTAAAACCGTTTCAGGATGCCTATTCTGAGTGAAAGGTAACTGTGGTCAATTTCAGTGGTTACACCTTCCCTGATGGTTTCATTGGATAGACTGTTGAATTTTATTCCCGGAGTGATACTCCAGTTTTTCCCCAGAGGATAGTCGATTCCGGCAGCAAGCTGAAAACCAGGACCATGGCCGGTATCATGGGTAATATCACCTTCCTTGTTTTCAATTTCGATATGATTATAGAGCAATCCGGCCCTCAGGTAGACGCTCAGGGGACTTTTACCTACAGGATGTTTGTGCTGAACTCCGATAATATAGCCGGTTTCTTCAATACTGACGTTTGAACCGGCAAATGATTCATCAGCGCCGAAACGGTTCCATCCCCAGCCACCGTAGATACCAGTATATTTCAGTATTCTGCAGTGCAGAATGCCTTCAAATCCGTATCCAGGGTTCAGTTCAGTACCACCTGGCTCAGTTGTGGCCAATGAAGCTCCTCCGCTTAATTCAAAACCAAAGCGCTTTTGAATATCCTGTGCAGCTGAAGTACCCATAATCAGGGTTACAAGCACTGCGATCATCATTACTCTTGTTTTCATGTTTCTGTTATTTAATGGATTAAAAACAGAGCAAAAGTATGATGGAGTAAATCCACGCTAAAAGAAATGGTTCCGGAAGTGCGAAATCAGCCGATGAAGGTGTTTTTGCGAGGGATGAGTGTTTCCGTGAAACCTGGTTTTTCCGGAAAAAGTGGTCCGGAATGTGCAGTCAGCCGCTTTCGGAGAGGCTCGTTCAGATTATTACGTTGTTTCCACTGCCCGGTAAGGGGAGTCCCCGGGGGCTTTCTTTCGTACTGTGTTATTTTGCTACACCAGAGTGTTCGGGATTTGCGGATAAAACTGAAACAGTACTCCTTGTCCCCGTTTCTCCTTGTCTTATGATAAGAAACGAAATCTCAGAATAGAGCAGGATACCCACAAAAGCAGCAAAGGTGTTGTTCACACGCACCTGCCTGTTTGCCCATGCAGACAGGTCAGAAAATAAGATGCGCACGAACATCCGGGGAATGAAATCTGTGAATGAAGCAGGATTTAATCTCCTTGTCACCCCGTCACCTTGTCTCCTTGTCACATGATCAGCAACGAAATCATGATTATGAATCAGGTGCCCTTTGCTTCTATCCTGATCCGGGCATCCACGGCTACCACGCCTCTGGCATTTCCAAGCAGTGGATTGATGTCCATTTCAGCAATCTCAGGGGCTGCTTCACACAAAGCTGAAAGCCTGACAATTGCCTCGGCAAAGGCAGCTTCATTCACCCCTTCCTGTCCGCGGACACCCTGAATAATCTTATAGGATTTCAGGTTGCGGATCATGGAGTAAGCCTCATCCGGCGAAACCGGAGAGAGGGCAGTCTGAACATCCTTCAGTACTTCAATAAAAATGCCGCCAAGGCCGCACAGGATCATGTGACCGAACTTAGGTTCATATTTGGCTCCGGCAAAAATCTGCGTTCCCGAAAGCATGGGTTGTATCAGTACAGCCGTGGTATCCTTAATTTGAATCATGCGGTTAAATTCCTGAAAAACAGCATTGTCATCCATTACATTCAGTTTAACCCCACCAACGTCTGATTTATGAACAGGCCCGACAACCTTCATCACGACAGGGAATCCCATTTTCTTTGCTGCATGTACTGCATCGGGTGCACTGGCAACAACGGCTTCTCCGGCTCTGGGGATTCCGGCCGCATCGAGCAATTGCTGTACTTTTTCAGGGCTCAGGTAGCCGTCGGCAGACGATTCCACAATCTTACGGATAGCGGCTGTATCAATCCCCGGTAAAGCCACAGACGGGGCAGGGGGAGGGGTATGGTAAACCTTCGCCAGGGCATTGCCGAAAACCACTTCATCCGGGAAGTTGATCCGGCCCAGTGAAAGGAAATAGTCGATTTCATTTTTCACATTCACCACCGATGGAAGTACCGGATAGATCGGCTTACGGCAGGTCTTCATTTTCTCATCAAGCAGCTTGTAAACGTCGTAAACTTCAGTAAGTCCAGGGCTTCCGAAGATCACAGCCATGGCGTCAATGTGATCGAACCTGTTGTCGCAGTAATCAATGATATCGCTCAGGTTAGCGGCCGTTCCGGTAGCCAGAAAATCAATAGGGTTTGCGACCGATGAACCCGGCAGGAGTTTCTCAAGCAATTCAGGGCTTTCAATGTGCGGCACTTCCAGGCCGTTGTTCGACAGGGCATCGGTAAGCATCACTGCCGGACCGCCGGCATGGGTGATGATGGCGATATTCTTGCCTGTGAGTGGCTTGTGCATAAAGATGCCGGCTACGGTGGCCAGTTCTTCGCGTCCGTAACAACGAACGATGCCGGCCTTTCGGAACAGGGCATCCACGGCCGCATCGCTGCTCGCGAGGGCGCCGGTGTGTGACGAGGCGGCACGGCTTCCGGCCGACGAACTGCCCGATTTGATGGCAGCAATGCGGCATCCCTTGCCGATGAGTGATGTTGCATGCTTTAACAGCATTTCAGGCTTGTTGATGCTTTCAATGTAAAGTAGTTTAACCCGGCTGCTTTTTTCAGGATCGAAGTTTTCATCGAGGTACTGAAGCACCTCTTCAACCCCCATCTGGGCGCTGTTGCCTACCGAATAGACACTCGAGAACGACAAGCCGTTGGGCATGGCCGATTCCATAATAAATACAGCAGTTGCTCCGGAACCTGAAATAAAATCCACACCCTTGGGATCCAGCTTTGGAATGGGTGTCGTGAAAACAGAGGTATGGTGCGGATTCATCACTCCGATACAGTTTGGGCCGATCAGACAGCCATTCACGCGGTTGATGGTATCCACAATTTTCTGTTCCAATAGAGCTCCGGCTTCACTTTCTTCGTGAAATCCGGCTGAGAGTATGATAAAAGCGCGTGTGTTTTTCTGATCTGCAAGCAACTCAACTGTTTCGGGACAGAACCGCGCGGCAATGGCTAAAATAGCCAGATCACAGTCGGGAAGCCCGTTGATGTCCTGATAGCACCGGATACCCTGGATTTCGGTTTCTTTCGGGTTGGTAACATACAATTGACCACTGAATTGATGGTCAATCAGGTTTTTCAGGACTTTTCCGCCTGGTTTGGTTATGTCGTTGGAGCCACCGATGACGACAATACTACGGGGATTGATAAGTTGCTGGTTGATCATGATTACACAGAATTGAGGCAGTTTTACGAAAATGCTTGTGAAATATGCCTGCGAAGGTAAGAAATGGATCAGATATGGTAAACCCTGCACCAAAATAACGGTGGGTTGCAAAAAAAAGCAGGAATAATTTAATAGCTTCCGATGTTATCCTGGTTGATTATGAGATTTGCTTCGGAGAACTTGTCTGCCTGACAGCACAGACAAGCAAGCCTTCATTTTTGCACAGGCAAAAGCATGATTATTTGAAATGAAGAACCGATCAATGGATGAATCTTTTAACAATTCCAAAGCTTACCGGATGATACAGGTTTAACTTTTGACTTTTAAGCAACACAACCTGAAAAAAATGCCGATCTAAATAAACGGGTTCAATATCCTGAGCGTGTTCTCAATCATTTGGTTATGCTGCATATCTTCCGAGTAAAGTGAATTGCATCCTGCCTCCAGAGCCGAAGCAATAATCAGGGAATCGTAGAATGAATACCTGTATTTATCTTTTATCTCACAAGCATGTATAATTGTTTCGGGAGTATTGATAAAAATCTGGTAATTTAATGTAAGTTCTTGAATTGCAGCCTGAACACTATTACAGTGTTGACCAAACTTTTTTAACTATTGTATTGCCAAATTCCTGAATTACCTGCGTACTTACAACTGTATCAGGATTAAGAGAAACTCTTTTAGCTATAATTTTCTTATCTTTCTCCGATTCGGAATAACAATACATAACAATATTTGTGTTAACAAATGATTTACCTTTCATTTGCTTCTTCCCTGTTGAATTTATAACCAATCGTATCAATACTCAATGCTTTGAAGTCTTTTTTCCGGATTGGCATCTTGCTTCTTTTCACTTTCACCAGTTTGTATTTTTTTAATAAATAAGTATAGAATTCCATCAGTTCTTTTCTTGCTTCTTCCGACAAGTTGCTGACATCTATAAAAGCTGAATGATCCATATCTGCTTAGTTTATTTCAAAAGTACGAAGAAGGATTACCATTGTCCGAATAAATCTTTGGCAGCAGTATGTTAGTATAAAGTAATTCGGTTGCACCTTTTGAACAATTGTTTTAACTAATTGATTATATGCATTTTGCCTTATTAATTTCATTAAAAAGCTGCGGAGCAGCGTAAGGTTGATAGTAAAATCGACCTAACGAAAATTTTAAGCCCCAGCGGGGCGTAACATTGCATTTTACCACCCTACCAAAGGATTCAGCGGACTTTTGGAATTTTTCCCGTACAGTAGTGAAAAAAAATCTGAAAACTTGCCAATAAAATGGATTCATCTTAATCTGAATGGAAAAAAAATTGGAGTCCTGCTTTTGTATTCCTCCCAGTCAGCACGACCTTCATATTTTTTCTCCAGCATCGGTACACCGGAAACATAGCGCAACAACACCGTAATGGTGATCGGGCTCACAATGGTGAAAATACCATCCACCACCGGCACAGCCATCAGCCAGATGCCCCACCACAACAGGGCTTCGCCGAAATAGTTCGGATGGCGGGTGAGTTTCCACAAGCCGGTTGCGATGATCTTCCCCTGATTCTCACGATTCTTCCTGAATTTCATCAACTGGTAATCACCCGCTGCCTCGAAGTAAAAACCCACCGTAAAAATCAGCAGGCCGGCGATGTGGATCAGACCAAACTCTCTTTCGCCGCTGCTGCCCAGGATATGCAATACAGGCCAGGCAATCACCAGCATAAAGAACCCCTGCAGCATAAAAATCTGCAGGTAACTTCTCAGTACAAAATACTTCCAGGTCCGCCGCCAGTTGGCATACCTGAAATCTTCGCCCCGACCTTTGTTTCTGAGGAAGATATGAACCGACAACCTGATCGCCCACAGCCATACCAGCGAAGCCACCATTACCCTGTTCAGATCTGTTCCCGATTGGCGGAACAGGAAAAAGAGTGTAAGGACCATAAATCCGATTCCCCAGAAAATATCAACGATTGAATTGTCTTTCAGTAACATAGCCAGAAAAAAGACAGCGGTCATGTACACGAACACAATCAGCGCGGCTTCAGTGTAATAAGTAAACATAAGCGGAAATTTTAACCGGTTATCAGAAATGTAAGTTTCTTTTGATAAAAAAAGCCGGAAACTCACAGAATCTCCGGCTTCAGTTTTTGTTTACTGGATCAGTCTTCAAACATGATTGACAAGGCAACAACCCCTGGTCCTGCATTCACACCCAAAACAGGGGAAGCATCGTTGATAAATTCAGGCTCAAGTCCGCAGATCTGGCGCATCTGATCGGCATACCAGTTGGCGGTGCTCAGGTTGCGGGCATGTGAAATAGAGTAGCCCCATATTTTTCTGCCGGCAGCCAGGCTGCGGGCTTTGGCGATCACGAGCTCCATGCTGCCTTTTTCAGTAAAAGGTTTTCCGAAAGCCTCGGTTCGCCCCTCATTGTTCACCGTAACAATCGGCTTCAGGTTAAGGAGTGAACCAATCAGCCCTTTGGTATAACTCACCCGACCGCTCTTTACCATGTATTTGATGGTTTTGGAGGAGACCAGCATGGTGGTGTTCTCCGACCACTTATTCAGGTTTTCAGCAATGTATTGATGGTCAGCACCGTTTTCAATGGCTTTGGCCGCACGCAGCACCAGCAGTCCCAATCCGCTGGAAAGCCGTTTGGAATTCAATACACTGATGCGTTTCCCACTATGTTCAGCCACTGCATGAGAAGCTTTTGAGCTGTTGCTCCAGGTACCGCTCATGGCAGCACTGATGTGTATCCCGATGATGGATTCGTAATGACTGGCGAGGTATGAATAGCGGTTAAAAAAGTCTTTGTAAGCCGGCTGGGCAGTGGTTGGATAATCTGCACTTTTGTCAATCATGGAATAGAACTGAGCAGGCAGAATGGTTAGCCGGTCGAGAAAGTAATTTTCTCCGAAATGAACACTCAGCGGAACAACATGCAGCTGATATTTCTCAATCAGTTCCTGAGGAATGTCGCACGTAGAATCGGTTACAACGGCTATGGGAAATTTTGCATTCGCAACCACTTCCTGCTGCATTACCATATCATCCACTTTCTGGTAAGTGATGTTGCCAAAGCGGGTAAGTACTTTCATTACCTTGGCCGGCTGATCGCTGTGGATGTGAACCCGCATTTTTTTAGCAGATCCGGCAACAACCATGGAATCACCCATATGAGCAATTGATTTGCGTACCTGCGAAAAGTCGGTTTTCTTCTTTTCGTCGAGCAACAGCATGGCCTCGGTGCAATAGCGGTAGGTAATCACATCGTGGGATACAACTTCAGAATCAGCAATGACCACGGTTTCGCGTCCTGAGAGCAGTTTACGGAGTTCCCCGGCTTTTACAAATTCAACCATACCCTGAAGAAAAACCACGAAGCCTTTGGCACCGGCATCTACAACATTTGATTTGGCCAGAACAGCCAGTTTTCCTGTTGTTGCCTGAAGCGATTCAAGCGCCTTCTGATAAGCCTGGGCCAGCAGTTCAATGAAATCCTGAATGGTGTCCTTGAGAATGTAGATAAATTCAGCCCATTCTCGGATTACCGTAATCATTGTACCCTCAATGGGGTTGGCAATAGCTTCGTAAGCGTAATTGACAGCCTTTTTGATGATTTCAGCAAAGGTTTCAACACTCACCGTTTCATGCTTCTGAATTTCATTGCTGAAACCGTAGATAAACTGGGCAAAGATTATCCCTGAATTACCTCTTGCACCGGTAAGGGCTGCATCGGCAAGGGCTGCGGCAGTCAGTTTCAGGTCAGAGGTCGGAATCGGGCTCTCCACAATCGACCGCATGGTGGAAGCCAGATTGGTTCCTGTATCCGCATCGGCAACCGGAAAAACATTGATCTTGTTGATAAGTACCTGATTCTCGAAAATCTTTTGTGCGCCGGCCAAAAAACTGTAGTAAAGTGTTTTTCCGTCGAGCTCAGTCACTGATTTTGCTTGTGTATTCAACGTCTGAAGTTTAGTTGTACAGTATTGAGGCAAATAAACATGCCAATGGCAAAAATGTTGAAAGCCAGGTAAGCATTTAACGTAAAGTGAGCGAAATAGTTAACCCCAATCATCGGATTATTCACATAAACCGGATTGCAAAGGTAACTCTAAATGGAAAAACTAAGTGTTAACAATACACCACTCAACCGATTTTTAAGCGGTTTTTAATCTAATAATCCTGTTAATATACTGTTTGTAAATAACTTAGAGAATAAAACCTGTTAACAACTTTATTTCAACCGGGAAAATCCGGATAGTTTGTTGCTTTTGATAATTTCATTCAATTCAGGAATCATATCCTTGTATTCGCTTTTTTTACCGCACCGGTACATTTCTGTGAACGGATCTTTATCAAGGATCATGCGCATCAGCTCCTCCGGCTTCGGGGTATGATCAAGACGGCTGTACTCATAATAGGTCCACTTCAGAAAGGCACTGTTCTCGTTGATCCCACGCCTGTCGAGCAGATATCCGCCCTCCAGTTTTACGGGTAAGGCCAGTTCTCCGTTTACCATTAAATCAGAAGGGGCAGGGTAGGATACAAGGGTTTTCTTATCCTGTGATAAAGTAACAGGAACATGAAAGAAATAGTTGTCAGTTGTTTTATAGACAATCACACCCGGGCCGGTAACGCCCGATGGTTTTGTATTTTTTGACGAAGAATGGCATCCCGAAAACAGAGCGGTGAGTGTGATGAAAAGTGCACCTAAACGAAAAATCCGGATCATCGGTAGTCTTTTAATATTTTAGAGATCATTGTAAACATTTCAATGCAAATATCGGTTTAAAAATTCAGTTGCAAAGATGTTTTTTATGTTTTCACCGGCTATTTACGGTACGATATTTGAAAAGAAAAGGCAATTAAATTGCATCTTCGGCAATTTTCATTAATTTTGCGGTATTGCAACAGTCAACAAAAACTTAAAACTTCTAAACAGAGTGAAATGAAAAAGTCATTAACATTGCTCGCTGCCTTTCTGTTAAGTTTCGGTTTTTTACTCGCTCAGGAACCTGTAAAAACAGAAGCTGCCACCCCGAATCCCAATGCACCTGAAATTACCTTTGTCAAGCTGGTTCATGATTATGGGACACTCTTTCTTCAGGGTGATGGAAACTGTGAATTTGAATTTACCAATACCGGTAAGGAACCGCTGATTCTTTCCAGCGTTAAATCATCCTGCGGATGCACGGTTCCAAGCTGGCCGCGTGAACCAATCCTTCCAGGCAAAAAGGAATCCATCAAAGTGAAATACGACACCAACCGCATGGGCCCGATCAACAAAACCATTACCGTGATGTCGAATGCCAAAAATTCACCGGTTGTGCTTAAGATCACCGGCAACATCATCAAAAACCCTGACGATAACACCATTCCCGAAAAGAATGTTGGTACAGGTGCTGTACCGGTATCAAAGAAATAACCCGTTCAATACAGTGTTCTTAAAGGTCGGTATTACCGGCCTTTTTTTGTTTCCGGATGCGTTAAAAAATCAGGCTTTTTTATTGCTACTCATAAAATTGCTTATACCTTTGCCTGCATTAAAACGTACCTTTTAAGCTAAAAAGAACCACCATGCCAAGTATTTCAGACCGTGGCTGCAAAATGCCCGCTTCACCCATCCGTAAGCTTGTTCCTTTTGCCGAAGCTGCAAAAAAAAGGGGGATAAAGGTATATCACCTTAACATTGGTCAGCCTGACATACGCACTCCGGAAGTAGCCCTGAACGCCATCCGTAACTTTGATCAGCAGGTGATCGAATACAGTCACTCTGCAGGCAACGAAAGCTACCGCACCAAACTGGCAGCCTATTACCGCAACATCGGCATCAACATCGGGTCGGAAGACATCATCATTACCACCGGTGGTTCTGAAGCCATTTCCTTCGCCTTTAAAGTCTGCATGAACCCGGGTGATGAAGTCATCATTCCCGAGCCTTTTTATACCAATTACAATGCCTTCGCCCTTTCGGCCGGCGTTAAGGTTATCCCGATCACCTCAAGCATCAGGGATGGGTTTGCATTGCCACCCATCAGTGAATTTGAAAAGTCCATCACCCCGCGTACCAAAGCCATCATGGTCTGTAATCCGAACAATCCGACCGGCTATCTCTACAGCAAAGAGGAGCTTCTGCAGCTGCGCGACCTGGTGCTGAAACACGATCTCTACCTCTTTGCCGATGAAGTTTACCGTGAATTCTGCTACGATGGCAACAAGCATTTCTCGGTCATGAACCTGGAGGGCCTTGAAGACCATGCTGTGCTGATGGACTCTGTATCAAAGCGCTACAGCGAATGCGGCGTCAGGATTGGCGCCCTCATCTCAAAGAACAAAAGGCTGATTGCTACAGCTTTGAAATTTGCCCAGGCACGCCTCAGTCCGCCATCACTCGGACAGGTCATCGGGGAAGCATCGCTCGAAACACCGGCCACCTATTTCGAAGAAGTTTACAATGAGTACATTTCACGGCGTAACCTGGTGATTGAAGAACTGAACAAAATCCCCGGGGTGTTCGCCCCCATGCCCAAAGGCGCCTTTTATTCGGTCATCAGCCTGCCCATCGACAATGCCGACACCTTCTGCCAGTGGCTGCTCGAAGAATTTGAATACAAGGGACAAACAGTCATGCTGGCCCCGGCTACCGGCTTTTATGCGACCGAAGGCCTTGGGCTGAACGAAGCAAGAATTGCCTACGTGCTCAAAAAGGATGATCTGCGCAATGCCGTAAAATGTCTGGAAGAAGCCCTGAAAGTTTATCCGGGAAGGAGATAATGGTTCAATAACCAGGCTTATGTGGGTTTTTCAGAAATCGTGATACAACAGGTATTTCTTTCTGATTTTTAGAAACTTATCCAGACCCTCCTGCCAGGAGGCTTTGATCTCTTCTTCGCTGCAGCCCGAGAGAATCTGATCTTTCAGGGTATCATTACCGGCCAGTTTATTGAAGAATGAATTAAAAAATTGTTCCTTCTCAGGGTAAGATTGATACATCCGGATCAACCAGTGCAGCCGGATTCCAGGGGTTTGCCTGATTACAGCAGCGCTGTCAGCCAGTTTTAATCCCCGGCATTCAATGCCCTTGTAGAGCGGATTCACACTGGCACCGGCCCGGCTTTCAGGGGTAAACACAAAATTACCTTCGCCAAAGCCCGGATAGCCGATCACCGTGAAGGGGTAATCCGTTCCCCGGCCAACACTCACGTTGGTTCCTTCGAAAAAACACAGGGAAGGGTAGAGGTACACCGAAGACATATCCGGAAGGTTTGGCGAAGGCCTCACCGGAAGTTCGTAAAACCGCCTGTGATTGTATCCTGAATTTTCAACCCACCGGAGCCTGCATACCAGACTATCCTTCAACCAGAACTCTCCGTTTATCATGCGGGCATATTCGGCCATGGTCATCCCATGCACCACCGGCACCGTATGCATTCCAACAAACGAGGTAAATCCGGGTTCAAGCAGGGGGCCATCCACGTAGAAACCGTTCGGATTGGGCCTGTCGAGGACGAGCAAGGGCAGATTGTTTTCCGCGCAGGCTTCCATGACAAGGGTAAGCGTTGAAATGTAGGTGTAAAAACGTGCCCCGACATCCTGCAGGTCAAACAACACAAGATCAATGCCGGCCAGGTCCTCTGTGCGGGGCTTGCGGTGATCGCCGTATAGCGATACCAGTGGCAAGCCCGTTTTTGAGTCAACATCACTGCTTACCAGCTCACCGGCTTCTGCCTGCCCACGAAACCCATGCTCGGGCGAAAAAACTTTCACTACCTTCAATCCGGCTCCCAGCAGGCTGTCAACCAGATGCGTGCTGCCGATCCGTGAAGTCTGGTTGGCCACAACCCCGATTCTCAGGCCTTCCAGGTCACCGAAATACTGGCGTGTACGCTCAGCGCCGGTCTTGATGGCTGAACGGTGGTAAGCTTCTGCAGCTGGTCCTTTCGCAGAAATGCTTTCTGCAGGGGGCGGCGTGGTACGCTGAACTTTCCTTGACTGACTGCAGGAGATTGCTAACAGTGATAAAACGATGAGAAATACTGACTGAAGGCGCATGCGCTGTGAAACAGATTGATTTTTGCGGCTGTAAAGTTAAGTTTAAACTTTAACTTTGCGCCAAACACCCTCGCCTTGAATTTTGAGTTTTACATAAGCCGTCGCATCCGATCCAGGGAAGGCAGTTCATTTTCACGACCGATCATCAAAGTATCGGTTGCCGGGATTGCCCTCGGACTGGCAGTAATGATCATCTCAGTGAGCATCCTGCAGGGCTTTCAGACGCAGGTGCGCGATAAGGTGTCGGGTTTTGCAGGGCATATCCAGATTTCCAATTTCGACTCCAACAACTCTTTCGAACCGACTCCCATTGACCGGCGCGATGCGAAACCCGGACAGCTTGCACAGATTCAGGGGGTAACCGATGTTCAGGCTTATGGCCTTAAGGCCGGAATCGTAAAGACCAAAGACCAGATTGAAGGTGTTGTTTTTAAGGGGGTTACCAAAACATATCGGTGGGATTTTCTAAAGGACAAGCTGATTTCCGGAAGAATCCCGGTTTTCAGCGACACGGCTGCGGGGACAGAAATCCTGATTTCTGAAAAACTGGCCAACAGCCTCGGATTCAAAACCGGTGACGACCTCAGGATGTATTTTATCATCGACAATGTTACCCGGGGCCGCAAATTCGTGATCAGCGGAATATACAACACCGGACTGGCTGAATTTGATGAAACCTACCTCTTCGGCGACTTTGCCCAGGTCAGAAACCTGAACTCCTGGGATGAGAATACCGTATCCGGAATTGAAATCACCCTCCGTGATTTCAGCAAACTGAACAACCTGGGGGAGCAGATTTATTCGACTATAGGTTACAAGCTCAATGCACTGACAGTTAAGCAGATCTATCCACAGATATTTGACTGGATCGAAATACAGGATATGAATGTGGTAATCATTCTTGTGCTGATCGCGCTGGTTTCCGGCATAACCATGATTTCTACCCTGTTGATTCTGATTCTCGAGCACACCCGTGACATTGGCATGCTTAAGGCTATGGGTGCCAGCAACAACAGCATCAGAAAGATCTTTATTTATGCTTCGGTCAACATCACACTCCGCGGTCTTTTGTGGGGAAACTCCATCGCCCTGTTGCTGGTCCTCCTCCAGAAAAAGTTCAGTTTTATTCCCCTTCCGGCTGATTCATATTTCGTGTCTGCCGTTCCTGTTTCCATCAACATTCCTGCAATACTGCTGATCAACCTGTCCACCGTTGCAGTTTGCACCCTCATGATGCTGATTCCTTCCCTGGTAATCCGGTATATTTCGCCGGTAAGGGTAATCCGGTTTGAATAAAAAAAGCCACCCTAACATGGATGGCTGTTCAATCAGAAGGTGATATCCTATAGTTTGATTACTGCATTCTCTGAATCACCCATTCCACTGCCGGTAAACCCGTCAGCTTCGGGATCGTTGATCCATGAAGTACCGTTTGCCAGATATCTGAACTGATAATCACGGCCTGTTTCCAACTCTACAGATGCGCTGAAGGAACCATCTTTTAAGGGTTTCAGTTCATCTGCACTTTCATTCCAGCCGTTGAAATCGCCCACAAGGTTCACTTTTCCGGCTCCATTGGCTTCTTCTTTCGACAGTTTAAACGTAACCTTACAAACAGGTTTGCTTTTAAGAAATTGCTTTTTAATGCTCATTAATCTAAGTATTTGTTAAACAATAAATTATAAACCTAAAAATATCCTGTAAAGGGACCATTTCAGGCGGCACAAAAATACTTAATTAATGAATCGGAATTGATAACGAAGTGTTATTAAATTGTTAAATTTCTGATGTTTACAGAGGTTTAAAGCACTTTGGAAAGCATTGCTTCAGCCGGTTCCTGGAGAGGTCTACAGGTCCATTCAGCCCTTTTTGTGCAAACCACATTCTTTTGTTTCCGGATTCTCCCACCACCAGCGGCCGGCGCGTACATCTTCACCTGGCATCACAGCACGGGTGCAGGGCTGACAGCCAATGCTGGGAAATCCGGCATCGTGCAGTTTGTTGTAGGGGATGAAATTCGATTTCAGGTATGCCCATAGATGCTCTTCAGTCCAGTCAATCAACGGATTAACCTTAATCAGACCATTGTTTTCGTCCCATTCAACCAATTGCATGTCTTTTCGGGTAACCGATTGTTCCCTTCTTAGACCGCAAATCCAGGCATCCAATCCGCTGAAAGCCCTTTTCAAGGGTTCAATTTTTCTTATATGGCAGCACAGCTTCCGGTTCTCTATGCTGTCGTAGAAGAGGTTGATGCCCTTTTCGTTCACCATGGCTTCAACCCGGGCCGCATCGGGAAACATTACCCGTATGCTGATGCCATATTTCTTTGACGTCAGGTCAATAAGGTCGTAGGTCTCCGGAAAAAGCCGGCCTGTATCAAGGGTAAATACATCTGCTGTTTTATCGACCTGTGAAATCATATAGGTGAGTGCCTGATCCTCAGCTCCAAGGCTGGTCGACAAGGCAACCTTTCCATTGAAATCCTTCAGAAACCAGGTGATCACCTCTTCTGCCGGCTTTCCCTGAAGCAGCTGGTTGATTTCTGCTGCCTGATCTTTCCTGTTCATATACTGTGTTTTAAAGATTACTAATCCGGATATCTTCTCCTGCTTCAGGCCCTTTTTCTCCGGCAAATACGGTACAGGCCTCGTGATGAAAATCGTGTTCAAACAACAGAACGTACTGATTGCGTGCAGCTTCTGTAAGAAATGTTTCCTTTTCGGTCAGGGTAAGCAAAGGTTCAATATCCACCGAAGGAACCCAGGCCAGGGGAATGTGCCCTTTCGACGGGATAAAATCTGCACAGAAAACAAGGGTTCTGTTATGGTACTCAATAAAAGGGACAATCTGCCCCCGGGTATGACCATTGAATATCTCAAACCTGATGTGCGGAATCCAGGGCCCTGCAGAAGTCACCAGGTTCAGCCTGCCCGATTGTTCCAGCGCCTGAAGGTTGTCGGGAAAAAAGGCAGCCTGTTCCCGTTTGTTTGAATTCCAGGCCCATTTCCACTGGGCTTCTGAACACCAGTACCTGGCGTTGGGGAAAACCTCTTCAACGCTGCCATCCTCCCTGAGTTGTGTTGCTCCGCCTACATGATCGTCGTGCAGGTGGGTAAACACAATGTCGGTGATATCGGCAGGGGAGAGGCCGGCCGCTGCAATGCCCGGTAAAAGGCCATCTTCACCGGATCTGTACTTGTATTTATAGTACTTCTCACCCCGCTTATTGCCCATTCCCGTATCGATCAGGATGTTGCCGGCATCATGCAGTATCAGCAAGCACCGGGTGGTGATGTCGATCAGGTTGAATTCATCTGCCGGATAAACCTTGGTCCACAGGGATTTAGGCACCACCCCGAAGGCAACACCGCCATCCATTTTCCAGCGATCAGCTTCAATGGTTGTGAGTTTCATTGTCATAAGTTGAATTGCACAAAAATAAGGGTTTCAGTCGTTGCATCATGCAGGCAGATTGAAGTAATACCCGGGCAGTAAAAACAGTTTTGATTACATTTGCCGTATAATACAGAAATGCCGATGAACGTTCATTTTATTGCCATTGGCGGAAGTGCCATGCACAACCTTGCCATCGCCCTGCATTACAAAGGGTATAAAATTACAGGATCCGATGATGAGATATTCGATCCGGCAAAATCGCGGCTGGAGCAGCTGGGGCTGCTGCCCGAAACCATCGGCTGGAATCCCGCCAATATCCACGAAGGGCTGGATGCCGTTATCCTGGGAATGCATGCACGGGCTGACAATCCGGAACTGGCAAAGGCAAAGGCACTCGGGTTGAAGATTTTCTCTTATCCGGAGTATCTGTACGAGCAGTCAAAAGATAAAATCAGGGTGGTGATCGGCGGAAGCCACGGAAAAACCACCATCACCGCCATGATCCTGCATGTGCTGAAACAGGCCGGCATTGACGCCGATTATATGGTTGGTGCGCAGCTGGAAGGATTTGATGTGATGGTAAAGCTTTCAGAAAATGCCCGTTTTATGGTGTTTGAAGGGGATGAGTACCTGACCTCAGCCCTCGACCGCAGGCCCAAATTCCACCTTTACATGCCTGATATTGCCCTCATCAGTGGTATAGCCTGGGATCATGTGAATGTTTTTCCAACATTTGATCATTACGTAGATCAGTTCAGGATTTTTGCAAAGATGATTCCCGGTGGAGGTTCGCTGGTGTATTGCAGTGAAGATGAACAGGTAGTTTCAGTAGCTGAATCAGTTGATAAAGAGGTCGTTAAACTTCCTTATTCAAAACCGGATTATGTTATTGAAAACGGAATCACCAGCCTGATTACCGGACCTGAAAAAATCCCCCTCAGGGTGTTCGGGCACCACAACATGCTGAACCTCGAAGGTGCCCGCCTGGTTTGTGAGTGCATGGGTGTAAATGCTCAGACTTTTTATCATGCAATCGGAACCTTTGCCGGCGCTTCGAAACGTCTTGAACTGCTGGCTGCCAATGATACCTGTTCGGTTTACAAAGATTTTGCACACAGCCCTTCAAAGCTGAGGGCTACCATCAATGCTGTGAGGGAACAGTTTCCGGGACGAAAGCTTGTTGCCTGCATGGAGCTGCACACTTTCAGCAGCCTCAGCCTTGGATTTTTGCAGGAATACAGGGATTCAATGAATGAAGCCGATAGTGCAGTTGTTTTCTACAGCCGTCATGCGCTGGAACTGAAGCGCCTTCCCGTTTTTGAAGTAAAAGATGTAAAAACAGCTTTTAACCGGGTTGATATTCTGACATTTAACGAAAAACCATCCCTTGAAGAATACCTGTTATCCGAACACTGGGGAAATGCCGTATTGCTGATGATGAGCTCCGGAAATTTCGATGGCCTCGATTTACGGGAACTCGCTCAGACCATCGTTACCGGAAAATGATACCGATCAGATTTCTAAAGTAGATTTTGATATAAAATACACCAATCTACTGTAAATAAATTACTTATTCCTGTATTTTTCTCTTCGTTGGTTGGCCAGGATCTCTTCGTTCTGTTTACGGATAAACTTCAGGAGTTCACCCAATATGCCGATCATATAGGAAACCACGCCCCAGAATGCCATGATGGCCAGTAAAATCAGCGAAGGAATATAGGTTCTTCCTTTGTCGGGATGATCGGTAATGAAGAGCAGGTATATAAACCGGATACCCAGGACAGCGGCAGCCAGGTTGAAAACGTTACCGATCCAGAGGAAAAACCTGCCGGGCCGATACAGGATATACATCCGGATCATGGTATCCCCCGATTTGTAGATATGCTCAAAAATGTTTCTGAACAACCTCGATTCGCGGGTTTTTGCATTGACCCTGATATCGACAGAATGAACCCTCAGGTTTGAATTTCCGGCCTGAATGAGGTTCTCCATGGTATAGGAGAACTTTGAATAAATGAACATTCTCAGGCAGGCTTCTCTAGAAAAAGCCCTGAAACCCGAAGGCGCATCCTTTACATCAGTTTTGGATATCTTACGCAAAATCCAGCTTCCCATGAGTTGGAAAAGCTTTTTAACCGGACTGAATTCTTTGTGCTCTTTTATCGGACGACAGCCTACCACAATGTCGGCACGGCTTTCAACGATAGGCTGGACCAACAGGGCTATATCTTCACCAACATACTGATTGTCACCATCGGTATTTACCACAATGTCAGCTCCCTGTTCAAGGGCATAACGAATACCGGATGAAAAGGCATAAGCAAGACCACGGTTACTTCCAAGCTGCAGTACATGATGTACCTTAAGTTCGTGGGCTACCGCAACCGTATTGTCGGAACTGCCATCATCAATCACAAGGTATTCAATTACCTCAATGCCAGGCAATGACTTCGGAAGATCGCGGATTACCCCGGGCAGGGTTATCGCTTCATTGTAGCAGGGGATTTGTATAATGAGCTTCATGGTAACTGTTTCTCCATAATTTTTTTACTGTAGAAGAACTTGGCCAGCGAAAATATAACAACATTCCCGATCTGCACCACAAGGTAGTAAATTTCGGTATATTTCACCAGTAAGGTGTATAAACCCCAGTCAAGTAACCTGAAAAAGGCAATTCCGTAAAGAAACCTGAAATAGGTTTTCAGTACCCGCTCTTCTGTCCTCTCCCTGAACACAAAGATCCGGAGCATGATAAAATTGGCCGTTACCTGGAAAAACAACGTAATCATGTAGGCAACAGGCTTTTGCATGAACATGTATTCAACAAGCAACCAGTTGAGCGGGATGGCAATAAGGAATGAGGGCAAACCAGCCAACCCAAAACTCAATAGCTGGATCACCAGTTTTTTGGATTTTTCATTGTACCTGAGCCCAGCCATATCAACAGACTAATGAAGTTTTACCAAAGTACTTGCAATAAAAACGCTTCCGTTAATGTGGCTTTCAGTTTCAACAGTGTAACCCTTCACCATCTCCATATCTTCCGGATGGAATGAATCGGCACTGGCAACATGCCTTTTTGAAAACCTCTGCGCCTTTACAATCAGTTCGCTTCCTTTTAGTCCGCTGATCTGATCCGTGATCACCAGTTGATCTTTTTTCAGCTCAATATGCCTGGTGAAAGCATACCTGGGGTCACTTTTTCTGAAAATCAACAGGTTCTTAAGCAATGAGATGATCTTGTGTCCGGTGAAATAACTTACCGCCCGTAACACAAAATGTTTAAAAGGAGTGCTGGTGTTTTCCCTGAACCGGACCGGATGGCCGGAGATGCGGATTTCATCCGGGCTGCCTGAAAAAACGGTGGAAGGGGTCCACCAATGCGTAACAAACTGTTTTCCATGATCGAAAACAATCCATCCGAAATCATTGAAGTAGTCATCCTCTTTGGTAAGGGTTACAATACCACCCTTCAGGCAACTGATAATGATCCGGTGTTCAGCTGACGATGAAACCACCATTCCACTCTGCTTCATCACAGAAGGTTCAATCACCGGCAGTTTAGTTTCATGCTCAGGTTTTATCTTATCCAGAACCAACTGGGCTCTTACCACCGAATGTCCGATGTAATGACTCCAGTACCGGTCATCGGTTGCATGGAAAAAGTGCAGCGGACTATCCGTACCGGAATAAAGCACGGCGGCAACCTGTCTGGCTGAATTCACAAGTTCCTGATTCTCCGATTGAAGAAAGCGGCAAATACCATAGGGTACGATGTAATCGGTATTCCGGGCATTGTGCATTCCGATGGATCCCCGACGGTGAATCACAAGTCGGGAAAGAAAGCTGAAAGCCCTTTCAGCTGAATCATAGAACCTCGGATCTCCGGTGTAGTCGTACAGGTCCCACAGGCAGTCGAGCGATACCGACAGATAGCCCAGATCCGGGCCGTCGTATTCGTTGAACCAGCCTTCTTCAGACTGCAGAGCAAGGGTTTTAACAGTCAGGTGTTCAAACTTCGGATTATTCACCAGTCCGGGATCCAGTTTCTTTAATACAGCCAGGGCTGCCAGTCCGGCAATCTGCTGGTTGGCGGCCTGCGGCTCAAATCGCTGCGTGAGCTTAATGGCGGCTTTTCTCAGTGCATCAGAATGACGTGTCGTTCCGGTTCCCTTGCGGTGGATGATTTTCGCAATGGCCAGTGTAGAAAAGGCGAGTGGGGGATAGCCATCCTCCCAGGGATAATACTCTTCAAAAGCACCTCTGCGGACAGCCCTGCCGGCCCAGAAATCAACTGCCGCATCAGCAAAGCTGCGGAACTGAGCCCGGTTTCCTCCGAATTCTGGTAAATCTGCTGCCATTTCAAGAAAGTAGCCTCCCTGCTGAAGAATAATGGAAGAGAAGTCCCTGATCTTGTAATGCCACCAGTTGCGGTCGAAACTCCCGTAATGCAGGGTGTTGGGATCGCGGTTCAGCTGCGTGAGTATGCGGGGTAAAACGCTTCCTATGATTGGATGGAAATCGACCATGACTATTGTTCTGAAATAATGACTTCGTAGGAGGTCAGCCCCTGACGCTTTGTCTTTTTGGAAATACTCTTCCACCTGAGCCTCAGTGAATTGAAAAGTGGTCCTATGATTCTTTCCGGCAACAGATACAGGATCAGCCTGAACAAACGGGTTCTTCCGAAAAGAAATATAGCTGAAATTACCAGCTCTACAAGTACTCTTTTTATCCCGATAACTGCCGGTTTGTAGCCGAAGTCAGGGGCTTTCATTAAGAGCATTCTGCGCATCCGGTTCCTGATGTAACTTCCACGTTTCTTAAAATCAATCATATGCCCATGCATGGAATGAGCCGATTCAGCAGGGGCATCCTCCAGGCTAAGTATTCCCTGATGCTTCATTTCAGAAAGGATTGCCGTCATGGATTCGTTGCGGCTGACCACCACAGAAAATCCCTGCCCTTGTGATTCAAATTCCGGCGACCACGCATCCCCGACAGCCAGGTCAGCAAATTCGTTGGCAAAATCCATGCTTTGTAACGAGGTATTGGTTACAAAGAAAGGAATCAGGAAATTGTAATAAACCTTCGGTGACCGGAGAACCTTGCCCGACTCCGTCAGGATCTCCAGATATCCGGGCCATTCTCCGGCCCGCCATTTCAGTGAGCTTACCCTGTCGTGCCGTTTCACTCCATTGATGGTTTTAAAGGTAGTGATCGCCGCAGGATAAATGGCCGTTCCTGTATAAGGACCGAGGATATACCGGATGCTCAGAGCCTGCGGATGCCCCTTGTGCTGCAGATAGCGCAAAGCTGCCGACTGCTCTGGCAGACACGTAATGGCATATTTTTTCTCCGGATCAAGCTTGTGCAGGACATCCAGTGTTGAAACCGGGATATAAACAGATTGAGATGCTGCCCTGATCGCTTCAGCAGTAGAAACGATAACCACCGAGGCTTTTTCCGGTTCCGGAATTCCCTGGGTAACCACAATTGCTGAATCGATGCGGCCCGTTTCCAGCAGGGTAGTGAGTACGGCTGTAATCACACCGCCCGATGAACTGTTCCTTCTGACCTGTTCATCCTTACAAAATCCAGTATAAACCCCGGAGATTGTTCCGGTAAGCCAGCTTTCCGGATATTTTCCGTAATGCGCCCTGTAAAGGGCCGGATAATCAAGGCGGTGTCCGGCACAACAATGAAAAATATCATCAGGAATCCGGTGATCAGATGAAATCGATGGTCGCGGGCCGAGTGGGGTATCTTTCATAAAGGACTTGCCAGAGTTATCAAGGCCTGCGCACAAACCACACCCCGTGCAGGTTCCGCTATCCGTAACTTTTCCGATAAATTCAGTTATCCTGTCCGGCATCTGAAACGCTATTTCCTGGGAACGATTATACCGGCCTGTATCTGCTCTTCCATCCTGATTTCTGCCTGTTTTCGTATCAGACTTTCGTAACTGACATTCAATTCAATGGCTTTATTCTCCCACTCCTTCATTTTTGTACTATCACTCTTCAGTTCCTCTGCAATGTCTTTTTCAACTTTGGAAAGGATCTCTTCCCTGCTCAGTTTTCCGGTGTACCGCTGATCAATCACCGGAGTCGGGTATTCTCCCTTTCTGGCACTTTCATAATCAGGAAAAGAGAGCAGGTATTTTAACCTCGGGGAAGGGTGAAGTCGCATAAAGGAATCCCAGTAAGCTTCTTTGGTCATCGATACATAATGGATGGCTCCATGATAATGTTGCCGCAGCTGGAAGAGGTTGTGTGCAATAAAAATTCCTGCAATTAAAATACCGGTGATGAAACCAAGGGTTCTTCTTTTGCTGAACAGTGAAATGAAAACAGCGGCAAGCGGAATAGCCATAATACCGTAAGAGGCAACATAGGCACGCTGCCCGTAACTGCCTCCATACCACGGCAGACACCACGATGATATGATCCAGAGGTTGATCAGGAAATAAACCAGTACCGGCCAGAAATACTCCCGGTATTTGCGATAGAGCAGGATAAAACCGGGCAGCAGTAACAACATTACCGGTGTATACAGCAACCATCCTTTGCGGTAGCTGAAAAGAGAAAGGAAAATCTGGGGATTTTCAAAAAAGAATCTGAAGCCGGCATCTTTGTAAGGGTTGTACATATAATGATCTGTAAAATGCTTCCAATAAAGCATCTGAGGCACCCAAACAAGAAATGCAAAAAACAATATAGTAAGAATCAACGGCCATTTTCTGAGAAAAAGCTGAATGTTGAATTTCAGTGCCCCGAAATTGCTGACTTTCCAGAGTATAAAAATAAGTGCAATGATCACGTCGGTTGGCCGGATCAGGGATATAAGCCCTGTAATCAGGCCCAGTAAAACCGAATTGAGAAAACCGGGTTTTTCATGCCACCTGATTGTCAGGTAAAGAAAATAAACATTGAAAGCAAAGTTAAAAGCATGGGGCATCCCGGGTTCGTAAGTAATATAGTAAATCAGGTTGGTCGCCAGCACCAGGGTAACCAGAGTCAGGGCAGCGATGCGGTCGTCAAAGTATCTTGCCAGGATTTTTCGTAACAACAGCAGGGCTGTAATAGCGTAAAACAGGCAGGCTAGCATAATGGCGATACGGTAAGGCATCGAAAAACCGGTAGTCGGGTAGCCCATCCACTTCATCGGATAATGGATTGCGAAAAAGAAAGGTGAGTAAGCAATGGCCATCCCCATGGTGTATGGATTGATGTTGTTGCCATTATCAACCGGTATGCTGTAAACATAGTCCTTCATGATGGGGAAACTCTCCGCATCAAAGCGGTAATCCATCTGATCGTAGATAAATGTCAGGGGCAGGTAAGCATAATAATTGCTGGCATCACTGTCGATAATCCTGTGGGGGTTCTCATAAAATTTCAGACTAAGTGTTTGATATATAATTACATATAAGATAATTGCAAAAGCCAGATTACTCCAGCTGAAAAACTTTCCTGTCTTGATCATCTTGTATTATACCTGTTTTACCTGTGACAAAGTTAAATAGAAAAAATTACAGGATGCACTTAAAAACCGTATAATTGATGCGACAGACCAATCTAAACAGGGCTTTTCAACGCTGAAGCGTTTACTCCTCCAACCCTCCATTCTTTCTGCCTGAGCTCATATCTGCTCCGGGAACCAGGGTTGCAGAAGTGTCGGTGAGTACAACGTTGACAATAGAAATATTTTATAAATAATTTATAATCTATCAATTAGCTTCATTATTTAAGCCCTCAATCCCATTTAATATCTTTCAGGATGGCTGGTCCATACCAGGGGTGAATCTCCATTACCAGCCTGCCGGCCTGAACCGCAGGATCCTGATTGGTTAATGCTTCTGCTTCCTCTCTGGAAGCGACATTAAATATGAAAATACCCCTCAGCTCACCATTGTCAAGAAATGGACCTGCAAGCACAAGTTTTTTTTCAGCCGCCATTTTCATGATGTGCCCCATGTGAGCTTCCTGAATTTTAGCGGCTGTAGCGGAATCGTGATCCCTTACCGGCCCGCTTTTCAACATGGCCATATAGTAAACGGTCATCTTATCCGGATCCGGTGCTGCTGACTTATTTTCAGTCTGGCCTGACAAGTCAGTGGATGTGAGCAGGCAAAAAATAGCAACAATACCCGCGGAGAGGAGATTTTTCATAATACCCTTTTTCAGAATAAACACCGTTTGTAAGATAATGTTTTGTAGGGTGTTTCCTGGAAGAGAGCCTGTTAACTATTTTATATTTAAACTTCCTGCACCGGATTAACCGATGCTTGTTTTCATGACTCTTTTCTGATTACTTTTCTGATTTCCCTGATTAACTCCGAACTTCGAATTGGCTTGGGAACATAGCCATCGCACCCTGCCTCAAAACAAAGTTCTTTATCCCCATCCATTGCATAAGCGGTGGTTGCAATTACCGGGATAACGGGGTTATTCTTTTTAATTATCCGGGTTGCTTCAAGCCCGTTAATATCCGGCATTTTGATATCCATCAGTATCAGATGGATGTTGTTGTTCTTTTCGAGTATATCCAACACCTGCCGGCCTGTTTCAGCATGAAGCAGGGAAGCGCCGCTGGGAATCAGCAGTCGCTTGATGTAGGCGTAATTGGTCTGATCATCTTCTGCTATCAGGAAAGTTAAGGCCGAATAATCCGGAATTTCAAGGGCACGGGTAATTCCCTCTTCCTTGATTCTAACCGGAAACGATAGGGTGAAAACCGACCCCTGTGGTTCATTTTTCCTCACGGAAATAACACCTCCAAGCAACTCAACATATGCCCGGCAGATTGCAAGTCCCAGACCATTGCCGCCATGACGACGGCTGAGGGATTCATCAACCTGCCTGAACGGCTCAAAAATATTCTGCATCTCTTCCTGAGGGATTCCGATACCAGTATCGGAAACCGCTATTTCAAGCTGCGAATCTTTACGGCTCACATTGAGGTCTATCGATCCGGAAGTAGTGAATTTCAATGCATTGTCGAGGAGGTGGGTAACCGAAAGCCTGATTTTCTGGTCATCAGAGATAACAAGCAGTTTCTCATGGAAAGCATCGTAGTTAAGATGAAATTCCAATCCCGCTTTTAATGCCAGGGGTGTGTACTGAAATTCGATATCCAGTAATAATTCATTCAAGCCAAACTCTTTATAGTTGATGCTCAGTTGTTCTGTTTCAATCTTCGAGATTTCAATGATATCCGAAATAATCTTCAGCAACTGGTTTGAATTGTCCATGATGGTTTCAACATACTCCTTTTTCGACTCATCATCCAGGTAAGGATCGAGCAGTAATTCAGCAAACCCGACAATTCCGTTCATGGGGGTTCTTACTTCATGACTCAGGTTCGAAAGGAAAGCGGATTTCAGTCTGTCGCTCTCTTCTGCTTTTTCCTTGGCTTTCAGCAGCTCATTCTCAGCTTTTTTGCGGTCAGAAATATCCAGAACCATTCCCGTAATGATTCCTTCCTGTATAGATGCTCCGATCAGTACATCTTTCTGTTCTCCAAACCGGGTTACAAACGACGTTTCAAAATCGGTAACAGATTTCTGTTCGGTTACCATTTCAATTAGTTCGGTCTCCTCGTCTTCGTAGACAAAGATACTCCGCATATCGTTGTTGAGAAGCTCCTGTTGACCGGAATAGGAGAGCAATCTGGCGAAGGCCGTATTTACATAAACCAGCTTTCCTTGCAGGCTTGTCTGAAATATCCCGGCAGGGGAGTGTTCTACAAGGTTTCTGTACCTGATCTCTGAATCAATCAGGGCTTTCTCGGCTTTGTCCTTATCGCGGCGTATCGAATTGCGCGAAATCACATCCTTCACAGCAAATGGCAATCTTCTGTACTGGTCCTTGAGCACATAATCTGCGGCTCCGGCTTTCATACAAGTAACCGCTGTTTCTTCGTTGATTGAACCGGTTGTGATGATTACCGGCACATCAGGAAATTCTTCAAGTACTTTTTTGAGTACATATAAGCCATCAAATTCAGGAAGGAAAAAATCAGAAATGATGATGTCCGGGTTATAAGTTCCGAGAAGCCTGTCAAAGTCATTTTTTTTATCAGTACACTGACTTTCATACAATATTCCGGCATTCCGGAGCTCCCTTTCTGCAAGGTGGAGGTCTAATACATTGTCTTCAACAAATAATATTCTGATAGCCTGATGCGAACCCTCCATTGCCTGTTTATGTTAATTTGCAATAAGATAACAGTTCGGTATAGTATGCCTGTTACTGGTATAAATGATGTATTCTTTCACTGCAGGACTAACAGATATTCCATCGAAAACACATTAATCCGGTCCGGGTTTTTAAAATAGCGCTGCAGATGAATTGATAAATATACGAAATAATCTGATAAAATCAATACATCATTTCTATAAAATTAAAATATAGATACAAGAAAAGCGGGAAGATGGCCAATTGGGTCTCTTCCCGCTTTGATTAAGGCATGACTATTCTCAGATAGTGATCTCGGGATGGGTCTCCGGCTTGGTAATACTGATGGTCAGTTCCGCATCATTTTCGGTATAGTCAATCAGTATCAGGTCACCTTCACTCAGCTTCGATTTGATTATCTCCTCGGCCAGGGCATCCTCTATGTATTTCTGAATAGCGCGTTTCAGCGGTCTGGCACCGAACTGTGAATCCCAGCCTTTTTCTACAATAAAATCCTTGGCGCTTGTTGATACTTCCATTTTATATCCCATATCAGCAATTCTCTTGAAGAGATTCTTGAGCTCAATGTCGATGATTTTATGAATATCATCCCTTTCAAGTGAATCGAAAATGATCACATCATCAATTCTGTTGAGGAATTCCGGGGCAAAAGATCTCTTCAGGGCGTTTTCTATTACTCCCTGGGCAAAGGCAGAAGTGCCAGAAAGCTTGGCATTGGTAGAGAAACCTACTCCCTGTCCGAAATCCTTCAACTGTCGCGAACCTATATTGGAGGTCATAATAACAATGGTGTTCTTGAAGTCGACCTTACGGCCAAGGCTATCTGTAAGTATGCCATCATCAAGCACCTGAAGCAGGATGTGAAATATATCCGGGTGGGCTTTCTCAATTTCATCAAGCAGCACAATGGAGTAAGGCTTGCGCCTCACTTTCTCGGTCAGCTGCCCGCCTTCTTCGTACCCTACATAACCCGGAGGTGCTCCCACAAGCCGTGAAACAGCAAATTTCTCCATGTATTCGCTCATGTCAATCCTTACCAGGGTATCTTCTGAATCAAACAGGTACCTTGCCAGCACTTTGGCCAGGTGGGTTTTACCTACTCCGGTAGGACCCAGGAAGATGAAAGTTCCGATGGGTTTGTTCGGATCTTTGAGTCCGGCGCGGTTCCTGCGGATGGCTTTCACCACCTTTTTTATGGCTTCATCCTGTCCGATGACGCTGCCGGCAAGATCGGTCTCCATACTGATAAGCTTGTCGCTCTCGTTCTGGGCAATACGCTGTACGGGAACTCCCGTCATCATGGCAACCACCTCAGCAACATTCTCTTCACTCACTTCAACCCGGTTAATTTTTGATTCTTCTTCCCAACGGCGTTTCGCTGATTCAAGTTCAATCATCAGTTTTCGTTCCGAGTCACGGTATTTGGCAGCTTCCTCAAATTTCTGACTGTGAATCGCCTTGTTTTTAAGTTTTTTCACGTCCTCAATACGGCTTTCGAGCTCAAGAATTTCGACCGGTACCTGCATATTGGTAATGTGTACACGGGCGCCGGCTTCATCCAGGGCATCAATGGCCTTGTCGGGAAGATAGCGGTCGCTCAGGTAACGGTTGGTAAGCGTAACACAGGCCTTAATGGCATCAGGTGCGTATTTCACAAGATGATGATCCTCATATTTTTCTTTGATGTTGTTCAGAATCTCAACTGTTTCTTCAACCGAAGTAGGATCAACCAATATCTTCTGGAACCTGCGCTCGAGGGCTCCGTCCTTCTCGATATACTGACGGTATTCATCCAGGGTAGTTGCCCCGATGCACTGGATTTCTCCCCGGGCGAGGGCCGGTTTGAACATGTTGGATGCATCCAGCGATCCTGAGGCATTGCCCGCTCCGACAATGGTGTGTATCTCATCAATAAAAAGGATGATGTCGCGGTTTTTCTCCAGTTCATTGAGTACAGCTTTCATCCGTTCTTCAAACTGGCCACGGTATTTCGTACCGGCAACCAGGGATGCAAGGTCCAGCGTAAAGATTCGTTTGTTAAACAATACCCTCGATACCTTTCGGGCAATGATACGCAGCGCAAGGCCTTCAGCAATGGCTGACTTTCCGACTCCAGGTTCTCCGATCAGAATGGGGTTGTTTTTCTTCCTGCGGCTCAGAATCTGGGCGATGCGCTCCAGCTCCTTTTCCCTCCCGACAATGGGGTCAAGCCTGCCTTCTTCAGCGGCTTTGGTTAAATCGCGCCCAAAATTATCGAGAACCGGTGTTTTTGACTTGGAATCAGCCGGTTTACGGGCACCACCACTGAATCCCCTGCCTTCCTCAGGCTCGTCCTCTGATGAACTGCCCGGCAGCTCATCGTGCGGTGTTTCGTGGGTTGATTGCTCTTCGTTGCTGATAATCGACTTCAGTTCATCCCTCACGGCATCATAATCAACTCCATATTTGTTGAGGGTACTGGTTACCAGGTTGTCTTCGTCTTTCAGAATTGCGAGTAATAAATGTTCTGTACCGATGAGTTCACTGTTAAACATTTTTGCTTCAAGATAAGTGAGTTTCAGGGCCCGCTCTGCCTGCTTGACCAATGGCAGGTTTTCTGCCGATTTGTCACGTTTTGCAGAACTGCAAACGGCAGATTCGATGGTCCGCCTTACTTCATTGGTATCAACATTCAACAGGTTCAGTATCTGTATGGCCATACCTTCTCCCTCACGTATGATTCCCAGAAGCAAATGTTCGACACCTATATAATCATTGCCCAGCCTGAGCGATTCCTCACGGCTGTAGGTTAAAACATCCTTAACACGCTGAGAAAACTTTGCTTCCATTTCTTTAGTTTTGTTAGTTTGTTGAGCCTGAACTTCCGTCCAGCTTTTCCCCATACCAGTCTATAACAACCAGTATCATCTATTGTTTTTAAGCATATATCAAAGTTACGACTTTAATCAGCCAATATCAACACGCTGCTGATTTTGGTTCAGTAAAATTGACAATAAAACCCAAAATCAAATACAATGCCGCAATCCATTTCTTAACAAGACGTTGTTAGTAAGTTGATGATTAAGTCCTGTTTTCAAAACCATTGGTAGCAAAAAAAAATGTACCTTCGTATCCCTTTAATGACTACATTGTTTCTTTTAAAACTTACTGGGTTAAGTAATGGAAAATCAAGAGAATAGCGAAAAGATTGTAAAAGTTAATATTGAGAATCAGATGAAGGCAGCCTACATCGACTATTCAATGTCGGTGATTGTGTCGAGGGCGCTGCCGGATGTCAGGGATGGTTTAAAACCGGTTCACCGCCGGGTTTTATACGGGATGCTGGATCTTGGGGTTTATTCAAACCGTCCTTATAAAAAAAGTGCCAGGATAGTAGGGGAGGTGCTCGGTAAGTATCATCCCCATGGAGACTCATCGGTTTATGATGCCATGGTGCGAATGGCCCAGGAATGGTCGCTCCGCTATCCGCTGGTTGACGGACAAGGTAACTTTGGTTCTATCGACGGTGACAGTCCTGCTGCCATGCGATATACCGAAGCCCGGCTCCAGAAAATCGCCGAAGAAATGCTGGCCGACATCAACAAAGATACGGTTGACTTTCAGCTTAATTTTGATGATTCGTTGCAGGAACCTACCGTTCTGCCTGCACAGTTGCCCAACCTGCTGATCAACGGGGCCAGCGGTATTGCTGTTGGTATGGCAACCAATATGCCTCCCCATAACCTCAAAGAAGTAGTTGATGGAATCATCGCCTACATCGATAACCGGGAGATTACCATTCCTGAGCTGATGAAGTTTATCAAAGCCCCCGATTTCCCTACCGGTGGGTTTATCTATGGCTACGAAGGCGTTAAGGATGCTTACGAAACCGGCCGCGGAAGGATTGTTATGCGCGCCGAAAGTAAGATTGAAACCGACAGTCATGGCCGCGAAAGTATTGTTGTTAGCGCCATCCCTTACCAGGTAAACAAAGCAGAAATGATCAGGAAAACAGCCGACCTGATCAATGATAAAAAAATTGAAGGGATTTCCGACATCCGCGATGAGTCAGATCGTTCAGGAATGCGCATTGTTTATGAACTGAAACGGGATGCCGTAACCAACGTGGTACTGAATAAGCTCTATCAGTTAACCCAGTTGCAGACTTCATTCAGTGTTAACAATATCTGTCTGGTTAAAGGCAGACCAATGCTGCTTAACCTTAAGCAGCTGATCCATTATTTCGTAGAGCACCGTCACGAAGTCGTCGTCAGGCGCACCCGCTACGACCTGAACGAAGCAGAGAAGAGAGCACACATCCTTGAAGGCCTGCTGATAGCCCTCGATCATCTGGACGAAGTGATCGCACTGATCAGGGCTGCAAGAACTCCGGAAGAAGCCCGCAACGGACTTATCGAAACCTTCAGCCTCACCGAGATTCAGGCCAGGGCCATACTCGACATGCGCCTGCAGCGTCTTACCGGACTTGAACGCGATAAAATCAGAGAAGAATACAACGAACTGCTCAAAATGATTGAGTATTACAGAAATGTTCTTTCTGATGAAACAATGAGGATGGAGATCATCAAAACCGAACTCCTGGCCATAAAGGAAAACTATGGCGACGAAGCCAGAACAGAAATTGTCTACTCTGCCAGTGATTTCAGGATAGAAGATACCATTGCCGATGAAAATGTGGTGATTACCATTTCTCATATGGGTTACATCAAGCGCACCATGCTTTCTGAATACCGCAGGCAGAACAGGGGAGGCCGTGGTGCCAAAGGGTCGGATATCCGTGATGAAGACTTCCTCGAATACCTCTTTGTTGCTTCTATGCACAATTACATGCTTTTCTTCACGGAAAAAGGTAAAGTATTCTGGCTCAGGGTCTTTGAAATACCTGAAGGTACCAAAACATCCAAAGGAAGAGCCATTCAGAATATGATCAACATCGAACCTGATGACAAGGTGAGGGCTTTTATCAATCTGAAAAGCATTAAAGATGAGGATTATATCAACAACAACTTCATCATTCTCTGTACACGGAAAGGAATAATCAAGAAAACTTCCCTGGAAGCTTATTCACGGCCAAGGGCGAACGGAATCAACGCGATTACCATACGCGACGACGACCAGCTGCTGGAAGCCAGGCTGACCAATGGCAGCAGTGAAGTGGTGATGGCTCTGAAATCGGGGAGGGCTATCCGCTTCAACGAACGGACAGTCAGGCCAATGGGGAGAAATGCCTCCGGTGTTAAGGGAATTACCCTGGCCAGTGATGCGGATGAAGTAGTCGGCATGATCTGCCTTGACAACAATTCTTTTGATATTCTCGTTGTTTCAGAAAATGGTTATGGAAAGCGTTCAAAACTTGACGATTACCGAGTAACCAACCGGGGAGGTAAGGGCGTTAAAACTATCAATGTTACCGATAAAACCGGTCAGCTGATTTCCATTGACTCGGTTACCGACAACGATGACCTTATGATCATCAACCGGTCAGGACTCATCATCAGAATGGCTGTGGCTGATCTGAGGGTTATGGGACGGGCAACGCAGGGAGTCAGGCTCATCAACCTTCGCGAGAATGATTCAATTGCTGCTGTAACCAAAGTGGAAGCCGATGAAACCGTTGATGAAGAACAGGTCGACGGCCTTCACCCGGTACCTCCGACAGAAAGCGCTTTTGATACGTTCCCGACAGAGGAAGATGCGGATGCTGACTCAGATGAAACAGAAGAAGGCGATTCCGATGAAGAGAATGGCAAGGAAATTGGTAATGAGGATTAATCACTTATATTTGCAGCCTTCAAGACCCTGGCTTAACCAAACAAATCATATTCAAATGAAAAAATCATCCCTGATTCTCCTGATCTTTTTCGCGGTATCAGCAATTTATGGTCAGAAAGCCCTGCGTACGACCGCTTACAACGATCTCCGCAAAGGCAATCTCGACAAGGCTTTGACCAATATTGAACCGACAATTTCGGATCCGACCACCATGAGTGATCCCAAAACCTGGTTTTACCGTGGCAACATCTACCTGCAGATTCACATGAGTACCAATCCGGAATACAAGAAGCTGGATGCCGATGCACTCACCAAAGCCTACGATTCGTACAAGAAACTGCTTGAACTGGATACCAAACGCGAGTTTTATACAGAAGCCATCCAGAACCTGTTTGTAATCAGTGAGCAACTCTACAATCAAGGTGTAAACTATTTTAAACTGGGTGACTCACTCAATTCTCCGGCTGAGTACAACAAAGCGCTCTTATCCTTTGAAAGGGCAGTAGAAGTAAATGCTTCATACGGCAGTGTTGATACCCTGGCAATCTTCAATGCCGGATTATCAGCCGACAAGGGCCTCAATTATCCTAAGGCACGTGAATATTATGGTAAAGTAATTGCTATGAACTATCCCCAGCCTTTGGTATACAATTCTTTATCAGATGTTTATTTGAAAGAAAAGGATACACTCCAGGCAATTTCAACCATTCAGGAAGGGCGTAAGAAATATCCTGAAAACTTTAACCTGTTGATCGCAGAAACCAATATTTATCTGGCCGCCAAACAAAATGACAAAGCCATGGCCAACCTGGCAGAAGCAGTGAAAACAGACCCGATGAATCCAACCATTCATTACGCAGTAGGGGTTAACTATTTCACGATGAACAACCTTGAAGAGGCTGAAAAGAGTTACCTGCGCGCCATTGAGATCAAACCTGACTATTTTGAGGCAAATTATAATCTGGGAGCCTTGTATGTAAATCAGGCTGCCACGGTTATTGACAAAGCCAACAAGCTTCCTTTATCAGCCGCAGCCGAATATGACGCACTGAAACTTCAGGCTGACGAGATTCTGAAGAAATCAATTCCTTTTCTGGAAACTGCCTCTAAACTCGATCCAACCGACAAAAGTACCTTGCTATCGCTGAAGGAGATTTATACAAGGCTTAACATGCTGGAGAAAAGAAAAGAAGTGGAAGCTAAACTCGCTGGATTATAGAACTTCTTAAAGTAATAGCAAAGGCTGCTCAGAAGGGCAGCCTTTGTTGTTTTAGGGGAAGGGGTTCGAAAACGCTATTTGACATAATATAAATTATAGTACTTTTAGAACCAGATGTATTGGTGGCATATTAGCCATGAATTAATAAAGACATGTGAACAAATGCGCTGTAAAACAGATGATTGACCAGCAGATGGTTTTTCCGAAAATTTTATTTAACAGAAATTTTACTGTGGAAAAGTCTGAAATGCTTCGAAGAAATTCCCATTTCCTTTCATTATTGTCCGGATAAAGTAAAAGAAAGCCTGACACCAAAACTCCAATCCACCAACTTGTCTGCTTGACGCATTCAGGCAGGAATTGCTCTAAATCAGATAAATAAGTTGGTGATTTCCTGCCTGGATGAGCCAGGCCGACAGGTTGGTGATTTCGTGTGTTGGTGCCAAAAAAAGAAAGCAAGGTACCTGTTTTGAATAATGGCTGCAATCCAATATTATCAATCAGTTCAAAGGAAACCAACTATTTTCTACGGACAACAGTGATTTCCTTTCTTATCCCGAAATAAGAAATGAAGAATTCCGGATTTATAAATATGGGAAAAACACAGGAAGCTGACTGTCCTCAAACTTACCATTGAAAATCACAAAACCCTTCCAATCCGGGAAACGGATCAATTGTTGATCCTTCGAAAAAATGCAAAAAAAAAAGGGAATGAAACCATCCCCTTGTTGTGACTCCGACAGGATTCAAACCTGTAACCTTCTGATCCGTAGTCAGATGCTCTATTCAGTTGAGCTACGGAGCCGTTTTGAGTGTGCAAAGATACACATTTACTCAGAATTGCCAAATATTTCGGCTATTTTTGCTGTAAAAACTACGAATCCGGCTCTATGAAAACTGATTGGGCAAAAGAAATCAATGTCGCCATTACGGTTTCTGACCACGAAGGAAACATCATTGAAATGAATGATAAATCTGCTGAAGTATTTTCACGTTACGGCGGGCATGCGCTGATCGGGAAGAAACTGAACGATTGCCACTCGGAACGTTCTGTGGATATCATGAATGAAATCATCCGTAGCAAATCAACGAATGTTTATACGATAGAGAAAAACGGGGTGAAAAAACTGATATACCAGTGTCCCTGGTATAAAAATGGTGAATACGCCGGTTTGCTTGAGCTCTCCATGGTTATTCCTGAAAACCTTCCACATTTTATCCGCTAATCAAAATCTGTTTCCGATACTTTGCGCTGTTCTTTTCTCTGAGATACTGCTTTTTTGTTTCGTATTCTTTTCTCTTTGGAAGCTTTTCCGGGTTTTGTTGCTTTTCTGACCTTTTCGGGCTGAAGACAGCCTGAGATCAGTTTAAAGAACCTGAAAAGTACATCTTCCTTATTGGCTGCCTGGCTCCTCTCCTTCTGTGAATACATCCGTAAGGTGCCACTATTACTCAACCTTGCATGAAGCTTCAGCAGCAATAGGGTTTTCTCCGGTTCACTTAACAACAATGAATTGTTGATGTTAAATCTGATTTCAACCCTGGATTCGGTTGTATTTACATGCTGTCCGCCTTTTCCACTGCTCTTAGAAGTGCTGATCTCCAGCTCCTGCTCCAGTTCAGGCAATCCGAAACGTTCCATTGAAGTATTTTAGCTGCAAAGTATAAAAAAAAAAGAGCCCGGAGGCTCTTTCCCTGTTATTTTGTTCCTGTTTTTATGGTACAACCGATGGCTTTGGTAAATTCGGGACTCGGAGTCCTGTTCTCAAGCAAAGCCTTGATCGCATTTTCAAGATAGGCATTTTTTACCGCACCTTCATCCTGAGAGTTATCGTCTATGGCTCCGATGTAGGCAACAATATTCTCCTTCCCTTTTTTAGTGACCAGAAATACATGAGGGGTGCGGGTTGCGCCGTAAAGCGGAAAGATTTTCTGTCCTTCATCAAACAGGTATGGAAAAGTGAAGGATTTCTCATCCGCTCTTGCCTTCATTTCTTTGAATCCATCGGCCGGAACGATGGCTGGATCGTTCGGATTGATCGCAATTACCGGATACCCTTTTGATTTATACTTATTGTCGAGGGCAATAATCCGGTCTTCATACGCAATGGAGAACGGACAGTGATTGCAGGTAAAAATTACCACAAATCCCTTAGCTTCAGGGAAATCGGAAAAGGAAACATAGTTTCCATCCACATTTTTCAGCTTAAAATCCGGGGCAACATCCCCCACTTTAACACCCTGGGCTGAAAGCTGAAGACCGCTGAGGGATAATAATAGCAAGGCTAAAAAGAGTTTTTTCATTGTTTGATCATGTTTTGGTTAATAATTTCTGCCAGTTCTTCAAAAGTAAACCCCCGCTCATAAAAAGCACGGAAATTTCTGTTGTAAATCAGGGTAGCAGGCAAGGCTCCTGACCATTCAGGGCTGATTTTGTCGATCCAGGCGTTAGAATCAGGATCATCAAGCAGAATGACTTCTGGTTTAAGATTGCGCTTTTGCACAAATGGAATCAACCTTGTTTCCAGTTGTTTGCGGAAATCAAGGCTCACCAGTTTCACGCTCACTGCCCGATTGCTGAAATCTGCATGTACCCTTTCAAAAGCTGGTAATTCTTTTACACAGGGACTGCACCAGGTTGCCCAGAAATTAACGACATAGGTTGTGTCATTTCTTTTGTCGAGCAATGGTTTAAGTCCATTGAAATCAGTAATCCGGATTTCCTGGGCTGGTAAAAACTTACAGATCAGCAGAAAGAGGATTACCAGGTTGAACGGTTTCATGAATTTTAGGCGTAATAGACATTTTTCAGGCTTTTTTTGAGACCTTTCGTTCTAATAGACATTTTTCAGGCTTTTTATTTTTCTTAAGATGCAGCATTTTTAGACTGATCGATTATATTTGTTTGTCAGGTAAGTGGAAACG
>JAEUTG010000011.1 GCA_016788045.1 Bacteroidales bacterium
AAATATTGCTGTTGATTGTCAGTGGATTAACAAATGTTGCTACAAAATATTTTTTATGCTCCAAAATTATATCCTTGATTTACTGTCAATTAGAAAAATATTATTTTTGAGCATTAAAGATTAGGGCGCAAGTTGGGTTAATAAACCTTGAAATCGCTGTCATTCCGAACGAAATGTGATATCTCAAACTCGAACGTTAATAATTTTTAGTATCAGGCATCTAATATTATGATAATCAATGTTTAACAATGTGTGTATATTACGTATTTTACCGGTCGAATAAAGTGCGGAAAAAACATGTAACATGCATGATCACGGCTCTTTAGTTCTTATAAGATTACGTAATATTTCGGAGTTAGAGCTTAATACTTTAAAATTACTTCAATCCCCACTCCTGGCAATAAAATCCAAGGGTGGGAATTGATCTTATTGTTTTATGCCTTGTTATCATTCTGATTTTCCTATTTTCGCACCCAAAAACCACCCTATAAAAAGTTATCATTTTCAGTCATAGTTATTATGAAAAGACATCGCTACTTCCTTACCATCGGTCTTCTGCTAATCCAAACTGCCCTAATGGCACAACCATGCCCCACCGGTAATATCCTGCTGGAAACCCAGGAGCAGATCGACAACTTTCCGGTGCTTTATCCAGACTGTTCGGTGATTGAAGGCAACCTTGAAATCACGGGAGAGGCTTTCGGGGCAGGCAACATCTTTCACCTCGACAGCCTTTACCGCATCACCGAAATTCAGGGAAACCTGAAAATTGCCTATGCCCTGGAGCTTCATTCGCTTCACGGGCTGGAGGGAATCAGCAGCGTGGGCGGCAGGGTTTATATCAGCTTCACAGCGTTGGATTCGCTCACGGGCCTCAGCAACCTTCAGCATGTGGGGGCTGACATGCAGTTTGGCGAAAACAGCAACCTGCAGAGCCTGCACGGTCTCGAAAGGCTGCAGCAAATTGGTGATGGCCTTGGTTTCTGGTTCTGCCATTCCCTGGGAAGTCTTGATGGCCTCGACTCTCTTTCCCAAATCGGCGGGTATCTGATCCTGAACAGCAATTACCAGTTGTCCAGCCTCGAAGCACTCAACAAGCTGACTTCGATTCCGGGTTACCTGGAGCTGGAGAACCTTCCGGCTTTAAGCAGCCTGAATGGACTCGGGGCTATTGAATCTATCGGTGAAAACCTGACCGTGATCAACAACCAGAACCTTCAGGGACTGGCCGGACTCAGCAGCCTGAATTCGGTGGGTGGTGCCATCATCATCCGGGAGAATCCCCTCATCATGCACCTTGATGAACTGAGTCAGATTCAGTCGCTGGGCTTTGGCATCGATATTGATTCAAACGAGAGCCTGGAGAATATTTCGGGTCTTTCATCCATAACCCGGATCGGTGGCGGGAATATATCCATCAGTTCCAATCCTGTGCTCACCGATATTTCGGGAATTGCGAATGTTGATGCCGCGACTGTTTATTACATTGAGATTACGAACAACCCTTCTCTCTCGGTCTGTTCGTTCGAAAGCACCTGTGATTTTCTTCAGAACCTGCTCGGTCCTTCAAACATAGCCCTGAATGCCGACGGCTGCAACTCGGATGCTGAGGTGCTCTATCATTGTCAGTTTCTGGGTGAAACGTCCCTCAGCCCGAAGCAGGATATTGAAATATACCCGGTTCCGGTGACGGATGCCGCGCACATCCGTTTCAGGCTACCCTACTCCGGATATGTAAAGATGGAGATCATCAACAGCCTGGGGCAGGTGGTTACCTCCCTGGCCGACCAGGTTCTAACGGCCGGTGAACACAGCCGGGTGTGGCATACCGGCGGGATCCCGGCCGGTCTGTATACTTGCCGGATACAATCCGGCCGCGAGGTCTGGTTGCGGAAACTGCTGGTGATTCCGGGATGATTCTACACCATTTTAGTCGCACTACGGAGGAAACTTCACCGGAGAATGTGCCTGTCAGTTTTAGGGAATACGGAATAATAAAATCCTAAGCAGGTGACTCTTTCAGTGTCTCAACGCGTTTAGTCAAAGACTTTGAAATATTCATCAAACAGATAGATCCGGTTGCGTTGACCTCCGGTGATTTCGCGTAGAATTTTCAGTTCCTCAAACTGTACAATCAATTTGTAAGCTGAAACCATTGATAAACCGGTTAGTTGTGCGACTTTCTCTGGTCTGACAACAGGGTCAATAAAGAGCGATTGCAGAAGCAACTGGGCGGATGGCATTCTTTTGCCAAGGGTTGGCAGTCGTTTTGTTTCACAGTCTTTTTTAAGCAGAAGAATATTCCTGAGGCCTGTCACAGCCTTTTCACAGGTTTCAATAACTCCCAGAATGAAAAACCTCAACCATGTCTTCAGGTCATTTTTCGTGCGTACGAGCATCAGGTTTTCATAATAAAGATTCCGGTTTCTTTCAAAGAAGTCGGATAAATAGAGTACCGGCTTTTTCAATATCCCAGCCTGTATGAAATATAAGGTAATCATCAGACGTCCGATCCGGCCATTGCCATCCAGAAACGGGTGAATTGTTTCAAACTGATAATGTGCCAGTGCTATTTTCAGAATATGGGTAAGCCCGGTTTGTTCATTGTGCATGAAGTTCTCCAGATCTCCCATCAGGGGATGTACTTCCTGCCAGACAGGGGGAATGAATGCCGCATCTATCAGCGTAGCCCCACCAACCCAGTTCTGGCTTTTGCGAAATTCTCCCGGTAATTTATATTCTCCTCTGACACCGCTCAACAAAGTTTTATGGGCATTTTTCAACAAGCGGGAGGATAGCGGCAGTGAGTTCAATTCGTCAATTGACTGGTTCATAGCGCGGATATAGTTATTGACTTCACGCCAATCGTTGCGCTTTTCCGGGAGTATCTCCTCTTCCTGAAGTAATGCTTCCTCCATATTGGTGTTGGTGCCCTCAATCCGGCTTGAAACCGTAGCTTCTTTTACAACATGCAGCCTGATAAAATGCTCCACATCAGGAACCAGTTCAGCATAAGCATTCAGTTCTCCGAGCCTGATATTTGCTTTCTCCAGCAGGTTCAGCAGGTCTGTTTCATCAAACTGATATGCCCTGTTGATTTTTTCTGGCTGAAATGCCCTGTAACCATTGGTCAGGATATAATGTCCGGATTTAAACTGCATGGCTTCTGTTTTTGTCACCAAAGTTAAATAAAAAATCCCTTATTTAACTTTAAGCCCACTAAAATTAAATAACTAAACACTTATTTAAGTTTCCTTAAACTGACGGACTTCCTGGAACTTGATTTTTCTGCTTCTGAGGAAACGATTTCATGGAGGGTCCGGGAATGGTATATGGATGTTTATTGCGGGCTGTTTTCCCTCCTGCCGGAAATTCTTTGAATCATTCCTGTCATTAACAAAACATTAACACATGCTGTTTCCCAGGTCAAAGCAATTTCTGATTTAATAAATATATTGATAAACAATAGTTTATGATTTCGGCATTCCTTACTGGTGCTGATTTTTTCCACAGTTTCGATCCTTTTCCCCGGAATCAACCAGTGAGTGTCAAACAGGTCTGCCGTTGAATTGTTATTACAACAGTTAACCTTAACCTTGATGGGAATTATCCACCTGATCAGAAGATTAATCTGCAGACTTATGGGACACAATCCTTTGTTAAACAACCACTTCCAGGTTGAATGGGGTGGTAACAGGCTCGGCTTCACCGAAGTCACAGGCCTTGATATGGAAATCAATATTGTGGATTTCCGTGAAGGAAATTCAACTGAAACCCGCTTCCGGCGGTTACCGGGCCTTGAGAAACCCGGAACAGTTACCTTGAAACGGGGTATTCTCCCTGGTGATAACCAGTTTTATGAATGGATGCAGACCATCCGATTCAACCAGGCCGAACGCCGCGATGTGGTGATTACCCTGCTCAACGAGAGCCATGAACCGGTGATGCGCTGGAAACTGCTGAAAGCCTGGCCATCGAAACTCTCGGGCCCCTGGCTGAAATCAGACGGCAACGAAGTGGCCATTGAAACCCTGGAGCTGGCCCACGAAGGGATGGTGGTGGAAACCATATAAGGAAACCCGGAGTCAGAGCAATCCGTTTTTAAACAGAACCCGGTTTAACAGAACCGGGAACTGATCAGAGCATCAGGGCTGAATTACCCGGATTACTTCGGTTTTGTCCCCGCTGGTCAGACGGATCAGGTAAATTCCCGCATTCCGGGCGATGTGCAGCGGAAGTGTATGGGTGCCTGCATTTACATATCCGTTGAAAAGGGGTGTCAGGAGCTGTCCGTTCAGGTTGAATATCTGCAGGTTTACCTCACCAGCCTGCGCCAGACTATACGTAAGATACGAATTATCATTCAGCGGATTGGGTATGGCTTTCAGCGAATGGGAGGTGTTTGAACTGAAGCGTGTACCCACCCCTTCTTCCACTTTTATTTCAATGTTGACCAGCAACTCGTTCAGAAAACTGTCCGAAACGCGCATGGTTGTCATGTGTGAGCCAATCCCGAGCCCCGTTGTATTGAAGTTCAGCGTAATGGTGCCGGGATTGGAACCCAGCAGCAAGCCGCCGGGAACTTCAGCATACACCCAGTGAATGGTATCGGGAATGCTCAGCGTGTACGGATTTTGTTCTGTATTGAGCGAAGTAAGCAGCACATCGACAGAGGTTGTGCTATTTGGCTCCATCGCAAAACTGATTTCTGAAGGATTGGCCTGCAGGGCCGGCGGATTTACCACCATCTGCAGGGCATTGAGCAGGTTGAGACGGCCGCCGCTTACAGTAATTCCTTCAAAATCGGGCAATGAATCTACCGAAGCAATGAGATATCGTTTGAATTTCGAAGAAATGAGCACCGGATCAGCTTTGTACTGAGCAATCGTGTTCTCATCGGCGGCGGCATACATCAGTGCAATTGCACCTGAGGCCTGGGGTGACGACATGGAGGTGCCTGTTTTGTAACCATAGGTATCGCCCTGCCGGGTTGAGTAGATGTTGCTGCCCGGTGCGGCGAAGTCGATGCTGATGTGCCCCCACGCTGCCTGGTTGTTCAGGTCGTCGGTATTGGTGCTGTTGGTTACAGCCACAATCGATTCGTTGGTCATGGCTGTCGGGATATCGCCTACGGCATCCACATCCCAGGCGCGGTTGGCCGTGGAAGCCACGTTGAGGATACCCACCGAGCCGAGTGAATCGTAGATGGCGCCCCAGAGCGGATAATTGGCCGGGTTGCCGGCATCAATGCCAAAAGAGGAATTGGTGACTACCACAAAAGCTCCGGCTGCTCCGTTGGTTTCATCGTAGCGTTTACGCATTTCAAACACGTAATCGTAGGCGGTTACCGCCACCGCTTCGTTTGAACCTGAACCGGCAATGGGCATCAGATAGGTATTGAACGCCACACCTGTGACCCCGATCCCGTTGTTGCCCTTTGCTGTGGCGATGCCTGCAACGTGGGTTCCGTGATCGCTCTGCTGCAGGTTGCCGGTATTCGCGTAAGCATTCCAGCCGTTGTAGTCATCGATGTATCCGTTTTCATCGTCATCGGTGTTGTTGTAAGGGATCTCCAGCCTGTTTTTCCAGAGTTTGAGGTCGGAATGACCAAGGTCGATGCCACCGTCAATCATGGCCACCACCAGGGTGTCGCCCAATGCCGTGAGCCCGCTGCTGGTGATTTCCCAGGCTTCGGTGGCTTTGATATCGGCACCGGGGCTTCCGCCCATCTGACCGGTATTTTTAAGCGCCCATTGGTTGGGAAAAGAAGGGTCGTCAGGAATAACCTCCCTTTCCTGCACAAGGTGATTGAACTGGGCCAGCGATACATAGGGATGTTGCTGCAGTTTTCTGAGAAGGGCTGAGGCTTCTGCTGCGCTTTCGTCAAATCCAAGCAGCCAGATGTTCATCCGCCGTGATAACTGCCTTTCAAGGGAGAGCCCGGCCGAAGAAAACTGTTCCAGCAATGCTTCCAGTGATTGCTCCTGGTGCTGCGGTTTCAGCTGCACCAGTATCTGGCCGGCTTCACGTGCCGGTTCATCCGTTTGTGAACTGGCAATGCGGGCCGACAGAAGCAAAAGACAGATCAATAAAATTCTTCTCATGTAAACAAAAGTTCAGGTTAAAGCCTGAAAAACAATCAGGCCCTGTGTTGTGTTCAAAATCAGTGGTTTCAGCGGACGATCAGCAGCTTCGTTGTGTATGTTTCCGTTGCTGTCCTGAGTTTGATTGCATACATTCCGGGGTTCAGCCCTGTAAGATCAACCGGCATGGAAACTTTACCTTCCTGGAGTCTGGTGAATCTGTCAGTACGTACACAAAGGCCAGTGCTGTTGTACAGGCAGAATGTTGCTTCACCCTGAGCGTCTGCATCAAAGGTAACAATGGCCTGAGTTATGGCCGGATTCGGATAAATCTGAATTCGGTTCTCCCTGGTAGTCAGTTCGTTGACACTGTTGTAGATGTTGATGGTGTCGTTGAATACCAGAATAACCCGGTAATCCTCTGTAGCGGTTCCGAAATTCAGGGTGTCGACAGCGTATCCGGCCATGGGCGACATCAGCAGCGACTGCTTGAGGCTGACTACTATCTGAAGTTCACTTCCGGGTGCCATGGTGTAGGGCATGGGGTCGGTAAACCAGGTTTCCCACTCCCATTCTCCATCCTGCAATACAATGCTGCCTTCATAATCGAAATGTGTAAGGGTTACCTCGTGGTCGGTGTCGTTGGTAACATAGAATGAAAGGCCTTCCCATCCCATGATGTCATCTTCGAAAGTGAGGGTGTCGGGCCAGAGCGTTAACTCTGAATCGGTCGTGAATTCAAGGGAGCGAGTATCAAACAAGCCGTTGGCTGAAAGTGCCCTGAAGGTGAGCGGCCATACCTGCCCTGACTGCTGGGGTGTTCCGCTGAAGAGGCCATCTTCTGAAAGCTGCATCCCTGAGGGCAATTGCGGACAGGTAAAGCGGAACGAGGATCCGGGAATGATCTGTGAAGATCCGGAAACAGAGGCCAGAAGATAGTTCTGTCCATCACCGGCTGATATCCCTGAGGCCCAGTCGGTAGCTGGTGTAATGCCATTTCCGTAATAGAATTTGATGGTTCCGTCAGGATAAAGGGTAACAGCAAAATCGTTGTTGAAGGAGGGCTCATTGAATTTTGAAATTTTCCAGCGGAAAGTGGCATGGGTGGCATCGCCTTCGTAGAAAATCCCATCGTTGTATTCAGGATAGATCATCAGGTCGGCACCATACGGTGTAATTACCCTGGATGACCTGATGGATGCTTCACTACGCACATATTCGAACTGTCCGCTGAAGGCAATGGAACCATCGGTGGTGATGACAAGATCCTGATACGTCTGACCATAAAAAGGGAAGGCAAAGTCAATGGTCTGCGTAGCAAAACCGTCATCGTTGTCGCTTGGGATAAGCTGACCGGAGGTGATGGAAGGGAAAGCAGCCTGATTTCCGTGCTCTGTAAACTGCTGAATCAGTGACCATTTGTAAGGTGCCTGTGCTCCGCTGGCTTCCAGCTGATGACTGTAGGCAACACCGGCTGTTGCAGGTGGGAGCATCTGAGTAGTTATCTCGGTAGGGATGAAATTAACGGTGGCATCGGTCCAGGCATAGGTGGTGTCGTTGTTGATCAGTGAGAGGTTGGTCTGCTGCCCCGGGAATTCCGCTGAGGTATTCAGATCAATCAAAGAGACACTGGTTATTTGTCCGGCAGAACTGCCATCAGGATCCTGTTCTTCAATCTGAATGAAGAATCTGGATGTCTGGCCCGGTTCAATATAACTGAGCAGCGGAGTCACATCAAGTCCGATTTCTATGGATTTGTCGTTTTCGCTGCTGCCACCACTCATGTAATAGTTGCCTCCCTGATAGCTGAACATAGGGAACTCCAGCAAATGGGCGGGTTTGGTATCGCTGGTGCCGGCTGAAACACCGGCAGATATCTTTACTTTCTCTCTCGAGGTATGTTTCACGGTTGCCTTCAGGGTGATCAGAGGCTGGTAGTCAGCCCTGGCGCGTATAACATGCAGCAGGTTGTTCCAGATGCCTCCTTCTGCCAGGCTGAGTGCCAGGGTACGGTACATCACATAGGCTTTTCCGTTATCTCCAAACGACTGTCCCCAGCTGTTTACCATAATCAGCCCCCCGATTTCATAGTCGCGCAGGTCGGTGATGCCATCACCGGTGATGTCGAGGTCGTTGGTGTAAAGGCCGTCGCCATTGAAATCATAGCGGATGTTGTCGTCGTATCCGACAAACGTCATGGCATGGTTTACCTGTTCACCCCAGCGGGTTACCACCTGTTTCCCTGCATTCGGTGTTCCTGAAGGCAGATAATCCATGGTAAAGGCATCGGATACCCCGGCGCTGAAATTGGCCAGGCCTCCGCTGGGGGAGCCATCGAGGCGGTCGAACAACCACTGCTTTAATGTGATCAGTCCCTCTTCGCTCGAAACATCGATGGTAGCTACTTCGAGTATCCGGTTCTGCATACCTGCCAGGTAGTTTTCATAGCCGCTCATCCAGCGGCGGTCGCCTCCATACCAGGGAGTTCCACCGTAGGTAGAAACATTCGGGCATCCGTTGGCTGCAATAATCTGCCAGCCGTCGAAATACCATGAACCGCCACCACCTCCACCATTCAGGAAGTTCCAGGTATAGTGGGTCGGATATTGAGTTTCTGTGGTGTTAGCGGCAATTCCCCGCACGTAATCCATTTCGTAGGTAAAATTATAACCGATCCCGCTTGCTTGTCCGCAACTTCCGCCATCCTGGTTAAATATCGGTCGAAACCATGGATAAACCGTATTGTCGAGCGATGCAGGAAGATCGCGATTGCTCCTTACTGCTTCCCCGTTCAGACGGGGAGTGGCAGCGATCCGGGCGTAATCACCGGTGGTTAATTCCCTTAACCCACCGGCAAGCCATGGTTCACCTTCAGGATCGGGATTCACATTCACCAGTCCCTGTCCTGATGTGTAGATGGTTAATGATAATAATGTAACCAGGGTAATGAGCGTTTTCATGGTTGTACTTATTTGTTTTTCATTTTGTCTTCGTAAATCCATTCAGCATCCCGGCGTATCTGTTCGTCGATGCTGATCTTATTGATGGCTGCTTTTTTTACCATTTCCTGCATCCAGTCGGGAGTACCACGTATTCCCATTTCGTAAATCCTGAGAAGGTCTCTTTTCTCTGTGTATTTGTCAGGATTGGCTTTGTAGTCATCATAGAACAAGTAATTGGCCTCCTTGTTTATGCGTTCTTCCAGTGAAATGTTCATGGCACTGGCTTCCTTAACCATACGGCCGAACTCGTCACCATAACTTCTGATCTGATCGGCAAAAACTTCTTCCGGATCACGGTACCCCGGGAAAAACAGGTCGTAAAGCTGTTCGTCAAACCCCCAGGCAAAGGCGTGCATAAACCTCTCTGTAATCATAACCGCAATGATATCCCGCTGCAGTACTTCACTGCGGAAGTCCTTTTCTGTTGCTTTTCCACCTGGTGAACCATCACTTTTGGTGATGTTATTGTTGTAATACCAGAAATCGCAACTGCCGAAAGCTTCGGTTGGAATACGGTTGTTGAGCCAGTTGAAATAGAAGCTGTCGCCTGCGATCAGCACCTGTGGCCGGGTTTTCCCGCTACCCTGGTCAATCTTTAGCTTCGGATCTGTGGTTAAGGGATGCTTTATCGGAAAAATCAGGTTCATGGCCAGACCGATGTCGTAATCAGGATGCCTGATGGTGTCACCGATTTCATTGCTTACGATACTCAGATCGGGCAGATCGGTTCCCCTGAGCCTTTCAAGGTATTTCAGGGTAGTGTCGGCGGCCAGTACCGATCCGTAATAACTCCAGTGAGTCCCGCATTGGGGAAATAAAGGAAACTCCGTTTTCCCTTTGATGGAAAGGAAATACTGGTTAAGGTCCAGTACATTGACTCCCAGGTTGTTTAATTCGCGGCTCAGGACATCGTAATTGGAAACTGTTTTCGCAATGTTTCTGTATTTTCCTGGCAGTCTGTCTGAATAGAAACTCCCTTTTCCGGGTTCAAAAATGATGACCAGACTTTTACCGAGCTTCGAAAGGGTATCCTGCACTGCCCTGAGTTGCCTGGCTTTTTTCTGCCACACTTTTTCACCAACAAAATACTCACCGGTATATTCCCTGATGTAGTCTTCCTCGAACAACTCACTCTGCTGACCGACGATGACCCCTTCCGCATTGGCTTGCCTGAAGAAACTATAACTGATCTGATTGTTGAGCCTTACCAGGGAGTTTCTGAAACCGATGTTCTGCTCCAGACGGTTGTTGTATTCTTCCTGAAAGCTTCCGTCAAGCCATGTTTTCCAGGTAAATTCCCCGAAATCGGGCGTCGCGGTTTCTGTGAATGCTCCTGAAAGCGGTTTTTCATGCACGAAGCCCAGCATTCCCTGTAACCCCGGCATAACAAGGATGACCACCACAAAAGAAAACAGAAGATTCCTGAAACGTAGGTTTCTCTGACGATCAGCAGATTTCATCGGGTGTTTTTTTACAAAAGTACAACACCCGCATGAATAAAGCGGGTGTTGCAGTATTTAGTTTCCGGTTCGGATGATTTTTTTCACCAGTATCCCCTGATTTGTGCGCAGCATCAGGGTATAGGACCCGGCCTTCAGGTGCTGAATGTCAGGTTTGATTTTATAGGTTCCGGCCTGGTGCAGCTTATTCTCCCTGAAGAAGATTGTTCTTCCCTGTTGGTCAAACAGGATGATCTGTACCGGGGAGGCTTCAGCGAGGGAATACTCAATAAAGAGATCGCCATTTCCGGGGTTAGGAAATACATTAAGCCTGTTTTCTGTCTGCTGTTTTTCACCTGTGGCAGTAGCAACGGCATAAGCAGGAAGAATTATATAATCGACACGGGCGCAGTCTTCACCATTGGAGACACTGTAATCTTTCAGGTAATGCCAGGCGAATGTCTGCTCTCCTGCCGGAATATTGAATGCTGCCCGGGTCCAGTTCCACTCACCGGCCCACTTGCCGTGTTCTTCACTGTTGCTGTAAAAATGAAGGTAATCGTAATTTACTTCAGAAGAAACTTTAAACCAGAAGGATACAGAATCAGCATAAGCTACATCCCAGGTAAGCAGCAGGTTTGAGGTCTGGTTGTCGTAAATGAGACCTGAACGGGCACACCAGTCGCCTTCATGCGCTGAGCCTTCTTCAGTAAACCAGGGTGCATCTCCTCCGGTTACCCAGTCAAAGCCCGAAAATGAACCGTTCTCGAAGGTCTCGGCGAGTAATCCGGCAATGATGGGAATGGTTTTGAGGTAACTGTAATTGTGATCGCCGGTAACGGATAGGTTGATCTCTACCACATGATACAAAGGGGTTTCCTGTGCAAGTTTCACACTGAAAACAATGGGCCATAGCTCGTCCGGATGAAGGGTGTCGGTAGTTGAAGGTCCGGAATAAATGGTAAGATAGGGGTCCCATGAGGAGATGGCCGCCTGTGGATTGGTCAGGGGGACGCCACCGGCATTCAGCAAGGAAAGGTTCAGCAGTACCGTTTCTCCCGGTTCCAGAATACCGTTGTTGCCATCCACAATTTGCATGGAAGCGATCTCCACGTCAGGCCGGTAGGCTTTGATGGCTAAACTCCTTGACCAACTGCCTTCTGCAGAAACAGCATTCAGGATAAAAGCAGCAACATGCGAATCCGGTACCTCTTCACTGGCAATAAATTGAAAAGCGCCGGGAATACTGACCGATTCTCCCGGCTGCAATCCAGGGTAGGATGCCTGGTTCTGGGTCAGCGAAAAGTAGGGGTCAAACGAATTGATGCTGAAATTGAGTGAACCTACACCAAAACTGTTGAGATTGGTGATGTGCAGGGTCATGCTGACGGTTTCTCCATACGCCACTATACTGTCGCTACCTGCTTCCAGGCTGTAGTTCATTAACAAACCATTGGTGTTGATGTAGAAGGTTCGGTAGTCTTTCAGGTTGTTCTGATCAGTAGCCGATACCCTGACCGGCAGGTTCTGAAGCAACTCGTTCGACTGTCCGGAAAGGACCCCTTCGGGACTGAGCTGAATACCCGGGTATTGATTGATGGGTGTATACCTGTTCAGCTGATCTGTCTGGGGTGAAAAATTCTGGTCGTAGGTAAGAATATGGTAATTCAAACCGTCACCAGCCGAGATGCCGGCATAACGCTCAACATAGGAAGGTAAATTGAACTCGCCATAGTTGATTTCGATTTTTCCGTCAGGGTATAGGCGCGCCGTGGCATTGAAGGTACTACCGGAGGCTCCGTTTGAACTCAGACGCCATCTGAAGGTTACATAATCTGCCGATTCTTCGTACCAGATGCCCTCGGCAGAACCACTGGCTAACAATGGATTCGACATTACAGGGGCAATCATCGGGGTCTGGATGAAATAAGTCCTTCCCTCAATATAATACGGCCAGGGCAACAGTGAATTCTCAAACATCAGGTATCCATCTACTGTGGCATATACCTCATTGTAAGTTTGCCCGTAAAACGGAAATTCAAAGGGAAGCTCCACCAGGGCCTTCCCGTTGCTGTTGGATGATGGCTGAAGTTTCAGGGCGTTAATCTCCTGCATTGTACCAACTGTATCAAAACGGGCATATTCATTAACAAAACTCCAGTGATAGGGGCTTGTGCCCGAATCAGCTTCCAGTGGTACGGAGAAACTGGTATAGAGCGGAACAGGCATGATGGTGTCGGTAACAATGTTCACCTGGTCAAAATCAGCAGCAACATTAACCCATGCCATGGTGACTTCGTTGTTGGACAGGGGCAGCTCATTGGCGGTACTGTTGTGAACCTGAGCCCCGTTGGTATAATCAATGATGGCGAAACTCCCCAACGCTCCCTGAATGGAACCCAGGGGGTCGTCTTCCTGCACCAGCAGGAAATACCTGGCATCCTGGCCCGGTTCCACATACTGCAGCAGAAGATTCAGGTCGAGGCCGAATTCAATGGTTTCGTATCCGGTGGTACCCTGCATGGGGTTGCAGCCTCCCTGAAAATCGAAAACAGGATAGTGCAGGATATGCTCTGGCTCTGTAGCCCCGGGATCGGTGGAGACACCGGCCATTACCCTGACTTTGTCACGGCAGGGGTAGGTGAGGGTGACTTTTGCGGTTAGCTGAGGTTCATGATTCCTGACATCAACCACCACCACGGTATTGTTCCAGATGCCTCCCTGCTGAAACTGGTCTGCTACCGATTTGTACATCATGTAGGAAAAGCCCTGATCGCCCCAGCCACTGATAGATCCGTAGGTGTTTGCCATTTTAAAACCACCGATTTCCCAGTCTTTCATATCAACCACTCCATCGGCGTTGATGTCAATGTCATTGGTGTATAGTCCGTCGTTGTTGTAATCCCAGCGGATAGAATCATTATAACCAACGATCGACATGGCGTGGTTTGACGAATTTCCCCAGGCATAGATCACATGTTTTCCAGCTTCCGGGGTTCCTTCCGGAAGCACTGAAGGCGGATGGGTAAATTCAGCATAAAAGCAGCCCAGTCCTCCTGCGGTGGATCCGTTTCCGTGATCGTAGATCCAGTTTTTGAGTGTCTGTAATCCTTCCACGGTATTTACTCTGATTGAGTAAACCTCAGTAACTCTGTTGTGCATAGCATTGTAATACAGGTCGTAACCACTCATCCAGCGCGCTGCCCCTCCGTAGGCCATGCCACCGTAATCTGCTACTGTTGGGTTGCCTGCTTGCTTGAGTATCTCGAAGGTTTCAAAGAAGCTTACTCCCTGATCAGCGCCTCCGTTGATAAAATTATAGGCAAAATGGGTAGCATATTGGTTCTGGGGCTGATTGCCGGGAACATTTCTGAGATAATTCATTTCGTAGGTAAATACCACGCCAATGCTGCTGGCCTGACCGCACTCCAGCCCAACCTGCGCAATCAAGGGTCTGAACCATGGATGGGCAGAGTTATCTATGGCGTAAGGCAGTGCCCTCCTCAAGGTATTGTCTGACAACCTGAATTCAGGTAGCTGTGAAAGCTTAAGCGAGTCGTAGCTGCTCATGGGTGGCAACGCTGGGTTGGATGACTGGCTCTCCGGTTTCTGGGCTAAAGAAGAAAACGCAATGGTTAGGGAAACCATTGCGAGGATGGCCTTACGCGCGTAAACGTTGATCATACTTGATTGATTTTGGGATTCCCGGACTGTGAAAATAAGAAATAGTTTCATTGTACCTGCAGGGCACTCTGATTTATCGCCATATTGCCTTCAGGTAACAGGAATATATAAAAAAAGCCCGCTGTTCAGGCGGGCTTTTTCAGAAAAAATTGTAAGTGTTTACCTGATCACCAGTTTCCGGGTCAGGTTGCCGTTGGCTGTTTCAATTGTAAGGTAGTAAATGCCGTGGCTGATTTCCGGGCTGATTGTTATCTTTTCCCCTACCTGGTTAATGCTAAAGCCGTTTTTATAAATAACCTGCCCGGAGGTGCTGGCAATCCGTAAATTGACATAGCCCATTGTTTTCCCGGTAAACTCAATTGTAAACTTTCCGTGGCTGGGATTGGGAAACAGCGCAAACTCCAGGGGGAGTTCTGGCTCAGCAAATCCGATGTTTATTTCCGTATTCTCATAATACTTTAGGTTTCCATAATTTTCTCCGGCGAATAAATCAGCATCCCCGTCGTTGTCGATATCTGCAAAAGCAAGGAATGCATAATAACTTGCTGCTACCAGTCCGAAAGGATTTTCAAGAGGTGCTGCAAATAACGGTGACGAAACGGTACCGGTGTTCTGGAAGTATTTAATCTTTCCGTAGTATTCTCCTTCAAACAGATCCATATCGCCATCGTGGTCAATATCGGCAAAAGCCGGAACCCCTATCATATAAGCCTGCTGTATCCCGAAAGGATTCTGGACAGGAAGGGCAAACAAGGGACTCTCAGCGGTGCCTGTGTTCTCATAGAATTTCATGTTGCCATAATATTCGGCCACAAAAAGGTCGAGGTCTCCGTCATCATCAATGTCCGTAAGAGCAGGGATTGCAAACTGGGCCGAAGCAGTTAATCCGAATGGATTTGCAACTGCAGGAGAGAATGCCGGACTTGCCGGCGTTCCGGTGTTTTCCTGAAACCAGATTGTCCCGTAATAGCCTCCTGAGAATACATCAATGTCGCCATCCATATCAATATCGGCTGTAGCTATGAATGCCAGCTCTCCGTTCTGGGTTAATCCGAAGACATTGGTCTGACCTGCCGCAAACAAGGGTTGGTTGACGCTGCCGGTATTTTCATAAAAGAGAATATTCCCTTCGTAGGTTCCTGCCAGCATATCCAGATCATCGTCACCATCAAGGTCAGCAAAAGCAGGAGAAATGAAATCTGTCTGAGGGGGTATAAAACCGAACGGATTCTGCAATGGAAGTTGGAAGCTCTGTGCTCTTGAAATCAACGGGAATGAAATGAAAATGGCTGCCGCTGCCAGTATTTTCTTAAGCTCTGCAGCATTCACAAATCGGTAAAGTCGAAGGAATAAGAAGTTCAGTTTTTTAATAAGATTGTTTTTTACGGTTTCAGAGAGATATTCCCATTCATGGCTGATAATCAAATGATTAACCTTGTGAGAAAGGTTTCTGAATTCTCTTTTTATTCGGCTGTATCCCTTATTTTGCATAGGTAGATTTTTATTATTGCAATGATGGCTTTGTTCAGGTACTTACAGTGATGGAAATTTCAGCTGAAATTATACTTTTTTTTTGAATGATTGTGGATCAGTAACGAATAATTCATGAACGGATTTCAGCAATGAAAATTTTAAACCTCACCAGGAAGGCTGATCTTGTTCTCCTGATTCGGGATCATGTACTGCCCAGAATGTGGTTCCGGGAATGCTTAAGCCGTTTTTGTGTTCAGGCTGCCGGGTATTAAAAATATTTGGCCTTACGGTTTCCGGTAGAATCTGTACATCATAGATTTCATCTACTGAGGTATGATACCTGATCTCACCTACGAAACTGGCTGTTGGCAGGTGAATTACAGCGATTCCTGCGTTCTGCGATTTATCTGCGATTTTAAGTTTTGCAAAGGTTGAAGAGTTCTTACGGATTCTTGACAATCCCACAAACAAAAAATCCCGGTAACAGGCCAGCCCCCTCACAAATCCATTGATCCGGCTAATCGTTTCAAAGGTTCCGGAATGGGTATTCACCCTGATTATTTCGCCTGTCGCTGACAGAAGGAGATAAAGCTCACCAGCAATCATTCTGGGGGAGTGGGGCATTGCAAGACCTGAAACGATGATTTCGTCTGATTCAACATCCAGTAATACTCCATCTGTTGCTACATGATCACGCCAGCTTTGGAAACTGTTTCCCTGATTGAAAGCCGTTGCATATTTTGGTTTATTGTCAATCATTACCATTCCGTTCAGATGACAACGGTCTTCTGATTTGAGTTCTTTAATGAAAGGTGGGACCCAGTAAGGGATAAAATTATGGCTGTCACCGATCAGCATCAGACAAGAAAAAAGCGTATTTACTGCATAGAGGCCTTTTTCACCCCAGTTGAGGTCATGAATGTCAACCGGCCCTGTGTGGTAGGTAACCCGGGGCAGGTATAAGGCATCGTAAATGCCCTGCTTACCCGGGTAACTGGTCGCCAGTTCAGGAGAATTGGCAAAAACAATCACTTCATCGCGGCACGCAAGGGCCATTCTGCCGTTTTCAGGTTCGAATGTCAGGCCCATGGGTTTGTTGAATGTGCGGGGCAACTGAATCAGACTCTCTTCATTTTTCGGAGAAAGAAAAATCACTTTCCCGGCCTGATAGGTTGAAATTGCAATGCTGCACCTGAGCTTCATCAGTAACTCAGGGATATTGGGCGTATAACTGCAGCTAAATGGAGCCAGCATATTGTCGCCTGACGGCTTTAATTCCATGATATTGTTGTTCCGTTATTTTTTCAACGGTTAAAGATATAGGATTATGCTTGGTTAAGCAGTTCAACTGCATAAAAAAAGCCCGCTGTTCAGGCGGGCTTATTCAGAAAAAATGGTAAGTGCTTACCTGATCACCAGTTTCCGGGTCAGGTTGCCGTTGGCTGTTTCAACCTTCATGAAATAGACACCGCTTCCGATGTTCAGATCAAGGGCTAAACGCTGACCCGACCGGGTGATCGCATATTTGTTGGTGTAAACAACTTCTCCGGCTGCATTGGCAATGCTCACCTGTGCCTGGCCGTTGGTTTCACCGGTAATTTCAAGGGTGAATTTTCCATTGTTCGGGTTGGGGAAGATGGCCACACCGATTTGATTGCTGAGGTCTTCAATGCCCTGACAGGCATCCACAGTCACCATAATGGAAGCTTCTCCTGTGCATCCGTTCTCATCGGTTACAGTGAGTGAGTATGCTGTCGAATTAATACCCTGTACGCTGGCGTCGATCTGCATATTGTTGCCGGTGCTTCCGTCAGACCAGTTGTAAGCAGTATAAGTGCCGTCAGCTTCAAGGGTGAGCAGGTGGGTAATACAGATGGTGGTATCGTTGCCCAGGGTGATTACCGGTGAATTGATGGTTACGTTGTATTCAGTTCCTGCGGCACAGGTAGTTAACGGATTTGTCTGCATCAATGAGAGCATTCCCTGACCGTTTTCGCCCCAGTTTACTGTGATTTCATTGGTACCTGCTCCCGATACGATTTCACCATTCGAAATGGACCATTCGTACTGATCACCTTCAACCAGAGGTGCCGTGTAAACGATACCCTCGCTGTTGGCACAGGCAAGCATTGCACCCTCAATTGCCGGGGCGGGAAGTGCATTGACGGTTACAGGGTATTCAACACTCTGTGAACATCCGTAAATATTGGTTTCAGTTAAAGTGAGAATCACTTCGCCTGCTGTATCCCAGGTAACGGTGGCAGCAGCTTCGTTCTGACCGCTGGTGATGGTCCCGCCGGTTGCACTCCATGAATAGGTATTTTCTGTTGTTGCAGCGGTGTAAACCAGATCGGTTACATTGATACACAACTCATTGGTTCCGCTGATAGCTGGTTCTGGCAGTGCCCTGATCGAAAGATCAATGCTTGATTCAACAGGTTCACAGATGTCGTTCCATGCACGCAGGGTCAGAATGACCGAGCCGGCTGCAATATCCTCTGCACCAGGGGTGTACCTTGGTGTCATAGAGGTAGGATCGTCGAATGTTCCGGTACCTGTGGTAATCCACTCCATCGAAGTATAGTTTAAGGCCGTAGCTTCGGCTGCTGAGTAGTTTTCGCCATTGCAGATATCGCTTGGGTTGCCGGCAAAAACCACCGGTGCCTTAACAAGGGTCAGGGTAACCGAGGTGGTGGAATCGTTGGTAGCAGGATTCTGAGCAGTCAGCGAAAGAATCACTGATCCCAGTTCTACATCACCTGCACTCGGTGTGTAAACCGGATCCAGGATGCTGTTGTCGCTGAAGGTTCCTGTACCACTGGTTTCCCAGAGCAGGCTGGTGTAATTGGTTGCCTGGCCTGAAAGCTGGTGAGCTGTTCCCTCACACAGGGTGGCATCTTCCCCGGCAGTGGATGAGGTAACCATCTGGATTACATCCACCCAGCCTTCATAACGGTTGCAGTTGGGGCGGGTAATGGTCACCTTGATGCGGGTACCTTCGGTTTGTGGAGGAATGGTAAGGTCAATGGTGGTAACAAAACCGGTTGCTCCGGTTGCAAGGATCTCGCCGTTAACAGAAAGACAAACCAGAGAGTTGGGAGAAGCCGTGATGGTAAACATGGTTTCACCTTCATAAATAGTCGGACTATAGGTAGCTGCAATGGTTTGCGGGACTTCTGTGCAAATTCTCAGGAAAGCATCCCCATGCATGTGGAAAAGGTTGTAGGTAACCTCTTTGTTGCCGGTATTGTATGGCCAGTTGGATTGTTGCAGAAAATACTTTCCAGCGGCATTGCCGAATGCGGGAAGAACACCCCTTGTTTCAGGCGTACTGCCGTACTGCGGCATAAAATTGGGCCACATATTGTCCATCATGCCCCATACGTAGGTGTCGTTTACAAAAGAATAGGAAGTTTCAGAGGCAGCAATGAGTCCAAGTGCACCTGCAGGCTGGTTATTGTAAGTATAGCGGTGGAATTTCTCAGTAAAACACTCGCTGGTATGGTTGTATTTTCCTGTCAGGCAGTTGATTGAAAGAATAAAAGAAAGGTCAGTATTTGTCAGACCGTTGATGTTGCTGTTGGTGTAAGAGGGTTCACCCCAGCCGGTTTCCATGCCATGGTCGCGGTGCATCAGCATGAATGAACCGGCATTCAGGGCATTGTTGATCATGGTGGCATTACCGCCCGACCAGCCGCCCATGGAGTTGGGCTGGGCAGGGATGTAACCGAGACCGTTAGGGCCGAATACCCCTACAACCGTATTGGTGTTGGTGGCGGTACTCCACACAGTTCCCGGTGTTCCATCGTATATCTCATTGATTCGTACCGGTGTTTTTCCCAGTACATTTTTCCAGAAACCTCCTACTGTCTCTGAGCAGATCTGGAACCAGCGTTCAGTCTGCCATCCCAGTGCTGTAATCGGGTTGGCATAGAATGATGGGTTGGTCGGCGGACGGCGTTCATATTTTAAGAAACGACCGACCATTGACTGCAGCTGTGATGCATTCTGGGCAGTGATGCGTGCGAAGATGATGTCGGGCATATCGTCGTTGTTTACATCTGAAAGAATGTTATCAGAAACGCAGTAATTGTCCCAGATGGGTGAAGGAATTGAATTGATATTGGCCGATGACTGACCATAATCGCCCAGCAGCAGCACAGCGGTGGGAGGTACATCCCAGGTGCTGTATATGTTGTTGATGTAGGTTTCCAGCATGGCCGGGGTTACGTTGGTGCCTATGTCAGAGAGTTTTACAATGCCTGTATGGATGCCTTCTTCGTTCCTGAAAAGGGCAATAGAATCGGCCCACTGTTTGAAAATGGGGTCATTGGGAACAATAATCAGGTATTCATAGCCAACGCTGCGGTTTGATTGTGCGGCGCGGGCATCGTAATCAACCGATGGAAGTGAACTGAAGTTGATGATGGCATCCTCAAGAATCGGATCCCACCAGCGGCTGCGGTAACGATCTTCTCCGAATTCGCTGCTACCGCCTTCAAAAGTGATGTTGATTTCCATATCCCTGTAGACAACCAGTTCTTTGGTCACCGGATTGTACTGGTAAGGCAGGATGGTGAGCAGGCAGGCATCCACACCGCGAAGTTTGGTAAAGCCTTCGAGCAGAGCCGGCTGGCCGGGGAAATAGGCGTTGGTATTGTATATCTCTGCGTTTTTGTTGTAAACCAGCGGACCATTGTCGGTGTCCAGCGGAATAACCGGAGCCGGAGCCAGTTCAATGTTGGGGTAAACTTCTGTCCTCATGTTGGTAATACTGAGTACCGGGGTAGCACCATTGGGAATGGCAATATACCGGCTGAATCCGGGTACGTCGGGCATCCCTGCATCGGCCGGAAGAAATGATTCAGAGAATGATATTCCGGTCATCATCTGGCCATTTACATCACGCTCGGTAAAACTGAAATGCTGAATCGAGAAATTCAGGTTCACACCTCCCTTATCCTGACGGTTAAGGCTAAGGCCCTGCTTACCCCAGCTGTCGCTGAAGTTCTGCTCAGCAGCAGAGACAGAAACAAATGAAAGGGTTAACAGAACGAACAGGGTCGCTATGCTAAACCGGTTATAAGCCTTCTGAATCCCTTGTAAAGTTGTTCTCATGGTTTTGTTTGTTAGTGAAAAAAAATAACCTCATTATCAATTGGTTAAGTGGTTGACAATGAAAACGCATCAATACTCCCCGCAAAAATAATATAAATTGAATACGGGATGTAAGTTGATCACTTTTTATGCAATTGGTAATGCAATTTTTTTAAAAAGTGAACCAAAGGATCTGATCGTGCTCAAAAATGGTTTCTTTTCCATTCCGGTTGAGGTGGTCTGTTTTATTGTCTGGCTGTATCCTGCTATGCTCCTTTTCTCCTGCTTCGTCTTATTTCGAGAGTCAATGCGGACGGCCATTCAAAAAAAAAGAGGAACGGCAGACGTTCCTCTTTTTCACAACTTTATTTATTGATCACTTCCTGATGATAAGTTTGGCAGAATAGTTTCCTGTACTGCCTGTAAGTTTGAGCATATACAAACCATCGGCCAGATTGCCGGCGTTGATCTGCATTTTCTTTCCGGGTTTCAATTCAAGAGAGTTCTGTGAATAGACAACCTTGTTACCTGCGTCGATGATCTCGAGCCTGAAGGTCCCTTTAACCTGATTTGAAGCAATCAGGCTGAAAACGCCAGCAGATGGATTGGGATATGGGCTGATGGCAGTGTTGCCGGCCTCGTCAATTCCTGTACAGTCGTTGAAGGTCAGACTTACTGAAGCGGTGCTCACACAATTGTTGCTGTTGGTGGCTTCAACTGTCCATACCCCGGTTCCAACGCCAACCCCGGTTGAGTCAACCGAGATGCTCTGGGTGAGGAATCCGCCCGGTGTCCAGAGATAATCCAGCGTTTCGGTGGTATTCACCGTAAGGGTCACCACATGATTGGCACAGGCAGCTGTGTCGGAAACCAGGCTGATCTGGGGTGCAGCCAGGGTATTTACAGTAAATTCACCGGTCCCTGCTGAAGCACAACTATTGGCATCGGTTACTGTCAATACCTGATAAACACTGTTCTCCACTGGGGTTACCTGGAAGGTAAACGGAGTGTCGGTAGCTACAATGCTACCTACACCGTTGTTCACTGTCAGGTTCCAGGGAGCGGTTCCGGTCAGTTCAACAGTCATGGGAACCTGGGTGCCGCTGCAAACCAGCGTTTCTCCGGATACAGAAGCGGTTGGAGCAGGAATGAGCTGTAAGGTAAGGGCATCCACCACATCAGAGCAGGGCGAAGGTGAAACAGCCAGTGCAGTAAGGGTTACACTACCGGCAGCAATATCCTCAGGGGATGGCAGATAGGTTGAGGCCGGCGAACCTGCATCACTGAAGGTTCCGGTTCCGGAGGTTGACCACAGGAAGGCGGTGTTTCCGTTTGCAACAGCGTTAAGCACAATCTCCGCGTTGCTGCAGGCAACCATGTCATCTCCGGCTTCAAGACTGGCAGGAGCAACAATACTCAGGGTCATGTTGTCGGTCATTACCTGTGCCTCAGGTCCTGTAACCGTGAAGGTAAGTACCGCAGATCCGGAAGCAATGTCAGCAGTACCAGGAGTATAAAAGGTGCTTACGGATGCTGCATTATCGAATGTACCATCGCCGGCACTTGTCCAGGCAACGCTTACGTAATTGGTTGCATTTCCGTTAAGCAATACAGAGGCACCTTCGCATGATCCGGCATCCGGACCGGCATAAGCAGTAGTCTGCAGCGGAACAGGGAATACGATGAAGTCAACCCAGGCAGCATCGCTGCCTACGCTCAGCGAAACATCCTTACTGTAAACCCAGCGGAAAGTATGCTCTCCGGGATTTACCGGATAGGCAACACGGGTCCAGTCAACTTCACCGGCCCATTGCCCGAGCAGCGAATTGTCGATGTAAAACTTGAGGTAGTCGTAGCTGGCTTCTGAAGAAACCTTGAAATAGAATGAAATGGAGTCAATGTTCATTACATTGTAAGCCACATTCATCTCACTGGTCTGGTTGTCGATAATCAATCCTGATTTTGAACTGTTCTCCCCTTCAAATACCTGATCGGTGGCGATGCTCCAGTTGGCGCTTCCCGAAAATGTCCAGTCAAAGTTACCGAAGGATCCCGATTCCCAGTCTTCCAGAATCAGGCCTACCGGCATGGTGTATTGTTTGGTGGTAGAAAGAAGTCCTGAAGTGGCGGTATAGTTAAATGAAGCGGCATGTCCGACCGGTGTTTCAGGAGCCACCTGAATTTCGAACTGGGCTGTTACGGCATTCAGCAATCCTGGTTGAATATCGCCGAGGTCAGCCTGAGGGTTGGTAATGGTGATGTATTGACTTGGGGTGGTGAGCAGGGCTGAGGTGGCCAGGGCGCTGTAATCACCGGGGTTGAAGGTCGTGATGCTCAGTGTGGCAGTTTCTCCCGGATCAAGCCGGCCGTTCTGATTGCCTGCCCCGTCATTGATGCTGATGCCGGCAGCCTGGAGAGCTGGTGAATGGGCTTCAATCATAAAGCTGCTGGTAAAGGTGCTGTCAACGGCATCGGTGGCCGTCAGGATAAATGGAATCGAAAGGCCATCAGGTATTGCAGCATCGGCCGTAATCGTGAAAGCTGCTTCAATGGTTTTCAATTCGCCTACTTCAAAATTGCCGAAGTTTTCACCATTATCGGAGATGGAAACCCAGGGCGAATCGGTCGAAAGTACAACATTTACATTGGTAGCCGGCTGGTCACCGATGTTTTCCATGGTAACACCGATCGAAACAGTTTCGCCATAGTCGAACATCCCGTTGTTGTTTCCGGCTGCATCGCTGATGCTGTGGTTGTTGTGGATGATCCAGGGTTGGTTTGGTGGAGGTCCTGCCTGGAAGGGAGAGACATAGGTCATCGCAGTTCCGGTGCGGTTGTCAGTCCATGCGGGATAAACCCAGCGGTCACGGGCATGAATAGCCAGGTAATCGCCAAAGTAACTGTCGGCCAGGCCTGGGATCGACTGAGGTGTGAACGATACATCGCTTACCCGCATGTCTTCCCATGTGGCACCGCCGTCACTGGAGTTGGAAACGTAGGTTTCACAGGCTGTTCCTGAGACATTGCGGTCATCGTAATAGATGATACTGAGGTTCCCGTTTGATGGGTCGCAGGCAATCCATGGGAAATAGTGCTGTTTACCCTGACCGGCTTCATCCTGATTCACCCTGAGCGGTGTACTCCAGGTTGCTCCCTGGTCGGTCGATTTAATAAGGTAGATGTCGGCACTGCTTCCGTTATTAACCCCGGGAACACCGATATTGGCCCAGGTTATATAAATTGTTCCGCGGTTTGCACTGTTGCTGATGTCAACAGCCATGGTGGGGAAGGAGTTCACACGCATGTTCTTGCTGATTCCACTTGTACGTATTCCCCTGATGTTGCTGATGATGCGTGTAGCTGTCTGCCAGGTGACACCTCCATCAAGAGATTTGGCCATTCCGATGGCCGATTCGTCGGTTGGCCAGCCGTCATAAACTGCCCAGATGGCATATACCTCTCCGTTGGGCCCGGTATGGATGTTTACTCCCTGATTGTGACTTCCGGCGTTAATAGCCGAACTGATATTGACAGCGGATGACCAGGTGAGTCCTTCATCGGCAGAACGGCTGATCTCGATTTCCGAGTCGTTGCTGCCTCCGAAGTTGGTCCAGGCGTCATACAGATTTCCCTCGTATGGGCTGCTGGTGCTGTTGTCAATCCACATGTGGTTCTTGTCGAGCAGGCTTCCCCATCCTCCGGGAGAGTTTGCTACCAGAACCGGTGTCCAGCTCTGACCCTGGTTGGTGGAGTAGGATACTCCCTGACCACCATTGCTGTGAATGTAACCTACATAGTACCAACCATTCAGTCCAACGGCAGTTGCAGGGTCCCCGCTGTTTTCACCGCCGGCTCCCTGAACTGATCCACCCCAGGTGCTTCCGGCATCTGTTGAAAGAAAACTGTTGGCACCATATATACCGCCAACGGGGTTGGGGGTTGAATTGTTCGATTGCAGCAGAGCCTGAGGATTGTTGGGGTCAACAAAGATTGAGTTTTCACTCTGTGTTGAATTCTGTGTTGTAACCGGAACGTCAGGTGAATCATCGGTAGTGGTGCTCCGTCCGGTAAGATTGCTTCCTTTGTAAACGCCCAACGGTGCTTTAACATCCGGGGCAACCGGAACCAGTCCAAGGGATGCCATTCGTCTCCAGTACGACATATTATCGATGCGGGTATCAACCTGGTATTTTTCCTTTACCGGTGCATCGGGCATGTATAGCTGCTTTTTTGGTTTTTGTGCATAGCCAGACTGCATTGAAACAATTAAGCCAATGGTCAGGATGAATAGTTTTCTGGTCACGGTTATCTGCTTAAAGTGAATAATTGATTGATTTGTTGGTGTATTTATTCAATGATGAGCTTTTGTGTTTCTCTTACTCCGTTACCGGATATACTCAGAAAATACAACCCTGGTTCAAGCCCTGATAAATCCAGTGGCCTGGCATCCGTATTGGTCAGTGTTGCATTGAATACCTGTTTTCCGGCCAGGTCAGTAATGGTGAGTTGGGTAAATTTCAGGGCTGCTCCGTTCAGATTAATGAAGATTTTGCCGGATGTCGGATTCGGATAAACAAGCAGGTTTGCAGAAAGTTTTTCGGGGCCTGAGTATCCGGTTGAAATGTCGACCGGAGGGAACAGAATATCATCAATCCAGGCGGCATCATCTCCGTTTGAAACGGTGATGTCTTTCTCATAACTCCATTTAAAGGTATGAAGTCCAGTACTAACAGCGAAGGATGCACGGTTCCAGACAATATCGCCCGACCACTCTGCCACCTTAATGTTGTCGATGTAGAAGCGAAGGAAATCATAGCTTTCTTCAGATGAAACCCGGTAACAAAAGTGTATGCTGTCGTCGGTCAGCACCTCATAGGTTACCGAGAGGTCTGATTTCTGGTTGTCAGAAATGTCACCCGAGCGGGCACTATAGGCGCCTTCAAACGGGCTTTCAGGGCTGATGGTCCAGTTGGCATTGCCGCTGTGAGCCCAGGCATGGTGGGTAAAATCACCTGTTTCGAAATCTTCGGAAACCTGACCGATAACAAAAACATAGGCATGCTCCAGAATCGTAGTTGCCGGATCGCCCTGGGTAATGGTCAGGACAAATGTCACAGAAGTTCCTAGAGGGGTCTGATCGTCGGCCTCAATGTTGCTGAAGATGACCGAAGCCTGCGATTGTTCGTCAATCACAACTTCCGGAGCTGTCCATTGAGTGCCGCTGATGAACTGACTGTTGCAGCTGAGGGTGGCATTAAGGGGCAGGCTGGCAGCATGGCCGCTGTTGATCAGCTCAATGTTCAGGTTGAATGTTTCACCCGGGTCAGGAACACCGTTTCCTTCATTGTCATCCACTTCAGCAGCTCCGGCAACAATAACAGGTGCGTTTGCTGAAAGCTGGAATTCAGATAACCAGGTGTCGTCTCCGTTTGCTTCCATGGTGAAGGCAACAATGTGGTTGTCGGGGATATCTGAGGCAAGCTGGATGGTGAAGCCGTTGCTGATGGTCACTTCCCCGCCCGCTGGAATATCACCATAAGACTCAGTACCATCGAGGATGGTTACATACGGATCATTGGTTGAAATCGTTGCATCCACATTCTGTGCTTCGGCCAGTCCAAGGTTCTGAAGGGTTATGCTGAGCGAGATCTGCTCTCCGAAATCCGGAAGGCCGTTGCTGTTGCCGGTGGCATCATTGAGGGTATAGGCCTGATACACCACATAGGCGGTTTGTCCGGCAACAAAGTTGATGGTGTAATACACCGGCAGGCAATTGTATCCTGAGATCACGAGCTGAGCTTCCCCGGGTTCAACAATCAGCGGGTCGATCACCACCGTGGCGGTACCATTGCCGGCCGTGATTCCCTTTCCGGCAAGTATCCCGTCTTTCAGTAATGCAGCGGTAAGTCCTTCAACCGGTGCTCCCATGCTGGTAACGGTTACCTCAAACTGAGGGGTGCCGGTAGTTAGGGTGGCCGGGTATGCCGTTGCCACGGGAATGGGTTCATCGGTCCAGATGGCCAGTGCAGGGTCGCCCAGCACATTGCAGTCGTAGAAACACCAGCGAAGTGCTCCTTCTTCCCATTGTCCCGGCGCATTTACCCAGGGAGAAGTAGTAGCCTTGGATTCAACCTGAGCCCTGCCGGCACGGTTGAGTTTGTCGTTGAACATGGCATCCACATATTCCCTGTGCAGGTGGGCCGAAGGTCCTTCCGTCTGTCCCTCGTTAAACCAGCCATAGCGTGAATTGCCGATAAAGACAGCGGCAAAATTATCAATGCTCACCATTTTTTCTGCAATACAGTCATCATAGTCAAAGGCACCGCAGATACATCCATGGGTGGAAATTACCGGGAAATTATGGGTTATGCCATTCACACCCGAGAAGTTCGAATTGGTGATGTCCCAGTTGGAAAGCTTCATCACATAGGTTTCATTGGCATGTCCGACATGGTGTATAAAATTTCGTCCGGAATTGATGGCGCTGATGAGCTGGCTTGAGCTCCAGTTGGATTCTTCATCATACATCTTCAGGATGTTGTGGTCTTCAGGAATGCCGGTGGTGGTATATCCATTGTCGGAACGGGTTCCGATCAGCAGTTCCAGGTAATCAGACCCCCAGGTTTCGGGCGTATCATACAAGTGTTCACCTGCCAGCAGAGGGTTGCGTAGTTCGCCCAAAACGGGTTCATTCTGGTACTTAATCGTTTTATTGAGCATGGCAGCCAGCTCGGCGGTGTTGCTGAACGACAGACGACCGACTGAAACTTCAGGGAGCAGATCGTCTTCCCCGATTTCCCCCCAGACATTGTTGCCATTGGTGTTCCAGTTTCCGTCAAGGGCTGAATAATAGAGATCGGAAGGGATGTTGTAATCCTCATAAGCACTGGATGACTGCACAAGGCAATAGAAACCCCTGTATGCAACATGTTCGACATCACCACCCAGCACCACATGCTCGATACCATGCTGCTGATACTCCTGAATGATGTAGTTCCTGATTTTTTCAGGCATGTCAACCCCTGTCGAATTTGCCTGTATATAGGCTGTCGTGGTTATCTGGGTTTTCATTCCCCTTGGCAGGTAAAGTTGGGTAAGGGCATCAAACTGATCAACAAAGGCTTCCGGGGTGATGATCAGAATTTCATAATCAGAAACCGACCGTGTACGTGCAGCGTATAAACCTGCAGTTTCAGTATTCTGGGCATTTCTCAGGCAATTTTCCTTTACGGACGTCGAAGCGCTCAGGTTTTTCAATGCTTCCCTGCCTTTTTCGGTTTCGCGTGTCTGAATACGGATGGTAACCTGTTCGAAATACTTCAGTTCACCTTTGCCAGGAATGTAAATCACCGGGGTAAAAACTGTCTGGGCGAAGGCATAGCCATTCATATATTGTGTACTGAGGGCTCCGGTGGAGATTTCAGGATAAGCCGACATGGAGCGGTACACCTCTTCGTTGCGCAGGTCTAGAGGGACTCCCGGCTCGGAAAGCGGGCGGGAATACTGTCCTGAAACCAGGTTGAAATTTCCGGGTATCAGCGTTTCCCCGGATCCTTCAAAGCGGATTGAGACGGCTTCATGGCCAGGCGGAAGGAGGAGGTTTACAGCGAAATAAGGCAGAACCGGTTCGCCAGGTTTGCCGCTCAGCATAGCCTGGTCAAAAGTAACGGTCTGTTGCAGCCCATTTTGCTTAACCTGTGGTTTGCCAACCGTGTAACGCTTTACAATTTCATCGGCTGAAGCGCTCAGCAGGACTGTAAACAGCAGGCAAAGGGTAAAAAACTTTTTCATGGGGATTGGGATTACAGTAACGGAATAGCTTTCAGAAGTTTATTATCAGTGTAAAGCAAAATTAATTTAAAAAACGGCCGAATTTACAATTTATGTAAAAGCAAACCATAGTTTCACAAGATTTAAATCCGTACATTACCATTTCGGGCAGGGTGTACCCTCACAACCTGCATGAATGAATCATTCTTTCTGCAAGCTTATGATCCTTCGTTATGGTTGCCGCGAACACAGATTATTGGCGGTACCTGTGCTGAGGCTAACGGAGCAGAACCTTAGCCGGCCAGCTCTTTATTCCATTGCTGATATTCAGAAGATAGATGCCTTTCGGCAGATTTTTGGTAACAACAGTGGTTTCCTGGTTAATCAGCCTGCCACTGCTCACTTTAATTCCTGTTGAACTGTACAGCTTATAATTCAGGATTTCCCTGCTACCAGCAGTTGTAGCAGCTATGATAAAGTAATCACCTGCAGGAACCGGGTAAATAAAGTACTGGCCCTGTGCTGCCGGTTCCATCAGGGTTGCTTCCATAATTCTTACCTCAATATTGTTGGTTAGGGTGTCACTTGGGGTTACGGTTACAGAATCGCATCCATACATAAAGGCAAAAGGATATGAGGCACAGATTTCAACCCGGCCTGTGTCTGCTTCGAGGATAAAGAAGCCGTATTCATCCGACATGGTTGTTCTCTGGCCGCAGCTAACGGTGGCACCGGCAACGGCTTCGCCCAGTTCCACAGACATTACATAGCCTTCGATGAAACCGGTTGAATCTGCAGGTGGGATGCGGATAATCCCTTCTACTGCATCCAGGTCGAATCCGGCATCGGCTACCTGAGACTGACCATCCCCATCATCTTTGATTTTTATGTATCGTGCATCCGGGAGACCTGATGCCAGAAGGTCGAATTCATGATTCCCGGTGGCGTTTCCCAGCAGTTCCCAGGGGCCATCCATCGTTTGACCGGCATACAAGAAGTATCCTTCCGGTGTGGCATCGTTTTCATAAACGATGATGTCATTTCCTTCACCATCAACAACCGGGGTTCCCATATCGAGAACCGCGTAGCCCATCCGACCCAGTGAATACCTTACATTATCCGGGCTTCCCGTTGCTGCAGGCGTATTCCCTTCGTCGTTGAAATTGTTGTTGGGTATCTGGCAGGTTATCATGCGTCTGGCAAACTGAGCGGTGGAAGGTGTCATTGAAACATTCAGGATTGCCGATCCTGTTTCAGGGATCATTACCTGAGAAAAGGTGCGGGTAGCATACCCGTTGGCTTCAACCCTAAGGTTATAATACCCCGGCAACAGAAATTTGTGGTAATCGCCCACTTCCGGATCCGATGCAAACGGAAAATAATCCTCAATGTAGAGCGTGGCGGGCAATGGCTCTCCCGTCAATGCATCTGTAATCACTCCTTCAAGCCCCCAACCGGCATAGTCGGTCATGGTGAGCATCGATTCCCTGTTTTTCAGGTAATAGGGAACAATCTGCGAAGCTGCCGGTTGTTTGCTGACAGATATCTCCACAGACCAACTGATGACCCCGAGTGCACCATAACCAAAATCCTTGGTACTCCCGTTGATGGCATACATGCCTGTATAGCCCTGTTCGTATGGAATGTTTGTGTACCCCGAATGTGCTGCATACTCAGAAGCCAGGAAATCGTGAATTTCGTTGTCGGGGGTTGGACTGGCCCGGTAGCTCCAGGGGTAACTGATGAATTCTGTACCACTGTGGTAGCTGCAGTGTATAACGAACTGATTGCTGCAAAGCAGGTTGCGGTAAACTTTTGTTTCGGGTTGTGAAAATGCCGAAGGGCTGTTCCCCTCTGCGTTCCACATATATCCCCCATCGCGGTTGATGTCAACACCATTGGCATTGTAACGCGTCATGTTTTCCCTTCCATAAGGGTTCACGCAGTAGTATACCCAGATTTCGCGGTTATTTACCAGACTGGTGATCTGCTCGTCGGTACCGTACCCCAGGCAGAGATCACGGGCAAAACGGATCATATTTTCAGGACCTCCTACCTCATCTCCGTGGATCCCACCATCGAACAATACCTCGGCTTCATTTTCGTCAGTTGCCGAATTGTCGCTGATCTTCAGTGCTTTTAGCACATTGAAGCCGGTAGCCATTCCCAGTTCATGCAAAGTGCAGATGTCGGGGAAGTTGAGCGCCAGACTGTCGGCAATTTCATTGAGTTCTGCGACTGTGTAATAACCGGACGGCACACCGCGGGGCCCGAAAGAGGCCGACCATTGATTGAGGTCGGGGATTTCTGTTTCGGCTGGTATTCCGAAAGCGTTAACAGCTGCGAGCTCTGAAGGAGTAAGGTAACATCGCAGAAAGCCATCACATTCATCGGCATTCAGGCCGAGCTGCCTGATGATGGCGTAATCTTCAGCATTCACAGGGTAGACCCTGACCTGCATTTCTCCTTCGCGCCAGGGTTGCTGGGCCGAAACAGTTACGCTGATCAGCATCAGTAAGGGAAGTATAAACCATCTCATGGTAAATCGGCTTATGAAAGACATTGTTTCGGGCGTAAACGTATAAAAAATTAAAGTAAAAAGCGCTAACCTGAAGGAATTTCTCTTCCATATGGTGCTGATTCAGGCTTATGCATGGCGGAATACCTGCAACAAAAAACAGGGTGATAAAGCATCACCCTGTTTATGATCGGATGCTGATCAGGTTCTATTTGCTGTCGAGTTTGTTCAGCGCATAAGCGTAGGCTCCGATGGAAACCGCTTTTGAGGTTCCCAGTCTGCTGATGCCGACTCCGATGCGTTTCATAGGATCGTACTGAATACGGCGTGAACTGAAAGGCACTTTGATTTCGCGGGTGTCGCCTTCATAAAAACGGGCAAATTCGTTTTCGTCTTCCAGGTTAAAGGCTTTGATTTCCATGCGGTCGACGGCTGTACCCACCATGGTGGTGAAGTTTGAATTCATCTCGTCAACCAACCGCTGTAAAAATAACGGATAGGCACCCGAGAGCCCGCCACCGATCACCACCAGGCCATCAATCATGGTAATGGCATTGGCAATGGCATCACCGGCGGCTTCGGCCATGCGGTGAAAAGCCAGAATGGCGGCTTCTTTGTTACCGGCAGCAGTACCCATACCGATTTCAAAAATATCTTTCGGGGTCGGGCACTGATCAGGTGTCAGACCGGTGACCCGGCAATAGGTGCGTTTGATGCCCCTGATGCTCACATTTTCCTCGACGGTTGCGTTGGTATGCAGCTTATTCCTCATGCGGTTGATCTCTCCCTGGGCTGAGTTATCGCCCAGAAACAACTGGCCACGGCTTACGATGCCGCCACCAAACCCGGTTCCGAAGGTAACGCCCAGCAGATTCTGGTATGATTTCGGACTCTTGCTTCCGCTGATACGGCGGTTGATGTCGGGTAGCAAGCCGGCAATGGCTTCACCATAAGCAAACAGATCACCATCGTTGTTGATAAAAACAGGGATTCCGAATTTTTCTTCGAGCATGGGGCCCAGGGCAACACCGCCCCTGAATGTCGGCAGATTTTCCAGATCACCGATGATTCCCAGCTCATATTCTGCAGGACCAGGGAAACAGAAACTGATGGCAACAGGCGGAGCTTTGAGTTTGGCTTTCACTTCGTTGAAACCCTGTATTATTTTTTCCAGAACAATTTCCAGTTTTTCGCCTTCAGCCGGTATGCTGATAGGATCAATGATTTCCTGCTCGGACTGAACAGCAGAAAACACAAAATTTGTCCCCCCTGCATCAAGGGTCATAACTATTCGTGCATCGGTGTTGAAACGCATTTCGTCGATTTTAAATGTTTGTTAATCAGTAAGATCTAACTTTTTTACTAAGTGTAATATATACACAAAGAAATTGAAGAATGCGAATGTACAACATGGCCTGATATTTTCAAAATATTCTGCAGCGATTTTGTCACGGGTGGCTGATAAATATTTTGTCTTTACAGACGGTTGAATTCGATCCGGATGGTATTGCTTATTTTGCTTTTACAGGCCTTTTCGATCTGTTGCCTGCGTTCTTCAAGCCTTTTTTCGGTAATGCGGTTCAGCAATTCCAGACACTTCCCGAAATCTTTCAGGTTGCGGTGCAACTCCGCCATAATCAGCAAATCATGCTGATCGGCATCATTCAGAAGTTCCAGCAAGGCAAGGGCGTTTAAACGGTAGGCCTTGTCATCTTCTGCTCCGGTTGTATCTTCCTGCTGAAACGGGCGTTTATTCATGCTCCACCAAAACCGTGTCCTCAGGTAGATTTCTTCGTTTTTGCCTTCGAACAACTTACGGGAGAGGGCATCGCTAAGGTCATTTCTGCCGGGATGCTCCAGTGAGGGAAGCTCATAAACCGACTCATCGTCTGATTCAAACTGTTCGCAGCGCTTTACGCAGAAGAAATGTCCACAGGTGCTGCACACACTGAAGTAAGGCGTATCGGGCATCATCGGGGCAAATGAACTTCCGTCGGACCAGAACATGCCTCCGAATGTATTACCTGACAGTAAATTGGTTTGACGGTGCTCCTGCCCGCAGGCCGGACACCTCACAATCAGCGGATGGCCGAGTAACATAACATTGGTTATTACTGCTGCAAAGGAAGTGAATTGTGTTGAAGTTTTCATTTTTCAGCCATAAAATGATACTATGGCAAAAAAAAGCCCGGCACATGGCCGGGCTTACGCAAGCAGCAACTTTCTAATACGATTTGATGTTCTTGAGTTTTTCGGTATAATTTCTCACAACAACTTTCTGGTCAGCGATTTGTGCAGAAACCTCATCCTGATGCTTCAGGTTGGCTGCAATGTTGTTGTTGTTGTCGGTAATCTCAGTATTTGCCTTCGAAATTTTATTTTCCGAAGTGCTGATGTCTTTCATATTGCTTTTTTTCCTTTTCTGCAGCTCTTTTACTTCCGACTGTGTCGCTTTTTTCTGGTCACCGTCATCCATCCGGCTTAATTCAGTGCTTTTCGAATCAAGTGTAGATTCAGTTACAGCCATTTCCTTTTTAACCGATCCGATCTTATAGTTTTCTTCCGAGATGGTAGTGTTGGCATTCTGAATCTCTTTTTCATACCGCTCTTTGTCCTTGCGCAGCGAAACAAGTTGTTTTTCCAGATCCTTCAGCTTGTTCTCTTCCTTGCTAAGCTGATCCTCAGCTACTTTCTGATATTGATCTTTCGCAAAACTCCGTGCAAACGCTTTCATGTTTTCATTCTCCTTGCTGTTTGGAGCTGTGAAGACATCGCGCGTTATCTCAACACTCACAAACAACTTCACGAGTGAATCCTGCCCGATGAGCTTGCTGAATACATTGATAGGACCATCATAGATATCTCCGATCAATGCACCAAAAAGCGTGACCTCATCACCCGTCTTCAGGGCGTTCGATTTGGTCCCTTTTTCAATGGCTTTCACCCAATTGCTGCGTATGGTTTCAAGGTTTGTCTCAGGAATGTCGATCCAGATGCCCGGACAATCGGTATTGCCGAATTTTTCAGAACCCGGCTCAATGGTAAGTGGTTTCTGGGCTTGAACGACTGTCATTACAGCAAGCAGAAGAAGTACAGTAAAAATTTCTTTTTTCATGGTTTTATCGATTTGGTATTTGTTTCAGGTATCTGATTAACAATGCTGTCAATCTGATTGTTCAGCTTTTTGTCTGAAGCACTCAACGCCTTAGCAAAAATTGAGTGACACGGATGTCCTGCATTTATTCCAAAATTAAGCCAATTTGCGATAACCTGAAGAATTCTGCAGGAGTTTCTGATGAGTTTAAATCATCATCAGTGAAATCGGGACTGCAATGGCATGTTAAATTATCCGATAATGGAACATTACCAGCTGATTGATTTGAATTTGTAATAGCTGAGGTTGTATCTTTGTTATTTAATTTTTGCAGATATTCCAGCATTGATTTTCTTATTTATTATCTTTCTGACAATTATTGAATACTGAATCCTGAAATACCCTAAACCAACGATGAGAAAATCTTTTACCATCCTCCTTTTACTGGCTTCATTGTCGGTGACCGGTCAATCATACAAGCTCTTCAATGCAGGATCGAAAAAGGTGTTCACCACTTTCCCCGATGCCGGGGTAACCTATAACCTGGCATTTGATTCGGCCATGAGTTCCGGTCCAGATTCAGTGTTTTTCCCCTACCGCTTAGCTGAACAGGCTTTTTTGCCTGGTGAAAACTGCATATTCTGGGGTGGTCCTGAATGCCGCCATCAAACACTCCCAATCTGGGCCGGCCTGAAGATTTCAGTAAGTGAAACCGGTATTTACCGGTTTTTTAACCTTTCAGGAGATACACTTTTGTTTAATACCGGCACCATGCCCGGACAGATTAGCTTGCTGTTTCAGGACCAGGTCCAGCGGTTCAATCTACTTTCTGAAGCCCCGGATACCATGACTGTGCTTGGGATTTCAGACTCTGTGGCTTCCTGGAGGATACTGCATACCGATCTCCAGGGAGTTCCGATCAATTCAGCTTTGAACAATCAGTTGCTGATTGCAGGCAAAACCCTTGGCCTGATCAGGTTTTTTCAGGTGGATTCTTTTCCTCAGGTGCTGAGGCCACTGAAATTGTCGGGCAATGCAACGCCCGATGCAGGACTTGGCCGCCTAACTTATGGTATGATTTATGACCACAAGCCCGGCGATGTGATTCAGTATTACGATACCTACAACCGGCCTTATGGACCACCCTGGGAAAATTATGAAAGATACATTAAGCATACATTTCTTTCAAGGTCAGAAGATGATGAAGCACTCAGCTATTCGGTGCGCAGATCTGTCTTCTACCAGGATTCCCTGGAGGTGGTTTCTGATACCATATTTCTGAATTATGCCAGGAATGAGATCTTCCGCCAGGCTCCCTACGATAAACCCGACACCAGCAACTTCCTGTTCAGAAGTGCATTGTATTCTGCAGATTACTTTGGATTAACCCTCTGGTCATACAGGGAAGAGCCCGAACATCTGGTTTACTGTAGTGAGGAGAACTGCTGGGGGCCCTACGATACCCAGGGGCCTCCCCTTGAAACAACCATTGTTCATGCCGTCGGACTCGGGGAAACCCTGAACAGCGGCTGGCAGTTCGGGGCGCCTCCCTATGGTTATGGCTATGTGAAACGCATCGTCTATTTTAAAAAGAACGGCATACCTTACGGCAATGAAGTTATTGTAGGGACCAGCCATAAACCTTTACCCGGAGGGGGCATCCACCTTTTCCCCAATCCCGCCGGTGATAAACTTTTTCTGAAAACGGAAAAGCCGTTGAATGCAACGGTATTCATTTACGAAATGAATGGGCGTTTGGTGAAGACAGCATTGCTGGATAGTTTTCAGAATGAGATCAACATCAGTCAGCTTATACCAGGATTCTATCTCATAAAAGTCAGGGATAACCGAAATGTTTATTTTGATAAATTTACAAAGCAATAAATCATGAAACTTACCTCAATTTCGTTAATCCTGCTGTTGGCATTCCAATGTGTTTCAGCGCAGAGCTATCATCCTTTTCTGGAAGAAAACAAACAATGGGCCGAGTTGAATGTTTTTCAGACTCCTGTTCCCGATCCGCAGACCACGGTCTTTTCTACCCTAACCTACAGACTTGCCGGAGATACAACCATTGAAGGCAGTATCTGGAAAAAACTGTTTTATACAAGCAGTGATCCTGTTTTCGGTAACTGGCAGCAGGATCTGTGCTTTTACCGCGAGCAGGACCGTAAGGTCTACCGCTACTACGACCCCCTTACGGGTGAAGAAATGCTCTATGATTTTTCCCTGTCAGCCGGTGATTCTCTGTTTATCGGGGATGGACAGCCATTCGACTACTGGATTCATGTGGTGCAGGCTGATTCAGTATTGTTGAACGGACAGATGCACCGCCGCCTTTTGTTTGACGATCCGGCTGAAACCTGGATAGAAGGCCTCGGCAGCACCTACCGGCCATTCGATCCGATCTATGCGCAGTTTGATCTTGGTGGTGGGATGTATTCCCTGCTTTGTGTCAGCAATCAGGAAGGGCAGATTTATCAGGATTCGCTCTACAACGGATGTTTCGTTGAGGCTATCCTGCCTGCCGGGGTAGACAAAACGGGGAATCCGGGGCCAAAGGTCACCGTATATCACGACACAGAAACCCGTACACTGCACGTAAAAACTGAAGGGAAAATCAATGAATTCAGGCATTTCAGGCTGTATAATACTGCCGGAGCTTTCATTCAGGCCGGTGAAATAACAGGAAATCCTTTCTGCCTCAGCAGTGCATCATTGGAAACCGGACTGTATATTCTCCGCATATCCGGACCTGAGAAAGTGCATTCTGTCAGGTTTGTGGTTAACTGAATAGTCCTGCCTGTAAAAGCCAGTTAAGCTCATTTTGTCTGACCAACAGGGGTTGTCAGATAATTTCTATTTTTGAGAACCAAAAGCAAACTATGGATATCTGGGTAAAAATCGGTGTCTTGTTAATTGTTGTTCACCTGGTAGCCGGATTCGGCTGGCTGGTTTACAAGCTCTCTCCCCGGAGGAAACCACGGGAGAAAGAACAGGAATAGACTACCCCTGCTTATTCATTCTTTCCTGGAAGGAATTCCATGACAACAGGCTTTTTAAGCGGCCGGTTGCTCATCTCAAACACAAGCTCGCCGCCCTTCATCAGGTCTTCATGCCTGATATAGAGTTTGTTGTATGGCAGACCGTTGAGAAGTACCCGTTTTACAAAGATGTTTTCCCTGCTCAGGTTATGTGCTCTGATCACAAAGGTTTTCCCGTTTTCAAGGTTCAGCTTCGCCTCCTCCACTGATGGGCTCCCAAGCACATATTCGTTGCTCCCCGGGCAAACCGGATAGAAGCCCAGGGCGCTGAAAATGTACCAGGCCGACATTTGTCCGCAATCGTCGTTGCCAGGCAACCCTCCGGGCGTGGCATCGTAAAGCTTATCCATAATCTGATGCACTCGCTGCTGGGTTTTCCAGGGGACACCGGCATAGCTGTACAGATAAGGTACGTGGTGGCTGGGTTCATTGCCATGCACATAGTTGCCGATGATGCCCCGCTTGTCGATGTCCTCCGATTCGGCAATGTGCTTTTCGTCGAGCTGCATGGTGAAAAGCGTGTCGAGGTGGGCAGTAAACCTGTCGTTTCCTCCGGCATGTTCAATCAACCAGGCCGGATCGTGCGGCACATAGAGTGAATAATTCCATGCATTGCCTTCAATAAAACCTTGTCCTTCTGTTTTGAGCGGGTCAAAGTCGGTCTGCCAGCTTCCGTCGCTCAGGCGGGGCCTCATAAAGCCTGCCGATTCATCAAAAATGCGTTCAAACGAGCGCGCCCTGCGGTTGTAAATGCCGGCCAATCCCCTGTTTCCCGATTTTTCAGCCATCCGGGCAATGCACCAGTCATCGTAGGCATATTCCAGGGTTTTGGAGGCTGAGTTGCTGGTTTTGTCGGCCGGCGCATAGCCATATTTCATATAATCACCAATACCATCGTACATGGTATAAGTCGCGCTGGCATCCATGGCCTCCAGGGCTTCCGCCGCATCAAAGCCACCGATACCTTTCAGAAAGGCATCCGCAATCACAGGAACGGCATGATACCCGATCATGCACCAGTTCTCATTGGCATGATGCGACCATATGGGCAGAATGCCGTGTACGCTCTGCCGGCGGTGGGCGAGCATGGAGTTTACCATATCGGAAGTCCGCTTCTGCTGCACGATGGTAAGCAGTGGATGTAGTGCTCTGTAAGTGTCCCAGAGCGAAAAAGTGGAGTAATTGGTAAATCCTTCTGCCCGGTGATTGTTCTGATCCAACCCGCGGTAATTACTGTCCGCATCCATATAAAGGGTAGGGGAGAGAAATGCATGGTAAAGGCTGGTATAGAAGTTCTTTTTTACCTCTTCACTTCCCTTCACCTCAATCCGGCTGAGTTCCCGGTTCCAGGTTTCGCGCGCCTGGTTCCTGATCTTGTCAAAGTCAAAGCCCGGAGTCTCTGCTCTCAGGTTGTTGAGTGCCCCTTCTGTACTCACGGGCGACAGGGCAAATTTCACCATCAAGGCCTCACCTGCTGCCATGCTGAACCTGAACCAGGCAGTGATCTCTTTGCCGGCCATTTCAGGGAAATTTTCCTTTTCGTTGAATTTCCGGTAGAAGCCCCGGTAAATGATTTCTTCCGGATTTTCAAACCCATAGCGCTGAATGGGCTTCGACAACACCATGGCAAAATAAAGGGTACGGGTACGGGCCCAGCCGCGGGTCTGGCGGTAGCCGGTAATCAGGGTGTCGTTCTCAACACGTATAAACTGCCAGGTATTCTTGCCGGGATAGTTGTAAATGCCGGCACTCATGTCGAGAATCAGATTGGTTTCACCAGCCTGATCGTAGGTATAACGATGAAATCCTACCCTTTCTGTAGCCGTGAGCTCGGCGAGAATTCCGTAATCATCCAGTTTTACGGCATAGTAACCGGGGGATGCCTGCTCCCGGTCATGTGAAAAGCGGCTGCGGTAGCCCGAAGCGGGATTACTGCGGGTGCCGGTATTCAGCAAGAGCTTTCCGGTAATCGGCATCAGCAGAAAATCGCCCAGGTCGCTGTGTCCGGTGCCCGAAAAATGGGTGTGACTGAAACCGCAGATGGTTTGGTCGTTGTATTGATAACCTGCGCAATAGGCATACACATCTTTGTTATATCCTTGCCCGGTTGAATAGGGTATGGTATCGGTATCCGGGCTCAGCTGAACCATTCCGAAAGGAACTGTTGCTCCGGGGAAGGTATGCCCCATGTGGTCAGTGCCAGTGAACGGGTATACGAAATCAACGGGTTTCTGTGCTGCAGCAAACAACGGAAATGCAAGCATGATAAGTATCCGGATGGTTTTCATCGGTTGAGAGGGTTATACAGGCAAACATAAGTAAAAGATACAAAAGCCGGATGTATGTCAATTTTTTTAATGTGCAGGTTCAATCTGCTGCAGTTTTCGGTATTTTTAATCCCTGTAAATTTGTGAAATACAGCATCCTTTATTCATCATCGTTCTAACAAAAAATCAAAAATGGCAAAAGTTGTCGTTCTGGGCGCCGGTATTGCCGGACATACCGCTGCTGCTTTCCTGCGTAAAAAACTCAGTAAGAAGCACGAAGTGGTGGTGGTAGCACCAAACTCCTATTATCAGTGGATTCCTTCGAACATCTGGGTTGGGGTTGGCCGTATGACCATTGATCAGGTACGGTTTAAACTGGCTCCGCTCTACAAACGCTGGGGCATTGATTTCAGGCAGGCAAGGGCAGTGAGCATTCATCCCGAAGGTGACATCAATTCTGAGAGGCCTTTTGTCAGCATAGAATACACAACAGAGGAAAGAAAGGGACAGACCGGCCGTATTGATTATGATTTCCTGGTAAATGCCACCGGCCCGAAACTGAATTTTGAAGCCACCGAAGGACTGGGTCCGGGTAAAAATACCGTATCCGTTTGTTCATACGATCATGCAGCCCATGCCTGGGAAAAACTTCAGGAATCTATTGCCAGAATGGAGAAAGGAGAGAAACAACGGTTTGTGATCGGGACCGGACATCCGACAGCCACCTGTCAGGGAGCAGCCTTCGAGTACATCCTCAATGTTGCCTTTGAACTGCGAAAACGAAAACTGGATCACCTGGCTGAAATTACCTGGCTTACCAATGAATACGAGTTGGGAGATTTCGGCATGGGCGGTGCCTACATCAAACGGGGTGGTTACATTACCTCAACCCGGGTTTTTGCAGAGTCGTTTCTGGGCGAAAACAACATCAAATGGATCAAACGGGCCGGTGTGAAAAAAGTTGAACCCGGCCTGATTCATTACGAAACCCTTGATGGAGAAGCTAACCAGATCGGTTTCGATTTTTCGATGCTGATTCCCGGTTTTGCCGGAGTAGGCCTGAAAGCTTTCGACAAATCCGGAGCTGACATCACCCTGAGCCTCTTTGCCCCCAGTGGCCTGATGAAGGTTGATGCTGACTATTCACCAAAACCCTTTGATGAGTGGAAAGCATCCGACTGGCCAGAAACCTATCAGAGTCCGGCTTACAGCAACATCTACGCTCCCGGCATTGCCTTTGCTCCACCACATCCGATTTCAAAACCCATGACCAGCAAAAACGGAACAGCCATCTTCCCTTCACCTCCCCGAACCGGGATGCCTTCAGGGGTTATGGGCAAGATTGTGGCTGAAAACCTTATCAATGAAATCAAGACCGGAAAGCAGGAGTTTAAACACAAAGCCAGCATGGGCCGGATGGGGGCTGCCTGCATCGTTTCCGCCGGATATGGCATGCGAAGCGGAGCTGCCGCTACCATGACTGTTCATCCCATCGTGCCCGACTGGGATAAATATCCTGAATACGGACGCAGCATCGACTATACCATGGGAGAAGCAGGCCTGGCCGGCCATTGGATGAAATGGTTCATGCATTACATGTTCCTTCACAAAGCCAAAGGATACCCTTTCTGGTGGTTGTTGCCCGAATAAGCCCCTTATTAAATTAAAATCCTGAAATCATGAAAAATAAAACCGTTCAATCCTATTCCGAAGAATCTTATCCTCCCTTTCCAACCAAAGGCACCCTCTTCTGGAGGCGGTTCATGCCCTGGCAACTGGTCAGATTCTTTATTCTGAATTACAGAATCATCAAAATTGTGGTAGGCGGTCACTCCTGATTTCCTGTCTGAAAGCCATGCATATTCCAGTTAATTCCTGAACAATCGTCTCTACTGAAAGAGACTCATTGGCTTATAGCTATTTTCAATTTGAGCAGTAACTCTGACGTTCGTGCGCACCTTATTTTCTGACCTGTCTGCATGGGCAAACAGGCAGGTGCGTGTGAACGATACCTGGCCAGCATTGGAGCAATGCCTGTGTTTCTGAGCGTTGAGTGCAGGACTCAATTTTCTTGCAGCAGGCGTAACATTGATAAGGTGAGGGCGCATGACATCATGTCTATCCCGGGATTAAGTTGCTTCGATAGAGTAGTTTTACAAAAACACTGCTGAATTCACAAATTCCAATTTCACAATCCGCAATCTTCAATCCGAAATCTCAATGAGCCTCCAGCCAGTTGTTGCCGGTGCTCATCTCAACTTCAACAGGGACACCGAGCGGCAGGGCTGTCTTCATCAGCCTTTCAATAATGGGCTTCACTGTTTCAATCTCTGGCTTGTACACATCAAAAACAAGTTCGTCATGTACCTGCAGAATCATTTTTGATTTCAGGTTCTGTTGTCTGAACTCCCGGTGGATGTTAATCATGGCAATTTTAATCATATCGGCCGAGGAGCCCTGTATCGGGGCATTGATGGCATTCCGTTCGGCGAATCCACGCACAATGGCATTCGCAGAATTGATGTCGCGCAGGTAGCGCCGACGTTTTTTAAGGGTTTCAACATAGCCGTGCGATTTCGCAAAGGCAATGGTATCCGCCATGTATTGCCTGATGCCGGGAAACCTGTCGAAATACTGGCTGATGATGTCAGCGGCCTCTCGGCGGGGGATGCCGAGCTGCTCGGAAAGTCCGAAGGCCGAAATACCGTAAATAATGCCGAAGTTCACCGTTTTCGCATTCCGGCGCATGTCTTTGGTTACCTCATCCACTTCAAGGTTGTAAATACGGGCTGCAGTGGCAGTATGGATGTCAAGTCCCGCCCTGAATGCTTCCTGCATGGCTTTGTCGCCGCTGATATGGGCAATCAGCCTGAGCTCAATCTGCGAATAGTCGGCAGAGAGCAGCGTGAATTCATCGTTACGGGGCACAAAGGCTTTGCGGATTTCTCTTCCCCGTTCTGTGCGGATCGGGATGTTCTGAAGGTTGGGGTTGTTCGAACTCAGCCTTCCGGTAGAAGCCACCGCCTGATTGAAGGATGAATGCACACGTCCGGTGGTTTTGTTTACCAGCAGAGGCAATGTATCGACGTAAGTGGATTTCAGTTTGGTGAGTGAACGGTAATCGAGGATCATCCGGATGATTGGATGCTTGTTGACGAGCTTCTGTAAAACATCTTCACCGGTGGAATGCTGCTTTGTTTTGGTTTGCTTCGGATTGTCGGCCAGTTTCATGCGGTCGAACAGTACTTCACCGAGTTGTTTGGGTGAACCGATGTTGAATTTCATGCCTGCCTGTTCGAAAATACCGGCTTCTACTTCCTTAATCTCGGCTTCAAGTTCAACTGAATAAGCATTCAGGTTTTTGGTGTCGATCCGGATACCTTCACGTTCCATATCAGCCAGAACCCTGATCAGGGGAATTTCAATTTCGTCGAAGAGTTGCCGGGTTTCGGTCTCTTGAAGCAGGGGCTCCAGCCGGTTTCTCAACCGAAGGGTAATGTCCGCATCTTCTGCAGCATATTCCTTGATGGTTTCAAGGTCAACCATGCGCATGTTCAGCTGGTTTTTGCCTTTTTTGCCGATCAGGGTTTCAATGGAGACCGGCTGATAATTGAGATAGGTGAGGGCCAGGGCATCCATGTTGTGTCGCATATCAGGCTCTATCAGGTAATGGGCCAGCATGGTATCGAACAATGGCCCTTCAACCCCTATCCCATAACCGGAAAGTATGGAGATGTCAAACTTCATATTCTGGCCTGTTTTTGCAATGGCCGGGTCAGCGAAAATGCCGGAGAATTCTGCCAGCAATTGCAGGGCCTGCGAACGGTCGGAAGGCACTGGAACATACCAGGCTTCCCCTTCTTTAACGGCAAACGACATCCCAACCAGTTCTGCATCAAGGGTGTCGAGCCCGGTGGTTTCTGTGTCGAAGCAGAAAGAGCCAGCGGATTTCAGCTTTTCACAAAGCGCTTTCACTTTTTCCGGACTATCGGCCAGATGATAAGTGTGCGGGGTGTTCTCAATCGTATTCAGGTTGGTTTCCGCAGGCAAGGGTTCGTTTGCCGAACTGAAAAGATCGGGTGCTGCCCCGGGCCTGGAAGTTGCGGCAGCCTGTGGATTGCTGCTTAAGGAAAGATCCGTAAAAACTCTTTTGGCGAATGTTCTGAATTCCAGTTCATCCAGAAGATTTTTCAGGGCATCCTTGTCGGGTTCGGTCAGTTTGAGGGCTTCTTCATCAAATGCCACAGGGACATCCAGGATGATGGTAGCCAGTTCTTTCGACATCAAAGCCTGCTCTCCATAAGCCAGAACTTTCTCACGCATGGGCGCTTTCCCGATTTTCCCGGCGTTGGCAATCAGGTTTTCGATGGTGTCAAACTCCTCCAGCAATTTACGGGCGGTAACTTCCCCAACTCCCGGCATGCCCGGAATATTGTCAGATGCATCTCCCCATAAGCCAAGCATGTCTTTTACCTGAGCGGGCCTTTTTATCCCGAATTTTGCACAAACTTCGGCCGGTCCCATAATCACAGCATCCTCCCCTGGTTTTCCCGGTTTATAGATGCGGATGTTTTCCGTTACCAGCTGCCCGAAATCCTTGTCCGGGGTCATCATAAATACCTGATAACCCCTGGAGCCTGCCTGAGTAGCCAGGGTGCCGATGACGTCGTCGGCTTCGTAACCGTCAACAGCAAGTACGGGAACCCTGAATGCCTCAATCAGCCGGATAATATAGGGGATTGCCGTGGCAATATCTTCGGGCATGCTTTCGCGCTGGGCTTTGTAGTCCGCAAAACTCTCATGCCTTACTGTGGGGGCATGGGTGTCGAAAGCCACGCCGATGTGGGTGGGTTTCTCGTTTTTTATTACGTCGTACAACGAGTTGGCAAACCCGAGTACCGCTGAGGTGTTCAGGCCCTTCGAATTGATGCGTGGGTTGCGGTTTAATGCATAATAGGCCCTGTATATCAAGGCCATGGCGTCTAAAAGGAATAGTTTCTTATTGGTTTGCGGCATGGTGCGGATTGGCTCAGAAATGGTTAGAATCTTAAAAAAGCGTGATCTGTTAGTCACAGCAATGACAAAGGTACTAAACATGTGCATCGGTTACCCGGATTATTGCACCGGACTAACCTCTATGCCGGACCCAGGGCTGGATTTATAACCCAATTCTGCGTGGGAGGCGAAGGTGGATTATTTCTTTTCCCTGATCACCAGCATATAGAAATCATTGTCAAGAGCCAGGTATCCGTATTCATAGATAAAGCGGTATGTGCTTCCTTTCTGGGTAACATACAGGTGAGTGAAGTAGTTGAAATTGAACCCGAGGTTCGACAACTTTTCCTTGTGCACCGTGATTTTATCTTCCGGAATCAGCTCCATCAGAATCCGTCTGTTCTTTTTCAGAATGCTGTTGATGTGCCGGACTGTTTCGCTGCTGTCGCTGTTAAGCCGGTTGTTGTAATTGTTGCGGCATTGATCGTTACAGAATTTTTTATCGGCCCTGCCCTGAATCGGTTCTCCGCAATCGAGACATGTTTTTACCATATATAAATCTGATTATGTGATACATAAAGTGCCAATGAGGGCTAAAAATGAGTGTTTCTGCTGTTTTATTTTCCTGGAATGTGCGTATGTTTTACTTTTAGTAATGGATGAAGCTGTTTTGCCCCTGCAAAAGAAATGATCAGTAGTATAGAAACTTTCTCTCTGTGAGCTGCACAGGTTTGTTGCTGATGAAAGAAGATTTCCTGATCCAGTTCCCTTTTTCATCAATCACATAAAGATGGGTAGTCTTACTCAGGAGAGTGCCCTGTGCATCAAAAGAAGACTCCGAAGCAACATTCCCTTTGGAATCATAAGCATAGGTTGTTCGTTCAAGTAGCTGACCACTTCCATTGTAAACATTGGTTTCTGTTACCTGATTCACCAAATTACAGGTATACCTGATTTTCGTAGTCAACTGGTTATCAGCACCAATGGTGTTCTCCTCTGTCAACAGGCCGTTGCTGCCATACAGATATTCTTTGCGTTTGCCGGGTTTGTTCTGTTCATCATAACTGATGTCTTCCTTCAGGGTGCCGTTGTCGTTATATAAATACACAATCCTGAACATAAACAGATCATTGGCTGAATAAACGGTCATCCCGCTTCTGAATCCTCGTTCGTTGTATGCATATACATACTTTTTCCTGACAGAACTGTCAGGATTCAGACTGATGTCAAGAATTTTATTCCCTTTTTCTGTAAAGGAATTGATATACCATTTGGCAGGTTCACTTCTGTCGAATCCAAAACCGGAAGCGTCAGGAAGAAAAGTTTTCTCACTCATGCTTTTTACTTTCCCGAACAGATTCAGCGCTGCATAATCATTGCTTTGGCCCCATGCAATCAACATGTTCATTCCGGTGAGGAAAACCAAAAGCACAATTTTTTTCATTTCAATGCAGTTTTACACGATTACAGGAACATTCAACAGCGCTTATTTTGCTGATAGAAAGACTATTAGGGATTTTTTTCTGTTTTTAAGCCAGCCAAATACATTTCAGCCCGGGACAATGAATGCCTTCAGTACTATAAGCAATCATAGGCCGGATAAGGTAAACGAAGAAGCCAGAGCGCATCCGCGTTAGTTTTTGGCTTTCTTCTCCTTCTTCTCAAGTCTTTTTTCTTTCAGGGTTTTTGTAGGAGCTTTTTTAGCTTCCTTCTTTGCATCCATCGATTTTGCCATGGTAAAGGATTGTTAACGTTTGGAAATTTCAGACCAGTAAGCTGGACTGACTTTTTGATTTACAAATATAGCAAGCATTCCTGTAAATGGTACGGTGTATTGACAGGGAAATCTGCTCAAGTCCATGCCTTAGCTTCTCATTTATAAAATACTGAAATACAAAGCTATACGAATTTTGTGTTTTTTAATTATCCGTTTATAAACGTTTACAAACGATTATATCCGAAAGTAAGTGACTAATAACCGACTCTGGTTTTCAGCTGGTTGTAGTTTTGCCACATCGTTCAACCACCAGTAGTCTGGGTTGGAAAGAGGAAGTAAGTTAAATGTTGAACAGGCCTGAAGAAGGCTCAAAACCAAAAACAATGAAAGCGTTAAACAATCGCGTACAATTGATCGGACACCTGGGTTCAGACCCGGAAGTAAAAACCTTTGAGAATGGAAGTATGGTGGCACGCCTGTCGCTGGCCACCACCGAACGTGCAACAGGCAGTAAGGGAGAAAAAGCCATCCGTACCCAATGGCACCAGTTGGTGGTCTGGGGAAAACTTGCCGAGATCTGCAGCAAATACCTTCAGAAAGGCAGGGAGATTGCCATCGAAGGGCGGATAGCCTACCGGACATTCACCGATCAGGAAGGAAACAGCCGGCTGGTAACAGAAATTACGGTAAACGATCTGCTGATGATGAGCGGCAGACAGGCTGTGTAACTATCAAACAAAGGTTAACGATTTAAAAAGCGAAAAAAAATGAACAATCTGAGAAATTCTGTACAACTGATCGGCCGGCTGGGTGCCGATCCCGAAGTTAAAACCCTGGGAAGTAACCTGAAGATAGCCCGCCTTCGTATTGCTACCAGCGAAGAATACAAAGACAAAAACGGTGAAAAAGTGCGGCAGACGCACTGGCACAACCTGGTTGCCTGGGGAGGACTTGCAGAAGTCTGTGAGACCCACCTCAACAAAGGCAGGGAAATTGCCATCGAAGGCCGTCTTGGCTACAGGGTTTATACCGACAAGGAAAATGTCAAGCATTTCATCACCGAAATCACCCTGAACGAACTGGTTATGATCGGTCCCAAAGCCTGATATCCATATTTATCCAGGATAATTCAATCAACTTAATCAATCAATCACTCAAAAAATCAATGCCATGAATTCATTAAGAAACCGCGTACAGTTAATCGGTCACCTCGGAGCTGATCCTGAAATCAAAACCCTTGAAAGCAACAAGAAGATTGCCAGGCTTTCGATAGCCACCAACGATGAGTACACCGACAAGAACGGTCAGAAAGTCAAACAAACACAGTGGCACAACCTGGTGGTATGGGGCAAACTTGCAGAAACCTGTGAAAAGTACCTTGTGAAAGGCAGAGAAATCGCCATTGAAGGTAAGCTCACTTACCGCACCTGGAACGACAAGGACGGAAAAAGCCACAACATCACCGAAGTGGTTGTCAACGAACTGCTCATGATGGGAAGCAAGGATAAGTCGTAACGTACTTATATGCAGATTTTTATAAAGGAGCGGGCTTCCCGCTCCTTTTTTATTCACATAGTTAAACACATACCTGATAAAATGGGCTTTATTTCAGGGCCACTTGTCTCTTTTTGTTAATAAAGACTGCAAATTCCATCAATACAATAACTTAAACGGCTATTATTTTGTTATTTACTTGTGATTTCCCTTTTAGGGAAAGGTTGTGATTGTAAGTAAATTTACGTCAGAGATCTTTTTATGAAGCGTTTGGTCATTATGTTGTCAGTTGCTTTGGGGTTGTTCGGTTGTAAAACAGGTGAAGTATTGCCTACTTCCGTGGGAGAGGTAAATCTGCAGAGATATACCGGGCTCTGGTATGATGTGGCCTCTTTTCCGGCAAGGTTTCAGAAAAACTGTTTTTGTACAACGGCAACCTATACACTTACCGATGAAGGAACAGTCGAGGTGTACAATTCCTGCCGCAAGGGTGGCGCTCAGGGTAAGGTAAGCGGAATCCGAGGCAAAGCTTTTGCTGTAAAAGGCAGCAACAACACCAAGCTGAAGGTTCAGTTTTTCTGGCCTTTCAGAGCCGATTACTGGATTGTTAAACTCGATAAGGATTATCAATGGGCTGTGGTTTCCACACCCGGGAAAAACTACCTGTGGATACTCAGCCGTACTCCGGTTATGGACGAAATGGTGTACAACACCATCGTTGATTCACTCAGGGCAGAGCATTACGACACCGGTTTATTGCATCGCACCCCCCAGCTTTGTAAATGATTGTATTATTGAAAACTACGCAATATGGCTAAAAGAAAACTGAAAGACGAATTTGCTGACCTCATCAAAACCCCCGCAATTCCTTCCCTGAAAACCAAGAAAACTTCCAGAACCGAAAAAACGGTCAGGGCTGAAAAAAAAGTCAGGGCCGTCAAGCCTGTTAAAATTGCCAGCCGCCCCTTGAAACCCAGGCCGGCAAAGCCATTGCACGAACCCGGAGAACAGCTTGCAGCGCCTGTTCCAAATGAAGTGGGAACGGAAACTGCTGAAAAAGGAACTGCCAGATCTGTCAGTGCGAAACGGAAAACTTTAAAAACAAAGGCTGAACCTGTTGTCCATGCACGAAAGGAACCTCTGATCAGTGATCTTCCGGAATCTGCACATGAAACCCCCAAACCGAAAGCTGTAAAGGTCAGGGGCGAGAAAAAAATCTTCGTGATCGACACTTCAGTGATTCTCTACAACCACGACAGCATCAACAACTTTGAAGATAACGATGTTGCCATCCCCATCACGGTGCTTGAGGAACTCGATAACTTCAAAAAGGGAAACGATACCAAGAATTTTGAAGCCCGTGAGTTCATCCGTATCATTGATACACTCTCGGAGAACGGCATGCTGACCGACTGGATCCCCCTGGTGAAATCAAAAGGTGGTAAGTTTAAGGTGGTGATGAATGAAAAGAGCGAACTGGATGCCCGCCTCATTTTTGATGACAACAAGCCCGACCACCGCATTCTGAATGCGGCCCTTGCCTTAACGCAGGAGTACCCTGGCAGAAAAGTGGTACTGGTGAGCAAGGATATCAACCTCCGCCTGAAAGCCAAATCCCTGAATATTGCTGCAGAGGATTTTCTTACCGGCAAGATCAAGGATGTAGAAGGACTGTACACCGGAATTTCCACCATCAATAACCTGAGTGGAAAAATCATTGATAAACTCTATCAGCAGGGATACTGTCTGCCCAAGGATATCGGGGTGAAAAACCCGATTCCGAACCAGTACTACATTCTCCGTAATACCACCACTTCAGCCCTTGCTTTTTATAATGCACTCACAAAGAAGGTTGAACGGCTGGAAAAAAGGCCCGCCTTCAGGATTACCCCCCGCAATGCCGAACAGGTGTTTGCCATGCATGCCATTCTGAATCCCGAAGTTAAGCTCGTTACCCTCCAGGGTGTTGCAGGGACAGGGAAGACCCTGCTGGCGCTTGCTGCCGCCCTCGAGCAGAAACGGAACTTCAAGCAGGTGTTTCTGGCAAGACCCATTGTACCGCTCAGTAATAAGGATATCGGATTCCTTCCCGGGGATATCAAATCCAAGATCAATCCTTACATGGAACCACTGTATGACAATCTGAAATTCATTCAGAGCCAGTACAGCGAAAAGGACAAGGAATTTAAAAACATCACGGATTCACTTGAGAACGAGAAACTGGTGATTCAACCTCTGGCCTACATCAGGGGAAGAAGTATCTCGAATGTCTGCTTTATCGTGGATGAAGCCCAGAACCTGACACCGCACGAAATCAAAACCATCATTACCCGGGCCGGCCAGGGAACCAAGATCATTTTTACCGGCGACATCTACCAGATTGATACCCCTTACCTGGATGCCCAGAGTAACGGGTTGTCATACCTGATCGACAAAGTGAAACATCATTCAATTTATGCTCATGTGAGGCTCGAAAAAGGAGAAAGGTCTGAACTGGCCAACCTGGCCAATGACCTGCTCTGATCAGCCAGGTCATTCTACAACATATTCCAGTTGGACCAGGCCGGTAGGGAAAGACCTGGAGTTTATCAGTTTCAGATTCTGTAACGGATTCCCTTCACCGAAAAGCCGGATCCCCCCTCCGAGGATGACCGGAATGACAGAGATCACCATATGGCCGATCAGTTTTTTCCTGATCAGCGTGTTCACAGTTTCTGCTCCTCCATCAATGTAAATCCCCTTGCCCGGAATACATCTCAGCTGCTCCACGAGTGCACATGGATCCAGTCCGGTAAACGTAACCTTTCCTGATTTCCCTGCTTTGGAACGGGAGATAACAAATACCTCTTTGTCTGCATAAGGATTCTCAATTCCCATGGTTTGCAGGGTATCCCACGTTTTCCGGCCAAGAACAACCGTATCTGTTGTGTTGAAGAAGTCTGAATATCCATAATCCTCTCCATCTGCCTTCACCAGATCCAGAAAGCTGATCTCCCCATTGCTGTCAGCGATGTATCCATCAAGGCTGGTAGCTATAAAAAGTGAAACCCGACGTTGCATGGCCATTATACTGATTCATAAACCACTGTGAGCACAGTGTGCCCCACTGCGTGAAGTGTGGTTTTACTGATGTTCGACATGTCATCTTTTACGGTATGCCAGTAGTCGAAAAACCCCTTTTCCCGGTCGGGGTTGTAGTCAATGATATCGATCGTGGGAATGCCGGTGATTTCATTTACATAGAGATGATCATCGGTTAATCCCCCGGTTTGCCTTTTCAGGAAGAATTCTTCGTACCCCAACCTGTGGGCGACATCCCAGACCCTGCGCATGATTTCAGGTGCATAATACATCGAGGTGCCTTCCATAGTAAAGGTAGCGCCATTGGCGCCAACCATGTCGAGCAGAATGCCAAATCTGGCTGAATAGCCCGGTACATGAGGATTTCTTGACCAATATTGCGATCCCAGACCCCAGGAATCCTGGGTAGAACTTGCAGATTCTTCATGATCGCCATAATCCTCGGCATCGAACAGTACGATATCAACACCCAGGCCGGGGTTATGCTGACTCATCTGTCTGGCGATCTCGAGGAGCACGCCTACCCCGCTGCCCCCATCGTTGGCTGCAGGCACCGGTTTCCGGCGATTGGCCGGGTCGGGATCATGATCTGCCCAGGGCCGCGAATCCCAATGGGCACACAACAATACCCTGGATTTATCTTCCGGATTGAACGATGCGATGATATTCCGAGAATCGAGCAGGGTGCCGTCAGAAGCCTTCAGGCGGGTCTGCTGAACCACCACTTCAGCGGTGAATCTTTTCAGGGTATTTTCAAGCCAGACGGCACAAGCTTTATGAGCTGCTGTATTCGGAACCCTGGGCCCGAAGGCAACCTGCTTCTCAATATAGAAGTAGGCCGAATCCGCATTAAATCCGGGCACAAATACCTGAGGCTTTGTCTGTTTCCCTGTTTCTGCCGGTTTTTCTCCCGATGGCCGGTTGTTGCAGGAAGTAAAGGAAATCAACACCATCAGAAGCAGAACAGGCATTGTTATAACATCGTTTTTCATTGCTTATTGGTCTGTTTATTAAATACTTCTGAAGGTTTCCCGAAACTGCCACTGAAAACCAGGTCCTGAATCTTTATTCTTTCTCTTGGTGTGGTTTCCATTTTCCGGAGGTTTTCATGAAGGAGTTCCGGATCACCAATGGTACCAACCGCGATAATCGTCATCACCCTGTACTCACCGGGGATTTCAAAAGCCTCTATGGTTTTTGCTGCATCGAAACCTCCCATCTGGTGAACATACAAACCGTCGGCTGAAGCCTGAAAAGTCAGGTGAGCAACCGATTGTCCCAGATCGTAAACTGCTGCTGTATTGGGCTCTCCCTTGTGATTGGTGGTTTTGGCAATGGCAAGCAACAGCACCGGCGCAGTCACTGCCCACAGGCGGTTGAATTCCACCATAGAATCCACCAGTTTGTTGTAGGTTTCATCTCCCTTGAATCCGATGATAAACCGCCAGGGTTGTTGATTGGAAGCCGATGGTGACCACCGTGCGGCTTCCAGAAAGTTTTTAATTTTTTCTGTTTCGACTGGCTGAGGGCTGTATGCTCTTGGCGACCATCTGTTGCGCAGCAGATCGTTGATCGGATAGTCGGTTGACGCTGTTTTGATGTGCATTTTTTATTGAATAAACAAAGTTAACAAGGTGAAGTTTGCCGGAGAGCCGGTTAAAATACCAGCGTAAAAACGGCGCCTTCGTTGGGTTTTGATTTAACAGTAATGGTTCCTTTGTGAAGGTGCATGATCTGCCGCGATAAACTCAGTCCGATTCCGGAACCTTCCTTCTTAGAGGTAAAAAACGGCATGAATACCTTATCCATAATATCGGGTTTTATGCCTGAACCGTTGTCGGCAAAGTCGATACTTACCCTCCCGTTGATGTTCACTGAGGCAGTAACGGTGATTACCGGCTCTGAGGTGTCTTTCACAGCATCGATAGCGTTCAGCAACAGATTGATGAAAACCTGGTCGAGCAGATCCGGATCTGCAGTGATCATGAGATCTTCAGGGAAAATTCTGGATACACAATGGATGCCGGCCTTTTCAATTTTCGGATTCAGCAGCAGCTGTGCCCTGTCGAAAAGATCCCTTACTGGAAAATGCCTGAAATTGGGTCGTGGAATGCGGGTCAGGTTGCGGTAGGTTTCAACAAAGGTGAGCAGCCCCTGACTGCGGCTGCTGATTGTAGCCAGCGCCTGGTAAACACTTTCAATATCTTCTTCATCGAGCTTTTTCAGGTTCAGGTTGTCCTCCTCTTCATCGATCAGCAGCTCCTGAACTGTTGCAGCCAGCGAAGAAATGGGGGTAATGGAATTCATGATTTCATGGGTAAGCACCCTGATTAGCTTCTGCCACGATTCTATCTCCTTTTCATCCAGTTCTGAACTGATGTTCTGCAATGAAACGAGCAGAAATTCTTCTCCCCTCATCCTGAACTCCGTCGCATATACCAATATCTGCTGCAGCTCATCTTCAATTACCAGCTTGATCAGCTGCTTATCACCTGCTTTCAGGTTCAGTAAAAGTGAAGGGAGTCCCGGTTTAACTGCAGAAAGGTCACGGATTTCCTTGAGGTTGGTAATTCTCAGCAGCCGTTTTACAGCGTTGTTGATAATGTCAACCTTACCGTCTTTTCTGTAGGCAATGATTCCGATGCTTACATGTTGAACAACTGTGAGCAGGTAGTTGTAATTCTCTTCCTTTTCTGCCCGGTTTTTTCTGAACTCCCTGATTACTTCGTTGAAGGCCCTGTTAAGCCCTTCAAAACTGTGCCCCAGTCCTTTATCGCTGAAGGATGTGCTGAAATCAGAATGCCGTATGCTTTCGAGAAACTGGGTAAGTTTACGGTTGGTGCGTTCAACAAAATGCTGAAGGCTGCCAATCTGAACCACGGCAAGCAAGCCGACAATCACAGAGGTGATCTCATGCTGATCGCGGTGAATCAGCATCACAAGCAGAAAAAGGTTTGCAGTAATGAGAATGATCCGGAAAAAAACCCAGAGTCTGAATTTCTTAAAGCCCATGTTTTTCTATTCTGCGATACAATGAAGCCCTGGTAAGACCCAGCTCCTTGGCTGCTTTGCTGATGTTCCCGCCGTGTTTGTCAATCACTTTCCTGATCAGCAGTTTTTCGCGTTCTTCGAGGTTGGTGATGTCTTCGGCATCATCGGGGTTATCGTTTTCATCAATCTGTGAAAGGAAGAAATCCTGTGGCATCAGAATGTTGCTTTCACTCAGGATAACAGCCCGTTCCACAGCATGCTGCAATTCCCGGATGTTTCCCGGCCAGGTGTGTTTTTCCAGCCTCCTGAATGTGGTAGGATTGATGCGCTTCATGGGCATCTTGTACTTCTTGCAGTAAATGCCCAGAAAATGCTCAATCAGCAGGGGGATATCGTCAAACCTCTCCCTTAACGGAGGGAGGTGAATTTCAACGGTATTGATTCTGTATAAGAGGTCCTGGCGGAACTTGCCTTCATTTACCATCTGATAGAGCGGCATATTGGTTGCGCAGATCAGGCGAACATCAATGGGAATCTCACGGTTGGTGCCCAGCCTCACAACCTTGCGGTTCTGAACTACACTCAGCAGTTTCGACTGGAGTGTAAACGAGAGGTTCCCGATCTCATCCAGAAAAATAGTTCCCTTGTTGGCTGCTTCAAACCTCCCGGCACGGTCTTCCTTGGCATCGGTAAAAGCCCCCTTTTTGAATCCGAACAACTCACTCTCAAAAAGGGTTTCACTGATGGCTCCGAGGTCAACGCTGATGAAGACTTCATCCCGGCGCGCCGAAGCCTTGTGTATTGCGCGGGCAATCAGTTCTTTACCTGTTCCGTTCTCGCCCAGAATCAACACGTTCGCTTCGGTTTTTGCCACTTTTTCAACGGTAGCCATTACCTTTTTCATTGGCGCCGATTGCCCGATAAGGTTTCCGTAAGCCTGATCCTGATTGGCAATCAGCACTTTCTGCTTGCTTCTCAGGTCTTCAATTTCTTCTTTTGAATGCCTTACCTTCAGGTTTGCTGTAATGGTCCCAAGTAGTTTTTTGTTATCCCAGGGTTTGAGAATAAAATTGGTGGCTCCTTCCTTGATGCCCTGAACGGCAAGTTCGATATCTCCGTAGCCTGTGATGAAAATGACCACCGCCAGCGGATCAATCTCAATAATCTTGTTAAGCCAGTGAAATCCCTCTTTCCCGCTGGTGGCATCACGCGAAAAGTTCATGTCAAGCAGGATAAGGTCATAATTGTCACTCTTCAGCAATACCGGAATATTTTCCGGATTCTTTTCAGTGTGAACAACGCTGAAGTGCTGCTTCAGAAAGAGCTTGGCCGCAAGCAAAACATCCTGATCGTCATCAACGATCAGTATTCTGGCTTCAATTTTATTCATAATTATATTTTCTATCTGTTTGTCGGATTTAAGTCTTTCAGGTTACAGGAATTCTGTTTGTGCATTCTCATCTCTGACCGGAACGCTTATTTCAGACAGGCCATTGTTGTGCCCTTGAATATCTGAATAAAAACACGTAGGTTTGATCAGCTAATATACAAACATTGTTCGGAAACGAACAACGTAAGAACGCCATTGAACATCAGCAAATTGTTAAATTTTGATAATTTGTTGTAAGTTCCTATTAATTAAGCAGTTGTTTTTGCTGGCATAGTTTTCGTAAAGGTTGAACGGCTAAACTCCCAAATTCATGGACAGACCGATTGAGAAAAAGAAATGGACCGCTGCCAGAATCCTGTTGATTGGCGGAATTGTTTTACTGCTGGTTTTTTTAGTCTGGTTGTTGTTTCTCAGGGATAACCGCAGCAAATTGTACGTCGACAGCAATCAGCTTTCCATAGCAACCGTTGAGAAGGGCAAGTTTCAGGAGTTTATTCCGGTTGATGGCGTGGTATTTCCCCGCAACACCATCTACATTGATGCTGTTCAGGGAGGAATTGTAGAAGAAGTCTATGTTGAAGACGGTGCATTGCTGAAGAAGGGTGATCCAATCCTGAAGCTGACCAACGCGAATATGGAGTTGAGCTATATGGATCAGGAGACCCGGATGTATGATGCCATCAACAACCTGTCAAATTCAAGGATCAGCCTCGAACAGCTGCGGTACACACGGCAGAAGGAAATCATTCAGCTGCAGTACGAAATCGATAAGATTAAAACCGACTTCGCCCGCAAGGAGCAGTTTTATAAAGACAAGCTTATTTCGCTGAAGGAATTTGAAGATGCAAAACGTGATTTTGATTTTTCCCTCAAGCAGCTTCAGATTACCCTGAATCTCAGGAAACTTGACTCCATTTCCGGGGTAGCACAGGGTGCACAGATCAGCTCTTCCATGGAAAGGATGCGCAATAACCTTTCACTGCTCAAACGCAACATGGACAACATGACCATTAAGTCGCCGGCCGATGGGAAACTCAGCTCCTTTATTGTAGATATCGGACAAACCAAAAGTGCGGGTGAACATCTGGGCCAGATCGACCTGATGGATGGTTTCAAACTCAGGGCCGGCATAGACGAAAGGTACATCAGCAGGGTATTTACCGGACAGAAAGCTGAGTTTGATCTGGGAGGTAAAGTTTACACTCTTCAGATCAGCAAGATATACACTGATGTGGTGAACAGCTCCTTTCAGGTTGATCTGACCTTCGAAGGGGCAGAGCCTGAGGGGATCAAAAGGGGGCAGACCATGCAGCTCAGGTTGCAGTTTTCAGGAGCCAACGACGCACTTTTCATAAAAAGAGGTGGATTCTTTCAGGAAACCGGGGGCAACTGGATTTTTGTGCTTGATCCTTCAGGCAGCTATGCCACCAAACGAAGCATAAGAATAGGGCGCCAGAATACCAGTCATTATGAAGTGCTCGAAGGGCTCCAGCCCGGAGAACAGGTGATCGTTTCAAGTTACGACACCTTTGGGGACAAGGAAAAACTTATCATTTCAAAATAATTCTCAGACAAATCATTACCTAAAAACCACAACAATGATCAGAACAGTTAACCTGAACAAGATATTCAGAACCGATGAGGTGGAAACCACCGCGCTCAATAAAGTTTCATTTGAAGTCAGAAAAGGCGAGTTTGTTGCCATCATGGGTCCTTCGGGCTGTGGTAAATCAACACTGCTCAACATTCTCGGATTGCTCGACAATCCCACCGATGGTGAATACTATTTCCTGAACACAGAAGTTTCACAATTCACCGAAAAACAAAGGGCCAACACCCGCAAGCAGAACATTGGTTTTGTTTTTCAGAATTTCAATCTCATTGATGAGCTCAATGTTTACGAAAATGTTGAACTGCCGCTTATTTATCTGGGTATGTCCGCATCTGAGCGCAGAAAACGGGTAGAGTCTGCGCTGGAACAGATGCAGATTACCCACAGGCGCAAGCATTTTCCACTTCAATTGTCAGGTGGTCAGCAGCAAAGGGTTGCTGTTGCCAGGGCAGTAGTTGCTACCCCCCACCTTATTCTTGCCGATGAGCCCACCGGTAACCTTGATTCAGCGCACGGTGAGGAGGTGATGAACCTGCTGGCTTCACTGAATCAGGGCGGAACCACCATCATTATGGTTACCCATTCGCAACGCGATGCCGAATATGCGCAGCGGATCGTCCGACTGTTTGATGGACAGATTATCAACGAAAACATTAAAGCGGGTATATCCGAAATTCCAATAATCTGATAGTAACTTCAGCAATCACTACAAGGCAAAAAGGCTATCATGTTCTCAAACTACCTGACTACTGCTCTGCGCAACCTGCTCCGCCAGAAATCATATACCCTGATCAACCTTTTCGGACTTTCGGTGGGAATTGCTGCGTTTCTGCTGATAGCCCTCTATGTTCAGCACGAAACGGGTTTCGATACCCATCTGGAGCACCGAAGTAATATTTTCCGGGTTGTTGAGGTGCAGAATGAGCCTGGGGTTGGTGAACAGCATGTGGCCATTACCATGGGGCCGCTGGCCGCGGCAATGAAGGAAGATTTCCCTCAGGTAACCGATGCGGTGCGTTTTATGCCCGGTTTTGACATCCCGGTGGTAAACTTCGGGGATAAGCATTTTATTGAACGTAACCTTTACTATGCCGATCCCTCTGTGATCAAAGTTTTTGGCATCGACCTGAAGCAGGGCAATCCATCCGTTGCGCTCTCTGAGCCAATGTCGGTGGTTATGTCTGAGAAAGCAGCAGTCAAATACTTCGGCTCTGAAAAACATGCACTGGGAAAAACCATGTTGCTGGGTAAACGAAATTTTACGGTTACCGGCATCATGGAAAACCAGCCTGAACGAACCCACCTTTTCTTCGATATCCTGGTTTCAATGTCATCGGTAGAAAATCTGAGTGACTTTGAATGGATGAAAGGCTGGGGCTCAAATTCACTGGTGACATATGTCAGCCTGGACTCCCCATCATCGCAGAGTGTGATTGAGAAAGCCTTTCCCGAATTCCTTAAAAAACACGTTTTCAGTACTGATGAAGGCTGGGAATTTCTCGAAATGTACCTTCAGCCGCTTCCTGACGTATATCTGCGTTCGAAACACATTAAGTTTCAGATGGTTTCAGCCATGGGAGATATCAACCTTTCTGTGGCTTTCAGTGTAATCGCCGTTCTCATCCTTTTGATTGCCTGTGTGAACTATATTAACATCTCCATTGCACGTTCGGTGAAACGGTCACGCGAGGTCGGGGTAAGAAAAGTGCTTGGTGCTGACAGGCAGAGCCTGATATATCAGTTCATCAGCGAATCGTTTATACTCACCCTGCTGGCATCGCTGTTTTCTGTCGGATTTATCGAACTGGCCCTGCCGGAGATGAATCAGTTGCTGTCGACCTCATTTCACATCGATTTTACCGGAAACTGGCTGTTTAACATTGGTTTGCTGCTGCTGATCGTCGTGATCAGTATTATTTCAGGCTCCTACCCCGCATTTTATCTTTCAAGGCTGCAGCCGGTTGAGGTAATGAAAGGGGGCAGGGGTTCTGGTTCTACCAGAGGGAGCTACCTCAGTAAAGGCCTGGTTATGTTTCAGTTTATCATTTCCGTGGGCCTGATGTTCTCTGTTCTGGTGATCAATGACCAGGTCAGGTTTCTGCAGAACAAGGATATGGGAATCAGCTACCGCGATGCCGTTTTTCTCTCGTTCGGCAACGAACAGGGGATCAGCAGTTATCAGCCTCTGAGGGATGAACTGCTGAAAAATCCGGATATACGCTTCGTTTCTGCCTGCTCTTTCATCAACGGGGTAAGTGGGAGCCAGGGACCTGTTTTCGTTGACGATTCTGCCAGCACCAAACTAACGGTCCGTTTCGGTTATGTGGATGCGGATTTCTTCAATTCCATGAATGTAAAGTTTACCCAGGGGAGAAACTTTAGCAGGGATATAGTCTCAGATGAAGGAAGAACGGTAATCATCAATGAAGCTGCAGCGCGGAAACTCGGGTGGAGCAATGCCATTGGCAAAAAATTCAAACCCGTGATGGGAGCCGATACTTCTGTATCAACTGAAGTCATCGGTGTTGTGAGGGACTATCACTATTTCTCTCTCAGAAGCCTGATAGAGCCCGCCGTTTATGTGGTATCTCCGGAGCGCTTCAGGGGTTTGCTGATCGGTTTTCACTCACGGTCAGATCAACAGAAAGTAATGAAAACTATTGAAGAACAGTGGCTTGAATTTTTCCCCGAATCACCTTTTAAGCCCCTGCTCGCCAGCGAATTTGCCAGAGAAGCATACAAGAATGATCAGAACCTGTTTTCACTCTTCATTTATTTTACCATTATTTCAGGACTGTTATCCGTGCTCGGGCTCTTTGGTCTGACTTCGCTCCTGATTGAACAGAAGACAAAGACCATCGGGATCAGACGCGTGCTGGGAGGGTCTATCCGCAAGATCACCGCCCATCTCATCCGCGATTACATGCTGCTCGTGCTATCTGCAGGTATAATCTCACTGCCTGTTTCCTACTACCTTCTTGACAAACAGCTTGATCAGTTTGCCTACCACATTTCGATCAGTGTCTGGCATATGCTGTTATCAGTTTTGCTGCTGGCGTTTGTGGCGTTTGTTACCATTGTGGTTAAAGCTTACCGTGCAGCAAGGGCAAATCCTGTTGATGCCCTTAAATACGAGTAAGTTTCACGCACCTTTATCTCACTTACAGTGCCATTCACTTTTGTTTAGTTGTATTCCTTTTCCTGAAGAGGGTCGCTCATGGTTCATTCAGGAGCCTTGAATGAAATTTCTTCTTGACAAGGGATCCGATACCGGCAAAATCCAATAGAAAATGGATTCTAAAGTACCCTTGCTTGTAAAGTGCAGCTGATATTTTAATAATCAGGGTAGTTTTTTCTGCTTTTTATCTTAAGCGGATTTGAAGTATTTTTTCAATCCGGCTAAGCTGAATTCAATAAATTAGGGTGAAAAATTCCATCAATTTCCAAATGAAATTCGTAATCAGCTTATAATTAATATTATAGAGAAATCATCTCATGTAAAATAGTTGATCTGGATTTAACCATGAAATGCTTTTCAATTAACCCGGAAATAATTTATTAAATGCTTCCGGGACAGGTACAATAGTTGTTATCTTTGTGTGCTTTTTTAAAAAAATTACTGTTTCTGACATGAAAAACAAGTACATTGATCTGATCGAACAGACTTTCGACTTTCCTCAGGATGAGTTCAGGGTGGAAGATAATGAACTCTATTTTCACAACATACCGTTGATGGACATCATCAAGCAGTATGGCACCCCGCTGAAAATTACCTATCTTCCGAAGATCAGTCATCAGATACAGAAAGCCAAGAAGATGTTCAATGTGGCCATGGCAAAGGCCGATTACCGTGGCAACTACAATTATTGTTATTGCACAAAAAGCTCGCATTTCTCATTTGTACTCGAAGAAGTGCTGAAAAACGATGTGCATCTCGAAACCTCATCAGCCTTTGATATCTTTATCCTGGAGTCGTTGCGGGAACAGGGACTGATTAACCTCAACAACTACATTATCTGTAATGGTTTCAAGCGCCCGCAGTACATCGAGAATATCAGCAACCTGATCAATGAGGGATTTGAGAACACCATACCGATTATTGACAACAAATTTGAACTCGACCAGCTCGACCGCAACATTACCCGAAAATGTAAGATCGGTATCCGCATTGCTTCAGAGGAGGAACCGAAATTTGAGTTTTATACCTCCAGGCTGGGTATCCGCTACAACGACATTATCCCCTATTATGAAGAGAAAATCAAGAACAATCCCAAGTTCCAGCTGAAAATGTTGCATTTCTTCATCAACACAGGCATCAAGGACTCAGCTTACTACTGGAATGAGCTGTCAAAGTGTGTAAACCTTTACTGCCAGCTGAAGCAGATCTGCCCGGAGCTCGATTCGCTGAATATTGGTGGTGGCTTCCCGATCAAGAACTCCCTCTCCTTCGACTATGACTATGAATACATGGCCGAGGAAATCATCGCCCAGATTAAAATGATCTGTGACCGCAACAATACCCCTGAGCCGGATATTTTCACTGAGTTCGGTTCTTACACTGTGGGAGAAAGCGGGGCAACCCTCTATTCCATCATCGACCAGAAGCAGCAGAACGACCGGGAGCTGTGGGACATGATTGACTCGTCATTCATGACAACCCTGCCGGATACCTGGGCACTGAACCAGCGGTTTATTCTGCTGGGAATCAACAAATGGGACTCTGAGTACGAACGCGTCTTTCTGGGAGGGCTCACCTGCGACAGCGAAGACTATTACAATGCCGAAGCCCATTCCAACGCGATCTTTCTGCCCAAAATCGACAATGACGATCCTTTGTATATCGGATTGTTCCACACCGGGGCTTATCAGGAATCTATCGGAGGGTACGGCGGAATCCAGCACTGTCTTATCCCGGCACCCAAGCATATCATTATCGATGTGGATGAAGAAGGTGAGTATACCACCAAACTTTTCGCCAAGGAACAGTCGCACAAATCCATGCTGAGAATACTCGGTTATTGATATTAACTGCTGAATTTATTAATTTAGCAGTCCTTAAAAACTGCCAGCACAAAGAGGAGGGGTTCTCTTTTAGCGAGGCTGTGAAGTAACATTTCTAAAACCTGTCCTATGAGAGTTAAACAATTCGGGGGACTGCCTGAGCAAAATTCACTATTCGAAAATGCTAAGGCGGTGATTCTTCCGGTGCCTTTTGAAGCTGGCACCAATTGGATTAAAGGAACTGACAAAGGGCCTGAAGCCCTGATTGAAGCCTCGGCTTCCATGCACCTGTATGACATACAGGCTGATTTTGAGCTTATTAAGATAGGAATACATACTGCCGAAGCAGTCAAGGAAGGCAAATCGCACGAGAAGATGGTCAAAGAGGTGGAAACCCGCACCATGCAGCTTCTCAAAAAGAAAAAGTTACCGGTAATCATTGGCGGTGAGCATTCTGTTGGCATCGGGTCAATCAAGGCTTGCGCCGAATATTACAAGGAGAAGGATTTCTGTGTGTTACAGCTTGGGGCACATGCAAACCAACGTTTAACTTTCAACGGCTCTTCCTATCATCATAGTTGCGTCATGGCCAGGGCCGCCGAGCTGGCTCCGGTATTACAGGTCGGCATCCGTAGCATGAGCGCCGAAGAAGCCGACCGCATCATCCCCGAAAGGGTATTTTATGCCCACAACATCCTCGACAGCAACAAAACGTGGATGTATGACTTTTTGAACAAGCTCGATAAGAATGTCTATATCTCTGTAGATCTTGATATTTTTGAACCTTCGGTGATGGCTGCAGTACCCAATCCTGAACCCGGCGGCCTGGGCTGGTATCAGGTTATTGATATCCTGAAAACTGTTAGCGAAAAGTCCAATATCGTCGGCTTTGATGTTACCGGACTATGCCCCATTAAATACAACAAAGCCCCGAATCTGCTGGCTGCCAGACTCGTTGCTCAATTGCTGACCTTCAGGTTTGCCGGAACAGTCAAGTAAAACTACACTTCCAACAAATTACGGATTTTGTTACCTGGTTGCTTGACGTGGTGACTGATTGTATAGGATTCTGCGGCTTAATAGACAAAATTCAGGCTGTAATTAGCTTCGAGCCTTACAAAGACATAGCTTTGGTGAATTTGAAAGCTATGAACAAAAAAAATGCTTTTACTGCAATGGTCCAAGAACCAAGAAAAATGGTCA
>JAEUTG010000002.1 GCA_016788045.1 Bacteroidales bacterium
ACAAAGGAGTTACTGAAGACCCGCTTCGCCGCTTATGGGAGCATAATAACAATAAGAGCAGGTTTACTGCTGGAAAAGGTCCCTGGGTGTTGGTTTACACAAAGACCTTTGAAACAAAAAAACAAGCCCTCATTGAAGAAAGGCGTATTAAAGGCCTGAACTGAAGGTCCCTTGAACAATTATCAGTTAAAAATCGTCAGTTAGAGTGCATACTTACTCTCCTATCCCTGATTTTGTTTTATTTTTCCTGTGAGCCTGTTTCAGGACAAGACACACTGATTTTTACTTCTTGCTTTCTTGGGGTTCTCCACCTACCACCCCCGTTTCTCTTCGGTTTTATGACAGATGCTCTTGTAGGGGCAAAGCTGGCAGTGTTCCTTAATGGGGGTCTGACCGAAGGGGAGGGTGGTGTCGTAAATCCCGGTAAGAATGTCGTGGATGCCGGATTCAAACTCATTGATAGCAGCATTAAGGTCGGTGCCGGAAAGGTTGAGGGGCATAAATTCGTTGCTGAGCGATTTGAAACTGATGATGCCGGCATCAAGCTCCGTGGCCGGGATGTTTAAGTCGGGCTGACGGCTGGACAAATAGAGGTACATCATGAGCTGAAATGCTTTTTCTGCAGGTTTTGCAGAAGGTTCAAACAGCGCCGCGACAGACTTCAGCCTGAGTTCAGCGGCATCAACCCGCCCGGTTTTGTAGTCTATGATCCTGGTTCTGCCGTTCACCTGGTCAATACGGTCGGCAAAGCCTTTCAACACGATTTCTCTGGGCTCCTCACCAGGTATCTCAACCCTGATTGAAGATTTCAGCGGATGTTCCAGAGCCCGGATGTAATTATGAGCCGCGCCCGGCTGTTTCAGCGCCTCTGCCTCGAGTTGCAGAAATCGCCGGATCCATACCCTGGCTACCTCAACAATGAGCAGGTTGCGTCCGGTAGTTACATCACCGCCTTCAAATTCCTGCTGAAGGGTACGGGCGATGGCATCTCCTGCTGATGCAAGCATCCTGGTATAGTCTGCTTCATGGGGCATGCTACCGGTAAACGGAGTATAAAAATCCTGCAGAACCTTGTGGATGACATTCCCCAGTGTACGATGATCGATGGTTTCGCTGGGTTCATCGGGTTCGCCTAGCCGCAGAACAAAGCTGAAATAGAATCTGAGCGGGCAGCTGAGCCAGGTGTTGAGCGAGGTAGGGGCGAAGCCCGAAGAAGCCATTTTATCCAGGATTGCCATGACCTCCGGGCTTTTGGCAATGCGGATGGGTGCAGCCATGCCAGCCCGGGCAGGCAGGCCTGTTCTGACTTCATGGAACCGGATATCCGGGTTTACTGCCGGAAATTCAGCATGAATCTGGCTGATAAACCTGCTCTTCTCTCCGCCGCCCAGTTCATCGGCTTCGGAATTGTAGATGAGCCAGGCTTTGTCGCATCGCTGCAGAAGCCGGTAGAAATGGTAGGCAAATACTGCCTGCTGATCGTGGTGGGTGGGCATTCCGAAATTTTGCCGTATGTCGAACGGGATGAAACTGTTGTATGATTTTTTTGCGGGAAGGGTATCTTCATTGGCTGATAACAGGATAATATTCCGGAAGTCGAGTGTCCGGGTCTCCAGCATCCCCATCACCTGCACGCCTTTCAGCGGCTCGCCGTAAAAGGGCACCGAGGCCGCTGAACAGGCTTCGCGGAAAAGTCCCTGAATGGTGCGCAGCTCCTGAATGCTGCCATTTTCCGTTACCAGTTTGTGCAGCTTGTTCAGAATCAGCACGAGGCTGTAAAGTATCTCGAGATCAGGGACTCCTGAAGCCTGCGACGGATCGGCCTTATCCGACAACGATTTTTTAAGCAATCCAGCTGCACGGATCAGCAATCCGGTAAGGTCACCGGGTTTCAGTATCTTCTGAAACAGCGAAGTGATCTCAGGCGCCGGATCGCTTCCGCTTAACGAAGCCGGGAGAAAACCGGTGATTGAAATATAGGCCCCTTTACCTGTTTTCAGTCTGGAGATCGTTTCATTAGTGAAGGTGTTGCCGCCCAGCAGAGGCATCCAGGCCTGCTGCAACAGGCTGAGTACATCCCTGTAGTAGAACCATGCCTCACTGGCATCTTTACCGCTGGTGGCATTGAGGTGCATGGTCAGCAAGGCATCAAACAAGGTATAGATGGGTGACTGTTTCAGCGGGTAGCCCATGGTGATGTTGAATGCGCCGGCTTCTGCCGGGATGGCATTCAGCAAAGGGAGCAACAGGGTTTCATCGGCCAGCACAATGGCGGTCTCACTGAGCACTTCCGCACCCTCTTCGTCGATCAGTTTCTTCAGAAAATGACCCGCGAGCCTTGCCTGACCAACATTGCGCGGAACACCGGCCAGAAATAGTTCCTTGTGCCCCTGGCTGAAATATTCACTCAGGGTGGGTGGCTCTCCCAGTGATTTGTCGTTCAAATATTTACGCAAAAATCGACCGGCTTCCTGTGCGGGATTGCTGATGTAATAACTGTCTGCATCCCAGATAATTTCAGACCTGTCAGCCGCAATCAGATAGCGGATGATGGAGAGCTGGGCCGGGGTTATGGCATTGAACCCGGCAAACAGGATTTTGTCCCACCGGCCGTGTCCGAGGTATTGAGCGGGGTCTTCGGCAACCATGCGGCAGGCCAGTCCATGGTAGGCTTGTCCCGATTTCAGCAGGGTTTCTCTGAATCCTTCGTAATACGATGAAAGGGAATTAAAGAAATTCAGGTACTGTTTCTCGAAATCTGTCAGGGCTTGTCCATCAGGATTCCACAGGTTGATGGCTTTGACTTCACTCAGGAAACCGAAAAGGGACCCGGGATTTACCAGGTACTGGTCAATTTCTTCGAAATCGCGCAGCAATCCCCGGCTCCATCCGGCAAAGTCATCAAAACTGCCGGCATTTGCGGGGTCAATCCTGCAGTGGACCTCAAAAAGTGCGAACACCTGACTCAGTTGGTCCGGAATAAGGAGTCCACTCACTTCAGCGATAAAGTCTTCAATTGAGAACACAGAAGGAGCCCAGACGGGTTGCCGGCTTTCGCGCACCAGGTGTCGTTTCAGAAAAAGTCCGGCCCTGCGGTTGGGCATCACCACGCACAAACGACTGCCGAGTCCGGAATATTCCGACCTGATTTTTTCTGCTAACTGACCCAGGAATGGCTGATTCATCGGATTGGATTGACACATTCTTCCGAAGCGAAGATAAGGATTCATCGTGTTGCTTCGGTTCGGGAGTCCCTCAAATTTCCGGGATAACAGGGGCAAATTATTTCAGTTGATCAGCCCTGTTCCGGTTGCCAGCGTGCAGTGAGATGTTTTATTTCTGTATTTTCAGCTGGAGAGACATGGCATTGCGGTGAACCTCAGAACCTGATCTGTGCGGCAATTTCTCCGGCAGCAGCAAGGCTATCCGGTTTTCCGGCATCTGCCCACAGCAGGCTTTCATCCACGAAGCCGCCTATGGTGTGTTCAGCAGCGATGCAGAGATAGGTGTCGATGATGGAAAAGCGCTCCTGATTTTCCATCATCGGAAACAGTTTCGGGCTGATGACGTGTATCCCGCTGAAGGCATAAGGGATGAGGGGTAGGCTGTTCATCTGAACCATGCGTTTTTCGCCGGTAGCGGTGTTTTCCCAGGCTTTCAGGTGCATGAATTCATCGAACAACAGGTAGCGCGAGGTTTTCCGGCTTCGCACGACCAGAGTAGCCATGTAGGGACTTTCGCAATGATGCTGGTATAGGCGTGCCAGGTCGAGATTGGTAACGATGTCGGCATTGTACACGATGAAAGGCTGATCATCGCTGAAGAACCAGGCGGCTTTTTTGATTCCGCCACCGGTATCGAGCAGGGCTTCCCTTTCGTCTGACAGGGTGATGCTGCATCCGAAGTTCCGGTTTTCGGCCAGGTAGTTGATGATGGCTTGTCCGTGATGGTGAATGTTGATGATCAGCTCAGAAAAGCCGGCAGATTTCAGTTTGAGGATAGCAAACTGCAACAGGGTATAGGGCCCGGCCTGCAGCAATACTTTCGGGGTATGGTCGGTGAGGGGTTTCAGGCGGGTGCCGAGACCGGCAGCAAGAATCATGGCTTTCATTCTTCAGGCAGGTCTTTCAGTTTATAGTTTTTGTAGTAGCTGCGAAACAGCACCTTTTTGAGTTCACGGTAAATAATGAGTTCAGCGATGATCTGTGAATGGGTGAATTCAGGATGGTCCTCCCAGGCTTTTAAGATCGTTTTTTCGTGAAGATCAATCTGGTATAGCAGGGCGGAAAGCTTTTGCACGTTGCGCGCCAGCAGTCCGGCCACATGGTAGTCGAGTTCCCTGAAAAGATCGTGATAAACCATCTCCATGTTGAGCGGGAAGTCGATGTCGATGCCAAACATACCGAAATCTTTCTTTATCTGGGCCACCGTAAGCCGTATGACTTCCTGCTCGGCCTTAAACGGTTCGATATCAAAAGGATCTTTGATGGGTTTATCGGAATTCATATTCAGATTTCCTGAGGTTTACAAACCTGTTTTTCTTTTTTTACCTTCGCTCCGCACTTCTTGCATTTGAATTTCGGGTTGTCGCAGTCTTTTTCCCCTTTTTTGCCTTGTTCGCACATGGTTTTGCCCATATTTTCAGGTATTGTTCCGTTTAACGGATGATTCAGTTTTCAATAACACTTCAGGCAGGCCAGTTGTTTTTGTTGGTATGTTCAAGTTGTATTTTAATTTTAAACCGCTGCTTCAGATGTCTGCTGAGTTGTTCTGCAGAGAACACTGAACGGTGCTGTCCGCCTGTGCAACCGAAGTTCACCATCAGATGCTGGAACCCTCGGGTAATATAATTTTCAACAGCCTGATCCACAATATTATAAACATTCCCGAGGAAGAAAGCGGTTTCCGGATGTCCGTTAAGCCAGGTGGCTATTTCGGCGTCGAGGCCGCTCTGCTTTCTGAATCTTTCTTCGCGTCCGGGATTGGGCAATGCCCTGCAATCGAACACAAATCCGCCGCCGTTGCCTGTATCATCCGCCGGGATGCCTGTTTTGTAAGAAAAACTGGTGATGCGCACTGTTAAACCGGGTCGGGCATAACTACGGAGGGTCTGGTTCTGAATGTAGCTTTTCAGAAGCTTCTCCAGTTCCGGGAATTCAAACCCGGGATGAAGGTTTGAAAGCAGGTAACTCAGGTTGTCAAGGGCAAAGGGGATGCTCTGCAGGAAATGCTCTTTTTTCTGATAAAAGCCCCTGTACCCATAGGCCCCCAGTGCCTGCAGTATCCTGATCAGTACAAAGCCGGCATAAAACTTCCTGAACTGAGGGAAGCCGATGTTTGTCAGGCTGGAAGCTTCTTCAATGTACAGGCTCAGGAGTTCTTCCCTGAAATCGTCGGGCAGGTTGGCTTTTGCATCAAACAGCAGTGAGGCGATGTCGTATTGCAGCGGCCCGAAACGTCCTCCCTGATAGTCGATGAAGAAGGGCTGGTTTCCTGCGATCATGATGTTTCTCGACTGGAAGTCGCGGTACATGAAGAATCCGGAAGGTGCTTCAGCCAGGAAGGCAATCAGTTTTTCAAAATCATCTTCAAGCGATTGTTCATCAAATCCGGTACCTGCGAGCCGGGCAAAATAATACTTGAAGTAGTTGAGGTCCCACAACATCGATTGCCTGTCGAACGATTTACGGGGGTAACAAAGTGCAGGATCAAGCCCTTCAGCGCCTTTTACCTGGAAACGGGGCAGCCAGTGCACCACCTGCCTGTAGAGGTCTTTCACCCTTGTACTCAGCCCTTCTTCGGTAAGCAGTCCGAAAAGGGTGGTATGCCCCAGGTCTGACTGAAGATAGGCCTGCCCGTTGTTGTGCACGGCGAAAATCTTTGGCACCGGCAATCCGGCAGCTCCGAAATGATCAGACAGCCCGATGAATGCCCTGTTTTCTTTTTCATCCGCATTCCAGGCACCGATGGCATCGGTTTCGGCTCCTGAGATTCTGTAGTACCGCCTGTCGGAGCCCGATTCAGCCAGCACTGAGATGTTTCTGACCTCCTCGCCACTCCAATGGATGAAGAGCTCGCTCAGGACTTTTTCATGATCCGTCATCTGTAGTTTAGGTTGGTGTTTATTGCAGATATTTAAACCCTGACAAATTTAGTGATTTAAGGACTTGGGGTGTCTCAAACTTTAAAGTGCACCGGCTGTTTAAGAGAGAGCAGGCTGGCATGATGGATTTGTGGTTTCTTTTTGTTAAGTTTGCCAGATAATTGAGCGGAACCAACACACCTTAAACATATGGAAAACAGATCAACAGAGATTTTGAAAACCGCCATCCTGATGGAGAAGCGCGGGAAAGCATTTTATGAGAAAGTTGCCCAGCAGACCGAAAGTGCAGAGGTAAAAAAGATTTTTACCATGATGGCCGAAGAGGAGCAGACCCATGTGGAATTTCTTTCGAAGCAGTTTGCCAGTTACAGCCGCGACAAGAAGTTCGCCAAAATCGAGCTGAAGTTTGATGCCGGCGTGGCCGATGCCATTCTTTCGGGCGATATCAAGAAACAGATTTCGGCAGCCAGTTTTGAAGCAGCCGCCATTTCAGCTGCCATTGACATGGAAACGAAAGCCATTGAGGTTTACTCCAAGCAGGCTGAGAATGCCACTGACCCCAACGAAAAGGAGCTGTTTTCATGGCTGGCCGACTGGGAAAAGGGACACCATAAAGTACTTCATGAACTCAACGAGGAGCTGAAGGAAAGCATCTGGTACGACAACCAGTTCTGGCCATTCTGAACGAATCATCCAACAACGAAAAAGCCCGGGTCCCGGGCTTTTTCGTTAATCAGGCAGGCCGCAATCAGCGGATAACGACTTTGCCGGAACCTGAATAAGAACGGTACTGCCCATTGTACATGGCATCGGCACCCACGGGGCCGGCTATAAAAGTACCCTGACTCACCGCCCTCACCATGTAGTAGAATGTTTGGGATGTACCGCTTACATTGGTGAAGAAGGTGATTCTGTCATCGCGGATATCCTGATAGTCAGGCGTTGCCTTGTTGCTGATCCAGCTGAGTTCGCGTTCGGCGTTGAGGCGTGGATTCTCGATTTCAAATCCGGCCGGAAGAAGATCGGTGATGGCGACATTCTCAACCGTGCTGTTGTCGGTGGTCAGTATGCTGATACCGATCACGATCAGGTCATTTTGCCGGATACTTTCCGGACTGATGATGCCTCCGTTGCGGTTGTAGTAAGTTCGTCTGACTTTCAGTACCTGGTCTTCTTCTTTCACTTTGCCGCTTGAAGGAATGCCCTCTGATTCAAGGTAGTAGAACAGCCTGCCCTGGCCGCTGGTCCGGATGGCCGCAGAGGTTCCGGTTAGATTCAGCAACAGGTCTTTTCCCTCAAAGGCGGCAGTTTTGCGGCCATTCACCTCCACGGTTGCGGTAATTTTATCGGTTGTGCTGATGCCAGCCAGTTTTCCCAGCGAAAGCATCGCGAAGGCACGTTCCTGAGTTGACAACCAGTGGTTCTGCCGGATCATTTCACCCACCTGTTTTGCAAGTACGGCAATCTGCGGATTGTCGGGGTCGGCCGATACAAGCGTATAGAGCGCGATGGCCCTGTCGCGGACGGGAGAGCTGTAGCTGCCTCCGCTCATCACAGCCGGCGTAGTGCTGTTGTCCCACGATCTGGGTAAAATACTTTCGAAACTGCGGTTGTCTCCGGTCAACGCATAAGCACAGGCCAGCATGTAGCGGCTGTCGATGCTCAGTTCGTTCGCCCGGGCCTTGAAGTAATTCATGGTTGGCAGGTGCTGCTTGCCGGCAAGTGCCAGCACATAAAGCGAGTAAAATATTTCACGTTGCGGCTGGTTCTTCTTTTCCCAGATGCCAGCCTTATTCAGGTAGAAGTACTCAGTGTAGCCTTTTTGTCTGACCATCCCGGTTAAATACTGCATGATGTTGTCGGTAACTTTCTGGTTCACTTCATAGCCTGCTCTGGAGGCTTCGTACAGGAAGTTGCCGGCATAGGCTGTAGCCCACCAGTTGATGGTAGCATGGTTCCCTGGCCAGGTTACCAACCCGCCGTTGTATTGCTGTAGTCCTTCTATTTTCAGGATGGCTTCGCGGATGTTTTCAGCAGGGCTGTAGAGGGCGTATTTCTCTTTCTGGTTCATCATTTTCAGGAGGTCGCCGAAGTAGAGTTGCGGAAAAACAACGGAAACGGTCTGTTCGAGGCATCCGTAGGGGTAATTCACCAGTTCGTTGAGATCGCGGGCATATTGACCGGCCGGTGACCGGGTGATCAGCAGCTTCGAGGCAGCAGTCCCGGGAAGGAAGTCATCGTCAGCCTTTAACACCTTGTTTTCTCCGGCACGGATCATCCCGGCTTCTGCAGTTTTCTGCAGGGTAGCCGCCGGTCTTACCGGTACACTGATTTCTTCAGTAAATGATTCTCCCGAGGAGGTGGCGGTTAACGTAACCGTGGCCTGACCAATTTTACCGGCAGCCGACAGGGTGTAACTGATGATCCGCTCGCTGTTGGCCGGTATTTCAATACTGCCGGCTGAAAGATCACCACAGCTTGCCGGACCTTTTGCCACGGTGTTTATTTTTACGGTTCTGGATGCAGCGGTCGTGTTGGTGATGGTTACTGCAACACGGGCCTCGTCGCCGGGACTTAAAAACCGGGGCAATGAGCTGCTGATTACCAGCGGGTCGGCGATTTTCATCGTTTTTTCGGAACTTCCGAACCGGTTGCCCTGCTGTGCTACAGCCATGATTCTTACTGCACCCGAAAACTTAGGAATGGCAATGTTGAAACTCACCAAGCCATTGGCATCGGCCTTTCGTACTCCACTCCATAAAGAAAGCAGTTTCACCCTCTTCGAGGTCAGGGGGTTCAGTCTTTTGCCGATGTCAAAACCGCGGTCACCACCGGTGGACGACCGGCCGGACGCCAGCTCGGGGAAGAGCTCGTCAAAAAGATCATAGGCATTGACCTCAAGGGCCCTTTTCTGGTAGAAATAGGCATAGGGATCCGGTGTAACGAAACCGGTGATCTGAAGAATCCCCTCATCAACAGCGGCAATGGTAACTTCAGCGCCCGGACTCGTCTTGACTTTAATCTGCTGGTTTCGTCCCGACCGTTGCTTTTCAGGGGCTTCAATACTTACTGAAAGTTTCCGGTCGGGTTTTTCCACCTTCAGGCTGCTGAACCCGTGTGCCACCGTAAGCGGTAGTCCGGAATTGTCGGTTTTACGGATGAGGGTTGCTGTGATGTAGACATTCGGCATAAATTCATCCCTGATTTTCAGGTCGAACTGCGCACCTTTGGTGTTTGCTTCTATGGAATAATGTTCCAGTACACGGTTCTGTTCAATGGTGAGAATGAGTTCGCCCGGGAAAGGGGTTTTAAAAAGCAGTCTGGCTGTTTCACCCGGCGCATAAAGTTTTTTGTCGGTTTCAACATCAATTTCACCGGCGCGGTTTACCTGGAAGGATGAAGGGCCTGCGTCGGCCCAACCATAGGCATAGAATGATTGTACCACGTAATTTGTGGTGCCTTCATTGCGCAGCCTGATCTCGTATTCTCCTGAAACCGGCGGTGAGAACTGGGTAATGAGCCCGTTGTTGCCGATGGTCACATTGCGGCTCAGCACTGTTTTTTCTTTTCGCTGTGAGTTGTAGGAGGTGCTTCCGTAATTACGCTCCAGCACTGTTTCCCAGCGGATACTCACAATTTCAAGATGTGCTTTCGCGGTGACTGGCTTTCCGGCCCTGTTAAGTGCAGCCATTTGGATTGATAAGGGTTTCCCGGTTGACACCCAGCCGGATGTCGGGCCTATCCCCAGGAAGGTCGACTGAGTCTGAATCTCAACTTCGTTGTATCGGTTCACCGGACGGCCGGTTTCATCGAAAACGGTGGTAAACAGCTTGCCGCTCAACAGGCCAATGTCAGTGTGCTGAGGTAAGGCAAATGTCTGCCTGTCCTTGCCCGAAGCGTCAGTCAGGCCTTCATTCACGATGTTTTCGAAGTAGATTTCCAACGGGGCAATGATGCTGAAGCTATAATCCTCATAGCCCTTGGCGGTGAACGCTTTACGGCTGACACGCAATTCTGTTTCAGTCTTCCTTCCGGAAGCGGGTGGGCCGAAAAGGTTGGTTGCAGTGATCTCAGCAGACAACTCTTCTCCCAGGCCATAGCTATCCTTGCTGGTTTTCACACCGACCCTGATCCTGTCGGGCATGAACTCTTCAACTCCTATCCGGTAGCTGCCCATCAAAACATCGTTTGACGACAAAAGTTCCACAATGTATCCACCGGTGAGGGAGGATTCCGGCACCCGGAACATCAGCTGGGCTGATCCTGTTTTACTGAGCATCGCTCTTCTGACGATAAAATCCTTTCCATCGGGGGAGATGACCCTGAATCTTACCGGAAGCCCGGCAATGGTTTCCCACCTGAAATCCCTGACAATGGCATTCACAAACACTGAGTCGCCCGGGCGGTAAAGATTGCGGTCACCGTATAAAAATACATCATAGTTGAGCCCCGCTGTGCGCTTGCCGCCAACCTCAAAACCGGATGTTTCCACCTGCGAACGGTTAAACAGCAGTACATTGAAGTCTTCGGCTTTACGGGCAGTAATCATCGAGATTCCGGATCCGGGACTTGTGGCTGAGGTGTTCTTGAAAACAGCAATTCCTTCGCTGTTGGTCGTAGCCTGATATTGCTGCTGGTTGTTCTTGCTGATGAAACGGATGTTGACCCCGGATAGAGGTTTGGCTGTTGCAATCGAACGGGTTACCACAAATATTTCATCGGTGCCTTCTTTCACGATCAGCCCTATATCAGAAACGGATACCAGCTGAACATCAGACAACCATTTTTTCTCCGTGGATTCCACTTTCACCAGGTAAATTCCTTTGGATGCGGCATCCAGCTGAAGTTCTCCGGGCTGCAGCCTGAGAAGCCTGAAGCTTCCCTTGCCCGGCAACGAGCGGGTATCGATGGTACGGGTGCTGATTACCTGCCCGTAATCATCGTCAAGCCGGTAAGCATAAGTGTCGTGATATTCATCATCTTCGTAATTCCAGTCCCATTGTTTACCCATCCGCAGGTAATGTTGTATGTTGTTTTCGAAGACCCTGAAGACCGTTACTTTCACTTTCGGCACATTGATAATGTTGATGCCCAGGTTTGATGAGCCCTGAGGGGTAAGATACATCCCTGACTGATCGGTGAAGGCGATGTAGGGTTGCAGGTCGCCGAATGTTACGGTCTGCCTGAAATCCTCACCCAGCTCCGGGCCGAAAACACCTTTCAGGGTGCCGGAAACATTGAGCTCATAAGTCTGTCCGTCGGCGAAATCCCCACGCAGTTTAAACCCGTTTCCGATTACGCTGGTTTCGAAAGCCACTTCGGGGGAAGTCCTGACCATCGCCTTTAAGCCCTGTTCAACCACCGGCTGACTGGTATAAACGGTGATCACCCCTTCTCCTTCCTCGAAGTTTGCTTCTACATCTGAAATGTCGAGGCGGTCGCGTTCAGGCAACACGAGATCTATGGTCTCATCCCGGGCAGTCTGCCTTTGCGATCCGATGCAGGTCATGCCTTTCGCGATGGTCAGGGTCAGCTGCCTCCCTTCACTGCCATTGGCTGGTGCGGCAATACTGAACATGATTTCCTTGTTGCTGCCGGTGGTCAGCATCTCTGCATGAACGGGCTGACCATCCATTTTTACTGAAATAAACCTTGAAGCGACAGAGGTCTCAACAGGGTAGTTGAAGGTGGCGAGAATCCTGAGTTGTACATTGTTGTGGTTCGTTTCGTCAATGCCCCAGTAGGTCTGGCTGCGCTCAACCGCGAGGTAAGGGGTGTGAAAGCTGATTTCTTCTGTTACCGGTGCTTTTTTATCCGGAAGGTGACGGGCAATTTCATCCCTCAGCCTGATGGAATAATCGGTGTTGGGAGCAAAAGGTACCGAGGGCGAGAAAACCAGCGTTCTCCTGCCAGACCATTGGTAACGGCCGTTGATTTCGGGTTTTATCTCAAGGTATCTGACAGAATCCCAGTGTTGTGTGAGGGAATCTGAAACCAGGTCACGGTCGAAAGTAAATTCCAGGTTCTGATAAACATCAATCTGCTGATCGAAATTCATCGAATCAATGCTGATTTTGTCTGATGATACACAGGCGGTGGCCAGTAACAAAGCCATCCATGTTAACTTTCTGAAGATGTGTGATTTCCTGATCATATTTGTTCAGATTTCCGGGTTAAAATACTTTTTCTGAATAATGCTGATTGAGCCTGCTCCGAAAAGTCAAAAAAGAAGATTTGACACCAAGCCACCAGGACACCAATTTACACAAAGTATTGTATTTCATTACATTAAAATTGGTGAATTCCTGCCTGACTTCGTCAAGCAGACAGGTTTGTGTTTTCGTGGTTTGGTGTCAGAAAACAGATTTCGGAGTGGACTCCTGATTCATAGTTAAAACATCAATAACCGGTTTTTCGCTCCTGAATTGTGGCAGGGAGCAAAAAAAACCTCAGGGCTCTATTCCGGTTGCCGGGTTCTCCATATCCCGTAAAAAACAAGGTCCTTGTGCTTATTCCAGTGAAACATATGCGATTTAAGCGTGGCTTCATAAACCATCCCGGCTTTCTGCATTACCCTTCCGGATTGTGGGTTATCACCAAAGTGACTGGCATAGATTTTATGAAGTTTAAGGTCGTTAAGCCCGAAATCTATCACGGTTCTGAGTGCTTCCGTACAGTATCCTTTGTTCCAGAACTGTTTTCCGATCCAGTAACCGGCTTCTGCGTTGCTCAGGTGTGTCTGCAGCATCAGACCGATAGCACCGGCCAGTTGTCCCGTATCAGCCAGTGTGATGGCCCAGATGGCCGATTTGCCATCGCGGAAATCTGCAAGATGTGTGCTGATCCAGTTTTCTGCCATGCCATCAAGGTAAGGATGAGGCATGGCCAAGGTGTTGCGGGCGATTTCATCATCACCGGCCATCCGTTGAACATCTGGTCCGTCGTCAATTGAAAATGGCCTGAGAATCAGTTTTTCAGCCCTTAAGACAGGGATGTTTCCTTCATTCATTCCGGGGGATTTAGGGTGTAAAAAATCTCAGTTAAAGGTAGGGCTATTTCTGAGAATTACTTCATGGACGCAGCGAAAAATGGTGAAATGCACAAACGTGGGCAGGTCTTTGGTTCATATTCAAAATTTAGTACTTTAGCATGAAATAATGGGTTGGGTTATGTTTGAGATGCTCGCAGAGTTAAACAGAATCAGGGAAGAACAGATTCCCGCAGTATTGTGTGTCGTGGTTGAATCATCCGGATCAACACCGCGCAAAGCCGGTTCCAAAATGCTGGTATATGCGGATGGGGGAATTTCGGGGACTATTGGAGGCGGAGCCATTGAATATCAGGTTATTCAGGAGGCTTTGCGAAGTTTCGGAACCGGTATTCCGGTTCTGAAGGATTTCAACCTGTTAAAAGACCTGAGCATGGAATGTGGTGGCCGGATGCTGGTGTACCTTGAACCCATCGGGGTTGTTCCTCATCTGTATATTTTCGGAGGAGGTCATGTTGGGAAAGCCCTGGCTGCACTTACCCCCGGACTGGGGTTCTCCACCACGGTGATCGACCATCGTGAAGACATGATCGCAGCCTTGCATATTCCGTCTGTAAAAACCATCTGTGGTGACTATTTCAGCTTGCTCGGTCAGCTAACATTTAACCGGAATACCTACATTGCCATTGTAACACCGAAACATGAGTTCGATGAAAAGTTGCTCATGGCCTGTGCAGGGCTCGAATGGGCCTATCTGGGGATGATCGGCAGCAAACGCAAGGTTTCGGAAATAAGACAGAAGGCAGTAAACGATTATGGGTTCAGTGATGAACTCATGTCAAAGATCGATATGCCCATCGGGATTCCGTTCGCCGCTGAAACACCGGCCGAAATCGCCATCAGCATTGCTGCCCGTTTGATCGATGTTAAAAATTCTCTTCAAAAGTGATGGAAGCCGCCCGGAAGGACATTCAGTTTCTGCTGAATGACCGTTTGATAGTAATTGATTTTCAGGAACATCCCGGTTTAAAGCCGACAACCACGGTGCTGAATTTCCTGAGGACTTTGCCCGGTTTTAAAGGTGTGAAGGAAGGTTGTGCCGAAGGCGATTGCGGTGCCTGCACGGTGGTTGTTGCTGAGCCGGATCATGGTAAACTGGTTTACAGAACCCTCGATAGCTGTCTGGTATTTCTTCCGCAGATACATGGTAAACAGCTGATTACGGTTGAACACCTGTCACAGGGAGACCAGCTGCACCCGGTACAGCAGGCGATGGTTGACCACAACGGGAGTCAGTGCGGATACTGTACGCCCGGAGTGGTGATGTCGCTGTTCGGGTTGTTTAAAAATACTGTTAACCCCGACAGAGACACCATACACGATGCCCTTACCGGAAATCTTTGCCGCTGTACCGGCTATCGCCCGATTGCCGGGGCTGCTGTTTCGTCCTGCCATGGTGATACAGCAGATAAATTCAGCGAAAGAGAAGCAGAAACACTCAGGACTCTCGGAGAAATTAACCGTGACAAACACATGATTGAGTTGCGTGGTTCATCGCAGCTTTACCTGAAACCGCTTACACTTGCCGATGCCCTGGAATGCCGGAAATCGTTCCCGGAAGCCGTTCTGGTATCTGGCTCAACCGATGTGGCGCTGCGGCAGACAAAAAAACACGAACATCTGCCCGAAATAATTGACCTTGGCGGAATCGAAGAACTGACATCCCTGGCTGAAAGCGAAAGTGAATTTTATATCGGTTCGGGGGTGACACTCGAAAAGCTCAGGCTGTTTTCAGAAAAGAGGCTTCCGCCTTTTTACAAGATGCTTTCCGTGTTCGGATCGCTTCAGATCAGGAACCTGGCAACCCTTGGCGGGAATGCAGCGTCTGCTTCACCCATCGGCGACACCCTGCCACTGCTGTTTGCCTACCGGGCATCGGTTGAGCTGATCTCTGTTTCCGGCACCCGGAGAATCGGGATCGGGGAATTTATCACCGGTTACCGTTCAACAGCCCTCTCAACGCATGAACTGATTGCCGGATTCATTCTGCCCAAACCATCTGCCGGTACCCTGATTTCCTGCTATAAAGTATCGAAACGGAAAAATCTGGATATCTCTACCGTTAGTGCCTGTTTCAGGCTGGAGAGAAAAGACGGAATCATCGATGATGTCATTCTCGCTTATGGTGGAATGGCTGCATCAACCGCAAGGGCGTTTAAAACAGAGTCCTTCCTCAAAGGTAAACCCTGGAGCCAGCCCCGGGTGGAAGAAGCCATGCAGGTGCTTGCCGGCGAGTTTACCCCGCTGAGTGATGCACGGGCGAATGCCGCCTACCGCAAGGCAGTTGCCTGTAACCTGCTTTTGAAATTTTTCACCGAAACAGAAAACAGTGAATTATGACGACAGGGAGCCTCAAACACGATAGTGCCATCAGCCATGTTACGGGCCGGTCGGTTTATGTGAATGATATGGAAGTCAGTTCAGTACAGCTTACAGGGCGGGTTGTTTACAGTAGTTCCGCCCATGCGGTCATTCAATCGGTTGACTATGCTGAAGCACTCCGGCTTCCTGGTGTCGCTGCCATTCTGTGCGCTGCAGATATTCCCGGCCTCAACCAGATGGGGCCTGTTATCCACGATGAACCTTGTCTGGCTGAAAACGAAGTAACGTTCATCGGACAGGCAATTCTGCTGATTGCAGCGGAGGATGAAGCGGTAGCCATCCGCGCCGAAAGCCTGATCCGGATAACATACAAAGAGTTGCCTGCTGTTCTTACCTTGCGGCAGGCCATTGATCGGGGCGATCTGATATCGCCGGAGAGGTATATTTCCAGAGGCGATGCTGACCGTGCCTTGTCAGCAGCTCCGCATGTATTGTCAGGGGAACTGGAAACCGGGGCCCAGGAACATTGGTACCTCGAAACGCAATCGGCATTGGCCGTTCCCGGTGAAGGACAGGAAATGCTGGTTTATGCTTCAAGTCAGAACCCTGCTGAAACACAGGCTATTGTAGCTGAAGTGCTGGGGATTCCCAAAAATCAGGTAGATGTTGAAGTGAAACGCATGGGCGGTGCCTTCGGCGGCAAAGAAACGCAGGCAAACCACGTGGCAGCCTGGGCTGCATTGCTGGCCCATGCCACCCACCGGCCGGTTAAGATTCACCTGTTCCGCGACGATGACCAGAAAATTACGGGCAAGCGGCACCGGTTCCTGTCGGGATACAGCATTGGCTTCGACAACGAAGGCCGGATACTTGCCTATAAAGTGGAGCTCAACAGCGATGCCGGGTCATCAACCGACCTCAGCCGCGCCATTCTTGAACGGGCGATGTTCCATGCAGAGAATGCCTATTTCATCCCCGACATTCATATTACCGGCAGGGCTTTTAAAACCAACCTGCCCTCCAACACGGCATTCCGGGGTTTTGGAGGGCCTCAGGGCATGGCGGTGATCGAAAATGCGCTTGACCGTGTAGCGCGCTTTCTCGGCAAAGACGCAGCGCTGATCAGGAAACTGAATTTTTACGGCATCGACGAAAACAACGAAACTCCGTACGGAAAAATCGTTGACCAGAATCGTCTTCAGGTAATTTTTGAGCGGTTGTGGGAAAGCTCAATGTATGAAACACGCCGGACGGAGGCCGATGCATTTAACCGCAGTAACCGTTATAAGAAGCGTGGCCTGGCAATGACTCCGGTAAAGTTCGGAATATCTTTTACAACTGCCTTTCTGAATCAGGCCGGGGCGCTGGTGAACATTTACAAAGACGGTACAGTGCAGGTAAACCACGGCGGGACGGAAATGGGGCAGGGCCTCTACGCAAAAATGCAGGGAGTTGCTGCTGCTGAACTGGGAATTTCACCGGACCGCATCAGGGTGGCTGCAACCAGCACATCAAAAGTTCCGAATACCTCTGCCACCGCAGCCTCGTCGGGGAGCGACCTCAACGGGATGGCCGTAAAAAATGCCATCGAGGTACTCAAAGCGCGGTTGAAGAAAGTTGCCCTCGACGAATTTCAGAAACGTGGATTTGAGAACCTGGCAGCCTGCGACATTGAATTCAGCGACAATAAAGTGATGGCCAGGATGATTCCCGATGCTGTAATTCCATTCGGGCAACTGGTCAATGCTGCATACCTTGCACAGGTCAGCCTCAGCGCTACCGGATTCTACAAAACACCCGGCATCCACTTCGACCGGGAAACAGGGAAGGGCAATCCATTTTATTATTATGCCTTCGGTATGGCTGTATCGGAAGTTGAAACCGATGTTCTTACCGGCGAATACCGGCTCATCAGAACAGATATCCTGCATGATGTCGGTGATTCACTCAACGAAGAGATCGACATCGGTCAGATTGAAGGGGCGTTTATTCAGGGAGTAGGTTGGGTTACTACCGAGGAAATCAAATGGGATACTCAGGGGAGGTTGCTCACCCATTCCCCGGATACCTACAAGATCCCAACCATCAATGAGCTTCCGGAAGTGTTCAACGTGAACCTGTTGCACGATTTCCCCAACCAGGGTACCATCCGAAAAAGCAAAGCCGTGGGAGAACCTCCGTTTATGCTGGCGTTCTCGGTATGGCTGGCCATCAAAGATTCCATTTCGGCTACAGATAATCATGCAACTGAACCTGATTTCTCGTTGCCGGCTACGGCGGAGGTGGTGCTGATGAGCATTGAGAAAGTAAAAAGTAAAAAGTAAAAAGAAAAAAGTTAAATGGAATATCTGCCGGCTTCCACGGTTTAACGGGTGGTTATCGGATAGTTAGCCAGAATTTAAGGAACAGCCTGGATACAAGGCGAAAAACAACTAACAATAACCGGAATGAACGAAATTTTTGAAAAAATCAATGCATTGTCCCGTAAATACAGGGATTATACGGCACAAAACCTGTCGAAACTTGTACAGATCAGGTCAACCAGCATGAATGAAAAGGAAGTTCAGCTGGAGCTGAAACGCCAGATGGAAGAAGCCGGATTCGACGAAGTGCGGATTGATGGGCTGGGCAATGTGGTCGGCCGCATCGGCAGCGGAAAGCGGATACTGGCCATCGACGGGCACATGGACACGGTCGACGTGGGCAATCCGGCCAACTGGACCTTTGATCCGTTCAGCGGAGAGATAAAAGATGGCTTTGTGCATGGCCGTGGTACCGTTGACCAGAAGGGCGGTCCGGCAGCTGCGGTTACCAGCGGAAGGATACTGAAAGAACTTGGTTTTGACCGCGACCTTACCGTTCTGGTGGTAGGCAGTGTGATGGAAGAAGACTGCGACGGTCTGTGCTGGAAATACCTGGTGGAAGAAGAGGGTATCCGACCCGATTTTGCCATCAGTACCGAGCCTACCAACCTCAACATCTACCGGGGTCACCGGGGGAGGATGGAAATTGTGGTAAAATTCAACGGGATCTCGTGCCATGGCAGCGCCCCCGAACGCGGGAAAAACGCCATTTACGCGGCCGCCCGCGCTGCGCTCGAAATTGAGAAACTCAACGAGCGCCTGCCATACGACGATTTTCTGGGCAAGGGCAGTATAACCATTTCTGAAATCAAATCCGGAAGCCCGTCGCTGTGTGCTGTTGCCGATTTTGCTCAGTTTCACCTTGATCGTCGCCTTACGTGGGGTGAAACCAAAGAATCGGCCGTGGCTGAAATTGAGGAGATCATCAAAGGCATGGATGCTTCTGTGGAAGTGCTTCACTATGACGAAGTTGCCTATACAGGTCTGCGGTATGGTATGGAAAAGTATTATCCCACCTGGAAAATACCCGCCGATCACAAAGTGGTAACCACCGGGGTAGAAGCATTCACCGGCTTGTTCGGGAAAGATCCCATCTTGGATAAATGGACATTTTCTACCAACGGGGTAACCATCAATGGTTATTATGGCATTCCCATCATCGGTTTCGGACCGGGCAATGAGGTAATGGCCCATGCGCCCAATGAAAAAGTACGCATCGACGACCTGGAGGTGGCAGCAGCATTTTATGCAGCTTATGCGTACCTGATTTAAGCTTATAAAGAATCACGCAAGGACGCAAAGACGCGAATTCTCGGGACAGGCGTAAGGGTGCTTTTCTGTTTTGGAAACAACAAAGAATTATTTCTTAAATGTAAAGATACTCTACGGCATGTTGTCCTTCCATTTAATTCGGGAGAAAATAAATAGAACAATGCGTCATCGCGCCATTTCGTGAGACAAGTTAAATCATCAGAAAGAAAAACTTTGCGTCTTAGCGCCTTTGCGCGAGACACGTCAGAACATCAAAATAAGGTTGCTTCTTTGCGCCTTTGCGCGAGACATGTCAGAACATCAAAAACCCAACTATGAAACCATTCAACCTGCTGATTGAAGAGCTCAAAAAATTAAAGTCAGGCCTTTTTGAAAAGGACTTCCTGCTCACCTGGGACAAAACCGAAGATGAACTAAGGCAAACCCTGCTGGTGGCTGAAGCCCTGAAGCACCTGCGCGACAATAATATTTCAGCAAAGGTTTTCGACTCGGGCCTGGCCATTTCTAATTTCAGGGACAATTCAACCCGAACCCGTTTCTCCTTTGCTTCGGCCTGCAACCTGCTGGGACTGGAGGTTCAGGATCTCGACGAAACCAAATCGCAGATTGCCCATGGCGAAACGGTGCGTGAAACAGCCAATATGATCAGTTTTCTCACCGATGTTATCGGCATCCGCGACGATATGTTCCTGGGCGAAGGACACACCTACATGAAGGAAGTGGGCGACGCCCTCGACGACGGCTTTAAGCACGGTGTGCTTCCGCAGCGCCCGGGCATTGTCAACCTTCAGTGCGATATCGACCATCCCACCCAATCTATGGCCGACCTGCTGCACCTTGTGAATTACTATGGTGGCCTTGAAAACCTGAAAGGAAAGAAAATCGCCATGACCTGGGCCTATTCACCCAGTTACGGGAAACCGCTTTCGGTGCCCCAGGGCATCATCGGCCTGATGACCCGCTTCGGAATGGAGGTCGATCTGGCGTATCCCGAAGGCTATACCCTGATTCCGGAAGTGGTGGAAATGGCTGGAAAACAGGCTGCGGCTTCCGGCGGTAAGTTTCGCGTAGTCAACAGCATGGACGAAGCCTTTGCCAGTGCCGACATCGTATATCCGAAAAGCTGGGCCCCGTTTGCCGTAATGCAACAGCGCACCCAACTGCTGAAATCATCGGATAAAGAAGGACTTAAAGCCCTTGAACAGCAATGTCTGGCCAACAATGCACGCTTTAAAGACTGGGAATGCACCGAAGAAAAGATGAAACTGACCAGAGACGGGAAGGCTCTCTATATGCATTGCCTTCCGGCCGATATTTCCGATGTTTCCTGTAAAGAAGGTGAAGTGGCCGCCAGCGTGTTTGAGCGTTACCGCATCGAAACCTACAAGGAAGCGGGGTACAAACCTTACATTATTGCAGCCATGATTCTGAACAACAAGTTCAGCAATGCGGCAGAGGTGCTGGAAAGTCTTTATAATGCAGGGAAGAAGCGGGTGGTGTAATACCATAAAAAATTCCCGGAATTGAAAGCTGGTGCGCATCTTATTTTCTGATGCGCACTTTAATGAACCATAATACGTTGTGTTTTTTTATAATCCTGAGTGTAAATTCGAAATTCGCGAATCGCAGATTTAATGCTCCTGTAACCTCAAAATGAAGTAATTGTAAAAGATTTCAGCTCAATTGCTGTAAGTTTGCTGTACCCCATTCTATCAGCATAAACACATCCTGTATCAATGTTGATAACCCGGGCATGTTGATCAATTCTTTCAATCAGCGATGACAACTTAATGGTCTGATGCCCGTGAACAATGGTTCTGTCCTTTAGTAGCGGATGCAGGTATTCCTGCCGGCTTTCCCAAAGCATACTGTGTCTGTCAATGAAAGGATCTTCAATGGTATCGTTGAATCCGGCATGAACAAACAGGAAATTCTCAAATTCATAATAATCCCTTAGGTTCCTGAAGAATCTGATGTAAGCAGGAGCTAATTCCGACAGTCTGCTGATGCCGAAACTCTGCATGGTTTTGTATCCGCCGTTTATAAACCAAAGTGTTACTGCCGACGGGTCGGTAAGGGCATCCAGCAGCATGGCCTCATGATTGCCCGTTAAAGGAACGACATCATAGCCTGATCGTTGAAGTTCAATGATGTAATCGATGACCTCCTTGCTTTGGCTTCCCCGGTCAATGTAGTCGCCCAACAGGATCAGCTTGTCGGATTCCGAAAGAACAATATGCTGCTCAACCAGTTCCTTAAACCGGTCGTAACATCCGTGTATGTCACCGATGGCGAAGATTCGCTGGTTCATGGAATCAGGGGGCTTTTAGTCAGTATGATTGCCGCTGATGATGACCTGGTAAGCACTTCCTTTGGTTACTGTTCCTTCAAAAATATCCTCATCACAGGTCTGTATGTTGGTTTTTGCTGATATTACCGATGTGCTTTCCGGGTCCCAGATCACCAGATCGGCATCTGAACCGGCCGCAATTTCCCCTTTGCGGGGATAGAGCCCGAAAATGCGGGCCGCATTGGTTGAGGTGAGTGCCACGAACTGCTGCAGGTCGATTTTGCCCGTCAGCACACCGTAAGTGTAAAGCAATGCCAGGCGGTGCTGCACGCCACCCGCGCCATTGGGAATTTTCGTGAAGTCATGGAGTCCCTGGTCTTTCTGGCCAAGGGTGTTGAAGGGGCAGTGGTCGGTGGAGACTACATCCACAGTGCCATCCTGCAGGGCCAGCCAGAGAGCCTCCTGATCGGTTTTGCTACGGATAGGCGGGCTGATCACGTACTTCAGCGATCCGGGTAAAGGGTTATGGTAAACCGACTCATCCAGCAGCAGGTACTGCGGGCAGGTTTCGCTAGAGAGTGGCAGGCCTTCCTGCTTTCCCTGACGGATGTACTCCAGCGATGCTGCCGTTGAGGTATGTACGATGTACGTCTTACACCCGGTTTTGCGGCAGAGGTCCACCACCTTCCTAACGGATTCAGCTTCCGTTTCCGGAGGCCGGGATAAGGCATGATACAGGGGCGATGTGTTGCCCTGTTTCAGGAATTCCTTTTGTTTGTGAAGGATAACATCGCCCTCCTCGCAATGCACAAGCATCACAGTCCCCAGCGCTGCAGATGTTTCCATCGCCTTTTCAAGTTCAGGGTATTCAATGCCAATACTACCCTTGTAGGCCAGGTATGCTTTAAAGGATCTTATCCCGGCTTCTTTCACACACCACTCCATCTGACCTGGCACCGTTTCGTCAAACCAGGTTATCCCCATGTGGAGTCCATACTCAAGCAGGCTGCCGGCAGCTTCGGCCTGACGCTGCAGCAGGGCTTCTTTCAGGGACTGACCAAGCATGGGTGTTACAAAATCAAAGAAACAGGTGGTACCTCCGGCCAGGGCTGCACGGCTTCCGCTCAGGAAATCGTCGCACGAAGGCCCGGCCGGGGTGGGCAAAGCAAAATGAACATGCGGATCGATGCCTCCGGGGAAGATGAGTTTGCCTGTGGCATCCAATACCCGGCATTCCGGTAATCCGGACGCAAGGCCGATACCAGTCTGCGTGATGCGGCCGTTTTCAATGTGGATATCAGCCTGGGTTGTTTGCCTGGCCGTTACCAGGATTCCGTTTTTGATCAGCGTAGTTGCCATAGCAAAACTTGTTTTCAGCACAGCTTTGAAATTCATGATTGTCCGTGAAACAAAGCTGCTTTTACCGGACAATGGCTATTGAAATTCATCTGGTCAGAAGAGGTGGTCTCCTCCTGTTATTTTTCAGTCAGTTATCCGGAGCGCAACCGGTGGTATACTGTTTTTCTGTCAAATCATGGATCTTAACAGATTAAGCGTACGTTCAACAATATTATTCCGGACAGGATCCTTAATCCAGAAGGTTTTTTTCGAATAAGCCCGTTGAATTATACGAAAATCCCAGCTTTTTCAGGTATTTTCCGTACTGTTCACTCCGGCCTTCGGCAATGACCTTTCTGAACCCTTCTTTGATAAACCGCTGCTTGAGTCTCAGGTAAATGAAGCGGCCATTTTTAAAATCGCGGTATTCGGGCAGCACAAAATCGAGCCCGACTACCAGGCAATGGTCTTTTTCGCGGTGGGCAAGAAAAATCCCGGCAACGGCCATATCGCGGAGGATAAAGAAACTGATGGTGTTCATTTCGGGTTTATAGACGAATCCCGGGAAGAACTTCTGGATATCGTGATCGTGAAACTGCAGAAAACGAAGCAGGTAGCGGTTGTCGGCCCTTACTTCAAGAATTTCAAAAACCTCTTTCTTTGAATAGATCGCATAGAGGTAATAGATGTCCACAAAGGCAATAAATCCGTTCAGAAATCCAACCGGCAGTGCCCCGATCAGGAATCCATAGGTAGAGAATGTAACAGCACCAGCCAGGTTGATCCACCTGAATTTCAGGATGGAGTTCATGGTCATCGAAATTGCAATGATGACCGATGCGGTGTATCCGATCCACTGTAGAAGAGAAATGTCCATAACAAGCAGCCGATCCGGGATTCATCTGTCGGGACCGGAGGTGCAAAGTTAGTATAAAGCGGAGCACTACTTCATCTTTTCCCAAAGCCGCCGGGCTTGTTTTCGGGCTTCTTTCAGGATCTCATGCTCGTCAACGGTGGTAATTCTTCCGTCCTGCACGATCAGCCTCCCGTTTGAAATAACATGGTCAACGTGCCGGGCCTCAATACCGAAAAGAAAATGACCCAAAAAGTTGCTGCTGTAGAAAGGGGTGGGGGTGTCGTAATTCAGAACTACCAGATTGTTGTCGCCATCTCCTTTAAAGTTGTTGGATGACAGGTAATTGTGAACGTTTCTGAAGCGACGGTAGGTTTCTGAATAATCAATGTTGTCGGAATTATGACCGGCAAAAAATGCTGCTTTGGCGCTCCTGAGCATATCACTGTGCATGCCGTCGGTCCCCAGCATAATGCGTTTGCTCAGTCCTTTTGAATTGAAAAGCCCGACACCATTATTCAGATTACTTTCCATGTTCTGAACCACCCAGGCAGGTGAATTGTATAATTGCTGACGTTCGTATTCATCCAGATGGAGGCAGTGGCCAAGAATGGTTTTCGGGAAGTCAAGGACCCCGGCTTCGGCCAGGCGGTCAACAACCCAGGTTGAATAATTTTCCAGGCAATGCCCTTCATCCGACGGGTCTTCGGCTACATGTATATGAATGCCTGAACTGGTTTCACGCGCAAGAGCAACAGCCTGTTTAAGTGTTTCATCCCCAACGGTAAAAGAGGCATGCAGACCAACAAGGCCTTGCCTTCCGGAGAGATAGTCAGCGGTTTCGGCCAGTCCCTGCCGGGCAATGGGAAGTCCGTCGCGGTCCGAAATTTCATAACACAGCAAATGTCCGACACCTACCTCATCAAACGCCTGTGCGATGGTTTCGAGGCTGCCTTTCACTGCAAAAGGGGAGGCGTGGTGGTCAATCACAAACGTAACACCGTTTTTCGCGCAGGCCATGGCCGTAGCCAGGGCTGACGACCGTATCATCTCAGTATCCAGAGCCTTATCTAGCCTCCACCAGATGTATTCCAGAATCTCAGGGAAATTCTCCGGATTTTTCTTTGGCGCGCCCATGCCCCGGGCCAGGGCTGAATAAACATGGTGATGCCCGTTGGAAAAGGAATGGGTGATGTATTTGCCCCTGCAATCGATGACCTGAGATGGGTAATCGGCCGGTATCTCATCCATAAAACTGACTCCCCCATCATCGCCTTCTCCGACAAGAATATTGGTTTCGGTGAATTCCAGGGTTTCGGAATTAATGTAAATGCCGTTGGTTAGGAGGATTGACATTGGAAAAGGTTTTACGGTTTACGGTTTACGGTTTACGATTTACGATTTGTGGTTTACGATTTTAATCGTTTAAGTGGATCCTGTTGTTTTATTTTTTGATATCCTTCAGTTTCTCTCTCAGTTTTTCTTTTGAAGTAATTAATGATTTTACGATAATTGCCAGCAAACTGTTTCCCTCTTTGAGAAGAGGTTGAATCTGTTCTTTCAATTGCGGGTTAAAATGCTCTATTAATTCAAGGAAATAGAGTGATTCGTCAGTTTCTTCTTCTACAATTTTAAGTTTGTTGATAAAGTCAGCCGTTGATTTTGCTCTGCAGGCAGCTCTGTAATTAGCGCCTGCGGAACTTGAAGACCTGATTAGCTGATTGGAGTATGCCACATTTATGGAATCTTTGGGTAAAGATTTAATAATCAAAGCTACATTGATAGCGAATGCTTTAAACCTGCTGATTAATTCCTTACTTGTCATAGTTTTCGTTTTTAAAGTGTGAAACGCGTGACTATGTTTCAATTTGGCTCAATCGTAAATCGTAAATCGTAAACCGTAAAATTCAAAAAAATCTATTTCTTCAAAGGTAACTCAAACCTCCTTTTCCCGTCAAAATCAGTGAACGCATTCGCCACCGCCGCGGCAGTGGGTACGAGCCCGATTTCGCCGAGTCCTTTGGCACCGTAAGGGCCGACCGGATCTTTGACTTCTACGCCCAGCACGACGATTTCTGGCATATCCTTTGCCCTGAGAATCTTCAGGTCACGTATTTTGGATGATACGAGCTGTCCGCCGTTCATCGGCAGATCTTCCGATAAAGCATAGCCCAGTCCCATGTGCACCGCTCCCTCGATCTGACCTTCAAACATCACCGGATTCATGATCTTACCGGCATCGTGGGCGGCGTAAATGGTTTCAATTTCGCCGGCATCGTTCAGCACCACCAGCTGAGTGGCATAGCCATAAGCAAAATGGGTAATGATTTCCGCTGCATCAGCTCCTGGTTTGGTTGTCAGGTTGTAGGAATAACTCCCCTTGTACGATTTTCCTGAGAGTTCTTTCAATGAATGGGTTTTCAGGTCTTCCCGGATTTGTTCCGAGGCATCGAGAATGGCATTGCCCAGCAAGGCAGTTGCCCTCGAAGAGGTGGTCATCCCGGTGGGAATACCGGCATTGCTGTCGACCGATACTTCAACGATTCCCGGATTGATGCCGGTTTCTTCAAACAACACCTGGCTGGCAATGGTATGTACTCCCTGACCCATTTCCGTCCATCCGTGCTGCAGATGTACTTTGCTTTCGGAAATGACGGTGATGATTACCTCGCTGGAGTCAGCCATTCCGTTTCCGACCCCGCTGTTCTTGATGCCGCATGCGATACCTTTAATCCGGGCTTTATCGTAAAAGGGTTTAACTGCTTCAAGGGTCGCCCTTACACCCACCCCGCCTTTGAGGATCTGTCCGGTTGCTGTCATCTTTCCTTCGGTCAGGGCATTGGTGTAGCGGAACTGCCACCGGTCGAAGTTACCTTGTCTGCAAAGGTCATCAATGCAGCCTTCAAGGGCAAAACCCACCTGGTTGGCTCCGAATCCGCGCATGGCGCCACTGGGGATGTTGTTGGTGTAAACAGTAAGTGCCTCAAGATTGACACAGGGAAAATGATAGGCTCCGGTAGCATGCCCGGCCACCCTTTCCATCACCTTGGTGCCGACCGAGGCATACGCGCCCGAATCACCCACAGCGTAAAGTTTCAGTCCGGTCAGCCGACCGTCGTTATCGCAGCCAACAGCAATATCCATGGTAACAGGATGCCGTTTCGGATGCATCCTGATGGACTCTTCCCTGCTAAGCACGACTTTCACGGGTCGCTTCAGCAGCCAGGCAAACAGGGAAGCATGCCCCTGAACCGTAAGGTCTTCCTTTCCTCCGAAACCACCACCGGTTGAAACCAGCGTAACCCTTACCTTTTCTTCAGGAAGTCCCAGCAAGGAAGCCACCTGCCTGCGGTCAACATAAATGCCTTGTCCGTTGGAATAGAGGTGTACGCCATCATCATCCGGTAAGGCAACTGCCCCTTCAGTTTCAAGAAAAGCATGTTCAATCCGCTGGGTCTGGTACAGGCCTCTGGCAACAAAAGCGGAACCTTTAAGTAGTTCATCTGCATCTCCGCCACGATAAACCCTGCAGGTTTCCAGCAGGTTTTCGCGATCGGGATGAACCTTCGGAGAGGCCGTCTTTATGGCTTCGAGAGGGTCGGTAACCGGGGGCAATACCTCATAAGTGACCTCAATCAGTGAGGCAGCCAGACGGGCAGTTTCAGCAGTTTCAGCAACCACCCCGGCCAGTACATCGCCGATGTAGCGGGTGGTTTCACCGGCGCTGATCATCAGTGGCCAGTCTTTAAAAATCAGGCCAACGTAGCGGTCGCCCGGAACATCCCCTGCTGTGAATATCCTTACAACCCCTTTAACCTGAAGAGCTTTGCTGAGGTCAAGCCCGTGTATCAGCGCCCTCGGATGATCAGAAAACCGCAGTGCCCCATGAAGCATTCCGTCGAAATGGAGGTCATTCACAAATTTTCGTTTGCCGGTAGCCATCTCATAGGCTTCATATTTGGGGTAGGAGTCACCAACCTTTGCTGATGTGAATATCTTTTCAGGTATATGGTCAGCATGCAGGCGGTTGGCTGCTTCCGCAATGGCATCCACAATCTTCACATAACCGGTACACCGGCATAAATTGAGGGTAAGTGCCTTTTTGATCTCATCACGGGTGGGTTGCGGGTTTTTCTGAAGCAGAATTTTTGTCCGCATCAGGAACCCGGGTGTGCAGAAACCGCACTGAACCGCCCCTTTATCTACAAAAGCACTGGCCAATACATCCCTGATCTCTTCTGGTATGCCTTCAAGCGTACGTACCTCAGCATTTTCAAGTTTTTCCATAGCCGTCATGCACGACAGCCTTGCTTCGCCGTTGATCTCCGTAAGACAGGCTCCACAAGCGCCCTGACACGAACAGCCATCTTTCACAGAAGTAATTCCCCGTTCATTTCTCAGGAAGTGCAGGAGTCTGGTTTCGGGATTCCCTGTAAACTTAACAGGATTGCCATTCAGGTTGAACTGTATCATACCTGTTCAGATTTTGTCGTTCAGAAAAGATTCAACAGAAGCAATGTCTGGCTTTACCGGAGTCGGGATGTTCAGCAGAGATTGAACGGCATTCAGGTCCTTCAGTCCGCTTCCGGTGAGCAGAATGACATTCACCGATGCTTCGGGAAGGCGATTTTTCTGTGCATAAGCTTCGTAGCCGGCAAAAGCCGCTGCCGCCGCTGGTTCGGTGAACAGGCCTGTATTTTTTGCCAGAGCTGATGAAGCATTGATGATCGCCTGATCACTTACTTTGATGGTTTCTCCCTGATATTTAAGAAGATAAGCCGCTGCCATGCTGAAGTTCCGGGGAATATCCACTGAGATGCTGTCGGCAATGGTGGAAGAAGGCCTTGCCTTGAATTCTCCGGCCCCGAGGTTGTCGATGAGGTTGCTGCTGCCTTCTGCCTGAACCGCTACAATCACAGGCATCCGGTCGATCAGTCCCATGGCCATCAGGTCTTCAAAGCCCTTGTATACCCCGGAAATGATCACACCATCTCCTACCGGTACGAAAATCCGGTCAGGCACGCGTTGATTCATTTGACCAAACAATTCAAGAGAAACGGTTTTTTTTCCTTCAATCGTCAACGGGTTGTAGGCAGTATTGCGGTTGTACCATCCGAAAATCCGTGTGGCTTCAACGCTCAGGTCAAAGGCCATGTCGTAATTCCCGTCAACCGGTACCAGTGTTGCCCCATACATCAGGATTTGTGTAAGCTTTGCCCTGGGTGCCGAAGCAGGGACAAAAATCACGGCTTTCTGACCCTGTGCTGCGCACATGCCAGCCAACGAAGAGCCAGCGTTTCCGGTAGAGGCAGCGACCAGGGTTTCTATCCCGTTTTCCCAGGCAAAGGCAGAAACTATGGCTGATGCACGGTCTTTAAAAGAAAATGTCGGGTTCTGGGAGTCGTCTTTCAGCAAAAGCGAATGTTCCAATGGGATTCCATCCAGCTTTTCTATTTCATAAAGCGGGGTATTTCCTGTCCTCAGGTTTGGCAGGCTTTGCAGGCTGTTCAATGGTAGCAATTCAAGAAACCGGCTTTCCTTCAGCGCAGAAAATGACTTACTCCTGATAAAAAAGGGATCGTAAACAACCTTTAATATCCCTGCTGGAGGCTGTCCCGGCTGTTGCTTCGCACTGCAATCCGGACATAGATAACTTATACCACCGGCTGGAATCAGCTTGCCGCAGTCGTTGCACTTGTATGAAAATTTAGCGTTCATTTTCTGTTAATTACGAACAACGAATGGCCGGTGAATGGTCTGAAATCTGCAACCCTTACTGTCCTCTTCCGGCAGGAAAACCGTCAGACAGTCTGATCCACAATTTTTATACATTATCCATTGGATATTTGACATTGGACATTGGAAATTTGAAATTTGAAATTTGAAATTGGAAATTAGAAATTCGAAATTTGAAATTCTCTACAGCTTCTTCAACACCCCTGTCTCCTCATTAAACTCATTGATCATCTCATCCCATCTGGTCGCCTGGTTAAACTGGTCGTCCCAGAGTTTGCGGTCGTACCACAACTGGTTCAGGTCTTCGATTTCTTTGGCCTGCTGTTCCACCCAGGTGAAGTATTTCAGGTTGTGAATGGCCTTTCGGTCAAGGTATCCCAGTTCTTTCAGGTGGTCGGTACCCTGGCCGAGGATGCATTTCTCCATGTCTTTTGCTGCCTGAAGGGCAGTATAGCTTCCTTTCTCATTGGTCAGTTCCGCCAGTCTCGACTGATACATATCGGCAGAGTCGGTTGCAAGGGTAAACAGGATGTCATCACCATTCATCTCGTAATACTTTGCTGCTTTGATGGCCGAAAGCAGGTTGGAAACCCCGGAAATGCCCAGCAGATGAAGCTGACTGATCAGCGCATGATCAAGGCCGCAGGATTTCAGGTAAATATGTCCTTCCGGTTCGTTGAACAGCCTGAAAACACGCATGCAATCCTCATCATCGATGGCGGTGATCATATCCGTATTCCGGGCATTGTGCACCCAGGGAACATGCTTGTCGCCGATGCCTTCGATACGATGGCCGCCAAAGCCGTTGTTGAGCAGGGTAGGGCACTGCAGGGCTTCGGAAGCAACAATTTTCAGATGGGGATAGTGCTTTTTCAGGTAGTCCCCGGCCCCGATGGTTCCGGCTGAGCCGGTCGCCGAAACGTAGGCCGCCAGATTACTTTCGGATGTTTTAATGGTTTGGAAAACCTCGTCAATGGCGGGAGCGGTTACATTATAGTGCCATGCAGGGTTGCCGAATTCGTCAAACTGGTTGAAAATAACGCAATCGGGCCGGTTGCGGCGGATGTCCCAGCATTTGTCGTAAATCTCTTTTACATTAGATTCGCAACCAGGGGTTGCAATTACCTCAGCCCCGATGTCTCTGAGCCATGAAAAGCGCTCCTGGCTCATCTCCTCCGGAAGGATGGCAACAGCTGTCACGCCCATAAGGTAAGAATCGAATGCGCCACCCCGGCAGTAGTTACCCGTAGATGGCCAGACTGCCTTGTGATAAGAAGGGTCAAACTCCCCGCTGATAATACGGGGAGCCAGGCATCCGTAAGCAGCCCCTACTTTATGGGCACCGGTAGGGAAATACTTGCCGATGAGCAGTACAATCCGCGCTTTTACGCCCGTGAGCGTTTCAGGAAGTTCAAGGTAATTAACTCCCCCAAACTGTCCCCCTTTTTCAACCGGTTCGTTCTTCCAGGTAATCCTGAACAGGTTGGCCGGGTGCAGGTCCCACAGCCCGATTTGACGGAGACTTTCTTTGATTTTCTCAGGAACCAGTTCAGGGTTCCTCATCTGGGCGAATGTTGGCAGTACAATCCCCTTCTCACGGAATCGTTCAATGGCTTTCTGCCGTGCTTCAGGGTTGACAATGTGGTTGATGGTTGTGATCATTCGTGATTATATTTATGTAAAAAGTTAAAATTCATTCTGGTCATCGGAATGCCGGTTAAGGAGAGCTGATTCTCCCAGGGCGTCGGCAAGGAATTTCATCACAGCTGCCTCCTTGAGGTGAATTCCGGTATTCCCGGGGCTTTGCAGACTGAATGACTGAGGCTGAAAATCTTGGTTAAATACCACTTCGGCTTCCTGGCTGAAATAATGGTATCCTGAATCATCTTTCAGAAGTCTACTGACCCCTTTATCAGAACGGTGTCTGAGGCTTGTCCGACCCTGATATTTTTCAAGCAGGTAACTGTTATCGGTCTGGTTGAAACTCTTTTCAGTCAGACAGAATCTTGGTTTGTCGCGGAACGGGGCTCCCGACGAAGGGCAGAAAGTGGTACAGTTGCCACATTCATTACAGAAGTCGGCAAGGTTAAGCACCTGAATACGCTGATGAACGGAGAATGCCCCGGCCTTAATAAACTTCTGCCCGGTTTCGAAGGGTTGTAACTCCCAGACAGGAATCTCCGCTGTGTCGCATTGATAATACATATTTGCCCTGTTTGGACAAACCGTAACACAAATGTTGCATACCTCATCGCATTGCAGACAACGGCCAGCCTCTGCCTGTGCCTGCCGGGGATTCAGCCTTACCTGAAACCCTTCAATGGCCTTATCCATCGGTATCCGTTCTGATTTACGGACAATCAGCTCCCGGAGGTTCAGATCCCTGTCTTTCGGGAGATGTTCTGCCGGTAGTGCAAGGCCTGCCTGTTGAATTATCTTCCGCGAGGTCCGGCGGGCATCACCCACAGCTTTTACGATGGTTGCCGCTCCTCGCAGGGCATCACCTCCGATAAAGACGCCATCCGGCAGGGTTTCATTTGTGATGTTTCCTGTTTTCAGGCTGGCCGGATCGATGAAATCAAGGTCCGTTTCCTGTCCGAGTGCCGGAATCAGGGTATCGGCCGGGAATTCAATCAGGGGTTCGCCGGTCTTTACCGGAACAGGCCGGCCACCCGACAAAGGTTGTTCCAGTTTCATTTTTGCACAGGAGAGCGATACAATCCGGCCATTGATTACGTGAATCTTTTCAGGTGAAAGCAATTCGCAAAGCTCAATGTTCTCCGAAAGCAGGGCTTCAATTTCTTCGCGGTCGGCTGGCATTTCGGCCCGGGTACGCCGGTACAGGACTTTTACAGAGGCATTTTCCCCGGCCAGTCGTCTGGCGGTGCGTGCCACATCCATGGCTGTATTGCCGCCTCCGATCACGAGGATGTGCTGACCAGGATCACCGGCCATTCCTTTTTTCGCCTCTTTCAGGAAGTGAAAGGCATTCAGCACCCCATTGGCAGTTTCCCCTTCCATCCCCAGCGTTTTAAAGTTTTGTGCCCCGGCTGCGATGTACACAAAATCGAAATCCATGCGCAGGGATTCGAAGCGCACCCGGTCGATCTTTGCATTGAAGTGAATTTTCACACCGAGTTGCAGGATGCGGTCTACATCCCTGGCAAGTAAGTCCATTTTCATTCTGAAACCCGGAATGGCTTCATAAACCATACCCCCAACGGCTTCCTTCGATTCGAATATCTCTACAGCAAATCCGGCCTGACACAGGAAATAGGCACAGGCAAGCCCCGATGGACCGGCACCGATCACAGCCACTTTCTTCCCGTTGTCAGGGGCCACCCTGATTCCTGATTCCTGACCGTTTTCAGCAACAAATAGCTTGATGTCTCTTATTTTCAGTGCCTGGTCGTAGTTCATCCGGGTGCATTTCGTCTGGCAGGGGTGATCGCAGGCCGAACCCAGCACATGGGGAAACGGATTTTTTGCCAGGATCACATCCATCGCCTTCTTCAGGTTGCCGGCAGCCGTATGGTAAAGGTAATCCGGAATATCCTGGCTGGTGGAGCACTCATCGACACAGGGTGCCTGTATGCAGTCGAACTGATCAAGGACCCTCGACGACTTGATACTTTTTATCTGGTAAGGGTCATTTTTATAAGCAGCATCGTCCACCACCGCATCGGCATAGGCATTCAGGTTTCTCAGTTTGTCCGCTCTGGTCGCATCCGGCAACGATCCGATGTTGTGGATATACTGCTTCAGCCTCCCATACCCCCCTGGTTTCAGCAGATCGGAACAGACCGTAACCGGTTTCAGACCGCAGCGAAGGATTTCTGCAATATTAAAGCAATCTGCACCGGCAGAAAAGCTGACGTTGAGAGCACCCTCGAATTCATTCTGCAGTTTCCTGGCAACATTGATGCTGATGGGATGCAGGGCTCGCCCACTCATATACATCATTTGCTCATTGGATGGCAGGATGTTTTTATGGTTCAGGCTTTCCAGGGTATTGGTCAGCTTAACTCCGAATACCAATCCAAGTTTATCCGCGGTCTGCTGCAAGCGACGGATGATGCCGATGGCTTCAGGATATTTCAGATCGTGTTCAAAGGCAAGGTCGGGAACCGTGGTTTTAAAACCGAGTTTTTCGTTCAGGATATTCCGCAGTGCCGTAGCTCCCAAAAGGGTTGGGTTCAGCTTGATGTATGTGTGTAGTTTCTTTTCGGTGAGCAGGTAATGCCCGATTTTCTCAATTTCATCGGGCGGACAGCCGTGCATGGTACTCAGGGTGATGTTTCCGGAGATAAAATCTGGTATTTCAATCCGGTCAATTTCCGGCACCTGGGGTAGCAGCGAAGCAATCATTTCCTGTTTTGACACACTACAATCCTTCATCTGCGCCAGAAACCACTGCACGTTTTCCTTCAGAATACCCTCGTAATTGTAGCCAATGCTCATGTTGAAGACCATACCGGCCTCCGGTTTTGCATCCCAACCAAATTTGTGTTGTAATACATGAATGATGATCCATGCTTTCAGGTATTCGCTGAACGATTGCGTGATTTTCAGTTCCTGCGACCATTCGCAGTTGTAGCCTTCATCCTGCATGTCGATGCAGGGTTTTGAAATCACCAGTTCATCGAGGGTCTGAATGGTTTTGAGTTCTATATACCGTGCGCCGCAAAGCCAGGCGGAAATGATGTTCTGAGCCAGCTGCGTATGGGGCCCTGCAGCAACACCGATGGGTGTATCGATGAGACGACCGAAGATGCCGGTCTTTTCGCATTGATGCAGGCCGGGGTTAAAAAAGAGGTTTTCTGGTATCCCGAAGATTTCTTTACGTTGAGCGTACTCCGCTTCAATCATGCTGTACAGTTTATTAACCGGGATAAGCGAGAACTCCTGTGAATGGGCCATATGGGCAGGCTTAATTAATTACTTTTGTAAAAGTAAAAAATAATGAATCTCACCAACAATTTCATGACCACAACCTGTCTGATTCTGGCTGCCGGAGCCTCGGAGCGCATGGGAAAACCCAAAGCCCTGCTGCCATTCGGTTCTGAAGGCCATTCTTTTCTTGACAGAATTGTCGCAACCTATAACCAATCAGGATTTTCGGAGGTGGTTGTTGTGGTGAATCAGGATCTTTTCAATATGCTGGAAATGAATGGTTTCCTCACTCCGCTGACCGTTACTTTCCTCATCAACCACTTCCCCTGGAAAGGACGTTTCCATTCGTTCAGCACCGGACTCGAGGCCATTGCAGCCGATTCGTATGTATTTTTACAGAATGTTGATAACCCGTTTGTTGACACTCATACACTCAGGGAAATGTACGTTAACCGACTGCCGGAAGGTGTGGTTTATCCAGTGTTTGACGGCCGGAAGGGGCATCCGGTTCTTATAGGGCCAGGCATCATCCGCGATGCCCGTAAATTCAGGGCTGAGGACGCCAGAATTGACAGTTTTCTGAATACATATCCTTGCCGGACACTGGATACATCCAATGCCGGAATCCTTAGTAACATCAATACCAGGGAGGAATATAAAAAGGCTTTCGGTTTTTTCCCGGATTAGAAATGTAAATCAAACAGGCGTGCAGCAGAAATATGACCATTAATTGTGCTTCAGGCCGTATTTCTCGATTTTGGCATTCAGTGTAGGACGGGTAATGTCGAGGATTCTTGAGGCTTCCTGTTTGTTCCACCTCACCCGGTCGAGCACTTTCTTAATGTGCACTTTCTCAATATCGGCAATGGATTTCAGTTCAAATGCTTCTCCATTGGATCCGTCTGCCGGGCTCATCAGTACGATGTGTTCTTTTTCAAGCACATCGCTTCGCGTCATAATCATGGCCTGCATCAGGGTATTTTCGAGCTCCCTCACATTGCCCGGCCAGTCGTGATCAGATAGCAGATCAATCACCCCATCACCGATTTTGAGAATGCGTTTGTTCAGCTTACGGTTCAGCTTACCAATCAGGTGTTTTACCAGTTCCCCGATGTCGTCTTTACGGTTGCGAAGGGGAGGTAAGGCAATGGTGAAAACCTTGAGCCTGTAATACAGTTCTTCACGGAACCTGCCTGATTTCACCAGTGCTTCCAGATCCTTGTTGGTGGCAGCAATAATCCTTGCTTTCATTGGGATGGGCTCATAGGAACCTGGTTTCTCAAACTCCAGTTCCTGCAGTACCCTCAGCAATTTGGTCTGCATGTTGTCGGTAAGTTCGGAGATCTCATCCAGAAAGAGGGTTCCCTCACCTGCCTGTTCAAATTTTCCTTTCTTTTCGTTCATGGCTCCCGGGAAGGCCCCCAGAGAGTAGCCGAACAATTCATGTTCCAGCAACCCCTCGTTGAGCGATGAACAGTTTACTACAATAAGCGGGTGCTCGCGCGTAATGCCGCTGAAGTGTATAAGCCTGGCGATCAGCTCCTTGCCTGTTCCTGTTTCGCCGGTAATCAATACATTTACCTTGTTGAGCGAGATACGCCCGATGTTTTTGAATATTTCACGCATCACCGGCGTTTTCCCCACCAGCAGATTGTCTTCAATGGCTTTTCTGATTTCGGGTGAGATGGTCTCAGTTAGGCTCCGGCTCTGACGTGAAACCTCCAGTCCGTTTCTGATGACATCCAGCAGTTCCTGTGTCTGAATGGGTTTTTCAATAAAATCGTAGGCCCCGAGCTGAATCGATTTAATGGTGAGGGCCACATCGCCATGAGCTGTCAGAATAATCACCGGCAGGCCGGGCTGGGTTCGCTGTAACTCCGATACCACATCCAGACCACTCATCCCGGGCATCTGAAAATCGGTTACCACCAGATCCGGGGCCGTACTTACGGCGAGCTCAAGTCCCGATTCGCCATCGGCTGCGGTAATTACCTCATAGCCTGCTTTGGTCAGGATATTGGTTAATAATGTTCTGATAATGGAATCATCGTCAATAGCAAGAATCTTACTCATGGTCAATAATTTTTAAAGTAATTTCCTATTAATTTATACCAAAAGCCACTGATAATTCTGCGACAGGAAGCCGCCAGAATGACTATGTAAAAGAATTTAACAGGTAAATTTAGTACATTTTTAACATCAAAAACAAAATAAATGTTTAAAAATTTGATACAAGCATTCAATAATATTCGATAAAATACATAAAATCAGTAAGATAACACTAGTAAAATATTTTTACTATTGATATTATTCATGTCTGTTGTGTAAATTTTTAAGTTATTTCTTCGGTGATATGCATCTATACCCATGAACCCGGATTCATGGAATTCAAAACTATGGTTCAGATTCGCGGATAAGGGTGAAATTCAGATTAGCGACTGACTCAGGAGCAGGGAACAGTCAGTGCTCCGGCATGGTGGGCTATTCCGGTAACCGGCCCTGTCTGCTTACAGCTGCAAGCTGACAGGGCCGGATTAAATTGCGCTGGCACAGGGGTGTGACTTGTGCCCTTGATTCAGATAATCACTTTTCTAACGGCGTCGATCACGGTACCATCGACCCACTTGATGGCGGCGATAAATTCATCGCTGAGCACCGGCAGGGCGGGTTTGCCACAGATTTTTTCGGCTTCGTCCTTTAGTTGATGGATGGTTTTGATGGGAAGCGTTGAACCTTTCAGTTTTTCAATAAGATCGGTGCGCAGGGGGTTGATCGCAATGCCCCTTTCTGTAACAATCACATCAATAAGTTCACCGGGGCCGCAGATGGTGGTAACCTGCTCACGGATTACCGGCATCCGGTCGCGGAAGAGCGGAATGGGCAGAATCACACATTTAGAAAATAGGCAGTTCATCCAGCCGCCGATCCCATGCAGCAGGTATCCGTCGGAATGGGTTACCACATTGGCATTGAAGTTGATATCAACTTCGGTGGCTCCCAGAATCACCACATCAACCATGGAGGCAAAATTTCCTTTGCCATGGTAATTATAGCTGGTAAACGGGCTTGTATTGAGGTGGCCAGGGTTTTCGCGCATCGAGCGAACCCCTTCCAGGTCAAAGGTCTGGCCGTCGAGGATGTAGTCCACCAGGCCTTCTTCAAGCATTTTTACGAGATACTTGTTGCTGCCGCCCCGGGCAAACCTGGCTTTCATGCCGCGCCTTCGGAGCATTTCTGCGAAATAGATGCCAATGGAGAGGGCGGTTCCGCCAGCCCCGGCCTGAAACGAGAACCCATCGCGCACGATACCGGCTTCATCACAGAACTGTGCGGTCATTTCAGCCAGCAGCAGACGGTCGGGGCTTTTGGTGATTTCGGTAGTACCGGAAATGATCTTTTCAGGGATGCCGATTTTGTCAAGAACCACCACATAATCCACGTAATTGCCGTGGATCTGCCAGGGTACACAGGGAAAAGGTACGAGGTTGTCGGTTACAACAATCACTTTATCGGCATATTGTGAATCGGCCAGGGCAAAGCCAAGCAAACCACAGGCCGCAGGGCCGCGGTCGCCCGTTGCATTGCCGAAAGCATCGGCTGTCGGGGCAGCAATCACAGCAATATCCACGTGAAGATCGCCATCCTGAATAGCCTGATAACGGCCTCCGTGAGAACGGAGAACACCCATTCCCTGCATGCCACCTTCGGAAGTGAATTTTCCGAGTGCCCCGTTCATACTGCCTTCGATGTGGTGTATGGTGCCATCTTCGAGATATTTTATCAACGGGCTGTGACATTCAAACGATGCCGAAGGAGCCCAGGTAAGGCCCTTCACACCCATGGCAGCTGCGGCATCAAAAATCTGGTTGCCTACCAGGTCGCCGTTGCGGAAATGGTGATGCGTTGAGATGGTCATCCCGTCTTTCAGACCGCAGCGTTCCAGGGCTTCGCGGATTGAACCGAGTGTTTTGTTTCCATCGGCAGGGTAATCAGCGCAGGTGCTGATGGGCAGGGCATACTTTCTCCCGGTTGGCCTGAATTTACCAACCCCCATGAATGGAACGGCCTCTTTACCGTTGATGACCTGAGGGACTTCGCGCCCGGCAGCATTGGTGGTGATTTTATCGTATTTCGACATGATTTTCAGTTTTTTTTCCGGATACCAAACTTAGCTTTTGTTTAAACGGCCATAAACTCGTTGCGCCAGTCAGCCTGCAGCATGCCCATGCTGATGGCCAGGTTAATGGTATGCTGGGCACGTTTCACCACCGGCGGATCAATCATCTTCGTACCCAGTGAAACCACGCCAAGCCCCTTGTCGGTCGCTTCAATAAACGCGTTTACGATTTTCTTCGCTTTTTCAATTTCTGCGTCATCCGGGGCAAAGTTGTCGTGAATCACCCTGATCTGACGAGGATGAATGCAGCCCATACCGTCAAAACCCAGCGCTTTCGACCTGAGTACAGTCTGTTTGAGGGCCTCCATGTCAGCGATATCGGAGAACACCGAATCAATCGCCTGAATACCGGCTGCTTTGCAGGCGTTTACCACCATGCTGCGGGCAAAGAATGATTCTGTTCCTTCATTGGTGCGACGGGTTCCAAGGTCTGCTGTGTAATCTTCCAGCCCTATGGCCATGGCCACCACATTGGCTGAAGTGGCGATTTCATGGGCTTTCAGCACGCCCAGTGCACTTTCGATAATGGGCATCAGCCAGATGTTGCCGCTGATTCCTTTTTCAGCCTTTATGGCTTCAATGCGCTGGTTTACCTGGGCAATCTGACCGGCACTCTCACATTTGGGTACCAGAATCAGGTTAACGTTATGGGGAACAATGTAATCCAGATCCTCCAGTCCGGCAGGCACCTGGTTGATGCGTACCATGCGCTCGGCACCGTAGAAATCGATGCTCCGGAGGGCATTTCTGACAAGAAACCTGGCTTCCTCCTTCTTGCTCACTGCCACAGCATCTTCCAGGTCGAGAATGATGCCGTTGGGTTTGTGAATCCCGGCATTGATCATCAGACTGGGGCTGTTACCAGGCAGGTAAAGCCTCGAAAAACGGTCCCGGTCCTTCTCAGTATGGTAGCTGTTCTGTGGAAGCATTTCCGGCAAAAACTCCAGGGTACTCCCGGTCAGTTTGCGGATCGCAGCTTCAAGCCTTGCCGCAATTACCGGTTCAAGAGCACCGGTATCATCAAGTTCAAGCAGCGCATGTCCGATGTTGTAAAACCGGAACATATGGTTACACAATGTGAGGATAGATTCCCCGTACATCACCTTAACCTTGCTTGTAAGCCGGATTTCAATTCCTCCGCTTTGCCTTAATTCAAGGGTTACCTGGCAATCGGAACGGATTCCTTTGCCTTTGTTGCCTGTGGTCGCTATGGTTGCCAAATCAGCCTCCGCTTTTAGGTGTTTTTCATATTTCAGAAGGTGCAAAGTAACAGTGCACAAGCCGAATAAAAAAGGGATTCAGAAAAAAAATTACTGGTGCCTGTTAAAATTGTAACAGATCAACGAATGAGTTGTACCTTCGTATATGACAGGCTTGCACCTTTGCAGGGTTTACTTTTGCGAAAACTGACTTTTACCAGGAGCGAAACCGGGGAAAAACCATCATCGGACCCGGTAGTTGTCAGTCCGATGGCAGAAAAAAGCCCCGGCGAATTCCTTTTTTTAAAAAAATGTTAAGTGAAATTCAGCATTTTCTGTGGTTTCAGGCGGGCAGTTTTTTCTTAGGTGATAATCAGGTAATTGGTTCAGGATTGGTTGTTTAAAATGCTGACAATAAGTAGAATATATATATCATTATTGTTCCGGAATCTGGCTGCAACCGATTGATTTTTGCAACATTTGCCTTGGTTAAGTGTTTAAATGGGCTGTTTTAAGGTAGATTATTCTTCAAATCAGCATGACAGCCCTTGTTTTGGAACGTCTTTTGCAGATAGAATAATGAATCATATTTTGTAATTTTGATCCGTATTACGGTGAATTACCCGAACAATCCCAAGATATTACCAACCAAAAACTGATTTATTATGAAAAAGTGGAGTTTTCTGTTTGCAGCGTTTCTGATGAGTGCTGTAGTGTTTGTTTCATCCTGTACCGATGAAGGTGAAGAAACCGATCCGGGTCCATCACTCACCCTGAAAGGGGGCACCGGTTATACCTCCGATGATGTTACCATCGAAATCGGCAATAGCATTAAAGTTGGTGTTGTAGGCGGAAAAAGCAGTGTTTCCGGCAACAAGCTGACCAAGTTCAAATTCATTTATACGGCCAACAACATCCCTACAACATTGGTCGACAGTACCCTGAATGCCGATTCATTCAACTGGGAAACCGAACTTGAATTCACCGGTGTTGGAACAGGCAGGCTTTCTTTTGAGCTCACCGACAAGGGCGGAATGACAGTTGAAAAAGCATTCAATGTTACCGTTCAGGGTCCTGAGGTTACCAAATTCTCCAATGTTGAGCTCGGTTCATGGAATGATGCTATCGGCAGTTTCTTCGCCACTTCTGAAGGGGTAGCCTACAACGTTACCCAGACTTCAGCCGTTCCTTCAACCCAAGCGAAGATTGATTTCCTTTTCTTCAAAGGCGTTACCAATGGAAATACCATTGCTTCTCCCGATGACGTTGATGCGAACACTATCTCTGACCTGAAACTGAACCTCTGGACCAACAAGAACCAGACCCGTTTCAATGCAACAACCATTACCGCTGCCCAGTTTGATGCCATCGGTACTACCTATGTTTTCCCGAATTTTGATCTCAACAACCAGTCAACCAAAGCCAATGAGCTTGCCGAAGGAGATGTGATTCTTTTCAAAACCAAAGCCAACAAGCTTGGCCTGATCAAAGTGATTGACCTTTATACAAAGGGTGATAAAATGAAGATCGATGTGATTGTTGAAAAATAAATCACCTGTGATCATTTACCAAAAGGCTGCCGTAAGGTGGCCTTTTGTATTTTCAGGCCAGGGACAACTGCCTGTTCTCAACCGATAAAACAAACCACCAAGCCTTTATTTTCGTAATTTTGCAGCTGCTTAAAGGGTCAATCTTTGCTACTTTGATAGCTATGCCAGGGGAGATAAAACGCATTTTTTTCATTGTAAATCCGGTGTCGGGGGTTAACCAGGCGCGCAAATCGATGCTGGCCGATGCAATAGCTGCTGTATTCGACCCGCAGCAGTTTGAGTGTGTCATCCGGTATTCCGAATCGGCGCAGCATGTGAAGGATCTCAGCAATGAAGCTGCCCGGGCCGGTTTTGATGTGATCGTTGCTGTTGGTGGCGATGGTACGCTGAACCAGGTTGTTAAAGGGATGATCGGCAGTAATTCATTGCTGGCAGTGGTGCCGGCAGGGTCGGGCAACGGACTGGCCAGGCACATGAACATTCCCATCGACATTGAGCAAAGCCTCAGGCTGATCGTGCAGGGGAAAACGCAATTCATCGACACGGTCAGCATCAACGATGACCTTTTCGTTTCCATAGCCGGAGTGGGGTTTGATGCGCTGGTAGCCAAGCGGTTTTCACAGGTTACCCGACGCGGTTTTTTCTCCTACTTCAGGATTGTTACCAACGAATACACCTGGTACCGTCCGCGAAAGTACCGCATGGAGATCGACGGAAAGCAGGTGGTGAGGCAGGCCTTGTTCGTGAGTTTCGCCAATACCAATCAGTTCGGGTACAATACCATCATTTCTCCTGAGGCACGCATCGACGACGGCCTGGTAGATGTGTGTATCGTAAAAAAGGTTCCTTTGCTTTACGCCCCGAGGGTGGTTGGGATGCTGATTACACGGCGGGTCGATTCATCGGGTTTTGTGGAGATTGTCAGAGCCCGTAAAATTAAGCTCACAAGAAACAAAAACCGGGTGGTCAACATCGACGGCGAGCCGGTCAAGCTATCGAAGGATCTTGAGATTTCGGTTAATCCGCATTCGCTCAGGATGATCGTACCATAACACTGAATCTATGGCAGATAAAAAAAGCAACAAACCCCAGGGTGTCGTTTACTCGACCAATCCGGATTTTGCCTATAACTATGGCAATCAGGAGGAACAACCGACGCTTCCACCCCAACAGCAGGACCTGAGGGTGATGCTTGATAAAAAAATGAAGGGTGGGAAAAAAGCCACCCTGGTTACAGGATTTGTGGGTACAGAGGATGACCTTTCAGCCCTGGCAAAGCAGCTGAAGAACCTGTGTGCAGCCGGAGGCTCTGCCTCTGAAGGCATCATCCTGGTTCAGGGTGATTTCAGACAAAAAATTATGGATTTTCTGGTAAAAAAAGGTTACAAGGTTAAGCTTTCGGGGGGCTGATGCGCCCGGAAGGCATAACTTTAAAGGCTGGTTTCAGGCCATCTGCAACTGTTTTACCCTTCTGGCCAAGGCCGGAATACACTTAACCTCAGGCTCTCACCAATGCAAAATATAACTTCAGGAATACTTGCGTTTCTTCAACGGAATCCCTGGTTTTTCTATGCCTTTGCCATTTTTATGCTGTTTCCTGCATTGTTCTGGCACCTGGGATTTCTGGCCATCAACTTCCCGACCGACGAACCCACCCGCGCCCTCGTTGCCATGGAAATGATTGTCAGCGACAACTACATTACCCCGACCATCAACGGTGAATTTTACTACAACAAACCGCCCCTTTACAACTGGATCATTATCGCTTTTTACAAAATGGCGGGTAACTATTCTGAATTCACCCTTCGCCTGCCGATGATCATTTCTTTGCTTCTTTTCGGTATCTCCATTTTTTATTTCGTCAGAAAGCACCTCGGAAACAAGCAGGCCTTCATCACTGCCATTCTGTTCATTACATCGGGCCGCATCCTTTTCTGGGATTCATTTCTCGGTCTCATCGACATCACCTTCTCGTGGCTGGTTTACAGTTCATTCATGCTGATTTACCATTTTCATGAAAAGAAAAAATATCTGGCTCTTTTCCTGGTTTCTTACCTGCTGACTGCAGTTACCTTCATGATGAAAGGCCTGCCATCGCTGGTGTTTCAGGGAATTACCCTGTTGGTGTTCTTCAGTTACAACCGGGAATTTAAAAAGCTGTTCAACTGGAGGCATTTTGCCGGAATCGGGTTGTTTCTCGCGATTGTCGGCAGTTATTACCTGATTTATTTCAGGTACAACTCGCTCGACAATGTTTTTACCACCCTTTTCAGCGAAAGCGAAAAGCGCACCATCATCAACTATGGCTGGGTGAGGTTTGTTACCCACCTGTTTACGTTTCCGTTTGAAATGTTTTATCATTTCTTTCCCTGGTCGGTGCTGTGGATTTTCTTTTTCAGGAGGGACTTCCGTAAGACATTGAAAGATCATCCCTTCCTCCGGTTCAATTTTCTGGTATTTATTTTCAACATCATCATTTACTGGACATCCCCCGAATCCTACCCGCGTTACATCTTCATGCTTTTTCCACCACTTTTCACCATACTGGTTTATATGTTCTTCGAAGATCTGAAGGTGAACGGACTACGCAGCCGGATTGTGGAATATTTTCTGCTGGGCGTGATGATTCTCGGCATTGCCTTTGCCATACCCATGCCCCTGCTCAAACAGACCGGTTTCGTAGATCAGGCCTGGCTGAAGGCGGGTGTGATTTTTCTTACCATGATTGTCCTTACCTTTTTCTACTACAGGCTGAAGGAGCAGCGGATGATCATCTTCGCTGCCGCGATGCTGGTGCTGAGGGTCGGGTTCGACTGGTTTATCGTACCCCCGCGCTACGACGATTTTCAGGTACACAAGGAAATGTCACTCAAGGCAGCTGAACTTACCAGGGAGGGTAAATTACACATTTACAGGCATTCAGAAACTGAACATGCAACAACCTTCTACATCACCATGGGCAGGCAGCAGTTGCTCAAACGCCAGGATTCGGATTTTAATACCCGCGATTTTTATTATCTTGATCCGCGGCTGATGCCGGAAGACTACTATGAAACCCTCTATGAGTTTCAGCTTTACCGGCACGACCGTCCGATACGCATAGTGAGGCTCAACGAAAAAGGGGTGGCACACAACGGACCGTTTATCGAAATCAATCCATAAGATGATCTTGTTACAGTTAGGCACGTGGGTAAAGGATTTGCTTACCCGCTGGGGTTTCTCCGAAGATTTTTCTGCCGGTATGCGCGACATCACCGATTTTGTGCTTGCCCTGGCAGTGATAGTGCTGGCATACTATGCCATCAGGTATGTTATTCTGGGAGTGGCCCGCAGAATATCGCGCCGCTCCTCAACCACCTGGGATGATGCCCTGTATCAGAACAAGGTATTCCATAAAGCCCTGTTGCTGGTGCCGGGTCTGATGATCAGCTCAATGATCCCCTACACCCTCGATGAATTCCCGTCGGCGATCGTCTGGACCCAGCGTATTGTGCAGATTTACCTGGTTTTTGTCACCCTGTCGGTGATCAACGCCTTCCTCAATGCGCTTTATGAAATCTACCAGGGGTATGAAGTGTCGAAAGCCAAGCCCATCAAAGGGTACCTGCAGGTGGTGAAGATAGTGTTTGTGATTATTGGCATCATCATCGTAATATCGATGTTGCTGGATAAATCACCCGTTTACCTGCTTGGCGGATTGGGCGCTTTTTCGGCAGTACTGATGCTGGTTTTCCGTGATCCTATTCTGGGTCTGGCAGCCGGAATTCAGATTTCGGCCAACGACATGGCCCGGCCCGGCGACTGGATTGTGATGGGGAAATCCGGCGCTGATGGCGTGGTTACCGATATTTCGCTTACCACTGTAAAGGTTCAGAACTGGGACAAAACCATCACCACCATCCCAACATACGCGCTTGTTTCGGAGAGTTTTACCAACTGGCGGGGGATGGAAGAGTCGGGCGGCCGGCGGATCAAACGTTCCATCAACCTCGACATGAACAGTGTTAAATTCTGCACTGCTGAGATGATTGACCGCTTTTCAAACATCAGCCTAATCAGGGATTATGTTACCGGGAAGCAGGAAGAACTTTCTGCGTACAACCGTGCGCAGGAAATCGATAACACAGTGCTGGTCAACGGTCGCCGGCAAACCAATCTGGGTATTTTCAGGGCTTATCTGGTTGCCTACCTCAAAAACAATCCGAACATCCGCACCGATATGGCCTTCCTGGTAAGGCAACTGCAACCCGGCGAAAGCGGCATACCTATCGAAATCTATGTCTTCAGTAAAGAACAGGAGTGGTCGAAATACGAAGACATTCAGTCAGATATCTTTGACCATATCCTTGCTGCAGTTCCTGAATTTGAGCTTCAGGTATTCCAGAATCCGTCGGGTGCTGACTTCCGCAATCTCAGGATCCCGTCTCAGGCCTGATTTCAGCCTTTCCCCGCGAACGTAGCCATTCGTAGATGGTTGTGTTCATCAGCAACATCAGCATTCCGTAGATGGTATCTTCTACCGGGATGGTTCCCAGGCGTATCCCCAGATTGCGGCTGTCGTCGTACCACACCACCGGTTCGGGTGTGAACATTCCTGTTAAAGCGCCATTGACAATAAAGAACGGAATCAGCGTAACAAAATACATCACATAGAAGCGACCGAGGTAGGGAGCTTTGATGACGAAGTAATGAAGCAGCAGGAAAACTGCAGCGGCCAGAAATGTTACAAAAGTATAGGTCTTTTCAGGGACAGAAACTGCAATGCCAATCAGCACTATGGCGAGTGACAATGTCAGGTTGCGGGCGACCGGGCCCAGGAAATCTTTTCTGATCAGGTATTCAAAGGCGTGGTAAGTGAACACGCAGGCGTAGGGTATGGCGATGAAGAACAGCCATTCTTCTAACGGAAGGTTGATGATGTTGATGCCCAGCAGATACTTCGGGTTGAATCCCCAGACACCGGCAGCCGTTTTATAAACATCCCAGGGTATGAAAACTGCCATGGTTCCCAGCATGGCCGGAAAAAGATATTTCCAGTTGCGGTAAAACTTCAGGCGTTTGTCGAAGCCGGCCAGCAACGGAATTGAAATTGACAGGAGGTTGATCCAGAGGTAATAAGACATTGAGGTGAAGTAAAAAGTAAAAAGTCTAAAGCCTGCCTGTTTGCCACAGGCAGACAGGTAAAAAGTAAAAAGCCTGCCTGTTTGCCACAGGCAGACAGGTAAAAAGTGAAAGTTCAAAGCCTGCCTGACTGCCGTTAGAGCAGGCAGGGCTTGTCTTCTTGTCCCCTTGTCTCCTTGTCATTTGCTTTGAAAATTGATCTCTCCGGAAATTCCCCCTCGTCCCTTCACAGCGTCCCTCGTCCCTTTTCAGCGTCCCTCTTTCCGTTTCTTCGAAAACTCCTCATAATAGTACTTCATCGGAGCGACCAGAAATCCGTAGTTGTAATGTGCGTGGGGGATGTGATGCTCCAGATGGGCTTTAACCGTTGCCCGGAGATAACGGTTAGAGAAGTTTCTGAGAATCGGAACCCTTTGGTGTACATACACATCGTGAAACATGAAATAGGCAAATCCGTAAAGGAAGATGCCGATACCGATGCTCAGGAGGTAGCTGTTGGGGTCGGTTACGCCAAAATAGATCAGCAGTATGCTGGGTACAGCAAAAATTACGGCAAACACATCGTTCCATTCAATTTTCCGCCCATCACGCACATGATGGTCCTTGTGCAATACCCAAAGAAAGCCATGCATTACGTATTTGTGGGTAAACCAGGCCATAAATTCCATAAACAGAAAGGCTGCAATCACCAGCACTATATTCAGAAAAAGTTCCATTTGTTGATGTTAATGTTAAGTTAAACAGATTGTTACAGCGCAATCAACGATTCATTAAACACGCATGCAGATTGTTTTGTTGATGTTGGAGGGGCTGTTTTCACATTTTTTTCAGATTTTCCCTGAAGTATGCCTCAACCCTGTCGAAAGCAATCCGGAACCAGATGGTAAAGGATTCGGGATGCTGGTTCATTTCGGCCCTGATCTGCTGAATATCAGCATACCGGGTATCAGCGACCTCCTCGGGGTTGATCTGAGGGGTTGCATCAGAAGTGCCGATGAACACATGGTCGAATTCATGCTCGGTAAGGTTGTTGTCGAGTTCAGCCTTGTAAACAAACGAAAACGCTTCTTCAAAGTCGCAGTCAAATCCCATCTCTTCGTTCATCCGCCTGTGGGCAGCATCCGCCGTTTCTTCGCCCGGCCGCGGATGACTGCAGCAGGTGTTGGTCCACAGCCCGGGAGAGTGGTATTTGCTGTGTGCCCTTTGTTGCAGGAGTAATTGTCCATAGTGGTTGAAAATGAAAACTGAAAAAGCCCGGTGAAGGTGAGCGCCTGTGTGAGCCTCCATCTTCTCCATAAAGCCGGTCATGTTGTCGTGTTCGTCAACCAGGATAACGTATTCTGTGGCCATCGTCGGTGATTTCAGATTTTAAGCATGCTGATGCTGCGCTTTTCTGCGGGAGTGAGGTAATCCGAGTCAAGCATAAACTTCAGCATAATATCAAATATTTTCTTGTTCTCCTGAAGCTGTCTGCCTTTCGCCAGGTTCTTCAGCAGAAAGGCTTTGTCTTCTTCTATGTTCTCATTGTACCCCAGAAACCCGGGAGTCATCGTTTGGGTGGCAAACCTCAGAAACCTGATTTCGAAGTTGTCGGGTTGCTGATTCACGGCTTTGGCCAGCAGTTGTTTGCCGCGGCGAAAATAGGAAATTTTTGATGCCGGACTGAACAGGCATTGGGGAGCCGCTGCGGAAGATGCACCGTAATAGGCCGTCATTACCGCATCTTTTGGTGGATGCTCCTCAAAGTATTCAGCCAGTTTCAGGGAGTTGCAGTCTGTTCCGTCGAGCCCGAAATACGATTCGCGCACCTTATTCTGCCAGGCTGTCTGGGCGAACCCAAACAGTGGCAGCATCCACAATGCCAGTAAAAAACCTCTTCTCATACTCAGAACATATTTAACTGGTGGCGGATGAAGGAGGTGACGAGCAGTTTGTATTTGGTGCGGTTGGGAATTCTGATGCGTTCACGCAGTATCTGCTCTGAATGAACCCGTTTGATCTTCAGGAAAAGCTTGTAGAAGTAAACATAAGCAATATAAACCCCGAACCGCGCCCCTCTTGGAAGCCTGATGATTCCGTTTAACCCGTCCTTAAAATCAATGGCGATATCGTCTTCAATCTTCTTTTTGGTCTCTTCATCAAACTTCCGCAGGTCAATGTTCGGGAAATAGGAGCGGCCCAGTCCCTGGTAATCGGCCTTCAGATCCCTCAGGAAGTTGATTTTCTGAAAAGCAGATCCCAGCCTCATGGCCGGAACCTTGAGATCATTGTATTTCGCATCATCACCTTCACAAAACACCCGCAGACACATCAGCCCGACGACTTCGGCCGATCCAAGAATGTATTCCTCAAAAGCCGGCTGGTCATATTCGATATCCTGAAGGTCCATCTCCATGCTCTTCAGGAATTTATCAATCAGTTCACGTTCAATGTGGTATTTGTTAACAGCCCACTGGAAATTGTTGAGTATAGGATTCAGGCTGATTTTTTCTTCAATGGCGAGGTAGGTATCTGCTTTGAACCGCTCAAGCAGCTTTGCCTTGTCATAATTATGGAATGAATCCACAATTTCATCGGCAAACCTGACAAATCCGTAGATGGCATAGATGGGGTCGTGGTATTTTTTGCTGAAAAACCTGATCCCCATTGAAAAGGAGGTCGAGTAAGTTACCGTAGTGAGCTTGCTCGACTTTTTTGAAATCATATCAAACAAGTCTTTCATGGTTTTTTGTTTTTATTGAGTTTGTCAATTTCACGGGCAACGATCTGTCCGGAGATAATGGCCGGCGGAACACCGGGCCCGGGTACGGTAAGCTGACCGGCATACAAGAGGTTTTTCACCTTTTTGCTGCGCATGGAAGGCTTCAGGAAAGCCGTCTGCCTCAGGGTATTGGCCAACCCGTAGGCATTGCCTTTGTAAGCATGGTAATCGCTGATAAAATCGCGCTGTGAGTAGCTTCGCTGGTAGACCAGGTGCTGCCGCAGTTGCTGACCGGTGTATTTTTCGAGCCTTGCGAGCACCATTTCCAGGTATTTCTGTCTGATTTCATCCGTATCGTTGAGTCCGGGAGCCACCGGGATCAGGGCAAACACATTTTCATGCCCTTCAGGGGCCACTGTTTTGTCGGTTTTCGAGGTGCAACTGAGGTAAACAGAAGGCTTCTCCGGCCACGACGGATTGCCGTAGATTGCCCGTGCATGGTCGTCAAAGTCTTCGTCGAACAGCAGGGTGTGATGGTCAAGCCGGGGAATAATCGTATCGAAACCCAGGTAATAGATGAGTGATGAAGGAGAGAGGGTTCTCTTGTCCCAGTATTTTTCGGTGTAGTTTCTGTGGGATTCAGGCAACAGATGCTGCTCTATATGATGATAATCTCCTGAAGCAATCACCCAGTCGGCTTTGTATTCAGATGCGGCTGTTTTCAGTAAGGAAATTTTTCCGTTATCCAGGCGAATTGACTTTACTTCCTCGTTGTACCTGAATTCAACGCCCAGATCGCGGGCCAGGGTTTCCATTGCCTCAACCACCTTATACATGCCGCCTTCAGGATACCAGGTGCCCTGCACCATGTCGCTGTAGTTCATCAGGCTGTAAAGGGCCGGTGTGGTTTCAGCGGTTCCTCCGAGGAAAAGCACTGGAAATTCGAGCATACGCCTGATTCTGGGACTGTTGAAATACTTCCGGGTGTAAGAACCGAACGAGCTGAGCAGGTTGAGCTTAAGGCCGGCTTTGAGAATCTCCCAGCTCATAAATTCAGTTACCGAATGACTGGGTTTGGTCACGAACTTGCCCATCCCGGTTTTGTATTTGTATTCCGATTCCGCGAGAAATTTTTTCAGGTTGCGGCTGCTGCCAGGTTCGAGAGATTCGTACAACGCGAAAATCCCTTCCAGACTTGCAGGTAGAGAAACCTCATCGCCGGGGCCGAAGTAGATTTTATAGGATGGGTCAATACGCCGCAGCTGGTAATAATCAGAAACTTTTTTATCAAAACTTCCGAAATAATTCTCAAAAACCTCGGGCATCCAGTACCAACTGGGGCCCATGTCGAAGGTAAAGCCGGAGTCGGAAAATTTCCTGGCCCGTCCACCCGGCATGGAGTTCTTTTCCAAAACGGTAACCTTGTAGCCCAAAGCGGCAAGGCTGGCCGATGCGGCCAATCCGGAAAATCCGGCACCAATGACGATTGCTTTGTTGTGATTCATTAATTAATTCTGTGTTTTAGACCGGTATTCTGATAAAAGTTCAGCTTTTACCGAATGCGGGCAGTGCTTATATTAACAGTAAATGAAGGGTTTTGTTAAAGCAAAGGGCAAATAAATTAAACAAAATACAGCTTTCCGATAAAATCAGATCCACAAACCGGTTCAGCGAAACTCCCTTTGATCGCGATGGGTTTATCCGAAAGTACCTTCATTCTGTATGACAATAAAATAGTACCGGATGTTTAAAAAGGATCCGGAACTTTCTCAGTCAGAAAGGGTGGGGCCTTTGGGAAAATTTGTAATTTCGCCTTGATTTTCATCCGATAAACCAACAATTATGTTTTTGAAAAACTTTCTTTTAATGGTTGTTACAGTGGTACTGCTGGTTGGTTGCTCCAATAACAATCAGAATCAGGTTACTACTGAAGTCAAGCCAGATGCAGTTCCCGCGGTGATCGCAAACGATATGGAGAATGCTCTTTCCGGAGTGCCTTCATGGATCAATGAGGCCACGGTGGTGAAAATGCCGGATGGAATCAAAGCCCATAGCGGAGAATTTGTTACCAGGGTAAACCAAGAAAATGTTTATTCCTATGCTTTCAGGGAAACCTTGTCAAACATCAACCCCAAACTACCGGCTGCTGTGATTGTCAAAGGATTTGTTTATAGCCCTGAACCCAATACAGCACTCAGTATCATCGTTGATATCAATGAAGAAGGCAACTCAGTGCTTTGGAAGGCCTATTCACTTACAGATGTTATTGCTGATCTGAACCAATGGAAAGAGTTTTCAGCAAGGTTTACCATAGATCAGCCGGTAAAACCTGAACATCAGCTCAAAGTATTTGCCTTCGGCGGGAAAAAGACTGCCTATTTCGATGATTTTGATATCTCTTTTGAGTATTAGAATCGCTATCCTTTTTTATTTCTTCTAGCGCTGCCACCGGGTAAAGGAGACCAGTCAGCCTGTTGCTGCTGCTTCATGTATTTACCGGTATGATCCGGATTTCACCTGAATTGCCGGTACCGGCCCGGACTTAGCCTCAGTTTCTTTGTTTTCCTTTTCCCCTTTTTGCCGAAGGTGGCAGTGGCATGTGTTGAATTGAAATCTGATGTAATATTACCATTCGCGCTTCCCCCGGATAACAAGGGCTCCGGCTAATTCTCTTTCGTTCAGCAGTAATTAATTCTTTTGGTTCTGTATAAACCGAACTAAAAAGATGTATCTTTACTTTTTAAAGTTCAGAGCCGATGAATGAGATTGATGCCGGCAGGGAGATTATCGAAGAAACAGGCATGCTTTTCGAAAACCTGGGGACAACCCGCATGGCCGGCAGGATTCTTGGTTATCTCATGGTAAATGAATCCCCCAGGATATCCTTCGACGACCTGGTGAGGGGCCTGAAAGCCAGCAAAAGCAGCATCAGCACAAACCTGAAAGTGTTGCAGCAGATGAATTACCTGAGGGCTGTTTCGTTGCCCTATGACCGAAAGACCTATTACATGCTCAACAACAGTGTTTCCTGGTCTGAGCACATCAGGGCCCGGTCAGGAACCATCGGGCTGTTTACCCGCTTATTTGAAAAAGCCCTGCAAATGAGGGGTAACAAGGCTGACAGCAGCACCGAATGGCTCAGGATGGCGATGCGTTTCTATCATTTCTCTGAGCGTATGGTTCCGGTGATCATGGACGCCTGGGAAAAGGAACTTGCTCAGGATATCCCAGTGGCAGGATCGGTAAGTCCGGATAATATTTCAACACCTTTCAACAAAAACTGAACGGATGAAACTCTCGATTAAACTTCTTACAGTAGCGCTTTTCCTGATTTCAGAAATGGTTATTGCCCAGCATCCCCGGGAAATTATCAGCCGTATGGAAGATAAAATGAAGGGCGATGCCAGTTATATGGAGATGAACATGACCACCGTAAGGCCCCGCTATACCCGGGATATCGGCATGAAAATCTGGAGTAAGGGCGACGACTATTCACTTGTCTTCATCACTTCGCCTGCGAAGGATAAAGGAACCGGTTTCCTGAAAAGGAAAAAGGAGATCTGGAATTACCTGCCATCCATCGACAGAATGGTCAAAATGCCGCCTTCGATGATGTCGCAGTCATGGATGGGTTCGGATTTCACCAACGATGATCTTGTGCGCGGAAGCTCCAGCCTCGATGATTTCACCCACCGGCTGCTGAGGACTGAAAAGATGGATGGAACAGACTGTTACGTTATTGAGCTGATCCCGAAACCTGAATCTTCGGTAGTTTACAGCAAGGTACTGATGTGGGTGAGCAAGGACAGTTATCTGCAGCTCAGGACCGAGAATTATGATGAAGAGATGAAGCTGGCCAACACAATCATTCAGCGGAAAATCATCAGACTGGGCGGACGGGAACTGCCTTCGGTAATGGAAATGATCCCGGCTGATAAACAAGGCAACAAGACCATCATCACCATCTCGAAAATAGAATTCAATCCCCCGCTCAACGATGAGTTTTTTTCAGTTCAGCACCTGAAAAGCATCAAATGAAAAGCATTTTATCCTGAAAAGTAAAAGCAATAGGAAGTGAAAATTCTGGTCACACTGGCCTGGCGGAATCTCTGGCGCAGCAAGAGAAGAACAATGATTACCATTGCTTCGGTATTCTTCGCGGTGGCGCTTGCCATCAATGCACAGTCGTTCCAGAAGGGAAGTTATGAGCTGATGATCGACAACATGGTCAGGTACAGCACGGGTTATCTTCAGATTCAGGATGTGCTGTATGAGGAGGAGCCATCCATGGACAATTCGCTGCTGATGAGCGACAGCCTGCTGATTTCTTTAAAACCGTTTATGAAGCGGATCAATTACATGGTTCCCCGCATTCAGAACTTTGCCCTTGCTTCAGCCGAAGCAGCCACCAGAGGAGCCATGATTACAGGAATTGATCCCGCAATTGAGCGCAGGTTCAACAACCTGCCTGACCAGGTGGTTGATGGAAGTTACCTTAACGGATCTGACCATGCGGTGCTTGTGGCCGAAGGGCTGGCCGGATTGCTGAAGGTCCGTACCGGTGATACACTGGTGCTGATAGGACAGGGCTATCAGGGTAGCATGGCTGCCGGCAAATTTCCTGTAAAAGGAATTCTGCGGCTGAGGATTCCTGAGCTGAACAACAACGCCGTGTATATGCCGTTGTCAGCTGCACAGGACTTTTATGCAGCCGAAAACAGGCTTACTTCTCTCATCATCATGCCGGCAGACCCTGATGATGCTGACCGGCTGACAGAGGAGTTGGGTGAAGCCGTTGACAGCAACTGGTATGTGGTCAGATCCTGGAAATACCTGTTGCAGGATCTGCTCAGTCTGATGAAATTCGATACCGCCGGCAATATGGTGATCATTTATATTCTTTATCTTGTGATTGCCTTCGGCATATTCGGAACCATACTCTCAATGATGATTGAGCGGACGAGCGAATTTGCCATGTTGCTTTCGCTCGGGATGAAGCGGGGAAGGCTTGCCATGGTTTGCCTGCTGGAGAGTCTTTTCATCAGCTTCACGGGAGCCATTGCCGGGGCGGTACTGGCCCTGCCTGTGGTGGCCTGGTATCACCATCATCCGATTCCCCTGAAGGGCGAGCTTGCCGAAATGATCCTTCAGTACGGTTTTGAGCCGGTTTTACCTTTTTCGGCTGACCCTCAGATCTTCGTCACGCAGGCGGTGATCGTGTTTGTCATGGCGCTGATTATCGGATTTTACCCGGTGTATAAAATTTTCAGAATGAAAACAGTTGAACGATCAAGCCGCTGACCCATGAAAACCATCATCGTTGTCTCATGGCGCAATGTCTGGCGTAACAAGCCGAGAAGCCTTACCATACTCATGGCGATTGCTGTGGGATTGTGGGGTGGAATTTTTGCAACATCCATTTCAGCAGGAATGATGAAGCAGCGGTTTACCAGTTCCATCGAAACCCAGGTGTCGCATATTCAGGTTCATAACCCGCAGTTTCTGAAGGATGATAACATCCGGTACGGGATTAGCAGGGCAGATGAGATTGAACGTTTTCTGGCAAAGGATTCAGCAGTGAAGGCTTTCTCCTCAAGAACACTGGTCAGCGGAATGATTGCCACAGCTACCCAATCCAAAGGTGTCAGGATTCTGGGAATAAACCCGGTTCAGGAAGCAGCCACAACCCGGCTATCGTCAACTATTATTGACGGGTATTACCTCTCAGCCGGCGGCCGGAATCCAATATTGATCGGGAAAAAACTGGCTGATAAGCTGAAACTGAAGACAGGATCGAGGATAATACTCACCTTTACGGATACAGAGGGAGAAATAGTCAGTGCCTCTTTTCGGGTTCAGGGTATCATCCGTACCAACCACAGCATGCTGGATGAAACGCAGGTATATGTGAGGCAAAATGATCTTCAATCACTTACAGGAGGTAGGGCTATTGTGAATGAAATTGCAGTGCTGCTGCACGATCTGGCTCAGGTCACTCCAATGGTTGAAGCCATCAGCGGGCAGTTTCCTGAAAATGAAATCAGGTTCTGGGGGCAGTTGTCCCCTGATCTGCTTTACATGAATGAAATGGCAGGGGCTTCGCTGATGGTACTGCTCGTGATTATCATGCTGGCACTGGCTTTCGGGTTGCTTAACACCATGTTGATGACCGTTTTCGAAAGAACCCGCGAACTCGGCATGCTGATGGCTGTCGGAATGAATAAAATAAGGGTATTTGCCATGATTCTGCTGGAGACCACTTTTCTCACCATCACGGGAGCCCTGGCCGGCGGAATTCTATCAGGCGTCACCATTTATGTTACTTCCCGCAACGGCATTGATTTCTCGGGTGTGGGCGGAGATACCCTTTCCGATTATGGGATCAGTGCAATTGTTTATCCGGAGCTTTTCCCCGGATTCACAGGAAACATTGTGATACTGGTATTGATCACTTCGGTACTCTCAGCCTTGTACCCGGCTCTGAAAGCCTTGAAACTTAAACCTTCGGAAGCAATCCGGCAATAAACAAACAGGTTACAAAACGCTGAACTATGAACGTTATCCGTACTTTCGGGCTGTCTAAAACCTACAATCACCTTGTGGTTCCGGTTAATGCACTGGTGAATGTGAATCTGGAGATCGCAGAAGGAGAATTCACGGCCATCGTGGGGCCATCGGGGAGTGGAAAGACCACCCTGCTGAATATGCTGGGAGGGTTAGATCAGCCAACATCCGGTCAGATATTTATCGATGACACTGAAATTACCGGAATGAAAGAGAGCCGGCTGATCGATTTCAGGCTGCGCAACATCGGATTTGTTTTTCAGTCGTATAACCTGATACCGGTGCTCACCGCCATCGAGATTGTTTCCTTCATTATGCTGCTGCAGAATTATCCGAAAGACAAGATGGAGAAGCGGGCCAGGGAATTGCTTGATCAGGTGGGATTGGCCGACAAGGCGGATGTTCGTCCGCAGAAACTCTCGGGCGGACAGCAGCAGCGGGTTGCCGTTGCCCGTGCGCTGGCGTCAAATCCCCGTTTTGTGCTGGCTGATGAGCCTACCGCCAATCTGGATACCCAATCGGCTTTCAACCTGCTCGACATCATGCTCCGGCTGAACAGGGAAGAGAACATCACCCTGCTGTTCTCCACCCACGATCAGCGGGTAATCGACCGGGCTCGGCGTGTAATCACCCTTGTGGATGGCAGCATTGTGGAAGATCAGCATTTTGAAAAGTGATGAAAAGAAGCAACAGCCGGATTTCGCTTGCACTTACGCTCATAATTTTGTGTTCAACGCCGGTTTCTGCGCAGGATTCCGACTCAGTAAAAATCTTTAGCTGCAGCGGTTACCTGAAGGATCTTCCCTACCTCAGCCTGATCAGGAACGGCACTGCTTCGTTTGATAACCTGACAACCTTCAGACTCAATGTTTCTGCCCGCATAAGCAGTTCTACACAGCTGCGTCTTGAGCTCAGAAACCGGGTGATGGCCGGACAAACCCAATGGGGATTGCTGGCCGGCGAACCTTCCTTCAGGAAAGGCAACAACTGGCTTGACCTGTCGGTAGCTGAAAAATTCGGCAACGATCACGGGCTGATCCATCTGATGGCCGACCGGTTTTATCTTGAGCACAGCAGCGACAAATGGCAGTTCAGGGCCGGGCGTCAGCGTATTAACTGGGGGATCAACATGGTGAGCAATCCCAACGATCTTTTCAACACCTATTCGTTTTTCGATTTTGATTATCCCGAAAGGCCGGGTGCTGATGCTGTGAGGGTGCAGTATTTCGCTTCGGGAATGAGCCGTCTGGAAGCCGCTTTCGCACCGGCTGACCACGTTTCTGAATCCATTGGTGCACTGCTGTATGCCCTCAACTATAAAGGGTACGATCTCCAGTTTATTGCCGGCTATTACCGTAACCGCCTTACCCTGGGCAGTGGCTGGGCCGGCCATCTGGGTCCTGCCGGTTTCAAGGGCGAAATTTCCTGCTTCGGCAGTAATGATAAAGTCAGCAAAAATCATCTGGTTGCATCGGTGTCTGCTGATTACATCACGAAAAAGGGTTTGTACCTGGTGCTGGAAGGTCTTTACAACGGAGGGTATCAATCGCCGGTGGAGGAGGGGGCTGCCCTGCTGCAATCCTTATCGGCTGACAACATCATGATTTCAATGTATGCAGTTACGGCGTCAGCCTCCTATGCGATATCGCCCATCATCAACGGAAGTATGGCAGTGATGATGTTGCCTGACACCGATGCCTGGTTTGTTTCACCTTCGCTGGTCTGGTCGGTCACTTCCACAGCAGACATCTCCCTGATATCGCAGCTTTACGCCAGCAACTCCGGCAATGCTTCCATTCTCGCAGCAACCATTGCCGCCAGTTTACAGTGGTCGTTCTGAACCGTGGCACAAGAATGCTTCCTTTGGCTAAAGCGGCAGAAGTTTTTGATTTACTGAACAGCCTTCAGGTAGGTGAAGCTGCACTGAGACAGGTAATATATTGACTGTCAGCGTGGAAGTCGGTTCGAATACTTTCTTGAACTTTTTCAGGAAATTTTCTGAAAATCGTTGTACAAATAAAAATAATGTTCTATTTTTGCAGCCCGTTACAAAAGAAATAAATTTTTTACCATGTATTTAACTTCAGAAGTAAAGTCAGAAATTTTCAGTACTTACGGCAAAAGTGCTCAGGATACCGGTTCCGCAGAAGGTCAGATTGCACTGTTTACCCACAGGATTCAGCACCTCACCGGCCACCTGAAAACCAACAGGAACGATCTTGTTACCGAACGTTCACTCGTACGTCTGGTAGGTAAGCGCAGAAGATTGCTCGATTACCTCAAGGAAAAAGACATTGAGCGTTACAGGGATGTAATCAAGAAACTGAACATCAGGAAGTAATTTCTGTTTATGATACATTAAAAAGAGGCAATTTACCGATTGCCTCTTTTTTATGCTGTTTGTTTTCAATTATTTCTTTGGGTTTCACATCCCTAACCAATTAAAGCTTAATTTTGCCCCGCTGAAGCGGAAATCCCGCATCCGGCATAACTACCAATTTCACAATATTTTATATGCAAGGAATAGTAAAAACCTTTGACATCGGCGACGGAAGGTCCGTTTCCATCGAAACCGGCCGTCTGGCCAAGCAGGCCGATGGGTCTGTTGTTGTAAAAATGGGCGACACCATGCTTTTAGCTACCGTGGTTGCCAAAAAAGAAGCTGCAGACAATGTAGATTTTATGCCGCTTACGGTTGAATACCGTGAAAAATATGCCTCTTCAGGGCGTTTCCCCGGAGGCTTTTTCAAACGCGAAGCCAGGCCTTCGGATTACGAAGTGCTCATTTCACGTTTGGTTGACCGGGCCCTGCGTCCGCTCTTTCCCGATGATTTTCATGCTGAAACACAGGTACTCATCACCCTGATATCTTCCGATACCAATATCCTGCCCGATGCCCTGGCCTGCCTGGCTGCTTCATCGGCCCTTGCCGTTTCCGATATCCCGTTCAACGGCCCTATTTCAGAAGTCCGTGTAGCCCGTATCGACGGACAGTTTGTGGTTAATCCGCCAATGAGCGACGTTCCGCGCGCCGACATCGACATGATGGTGGCTGCCTCGATGGACAACATCATGATGGTGGAAGGCGAAATGAAGGAAGTGTCGGAAGATGATATGATTCAGGCCCTTCAGATTGCTCACGATGCCATAAAAATTCAGTGTCAGGCTCAGATCGAACTGGCCGCTCAGGTTGAAAAAGCCAGTCCGAAGCGCACCTATTGCCATGAGAACAACGACGAAACCCTGAGGGCTGATGTAAAGGCTTTCTGTTACGACAAGATTGCAGCCATTGCCGGCAAAGCCACCGCCAAACATGAGCGCAGCGAGGCATTTGAAGCCGTTGTTAAAGAGTTTATTGCCACCCTCCCCGAAGAGGTAGCTGCTGAAAAAGCGCCTCTCATCAAACGTTATTTCCACGATGTGGAGAAGGAAGCCGTAAGGAATGTGATCCTGGATAAGCGCGTGAGGCTCGACGGCCGGCAGCTTGATCAGATCCGCCCGATCTGGGGTGAGGTTGATTACCTTCCAGCCGCTCATGGTTCTGCCATCTTCACCCGTGGCGAAACCCAGTCGCTTACCACGGTTACCCTTGGTTCGAAACTTGATGAACAGGTGATCGATGGCGCTGTAATTGAAGAAAAGGTTGATTTTATCCTCCATTATAATTTCCCGCCGTTTTCGACCGGTGAGGTGAAAAGAACCATGGGAACCAGCCGTCGCGAAATCGGACACGGTAACCTGGCCCTCAGGGCACTCAAAAACATGATTCCCGGCAACGACATCAACCCTTACACGGTTCGTGTGGTTTCCGATATCCTCGAATCTAACGGATCCTCATCCATGGCAACGGTATGCGCCGGAACCATGGCCCTGATGGATGCCGGGGTAAAACTCATCAAACCGGTCTCAGGAATTGCCATGGGCCTCATCAGCGACTCGAAAACCGGCCGTTTTGCCGTTCTGAGCGACATCCTCGGCGACGAAGACCACCTGGGTGATATGGACTTCAAGGTTACCGGTACCCGCGATGGTATCACCGCCTGCCAGATGGACATCAAGGTTGACGGTTTATCGTACGATGTGCTGGCACAGGCACTGGCACAGGCCAAAGCCGGCCGGTTGCACATCCTCGGCGAAATGGAGAAGGTAATCACGGTTCCGCGTGAAGATTACAAACCGCATGTACCGCGTATTGTCAAGATCAACATCCCGAAAGAATTCATCGGTGCCGTGATCGGCCCGGGTGGAAAAGTAATCCAGGAGATGCAGCGTGAAACCGGCTCTACCATCGTGATCGAGGAAGTAGGCGAATTCGGGGTCATTGACATTGTTTCCAACAACAAGGCCTCCATCGATGCCGTGCTCGAGAAGATCAAACGCATTGTGGCCATTCCTGAAGTCGGAACCGTATACCATGGCGTGGTGAAGAACATCACCACCTTTGGCGCCTTTGTTGAGGTACTGCCCGGTAAAGACGGTCTGCTCCACATTTCGGAGATCGACTGGACCCGCCTCAAGGATGTGGAAAGTGCCCTCAAAGTCGGTGATGAGATTGATGTGAAACTCATTGAGATTGATCCGAAGACCGGAAAACTCAAGCTTTCGCGGAAAGTACTGCTTCCGAAACCGGAACAGGCAAAATAATCTGCTTTTTTGCAACCTTATTTTTAATTTTTCGTAAAAGGGTTCACTGTAAAATTTTATTGGTAGAAAATGAGGCAACTAAAAATTACGAAGCAGGTTACCAACCGCGAAACTGCATCGCTAGATAAATATCTTCAGGAGATTGGTAAGGTCGAGCTGATTACAGCCGATGAGGAAGTGGCGCTGGCCCAGAAAATCAAACAGGGCGACCGCGCTGCACTGGAGAAACTCACCAAAGCCAACCTCAGGTTTGTGGTTTCTGTGTCGAAGCAATACCAGAATCAGGGATTAAGCCTCCCCGACCTGATCAACGAAGGCAATCTCGGGCTGATCAAGGCAGCGCAGCGTTTTGATGAAACCCGCGGGTTTAAATTTATCTCGTATGCCGTATGGTGGATCAGGCAGTCCATCCTTCAGGCTCTGGCTGAACAATCGCGTATTGTGAGGCTTCCGCTCAACAAAATCGGTTCCATCAACAAAATCAACAAGGCTTACGCCAAGCTGGAACAGGAATACGAGCGCGAGCCCAACTTCGACGAAATCGCCGGACTGCTTGAGATCAGTGAAAACGAGGTTAAGGAGTCGATGCGCAACTCAGGCCGCCATGTTTCGATGGATGCCCCGCTGGTGCAGGACGAAGACAACAACATGTACGATGTGCTGCGCAGCGACGACGGTCCAACGCCGGAAACTGAGCTGCTGTATGAATCGCTCCGCAAGGAAATTGAGCGGGCAGTATCAACCCTCACCCCACGTGAGGCCGATGTGATCCGGCTCTATTTCGGGCTGGGTGGAGAACACCCCCTTACCCTTGAAGAAATCGGCGAGCGCTTCGATCTTACCCGCGAACGGGTACGACAGATCAAGGAAAAAGCCATCCGGAGGCTGAAACACACCTCCAGAAGTAAAATTCTGAAAACGTACCTTGGATAAAAATTAAGAGCGGACTGATCTCCGCTCTTTTTTTTGGCTGCATTCCATTCCCCCCGGCTTCAGCCGGGGGTAAAGAACAACCCGCAACTTACAAGGGCTTCAGCCCAAAAGGCTGCGAATGACCGGATGAAGCCTGGCAACCGGGACAAGGCGGCATTCGATGATCTGCCAGGATCAGGCTTTTCTCAGCTTTTCGGCTGAAGCCGGACAGGGCGAGGCGTTGGGAGTACCCCGGCCTGAAACCCGGGGTATCAGAAGGCAGGGTGCCCAGTGTAACAGTTGCCACGGAATCAGGAGAAAGCCATCCGGAGGCTGAAACACACCTCCGGAAGTAAAATTCTGAAAACGTACCTTGGATAAGAATTAAGAGCGGACTAATCTCCGCTCTTTTTTTGTTGAGATTGCCATAGGGTTTTGTTTTCAGTAATTTTTCTGTTTGTTGTTTATGCAGATTTGCAATCTGAATGCAGATTTACATAGAATAACAGGCAAATAGCAATTAATTCTTTCCGGGCCCTGTTGAAATTTTCATTTGTGTTATAAAATAGTATGCACTACCAATGCACACTATCTTTAGGTAGTATCCCTTTTTGTGTGTAATAAATGCGAAGATAAATCAACAAAAAGAGTACTGGTGAATGAACCCTTGCATTTATTTAAAACAAAGGAGAAATATGTGTTTAAAATCGGCTCGGCATTGAACCTTCCTGCTAGCAAAAATTAAATTGATGTGGGGCATGGATATGAAAAAAGTTCATTTCTGCCAATACCGAAATTATTATCTTTGAACAAAAGACAGACACCATCACCTACATTACCACCCCCGTGGGCCTTACGGCCATTGTTGTTGTCTCATCGAATACATCAGGCAAGGAGTGGTATTGGGTGTTTACCGATCATTTAGGAAGCATTACAACTCTGGTTCGCAACAGCGATGGGTACAAAGTGGAGATGAGCTATGATGCGTGGGGTAACAGAAGAGACCCCGCAACCTGGGAAAATTATAATGGTACCCTGATATCCATTATTACTGACAGGGGTTATACTGGCCACGAACATTTGCATGAGTTCACATTGATCAATATGAACGGCCGTATGTACGACCCGCAAACTGCGCGTTTTCTTTCGCCCGATGTGGTTGTTTCCGACCCTGCTAATCCGGCCAGCTATAATCCGTATGCCTATGTACTCAACAATCCGCTCAGATATACCGATCCATCAGGTTATGAGCCTTTTACCATTGCTGCCGGAGTCATTGCGGCTTTTATACTCTACGGCTCTCATGCAAAGCAGAATGCTAATCCTGTCACCGGCAAGTGGGACTGGAATATTACAAACTGGTTTGGAAAGGATAAGCCCGGCCTGATGCTGGGGATTACCAACACATCTTTTAAACACTTCTTTTCCAATACCACGTTTTTCGTGAGTATGGATAATACCAACGGGGCCGGCATCACCCTTGGTTACCACACCAGATACCACTTTGGCGGTGGCAGTTCGCCACAAAATCTGTATTTTCCCAACGATAATATCGCGACTGCAGAGGCGGCAGCCGTAAACTCGATTGCCAGAGGCACAAATAGTTATTCTAAAATAACTGCTGCAATTGATAACTATATGGATATACTTGCTGCAAATGTCATGCGTGCTTACGGTGGCAATTGGTTGCCCGGCATTGAGGTTGTGTGGAATGGCAAATATGGCAGTGGCAGTATTGTAGGTGGTGTTCCGGAATGGTGGAGTGGTGGTACTGCCGCAAATAGCGGGGGTAATAGTTGGTATAGTCCATATAATTTACCAGGCTGGGCTAGATTAGGAATGGCAAGTAGTTTACCCGCTTTTGGACCAGCAGGAGCATTTATGCATTATCCTGATGCAATTTCAGTATCTGGAGGTGTTAAAATTATTACAGGAGTTGGAGGTTCTGACGTTGAAGGAGGATATATTTGGCTTCTAAATGGGCCTAATAAAGGAGCTGGAGCTCCAATGGCTGATTTAGGTATGTTTGCAGGAGGGGTTCCCTCTGCATCCCTTGGAGCTACAGTGACTGAATATTACTATTTAAGTGGCGATTACAGTAATTTTGGTTTTGATAATATTAGGGATGGACGATTTGCTGTTTATAGTTCTGTTGGTGAAGTACTCAATGTAGGGGGTGGTGCATCTATAATGGGAAATCGTGGAAGTGGTTACGTTGTCGGTATAAGTTATACAATATCAGTTGGAGTTTCGGCATTGCCGATAAGTATTGATGGCAACTGGGGTCAAACTAAAATTTATTAATTATGCTTACGACTATAAAACCTAAATATTGGTATATATTTTCTGTTTCTTTTATTGTATTGTTATGTATTGCCTTACTGATTATAGAACAATACAAAAACAGAACATATGAGTTTATAGAAAAAAACTCTGTTTTGGAAGGAAAAATTATTAAAATCAAACCAAGTCATGGTTCAAGTTATATTGAATTAAATTCCGGAAGAAAAGTGTTGATACCTCAATCCAAGAATTACAAATATTCGCCTCCGGGATTTAGTGAAATAGCATTGGTTGGAGACTCGATAACAAAGGGGTTTGATAATGACACCTTGTATTTATTTAAAAGCAATGAAAAATTTGTTTTTAAAATAGGTTCGGCATTAAATCTTCCTGATTAATAAAATATGAAGCAACTAAAAGTAGTAGGCGGCTTAAGAGCAGGAATGGCTAATGCTACATGGCCTTTCGCAACCTTAAAAGCCACGAAAGACAAACTGGTTTTAAAAGCCTTTATGATTGGTAAATTCTCATTTTCAAAGGAGGATATTATTTCAATAGAACCTTATTATGATATTCCAATTATTGGAAGGGGAATAAAAATCAATCATAAGGTTATTCAATATAAGGAAAAAATTATTTTTTGGTCTTTTAAAAATCCTAATGAAATTATTAATGATATTATGCTTCTAGGATTTTTAGATAATACCTAATAAAATAAATTGAATTAACCCGTTGTGCATTTAGGAAAAAAAAGTGAAAAAAGTTGTTAATTGAATTATAATAATTTGTATATTTGATTGATTATCAGACAATTAAATACATGAACAACTTTATTCAAAACTACGAAATTATCTTAAACAATTTGAAAGGACTTGATGTAAATTCAAATGTTTTTCAGCAGGCAGGAAGCCAAAGTTGAGTAATATTGAGATCATCGCCATGAGTTTAACCGCTGAATATATGGGTTTAGATAGTGAATGTCAGTTATTTTGTAGAATTGAATTTAGAAGGCGATCTGATTAAACTCTAACCTGGAAATTAACACGTATTAGTTGATAAGTTCTCGCTGAAACCCTTGACACGGGGCGGGTTTTCGTTTTATCTTTGTAATACGTAGCCACGTATTATATGAAGACAACAAACCACCCACAGTGGGCAT
>JAEUTG010000003.1 GCA_016788045.1 Bacteroidales bacterium
CGGATACACAAAGGAAGCATTGCAGCTGAAGCCGCTGATGTTGCTTTGGGTTACATTCCAGTAGCGGTTCAGGTAACTACCGATGGCTCCGGGGTAGGCCGTATTTGTAAGGTTAACCCCCACATAATTGCCCGATCCGAAGGTACCGACTGTAAACTGGGTAGTTACCGGTGAATACTCAGCAGTACCTGAATTGTCGCCAACCGGGAAGGTAAAACTCCCGGCGGCGCTGAATGATTTGCGCACCTGACCTGAGCCGGTGGCAACGATCATGCTGGAAGCCGAAGGGGTTCCGGCCACGGTGGCAGCAGTGCCCAGACTCAGGTTGTTGCTGCCCAGATTAAGCCTACCGCTGGTGAAGGTAAGCACACCGGTTACCTGAGCATTCGCGTTCAGGTTGACCCCTGCCGCATTGTTCAGGGTAAGGTTGTTGAATATAACCTGTCCGCTGATACTCTGAGCGGCTGTCCCGGAAAACGAGACTGTTCCCGTACCCAGACCAATGGCCGAAGCGCTGAGACTGGTCAGGTTGCCGGTGAGTACCAGGGTTCCCTGGTTATTGATGGTTGCTCCGTTCTGAATAACCATAGGGGATGCACTTACCAGGGTGGTGCCTGGTGATACCCTGAGGGTGGTGCCGGCAGTGACCACATTGTCGGCAAACAGAAAGTTAAAGGTACAGGCATTCAGCGCGAGCAAGGTTAGCAGTTTATATTTCATAACATCTTGTTTTGAATCTGGTTACTATTGCCCCCTTACGGGATTTCTTGTTTCATTCACGGTTTTGCTTCTGTCGGGAATGGTTGAAGGATGCTTCCCGACCGTCAGCTTTCCGTTTTCATAATAAAGTCCTTCCCCTTCTGACGTTGTGTCTGTATCGTTGTGCAGGCCACGGCTAAGTTTCGTTGCATAATCGCTGCGGGTAACCTCAGAGGGCACTACAGGATTTTCATATCCGGCGCGTTTCCCGATGGCGATATAAGCAAACCGGAAGTTGCTTTTTGCTTCACCCGCTTCCGCTACACTGAATCCGGTGGTGTTGGTTTCGGTCAGGTAAATCCCCTGCGAAACACCCACCGGTGTAACGGTTACGACTACAGGAAAATCCGGTGAAACCGAATTCCGGAATGATTCATCGAAGGTGATCGTAGCCTTACCCGCATTCATCTCGGCGAAACCACTGGTTTGCACGGTCATATCCGTGGAGACGTTGGCATAGAGGACAGTCTGCTGATCGGTTCCGTTTGGCTGCAGGTGTACCTGTGGGCCGTTCTGGAATGTGGTTCCATCGGCATAGAGGGCGTAATCGCCGCCTTCGGTGTATAAACCATAGACTTCACCATGAATGTCGGCGCCAAACAATTCGCCCCAGACTCCGATGCCAATGTTGGTTTTAGCCTGAAAACTTTTACCTGCCCCATTGGTTGAATTGGTAAAATAACCCCCATAGTTGGTATTGCTGCTGTTTTTATAGGCCAGTACACCAAAGTAACTTCCGGCATTATCAGCACCAAAGACTGACCCGGATCTTCCGAAATCATTCCAGCTATGCGCAGTGATGGCAAACGAATAGGGATCTCCCCAATTGGAATATGTTTTTAATGCAGCATTGGTAAGAAAATTATGATAACCCGTTCCTGGTGAGGACGAGGACCTGTCGCGGGATACAAACAAGGCTGATTGGTTTGCTCCGTTTGCAGGCTGTTGATTTTGAAAAATATAATTTCCAATGGTATTGTCCAGACCAAGCTGAGTGAAATTGTTGTTGTCGGTATAAACTTCGAGACGGCTTTGTGGCAGGGTAGTACCGACTCCTACCCTACCTCCGGACTCCTGGAGTGAAATAGCCTCTGAACCCACAGTTTGAATACCAAGATAACCGGTTGATGGCGTCTCACTGAAGTTCCACCTCAATTCGGCATAGTCGCCCAGGTCTTTCCCGATGTAGAGGATTGCATTACCTTCATTGTTTCCTATGGCTACATTGGTGTTATAATAATCACCTCCTATGGGTGTCCCGAAAATGGCTGTTCTGTTGTAAGTCTGCCCTTTGACATGAAAAGTGGCTTCAGGGTTCTCAGCAGCATCCTTGAGGCCGAATAGTCCATACAGATTAATTCCCGCTATGCGCGCAATTGAATTCCTGAAATAGATCACATCAGAGGTATCACAATATTCAATCCCCCATTTAGAATAGTTTGGTGAATGACTGATTACCATCCGGTCAGCATTCTGTGTACCTGAACTGAACATCGAGATCATCGGGCTGTTGGGGTTGGTGGTAGCCGGAAACTGAATGGTGGCTTCGTCATCGGTAAACGTAACATCACCCTGGGTACCACTTACCTGAAACTTATCCCCGTTGCCTACTGTTAAAGTTGATGCGGGTGAAGCATCGCCAACCCCCACATTACCTGCTGAATAGGAAATATTGCTGCCGTTCGGTACCCACTGCAGCGAGCCCTGATCGGTAAGTTCGACCCATGAACCGGCACTGTAGAACCAGAAACTCTGGGTAGTGTTGTCAAAGACCAGCAAACCGGCTGCCGGTGTTGCAATGGCTGTGCGTTGGGCAGTGGTCATCCGGGGAACCAGCATTCCGCGGCTGGTGCTTTTCACATCCAGCATGGCGCTGGGATCAGGGGAGGTGCCATCAGTATTGACCGCTACCTGGGCGCTGGCAGAAAATCCCAGCATTAAAAGAAAAACAAGTATCCTTTTCATTTTTTTACTTTAAAAAAAATTGACAAACTGATTCTCAGCCGGAATTGTCTGACGGGTATAAAAGAATAGACAGGAAAAAATCTAAAAACAGTTAATTGAGAGGGAGTCCGTGAGTAGATTCTGAGAATACTTAGCTAATATTAAACAACATAAAGATTAAATAGTCCGCCTCAAAATGTTAATGATTTGTTAAACCCATGAAAAGATTACTGAATTTAATTCACCGGCCATTCGTTTCCTGAATACCTCTTAAATTTATAAAGGCAGGTAAACAACCCATCAAAATGATTGAAATGCAGGATCATTACTATTTCAGCATCCCTGTCTCAAGCTTACCCAATCTCGACATTAGTGCTTCATGCTGTTCTTTCAGCGTTGCCAGTTGCTCTTTCAACTGTAAAATCTCCATCTGCTGTTCCTGAATGGCTGCCGTTAGCACCGGGATCAGGCCTGTATAATTGACAGCTTTGAAATCAACCGGTTGTTCCTCTTTTGCAGGGTTGTATTTCACCAACTCCGGGAAAACACTTTCTATGTTCCGGGCTGTGAAACCATGCTGCCTGTCGCCGGGCAGGTTCAACTCAGGGAATTCGGTTGATTTAAAATAATAGGTCATCGCTTCCAGTTGCATGATTTTATCCAGGCTGTTTTCCATCGGCAGGAGGCTTTCTTTCAGCTTCTCATCCGATGGCAAATAACTAGCTGTACAGTATACATTACCAGAAAAATAAGCGGCATAGCCAGCTGTTGTTGCATACGCATAAAGGCCCCATGTTCCCCCTGTAGTGCCTGCTGCAACGATATTGGCAACAGTTCCTCCATTATAGGGACTATAGATGTAAGCGGCCGAGTAATCAAGGGAGTTGATGTGCAGATCATAAGCGGGATCAGTTTTAACTCCGACTTTGCCTGAAAATATTACTTTATTATTGGCCCAGTTCACATTCATGGCATCGCTTCCGGTTGCCCAGTTGTGGATGCTGAAATTATTGCTCCCTATCGTTCCTTCGGCCCATAAATCAGCACCCCCCTGCTGATGTACAAGATAACCATTATCGGTGGCTGCTGCCTTGTCGATGGCGATGCCGGCCCAGCCATAAGTTGCTTTAATCCGTTGAAACGGGTATGATCCCTGCACATCCAGATTATAGATGGTAGGTGTCGTGCCAATCCCGACTCTTCCTCCACTATAATAAATCCCATTCGCATCGGACTGCCATTGGCTGTTTACAATTACCCAATCCGGGGCTGCAGGTGTCCCGTTGTTGAAATAATAAAAGCCATTGTCCGTGCAGAAAATCAGCAATCCAGTGGCTGGTGATACAATGGCATCGCGCTGTGCAGCCGTCATCCGGGGAAGCAGCAGTCCTCTGCTTGTGGATTTCACATCCAGCATGGCTGAACTATTCGGTAAAGACCCATCAGTGTTGATGGCTATTTGTGCCTGAACTGAAACAGCTGCCAGCATCATAAAAAGAAGCAGAATTCTCATGAAATTTCATTTTGGAGGTTAAGGATTCTGATGATGATCGGAAAGAAATGATGAAACCTTGATCCTTTACCAAAAAGAGATGTTTGAGAAACCGGAGAGTCGGGAAGTAAATTGTAAAAGAAATCCCATCAACATTTTAATTAACAAACCGGACAAATGAAATCCTCGCCTTGCAATGTTAAATTATTGTTAATGATAGCAGAATACGGTTTCCGGCGCTGATATAAACGCACATTACACCGCATGGTCATGGGTAACCCTGGAAATAAACTGCTTTAACTCGCAGTACAGCCGCTGCACCGGCAACCCCATCACATTAAAGTAGGAGCCTTCTATACGCTCAACGCCCACGTAACCAATCCATTCCTGAACACCATACGCGCCGGCCTTGTCGAGCGGTTTAAACTTATCAACATAATAGTCAATTTCTCCAGTTTCAAGCTTGCGGAAATAAACATCGGTATTTACATAAAATGAATGAAACCGGTCATGGGTGCGTAAACATACGCCGGTGGCTACGGTATGCTTCTTCCCGGACAGTTTTGCCAGCATCAGCCTGGCATCCCGGGCATCAACCGGTTTTCCGATACATTCACCTTCAAGCCAGACAATGGTATCGGCTGTAATCAACAGCGTATTCTGCGGAAGCTGATCAAAATCAAATACTTCCGCTTTAGCCTTGCTCACATACAAGGCAATTTCCTCGCAAACCAGTCCGTCAGGGTAGGTCTCATCCGTTGGTTTAACCAGCACCTCAAAATCCAGCCCGGTTTCGGTAAGCAGAAAATGGCGCCTGGGTGATTGTGAGGCCAGAACAAAATGATATCCGGAGTGGTTCAGATCAATCATAATTTCAGTTAAAGATAGAAAGCAAACAAAATCATTCCGGCAATCCCGGCCAGCATCAGCAGTTTAAGCTGCTTGCTAAGGCTGTGCAACTGCTGTGGTTCCCGAACCTTGTGTATTCTGTAAATAAGGGACAAGACCAATGAGCCGATCAGAACCAGGTAATAGAGTGAAGTAATTACTGATTTCTGCTGAAACAGCCAGTAAGCGGAAAAAACCAGCAACAGAAAAACGAGGCCCAGCAATGCCTGCGAAACCCTCACGGCAACCATGGCTCCGTAAACTACCGGCAAGGTGCGGCAACCGGTAGCGGAATCACCTGCGGCATCTTCCATATCCTTTACAATTTCCCTTACCAGACTCACCAGAAAGGCGAATCCGGCATAACCCAGAACAACGTAAGTAATTGACCAGAGTGACTGATAAACCCAGATAAACTTTCCCGGCTGCAGCCTGAGGGCAAAAAACTCAAACAGCCATACGATGAGAATAACCAGGGCCGACATAAAAGCCACGGAGACATTGCCGGATAGCACTTTACGCTTATAGGTTGCTGAATAAAACCACAACATAATCACAATCATGGGAAAAATAAGGCCCAGCCGGTAGGAGTCAAGCTGCAGTGAAAGGTAAAAACCGGCACCCACGGCCAGCAGGTTGGCTATAGCATAGCCCCAAACGACTGCTTCTGGCTTGTACAGTTTTCCAACCTGATTTTTCTCAGGCTTATTGATCTGATCGGTCTCGGCATCAAAATAGTCGTTGATGGCATAGCCGGCGGCAGCGATCAATACAGTGGCCACAACCAGCAGAGAAAACTGGAATATCGTCAGGGTCGGATGCTGGTTGCCCTGCTGGTAGTATCTGCCGATGAGGGCATAAAAAACCAATACCTGAGTCAGCAGGATGATAAAAAGGTTTGGCCAGCGGACCAGGGCGGGTAGTGCTTTGAGTTTCCGGATATTCATGGCATTGCCTGTGGATTACCAGTGGTAAGCATTTCCGTTCATCCACTTACCCTGCACTTTCATCACCTGTTCAATGATGTCGCGAACACAGCCATAGCCGCCATCGAAATGGCTGATGTACTTTGAAATACCTTTTATCTCCTCAGCTGCATCGGCCGGGCAGACCGGCATACCGACAAGTTTCATTACCTGGTAATCGGGAATGTCATCGCCCATATAGAGGATTTCTGAAGCCTGAAGGTTGTTTTTGGCAACATATTCTTCAAAAACTGCCTTCTTATTTTCAACCCCGAGAAACACATCTGTGAGATTCAATGCATTGCACCGATGCCGCATTGATTCAGAGTAGCCACCGGAGATTACTGCCACCCGGTAACCGCTTTTTACTGCCAGTTGCAGCGCATAGCCGTCTTTCACATGACCGGTACGCAACTGATCCCCGGTGTTGGTGATCAGTACGACCCCATTGGTCAGCACCCCGTCGTAATCAAAAATAAAAGTGGTAATCTGCGTCAGGCCTTCTTTATAATTGGACATATCCTGATGGTAATTTAAGTTTTATTTGCTTTCATTTTTACAATACCATCACTAAGCAATCTGTATATGCTTGCCAGAGACGGATCATTGCTGAGCAGTTTCAGATGGGTCTCAATGGTTGACAGGTCTCCCCTGATGGCCGGTCCCGTCTGAAAGTTTACAGCGCAGCCCGACTGCAGCCTTCCGGCGGTTTCGCGGATAAGCGGCAGCAGTATGTCAGGCTCCACACCTGCATTTTGCAGCAGGGTTTCAGAAACTGAATAGAGGTAATTGGTGAAATTGCTGGCGAAGACTGCTGCCAGGTGTATCTGAAGCCGTTGCCGGGAATCGATCAGCCTGACATCGGGTGACAGGGATTTTGCCACTGCGGATAGCCGACCTGCAATCTCGTCTGTGCTTCCTTCGATACAGAACGGCACCGCTGAAACATCGGGATGGGTATGGCGGGTGAACGATTGCAGCGGATAAAACACCCCGGATGCTGTATGCACGTCCTGCAACGATTTCAAGGACAGGGAGCCTGAGGTGTGTGCGATGATGCCAGTGAAATGCACACTGCCGGTAATCCGGCCTGCAAACTCAGGGATGACCGAATCGGGCAGGGCGATTAACAGCAAATCCACTGAACCATCCAGAGCGTCGAAGGATTCCACGGGCCTGGCGCCGGTTGCAAGGGCCAGTCTCTCAGCATTCTTACTATCGCGGCTCCAGATATCACGGATATGGTAACCGGCTTTACGAAGGGCAGGGGCAAGATTGGATGCCACATTACCCGAACCTGCAAAAGAAACCGATTCAATCCGATGCTTATCCATGGTATAATCTGAGAACCTATATCCTGAACAGCAGCCTAATCAGCAGCCTGTTTCGCCTTAACAGCGCGCCTCCAGATGCTGATGGTCATGCCGGAGAACATGATGATGGTCCCTGCCCACAACACCCAGATCCAGGGGAAGAACAGAATTTTGGCCACCACAAATTCAGCCTGTTTTTCAAACACCCCGATGATGATGGTTCTGGGCTTATCTGAGACATTTTCAAACCTTAACCTGACATCCTTACCTGCAATTTCAACAAGGCCTGCTTCTGCAAAGCCATCTTTTACCTCATAAACCAGCGGATAGGATACTTCTTTCCCGTCAGGACCCTCTGTTTTGAGCATCGCAGTGAGCTTGACATGCTCAGCATTTTCATCCATGGCCTCAACATACAAGGTATCCAGCAAAACATTGGCCTTGCCGGCAACAAGGGTATCCCCCATGCGCACCTCTGAGGTGCCTGACATGGCATAGCCATCGGCTGTTCTCTTTGAGGGATCTTCGGCATAGGTCAGGAACATAAAAACATCGCCCTTCAGCATGTTGCGGGTGTCGGGATTGTGCACATTGCCCATCCTGAGATTCACCTTGAGCGAAGGATGAAGTGAAAACTGTTTGTAAAGCTGGCCATCATCACCCTTTTTAAGGAAATCAATCTGGTAGAAAGTCTCATCGCGTTCGGTTTTACGATCACTGAAGCAAACCGAGTAATCACCGATTTCCTTAACCTGATCCTTAAATAGCATAACATTGTCGTTGCCACCCGTCATAGGTGCCCGCGCTGACCTTGACAATACTTTGGTAGCGGACATCGACAACAGCACCCCGAGCAGGAAAATTCCAAATCCGGCATGGGTAATGGCGGCACCTGTATTGGGTCTGACGCCGGAAAGCTTCAGCAGGAACCCGATTGAAGTAAAAATGGTAAAGGAGATGCAGAACAGGAATACTATGTGCACGAACTTCATGTCTGAATCAAGGATGAAACCGGCGATGCCAACCAGCAGAGCGAGTACCAGGGGGTATAGGATCAGTTTTCTGAACTGCTTCAGGTCGTTTTTCCCATAAGCCACATACTGGCCCAGCCCGAGAAGCAGGGATACGAGAATGGCAAAGGGCAGTTGCCAGTTGTTGTAGAACCCGACGACATCTGACGGCGGGGTCAGCCCGGTTCCGAACAATTTGTTGATGACCGGTACGGAGGTTGTGCTCATTACCTGGAAAGCAGAAAGCAAAAGCACAATAGAGCCATACATCATCAGAAACTCCCGGTTGAAAAGGTTTGGGAGCTCATCGGCTGCCAGGGACTTGCGTCGTTTGAAGATCATCCAGGCTGCTGAAAGGATGAAAACGGCCATAAAAAGAATCAGCTGAAAACTCCGGCCATCATCACCAAAGGCATGAACCGAAGTTTCACCAAGCACCCCTGATCTGGTCAGGTAGCTGGCGTACAACACGGTAATAAATCCCAGAAACACGAAGATGAAACTCCCCAGATAATACTTGTCGCGTTTGTATGAAAGCAACAGGTAATGCAGTGCAGCAACCTGCACCAGCCATGGCACCAGTGAGGCATTTTCCACGGGATCCCAGGCCCAGAAACCACCGAATGTAAGTGACTGATAAGCCCAGGCGCCCCCCATAATAAGACCGGTACCCAATAAACCAATGGAAAGCAGCAACCACGGAAGGGTTGGTTTCAGCCAATACCGTTTCTCATTCAGCACCAAAGCTCCGAATGCCAACGCAAACGGAAAGATCGATGAAGCATATCCCATAAACAATAACGGGGGATGGATCACCATCCATGGATTCTCGAGCAATGGATTCAGGCCGTTGCCATCGGTGATAAACGTCAGGTAAGCCGGATTGTCGAAAAATTCATTTCCGGCATTCACCGGCATCATCCTGAGCAATTGAAAAGGATCATTCCCTAATGGAATACCGCCAACATTAATCCCCAGCAACATTGACATGAGGAATAGCTGAGCTACCATAACCACAATCATCGCCGGACTCTCCAGCTTGCGGGCAGTGTACATGGTACCTATTCCAAAAAGCCCGATAAAAAATGCCCACAACAGGAAACTCCCCTCCTGCCCTGCCCAGAAACTCGAAATGATGTACTTTGCCGGCATCAGCGATGAGGAATGCTGATAAACATACGCATATTCAAAGCAATGATTCACAATCAGATACAGAAGTATCACTGCAATGCCGACAATGGATGCAGTCTGTAGCAGATATGACAACCGGGCATATTTTCTCAGCGTAGCCGTCTGAAGGTTGTTAACCAGCATCCTCTGGTAAAAGAAAATGCCCGCCAGGCCCGACAAAAAAGCAAAGTAGATCAGAAATCTACCAAGGGTACCGGCAAACAGATGTTCACCGACATATACAATATCGTTCATAAGTTTATATTTATCAGTTAGTAACCCACAAGAATGTCAGAAGGTTAATGATGATTGCTCCTGAACATTTTCAAGCCACTAAAATACGATTCTTTCGTTTGTAAAACCGGTCTAAATAATTCATCTTTGTATCTGCCTGAAGAAACTATTATTTCTGGCACCTCTATAGCTGTAAAACAATGAAGGCAGAAATCCTTGTCGTTTCAAACCGGAAAATGATGTCGGATTTTATCCGGGTTCCCGCGTTCATTCATGCCAGTCATGCCAATTGGTTACCACCGGTTTATGCCGATGAAAGGCAGTTTTTCAACCGGAAAAAGAACCATGCCTTCAACCATTGTGAAACCATCATGGCTGTTGCCTATGCTGGCAGAAAGCCAGTTGGCAGAATCATGGGCATCGTTCACAACACCTACAACAAGCTGAAGAATGAACAGACTGCCAGATTTTCATTTTTTGATTGTATTGAAGATGAAGAACTGGCCGGTGATCTGATTGAATTTGTAACAGCATGGGCAAAAAACCAGGGCATGGGCAGTCTGATTGGTCCGTTTGCATTTTCCGACAAGGACCCTCAGGGGTTTCAGATTGAAGGATTTGACAGTACCCCTTTGCTGGGCTCAAACTGCAACCTGCCATGGCTGCCCGGCTTCATGGAAAAACCGGGATTTACCCCCCTGCTTGATTGCCTTACCTATCGGTTCAGCGCTGATCTAGCCCTGCCTGACACCTACAATAGGGTACTGCGCCGTGCAGAAAACTACGGCAGGTACCAACTGGTTGAGTTTGTTTCACGAAGCCAGTTAAAATCCTATATACTGCCTGTTCTCCGGCTCACCAACGAAACCTACGCCGGGCTCTATGGATTCTATCCGATGAGCGAAAAGGAGATGAAATCGCTGGCCAGGCGTTATATGTCAATCCTCAGACCTGAATTTATCAAAGTGATTGCGTCGGGTGACGAAGTGGTGGCCTATGTAATCGGGATACCCAACATTTCAGCAGGAATCATCAAAGCCCGCGGGAGGGTGTTGCCTTTCGGCTGGTACCATATCCTGAAATCCATGAGGAATTCCACACAACTCGACCTTATGCTGGGCGCTGTAAAACCTGAGTTGCAGGGATTGGGGCTGGAAGTATGGATGGGCATGAAAGTTCTTGAATCGGCAAAAAAAGCTGGGATGACAACCATTGCCACACACCTGATTCTGGAAACCAATCACAAAATGAGGGCAGTGATTGAGCGCCTTGATGCGGAACAGGAAAAGCATTTCAGGATTTATCAGAAGAAATTGTGAATCCTGACACACTCAGATTCCTTAGTGTACAAATTCCATTACTTCTATTCCAGACTTTCACTCTTTTCATTTGTTAAATAAATAAAACTGCATGAAAATTCCTACCGGACTTTTACTTCGTTTTCTGCTGGCATACGGTCTCATGAACCGTGAAACGTTTGAAAACCATATCACTGCGCTGCTTTCAGGCTATATGGAAGACCCAAACGACATTGAAAAGATCAACGAATTTCTGTTCACACAAATGGGGGAACTGAAAGAGTTCCTGACCTACCAGAACCTCGCGGGTAACAGTTCCCTGCACAGTCAGGAGGAGCTCAGAAATGAAATTGCCGGACTCAGAAAGGCGATTGAAGCACTTCACGATAAAATCGATCAGAAAAAGGAGGGCTCCCTATGAACCTGCGCCGCATCTATATCGTATACCTTCAGTTGCTTCGCGCACGCGAGATTGTCTTTGTCATCCTGCGTCACGCATTCAGGGAATGGATCAACCGTTCAGGAATCGGCCGGAAGTTATTCAGAAGGAAAAACAGCCCCAAACGCCAGGTATATACAACGCCGGAGCGAATCAGAATTACCATCGAAGAGCTGGGCCCAACCTATATAAAATTCGGTCAGATACTGGCCGACCGACCCGATATGGTATCCGAGAGGTTCAGGAAGGAACTGAAAAAACTTCAGTCAAAAGCCCGTCCTTTCGCTGACGATGATGCCCTCCGGCTGATCCGCAAGGAGCTGGGTATGGAGATTGAAGAAATCTTCAGTGAATTGGATACGGCCTGCCTGGCATCCGCATCCATCGGTCAGGTTTACAAAGGCAAACTCCTCACCGGCGATGAGGTTATCATAAAAATCCAACGGCCGCATATTGAAAACAAAATAAAGCTTGACCTTTATCTGATGCGTTATATCGCCCGCAGCGCGGTTAAGAATTACCCCGAGCTGGCTGCCATCGATATAGTCGGATTGATCGATGAATTTGGCCAGAGCATACTAAAGGAACTTGATTATTATAACGAAGCTTCCAACCTGCTGCGCTTCGGTGAAATGTTCAAAGATGATCCCAGGGTTCACATTCCGAAGGTTTTCATGGATTATACCACGCGCAGAATCCTCATTATGGAGAAGGTTGAGGGTGTTACACCGGATTCGCCAGAAGTTCTAATCCAAAACAACCTGGATCCTGCGATTATCGCTCAGAACGGAGCCGATATCATATTAAAAATGGTTCTCAAAAACGGCTTCTTTCACGCCGATCCTCACCCGGGCAATCTGTTTATCCTACCGGGCAATATAATCGCACTGATCGATTTCGGCATGGTGGGTGTACTCAAACCAAACCACCTCAACTTTCTGGCAAGCTTTGCCATGGGATTCTACCGTTCAGATGCTTCAGCCATCACCCAATCGTTGATAACCCTTTGCGGCATCAGGTTTTTCGAAGAAGAAAGCGACCTGGAATTTGAAATTGATCAACTTCTAAAAAGCAATGCTTACCTGCCGTTTGAAAAAATCGATTTCGCACGCATTATGCAGGAATGCATCAACCTGATGGTAAAATACAAACTAAAGATCCCCTCCAGCATCTTTATGCTGGTTAAAGCACTCGCCACAATCCAGAAATTTGCCGGCAACCTCAGTCCTGAAATTAACCTGGGGCCCATCATTCTTCCCTATGCCCGCGAGCTGGTAGCCCGAAAATATGACCCGCGAAGACTGGCATCAGGGATTTATGAAACCATCGACAGCTATGTGACCCTTTTCAGGGAATTTCCCGGAGAGCTCTCTGAGATTCTCTATAAAATAAAACAGGGAAAACTGAAACATGAGATCCGATTCGGAGATCCCGAACCTACCATGAAAACAATCAGGTATTTCGGGCAACGGCTGGCCCTGGCCATTATTCTGGCAGGATTGGGTGTTACCTCAACCATCCTTATCGTCTGGAACGATGAAAAACTTTTCGGTCACATCACGTTTGGTGTTACCATGTTTTTCACTTTATGGGTGATGCTGAAATGGTTGTTCAAGGGGAAATAGGCATACCGGATTCATTGCCTGGCATAACGGAATTCTCTGAATAGACGGAAATTCAGCTCAGTCTGCCAACATCACTTTGGCTATATGAACTTTCCCATTCCCAACAATCCTCAGGAAGTAAACCCCCGGATCCAGCTTGCGATTGCCTTCTCCCATGCCATTCCAGCTGAACTCATTGTGCCCTTCAGGCCGCTCTTCATTCACCAGTTCAGTAAGGCGCGTACCTTTGCTGTCGTATACAGAAACGTTAACAAAAGAATGTTGGGTCAGGGTGAACGAAATATTGATTTTCTCACGGAATGGATTCGGGAAAGCAGAGAAACCGGTGAATACCGGAGACTGGTCTTCAATGCCCACATTCAGCGGACTGTAGCTGAGGCTCATGTTCTTGAAATAGGCTTCATCCGGTGGGCTCAGAGAGACAACATCCAGTCCTTTGGTAAAAGAAACTTTTGTGGATGGGCCTGCTGCTCCTCCGCCTGCTGAGTTGCGCTCAGTAAACTCAACCCAGATCTCATACGCTCCGTCAGGTACCAGGTTTCCGTTCAGATCACGGCAGTCCCAGGTCACCGTGTGGGTCTGATGGTTTGGTAAAGTAGCCCCTGTGGTTGCATTCACGCTGTTGTTGCCGGAGGAAGCCACCCATTTTACCAGGTGTTGTTTACGGTTGGCAGCCATCACTTTTCTGGAGATGATAAAATTGCCCTGGGCATCCTTTACCCATATAGCGAGTACGTTCTTCGGAGAATAGGTAGCCCCATTGGTCACGGTGAGTACCGAAAAAGTAACCGTCCCGTCAGTTGAGACAGGGTTCCCAGCCGAGGAATAGGACATATCAGACAAAATAAAAAGAGCAATAATCAGAAACAGAAATCCGGGATGTGTGTTTGATGTTTTCATGGTTCAGGCTTTCTGGCAAAGATACAAAACAGATGTAGTTGTTTATATATGTAGCGTAAAAATAAAGCAGAACCCCCAGTTTGCTCGCGTCTCCTGACGCGTGCTTCCACTTTACTTTACCCAGTTTGCGCGCGTCTCCTGACGCGTGCTTCCACTTTACTTTACTTTATATTACGTTATGCTTAATAAATCTACTTCAAGTAGAGATTCTCTATCTGCATAATTCGTAGCAGAGCTGAAAAGGTAATCCCATGGAACACTGCTTAGTCCTGCTTTAACAGGGTTGTTATGTATATAATTTAATCTCTAACCTGGAAATTAACACGTATTAGTTGATAAGTTCTCGCTGAAACCCTTGACACGGGGCGGGTTTTCGTTTTATCTTTGTAATACGTAGCCACGTATTATATGAAGACAACAAACCACCCACAGTGGGCATT
>JAEUTG010000028.1 GCA_016788045.1 Bacteroidales bacterium
GAACCGACCGAAGGGAGCCTGCCTGACTGCGTCAGACAGACAGGCTCACCGAAGGTAATCTCAAAAGCGATTCCAAAGTTTTCCGGACAATATTGTTTCCAAATGCTTTATCAATAATATTTTCCTGCTTCGTGACCTAAATTCAAAGCAAAATCAATCCTTCACACATCTCACCGATCTGCCATAACGCTTGTCCTCAAGATATCTCCAGGTATCAAAGGCTCCGTAATCCATATACCTTATCCACGCATCGTTGTAGTTCTCCCCGGTTGAGCACCACCAGCCTCCTCCATAATTGATATAAGTAAATATGCCGGCGTAGTCGCGATGCCCGCCCGGTAAGGCGGAGAATCCTGATTCATTGGTTGCATCCGCATTGGGTTCATGCCAATGAGTGATGCCTGCTTCCTTCAGTTTTCCTCCGGCAATGGCATCACCGCCAACTGCTGCAGACAAGGTGCTCCATTCTTCATCCGATGCGACATGCCACCCTTCAGGTGCAAGATTGCGGTTGTCGTTCACTGCAAACCAGTTGTACAATCTTCCGTAAACATCAGCATGGGCTGAACTGTGTTCATAATTGCAGTATGCACCTGAGGTCAGATTTCCCCAGGCATCATTGTCAGTGATCAGTTCAACGGGTTCGCCGTTGCGGTAGTGGGTTACTTTCAGGTTTTCAACCAGCCAGACCTGATTGCCGATGGTAACCGTATGATATGGATTCCCATCAATATCAAAAACCATTTCATCGTTCCATGTCCTGAAACGCAGTTCCTGACCGTAGCCGGTTCCGGCACTGTTGACGGCGTATGCCCTGAAATAATAAGGGGTATCAGGGTCAAGATCAGTGAGCGTGCAGGTAAACTGGTTCAGCCCTGTGTTGTCGGACAGTTTGTTGTCGCTGGTTACCGGACCTGGAGAAGTACTCCAGCAGATGCCTCTTTCGGTGATGGCCGCCCCTCCGTCTTCAGTAACAATGGCTCCGGTAATCACAGACTGAACCGAAAGGTATACTGCAGGAGTAGTAACAACGGTAGGTAAGGATGCCTTATCCTCTTCACAACTGTTTCCCACGATGAGTAAAAAACAACCCACCGCTGTTGAAATAAGATATTTCTGATTGAATCTTTTCATAATGATCCTTATTTAAGGTTAATAAATGATGATGGGTTGTAAGATCAGAACATAACCAATTGCAAGCCAGGAGGAGCAGTTTGTCGGTATTGCTGCAATTCAGCCGTACATCAGGTTAAACGAGTTCTTCCTTCAATAAATCAGGAAATGTCATGTTTTCAGGATATCAGCCGGTCCATGGATAATTTCATGGCTATGATTCCGCTCTTTCACTTTATTCTGACCAGTTTCCTTGTCTCGGAATAACCATCCACGCTTAGCCTGTAATAATATACCCCTGAACTCAGACCGGAAGTAATGATCCTTTCGGAGTAGGTTCCTTTTGGCAGGATCCCTTTATAAATGGTGGCAATGATCTCACCCTGAAGGTTGAAAATCTGCAGGGTTGTGTGTCCGCGGATGTTGCTTTCCCAGTTTATCTGAGTGCTTTCATTTGAAGGGTTCGGGATGTTCTGATAAAGCTTTATTATCGGCACCGATCCAGCCAAAGGAGGTTTTTCAGCCGCCAGGGCTTTTTCATATTCCGGGAGTAATCCCCAGGCTTTCAGCAAGCCTGTATTCCCGGCTTGTTTATCAGATATTTTCAGGACCCACTCCCCTTCAGGATCGGTTCCGGCAAATGCCTCCAGCAGGTTGTCGGGACGATGATTCCCGGAGAATGGCGCAACGCCGTTGGCGATGGTCATTGAAGCATCATCTGAGAAACGTGTCCACAGGAAATTATCTTCAGCTCCTCCTGACCGGCTGACCAGATTCAGGGATACCCCTTCATGGATCAGCGTAATTTCCAGATCACCGACACCGGAATGTATCAGGGAGTCGAGCATCACCTCAAGCCCGGTCAACTGATACCCCCCCTTCTCAATCCATGGAAAATCAACAGTTAAGGTATCCGAAACCGAATGCTCGTCCTGAACTGCCTTGTTCAGCCCATGGCGGAGGAAGGTTCCGGGTTCATTCCAGAAACCACCGTTTTCGGTGTGTTTGATGGTTCCGCCCCAGCCGGTGATCCAGCCGTTTTTCAGGTCGGTGAAGTATACCGAACAAAGGTAATTTCTCCGGATGCCGCTGTATTGCGGGAACCAGTGATAACCTCCATCAATGGTACGGAGCACAGTTCCGGCATCGCCCACTGCCCATCCGTTCTTATGATCTACGAAGAAGACCGATTGCAGGGTCTCTCCGAAACCAGGAACAATCTCCTGCCAGGTAAGCCCACCGTCGTTCGATAGCATGATCACGCCGTAAACCCCTACAGCCCATCCGTGTAATTCATCAATGAAATATACCGACCTGAAATACCAGTTGTTGGTACCGTTGATAATGGCCCGCTGCCATACATCCCCACCATTGGTGGTATAAAGAATGGATGAATCCATTCCTGCAGCCCAGCCTTTGTCAGGATTGATAAAAAACACATCGTTCAGGGGGTTCTTTGTAGGGTTTGTCTGCAATGTCCAGGTGTCTCCTCCATTGGTGGTACGGGCAAGTTGCCCCCACCAATCGGCACTGGCCACCCATCCATTGTTTTCGTCGAGGAAAAACACTTTCTCAACCGAGCCAACCACCGGATTCGGCTGGCTGGTCCATGTCTGTCCACCGTTCACCGTATGCATAATCACACCCTCGGAGTAAGGAATACTGCTTTCACCAACAGCCCATCCTTCCATGGCATTGACAAAATCAACGCTGCTGAAGAATACGGGTTTATTCAGCTGGGTTTCCCATGTCTTTCCTCCATCAATGGTGTGAAGAATCAGCCCGTCGCGGTTACCTTCATCGTCCAGGCGTTGACTGCCGGCCACCCAACCGGTATCAGCACTGATAAAATCCACATCCATGAAATAATGGGTCGGACATTTGTTGAGCACTTCAAACTGAGCCTGAGTACTCTCTTCTTTTTTCAGCACCTGCCCGTACCAACCAACAGCATAAACCGCGTGCATGAGAGCCTGAAAGCTAACATCATTCAACTGATACTGCGTCGGCGACTCCTTTTCGTTCCAGGTGGCGCCCCCATCGAGGGTTTCGAGGATATGGCCCTTATCGCCAACCGCATAAGTAGGACCAGCAATCCCCCTGATTTCGATGGATCGCATATTGATAAATGGCGCCTGATACTCCTGAATCCAGGTCTGCCCGAGATCCTCAGAACTTACAATAGTTGACTGGTTACCGCAGGCACGGTAATCACCATTCGGGTCAACATCAATACTCAGAAGATTGTGGGAGGTGGGTGTTGAATGCGACTGCCAGGTCAGCCCGTTGTCTTTTGAGCTTATGATAAGTCCCTGATTGCCACACAGCCAGACTTCGTTGCAATCAATGATGTCGATGTCCCAGAAATTGGTGAACGGGCAGTAAATACTTTCCCATTTTTCACCAAATACATGACCTTTCAGGATAATACCGTCGCCACATATCCAGGGGCAGTTTCCTTCGGTGGCCACCACGGTGTATAGATCTTTATCTGTACCTGAACGTTGCTTTGACCAGGTAACACCCGCATCAGATGTGTGATAGATGGTTCCCCCTGCGCCTGCAATCCAGCCATGCTTATCAACTCCGGCCATATAAATGCAGTTGAGATCTGCGGAAGTCCCCAGATCAATAAGTTCCCAGTCGAGCCCTGAGTTATTGGTATGCATGAATACACCCTGATCGCCCACAGCCCAGCCGGCTGAACCACTCATGACGATGGAATTCAGGTCGTTGCCCTGAAGGTATGGATGTTGCCACTGCCAGCCCGCCTGTTGTGAATACAGGTCAGAATAAACAAACAGCAGGATGATCAGTCCGTAGAAACTTTTCATAATGAATTTGCTATTAAGTTGATCGTTATCAACTACCTGACATGAATAATCACCGGGTTAAGACCATCAGCCTGGAAAACGATTTTCCGTTGACTGTAAGACAGCAGACATAAACGCCCGGAGTCAGGTTTTCTGCTTTGAAAACTGCCCGGTGACGCCCTGCCGGCCTGAATTCATCAATTAACGTTTTCACTGACATGCCCGAGAGGGAAAATACCTGCAGGATTGTGCGTCCGTTTTCCGGTGCATACCAGCACAAGGTTGTAGACTGGCAGAACGGATCTGGAGCGACCTGCAGGGAAATAGAGCTCTGATTATCAGAAATATCATAAGGATCAGCTACAGAAACCAGCCCGCCGGTTTCGGTCCGGAGTACGGTTCCGCCGTAACCAACCGCTACTGCTGTTAGTTCATCGGGCATGCAGACTGCATAAAGGTTATCGGTCAGTCCGTTTTCCTGAATTGTCCAGGTACTGCCTCCATTGGTTGTATTCAGAATAACGCACGCAATCTGCGATCCGGTCCAGCGATCACCAACGATCATCCCGTTGTTGATGGATGAAAACGAGACGCTGCGCAGTTCGGCAGAAACACCGGCTGTTTGAGGGGTCCAGGTCGTACCGCCATTGGTGGTGCGGAGGATGATCCCGTTTTCTCCTGTGACTGTTCCGAGGTTAGGGCCGATAAAAGAAACAGAGAGCAGTCTGCCGGTTGTACCGCTGTTCTGAGGAGTCCAGGTGGCTCCACCGTTGGTGGTGCGGAGAATGGTTCCGTTATCGCCGACCACAGTGCCGTTGCTGACATCAGAAAAAACCACACCGCGCAAAGCGGTGGTGGTTCCACTGTTCTGCATCACCCAGTCCACACCCCCATTGGTGGTCCTGAGTATGGTTCCGCTAAAACCTACCGCTGTTCCGTTGTTAGCATCGCTGAACCATACGCCGCGCAAGGATACCGTTGTTCCGCTGTTCTGAAGTCCCCAGGTGGTACCACCATTTGTTGTCCGGAGGATGGTTCCGTTAAAACCTACTGCTGTTCCGCGATTGATATCGGAAAAGGATACACCCATCAGATCGTACACGGTGTTGCTTTGTTGTTCTGACCAGGTTTCACCTCCGTCGAGGGTTCGTTTAATCGCTCCGCCAACTCCTGTTACGGTTCCTATTTCCGCATTCACAAAGCAAGCTCCCATCAGGGTGCTGGTGAAACCCGAATTTACCTTTTGCCAGTTTATCCCGCCATCGGCTGTGCGGAGCAATGTACCATGATCACCAACCGCCACGCCGTTCTGGGCATCGCTAAAACTCAAACCGTTCAGCCAGTTCGTACACCCGCTCATCTGCGAAAACCAGCTTACACCCCCGTCCGTTGTCCGGTAAATACTTCCTCCGGCACCTGCTACGGTGGCGATTCCGTTGCCCGTATAACTGACAGATTCGAGTCTCATTCCGGTGGCACTGAATTTTTCCCAGGTAGTTCCACCGTTGGTTGTTCGGATGATGGTAAAATCAAGGCCAACCGCAATGCCGTGCTGGTCATCGCAGAATGATACGCCCAGCAGGCTGTTGGTTATCCCGGCTGATTGGGTTATCCAGGTTTGTCCACCGTCAACTGTCCGGCGAATGGTTCCGTTGTTCCCGACAATAGTCCCCGTATTGCTATCTGTAAAGCACACATCATACAGATCGTTGGAGGTGTAACCCTGTTGTTGTTCCCAGGTAAGCCCACCATCGGCAGTTCGTAAAATGGTTCCCAGCGACCCCACCACGGTGCCGTGGTTTTCATCGGTAAAACAAATACCCGACAGATCAGCTTCGGTTCCGCTGTTCAGGGGTGTCCAGCTGATGCCGCCGTCGGTTGTCCGCACAATAACACCCCCATCACCTGCAGCTGTTCCGTGACTTTCGTCTGAAAAGGAAACAGCGCGCAGTATGTTACTGACTCCGCATTGCTGTATCTGCCAGTTGATGCCGCCATCGGTGGTTTTCAGGATGGACCCGAATGCCCCGGCAGCCCAGCCTGTTGTAGTTGAAACGAAATCAATGCTGTTAAGTGCATTGCCCTGAGGCAAAGGATTCTGCCAGAACCAGCCGGACTCCTGTGCAACTACCAGCCGAAGGCAAAGAAAAAAGGGTAAAATCAGAAGACTTATTCTTTTCATTGTGTGGTTTATTATTCTGAAGTCTGTAAGGATGTTGGGAAGCATCGTGAAATCATCGCTTCGGAAGGACTTCGCAGCATTTCAACGGGCTTATAAGGTTTTTTCACAATCTGGCTTTTGAAACAAAGGTTTCATCTGCAGATTACCAGTTTCCGGGAATCTGATCTGCCTGAAGCTTCCAGTTTTAAGGAATATACGCCAGCTGGAATCTGAGAAACGTCAAGTGCATGTTTCTGAGTTCCGGCCGTCAATATTCCGGTATCGTGGTTTAAGATTTCTCTTCCTGACAGATCGAGAACCTGCACTTTTAAACAGGTATTCCTGCTCAGGTTGAAACTGATCTCAACCCTGTCAGCTGCAGGATTGGGATAAACATCTGAAATCAGTGTGTTCGGCGACGGCAATACCGGTTTTACACCGACAGTTCCCTGCCGGCCAGAAACCTTCACCCCATTTGACCAGATGGTAGTCAGACCAAACTGATCTTCAAGAATGGTTCCAAGGTGCACTTCAATCATTCCTTTTGTATAGAGGTTGAAGCTCCGGATGACAGAGGTATCAACACCCACAGGGGTATGGGATATTGACAGATTATCCTGCTTTACTCTGATGCAGGGGTACTCTCCGCCCGGTATCTTCAGGTTACCAAATGCATCTACTACCGATTCGTTTTGAGAAATCACATAAACTTCAGGCATATAATAAGTTGAATCCCGCTCACTGATCCAGGTGGTTCCCACCTGAAGTGGTATTGCCGACTGCACGGCCGGAGGGTCCCAGGTCCAGAAAACTTCATATTCATCAGATTCGCCGTAAAGCAACAGGCGGTCGTTCTGCAGTTCTTTGTAGTTCCATGTATGCAGGGTATCGCCTTCGCCGAACCAGTACTTTTCGTACAATACAAAGTTTGAATTCGGGAAGTCGCCTGAAAATGGTGCCGAGGACGGTTCAATCACCTTTGATAAAGCCATATAGTCCATTGGCAAAGCAGTGATGTCCCAGGTCTGTGCAACGGAAGAAGCCTCTCCGACGAAGACTTCGTAGCCAGTTCCGTCATTTGGGGTTGAGCAGGTAACAAACACTGCATCCTGCAGGAACGCGGCCTGAAAATCCTGATACGTAATGCTGATCTGTGCATTGGAAACATTGCACATCATGGCCAGTAAGGCCGGCAATAGTTTTTTCATAAATTTCCTCCAGATATTTTAAAATGAAACCAGAACAGTATCGTACTGCCGGCAATTCTGAATCACGGATATCCGGCTTTCAGTGAAGGAAGAAAATGAGTCTGAAGAATAAAACAATAAGACCAGGGAGAGTATAATGATCTGTTATTCTGATGCTTTTAAAACGACAAAAACAGCTTTCATTTCATCAGCATCTTCAGCGTTGGCAAAAGAGAAAATCAGCAATCAGGCCTGAATCAGGTAGTTAAAGGAGGCAAATGGCAAGCGGGCAATCCGGAATCCGGGAAAACCCGGAATCAGTGAAGTTGTTGGCTGGCTCAATCACAAAAAGATGATGTAAATATATAAAAAAGATTGCTGAAATCAAACATAATTTATCAGGGTTGAACCGGCAAGCAACAGGCAAGTTGTATTGCCGGGAATAAAAAATCCACAAGGCCTGTATTAAGCTGTCTTATTCCCGGAAAATCTTCAATCCGGATATTTATCAGCCGGTGCTGAATGGCATCAGGCATGTTCCGGAATTTTTAGCTTACTTTGCTTTATAAATTATCCACAAATCCAAAGCAACATGAGTTCAATCCTTATTGCCGGAGTGATTATTGTAAATCTGGCCCTGATTTCGTATTCCATCGGGATCATAACTGAACAACGCAAAAGGGAGGTCAATACCTTTGTGCTGGGCTTTCTTACGGCTGGCGTGGTTTTTGACATTGCCGCCACCATCTGTATGGTGATAGGCTCATCCAACTCTTTTGCCACCGTGCATGGACTGATTGGCTATTCAGCCCTTGCCGTGATGACCCTGGATACCATTCTTCTCTGGAAAACCTGGCTCAGAAAACGCAGCACTACCCTGGTCAGCAGATCCCTCCACATGTATTCAAGGTATGCTTATTTATGGTGGGTAATTGCCTATATCACGGGAGCGCTCATTGTTTCACTGAAGTAAAAGCCTGCCTGCCGACGCCAGAGCCTGGCTGAACTTAAATGCCGGTCGTTTGTTTGTGGTGTATGGATTCTTTTTAGTTAGATCCGCCCTTCATGAAAGAAATCAGTATTAACCGGAAACAGCAGCTTTACCTGATGTTATCGGCTATTTTTCTCACCAACGCCATTGTTGCAGAGTTTGCCGGCGTTAAGATTTTCTCTCTTGAGAAATTATTGGGGCTGATGCCTGCCCAACTTCCGTTCTTCGGGGGGCAGAAACTTGACTTTAACCTGAGTGTTGGTGTTGTGATCTGGCCGCTGGTATTTATTGTTTCCGACCTGATCAATGAATATTTTGGACGCGAAGGTGTCAGAAAAATAAGCTTTATCACAGCCGGAATGATTGCCTGGGCTTTCCTTATTGTACTGGCCGGTACCGGACTGCCCCCGGCCGATTTCTGGCTTGGACTGAATAATACAGATCCTTCAGGAAATTCCTTTGATATAAATTATGCCTACACAAGCATCTTCAGGGCCGGAATGGGTATTATTATTGGCTCCCTGGCTGCTTTTCTGGTCAGCCAGTTAATTGATGCATACGCATTTCATTATCTGAAACGACTCACGGGAAGTAAAAAGCTATGGCTAAGGGCTACCGGGTCCACTGTTATCTCTCAGCTTATCGACAGTTTTGTGATTCTTTTCATTGCTTTCTACCTGTTGGGAAACTGGAGCTTCGATCAGGTGCTTAAGGTCGGACTTGTGCAGTACACCTACAAGGTAGGCCTTGCCATCCTGCTTACCCCTTTGATATACATGGCACACTGGCTGATCGATCGGTACCTCGCAGCGAAAGATTGACAGTCACTTCAACCTCAGTTACCTCACATTTTGGCCTGAAATCACGTCATCAGATACCTGATTTAATTCGGGCCCTGCAGTCACCTCCTTTTTGCGGACAACGTCAGGGATAAAATCTCAATTCCATGATTCCGGACCCAACGACCGGTACATTCACCTTACTTAAACAAATGGAACCGATGAACCTCTCCAGGTTACCACCAGGTAAATTCTGCGTACTGTTGGATGAGAGGACTATTTTATCATTCAGCCATCCGTTTTTCCGTTGCTTCTGTTCTTCTCATCCGTCAGAAAAGCAATTACAGCATTGAGGCTCTCCTTGAGTTTCAGCAGATCATCAAGCTTCATTTCACTTTCTGCAAGACGTCTGGTCAATTCCTGAGGAATCCCCGAAGCCTTTTCCTGCAAGTCAATTCCCTGCCCGGTAATTTTCACCAGCACTTTGCGCTCATCAGCCTGCGAACGTTGTCTGACTATCAGGCCCTGCTGCTCCATCCGTTTGAGCAAGGGAGTTATGGTATTGGTATTCAGGATCAGCTTCTTTGCGATGTCGTTTACGGTAAGGTTGTCATTTTCCCACAACACCATCAGCACCAGGTACTGAGGATAGGTAATGCCCAACTCATCAAGAAAAGGTTGATACTCCCGGGTTATCAGACGGGAAGCAGCATAAACAGGAAAACACAGCTGATTTTCCAGCTTGAGTTGTTCGTAGGCCATGACTGAGGAAACGAAGGATTAATTCACAATATTACAAAAAAGAGCTGAAAAACGCATAACACCCCTTACTCTGAAAGGGCCCTGTATTTCAATGATACTTACTTAAGTGCTTTCAGAAACTGCTCATCCAAAGGAGAAACTGATGGTCCGAAATAATGAGTAAGTACCCCATTTTCATCGACGATGTACTTCCCGAAATTCCAGTCGGGGGCATGATCATTCCAACCATTCAGTGTTTTGTTGGATAGCCAGTTGAAAACAGGTTGCTGATCGGGTTTCTTCAACACAGAACCTTTGCGGGCCAATGGAAAGGTCACACCGTAGTTTACCTGACAAAATTGCGCAATTTCATGGTCAGCAGCCTTTTCCTGTCCGGCAAAATCGTTGGATGGAAACGCTATAATGTTAAACCGGTTTCCATATTTTTCGCTGAGTGACTGCAGCTCAGCATACTGACCTGTGTAACCGCAATCAGAAGCCGTATTCACGAGTATGATTTTGCGCCCACGGAGTTCTGAAAACAGGATGGTTTTACCATTATTGAGCGTTACTGACAATTCGTATAACGATGTAAAGGGTTTAATATAGCCTGCATTGTACAGCACAGTGCCGTTTTTGCCGCGCCTGCCCAGTTTGCGGATTATCGGATACATATTCCGGAGAAGTTTTTGCCTGAAGGACTCCCGCATTGATGGCAATACAGCCAACGTTTCATTATTCTTCATGGTTAAATTGTTGATTGATTTATTTCGTCAGAATTCAGTGTAAAAAGTAGAGCCCGGGATTGCCAGGAACAGATGGTTTCATCACTTCATGAAAGCTCAGCGGTACCTTTAATTGCCCTGAACTTTTGATATGCCCTGAAAGCTCCCGTTGACCATAATGCCCAGACAACAAGCACCGGTTGAAAAAAGAGCCTGATCAGCCTCGCCTGATCGGTGTTCAGTCCGAATGCATCAATATGGTTTACGTATTGGGCTATGTTACCCGGGAAAATAAGGACAAAGAAAATTGCAGTCAGCCACCCGGTCAGAGCTTTCCAGCCAGGCAAGACGACAAGAGCAAGCCCAAGTATAATCTCAACTATACCCGAAAGCACTACGACCAGATCATCGGGTAACGGAACCCAATGGGGTACCTGCGCTACAAATTCCATCCGTGCGAAGGTGAGATGACTAAATCCGGCAAACAGCAGGTTGAAACCGAGAAAAATTCTTAAAACACTTTGTAACCAGTGGGTTCTTACACCGTAAGCCCAAATCCGGAAATCTGAAATCTGTTTCATTATTCAATTATTTATCTTTTACGATTCTATCGTTCGCGATGCAATAATACGACAATTTTTTATATCGCAGGCGATATTTATTTATTTTTCTTCGCTCTGTACCATCTGGAGAAATGCGTTGACCTATTTACCCTGTATTCTCTCTCTACAGCGAAACGGATTATTTCTTTGCTTTCCTGCAGCGGCCGGATTTATCAGAACGAAAAACCGGACTGTGGATCATTATTGAAGTTAAAGGAGGAACAAAATGGTGGAATGCAGTATTTTTTACCTTTGTTCCCCGGGAGCCAGGGCTTCATTTTATCAATTTCAGAATGGCTTAGCATTGATTTAATCAATCCAGATAACAAAACCATGGACAACTCAACCCCCGGGCCCAGCCCTTCCGGATCATTCAGCAGTATCTGCCTTTTCTGTTCGGCAGGTTGCAGTCTTCAGCTTTCATATCACAACAACCAGATCAATGAAGTAAACAAACATCAGGGCCTGATAAACCCCGAAGGTTTCATCTGTGACCGCCCCGGAAGCGGATACAGGGTACTGAACAGTCCTGGAAGGCTGACAACTCCGCTGCTGAAGAAAGAAGGTGTCTTCAGGCCGGTTTCGTGGGAGACAGCATTCGGGCTGCTGATTGAAAAGCTGAGTTCGGGCCAGCCGGGTGATAAAGCATTTTTTGCAGGTGCCCGTCTCACCAATGAAGAGCATTATCTTATCCAGAAACTTGCAAGGGCTGGTGTTAAGACCAACAACATCGGAAGCTTTCATTACCTCGGCAGAGGTACCAGCTATACCAGGCTTTCAAGGGCAAACCTTCCCTTTGCAGAACTCGCAGAAACCACGAATGCCTATGTTTTCGGGAGCTCGGTCCTTCAATCAAATCCCCTGCCGGCAAATTACCTGATCGAAAACAGGAAAAGCAACAAACTGAAAATAAGCCTGATAACAAACGATCCCGCTGCCATTACGAAGATATCGTCTGATCAGTCGCTGATCATTAAGTCGTACTATCATTTTGTAAGGGCTTTGAATTATTACCTGGTAACAAACAACCTTGAGAACAAAGAATTTATCCGTGATCTGATCGGCAATTACGCTGCATACCGTGAATCCCTACTCCAGGAAGACCCTGAATCCCTTTTTAAACAAGCCGGGATAGAGAATCCGGAGATTGCTGCAGAATTCATTCTCGAATATCTCCACAACAAAAAATCCGTGTTGGTTTTCTGTGAATCTGAATTGTCAGGACACGCCTGTGCAGAATTGTTTAACCTTGCCTGTCTGAGCGGCAAACACGGGAAAGACGGCAGCGGACTGATGCTGCTGAAAGAAAGCTGTAACAGTCACGGGCTGCACGATATGGGCGTTTTCTCCAACCTCGGACCCGGGGCTACCGATTGGCAGGATCCTTTTATGCGTAGTACTTTTGAATTCAACTGGGGCGTTGAAGGCATTCCTTCGGAACGGGGAAATACCTTCCATAAATTGCAGGAAGGAGCTTACCGGCAATTCTTCATTTTCGGTGAAGACCCGGTTGGCTGTGCCATCAACAAAGAAACGGCAGCCAACCTGATATCCGGGAAGGAATTTGTTATGGTGCAGGACTTTTTCCTCACCGAAACTGCCGCCCTGGCTGACCTTGTCCTTCCATCCACCCTTGCCCCGGAAACAGGCGGTACAGTGACCAACTGCCAGCGGGTAATTCAGAAAATAAGTCATAAGATACCGTCCCCGGTGGATGTTCCCTCATGGAAGCAAATTGACCGTATGCTGAACGGACTGGGATTTCCGCTCTTCGATTCTGCTGATGATGTTACCATGGAGATGGTATCGCTTTTGCCCAAATTCTGCACCAGCAGTAAACTGAGTCTGAGGATTACCGGAAGCGACAATTACAACCCTCTTTTCAGACACGGATGTAATTGCCTTGAAAAAATGGCTTCTGAAGAGCTGAAAGGGGATTAAAGAGAAAGCTCACCGGATGGCAAAACTCCCTGAAACAGCCGTATTGTCAGCAAAGGAAAGCATCAGGATATAAATACCCGCAGCCAGCCGTCCGGGTGGTATCTGAAGGCTGTTTCCTTCAACGGTGGTTTCGAGTACCCTTTTACCCGAACTGCTGTAAATAACAGCATCAGATTTCTTTCCAGGCACCTGTTTGAAAAACACTTTGGTATGCCCGGTATCGGTATTCAGGACTACAAAACCCTTGGTGCCGGTTGTGATGTGTTCAACACTGATGACACCTGTAAAACCAAAATTGCCTAGTTCAAGACGATAATGGTTAATCGCATTGGTTTTCGGAAGACTGTCGGTGAAGGTATAGGTGAAAGCTGTTTCGGGATTGCCGCAAATGCCGGGTACTTCACCGATCTGCTGAAAGGTATGTCCATCGGCAGATCGCTCAATGCGGGTTCCTTCGCAAAGGCTGCCGCTGCGGAAGGTCCACCGGAGCACCAGCTGCCTGTCCTGCTGATAGCCCGAAAAATCCTGCAAAAGGGCATGGGGCTGGGACATCACGGTGAACGGAAGAACCAGAAATAATAATAAGAATAATGTCAAGCGGGCTGCGGATTTCATTTTTGCAAATGATTCAAGGTAATGTACCAATTAAACGCAGGATTACCTCCGTATGTTTTACAAAAATCAAAACAACAACGATTTTCCCGGCAGCTTCAGGAATAATCTCTCAGTGAAAAAAAAAGCGACCGGATTGCTAAAGGAAAAATTTATCGTCCGACCATCTGGCCGGGTTGTTATGGAAGTAATCAGCGATGCGCCGGAATTCGGATCCATTCCGTATTATGTGATCATGAAAGCGGGATTGCCAGCCGAAATCCGGCATAGTTTTCCTGATGTTAATGGTGCATATCCGTTTATATTGGTTGATGATTACGCCGATTGTGCCGGAATGCCATTGCGGATTGTGCCCCCCGGATTTTTTGGATGATGCGGATGATGCGGATGATGCGGATGATGCGGATGATGCGGAGAGACGCCCAAATTGGGCGTCTGTACATTCCGCGCCGCCCGGCATTTCCCCGAATTCCGCGCCGCCTGGCATTTCCCCGAATTCCGCGCCGCCCGGCATTTCCCCGAATTCGGCGCCGCCCGGCATTTGTTCCCGGTCAGCATTTAAATCAGTAATTTGATGCGGATCGGAAGTTTGCCTGATGATCAGGATTCCATGCACATGGTTCGGCATTACGACAAAGGCATCCAGGTGCACGAATGCGAAATGTGCCGGTATTTCATGCCAGCGTTCATGTGCTATCTGCCCGGCATCAGATAATTTCATTTCACTGTAATGTACGTCGCCGAAATAATAGCACCTGCCTTTTGTGCAGATCGTAATAAAATAAGCAGCTTCACGCCCATAATCCCACCATTGGGCACGTGCGGAAGGGATACGGTACTTATTTCGGAATTTATCCATATTCCGGGAAATTCAGCAAAAAGTAATGAAATCACTGATGTCCGGCAAAATGATGAGATTCTTCTCCTGCATTATGCGGGAATGCGAAGCGAAGAATCAATCTGATCATTTTTATATTTTTCCTGACAATAGTGCTTTGAAACCCAAAGTTAAAAAGATTTCTTCAGAATGCCAATTGTACGATCCAGCATCTCATCCGTAAAACCGAGATGGGTAACAAACCGGATGGATTGTTTGTCAAAGGCAATGGCTTTAAGACCGAATTTATCAAATTCGTGAACAACTGCAGAAGCCGTTATTGAAGGTTTAACTTTGAATATCAATATATTGGTTTCAACCGGCATTACCTCATCCACCCATGATAAACGCTCCAGTTCCTGACCCATGGCTGCTGCCCTTGCGTGATCTTCTTCCAGTCTGGTAACATGATTGTCGAGGGCATAAATACAGGCAGCTGCCAGATAGCCAGCCTGTCGCATGGCTCCGCCAAACACCTTCCTGACCCGCCGCGCTTGTCTGATAAACTGCGCATCCCCCAGCAATACCGAACCAACCGGCGCTCCCAACCCTTTTGAGAAGCAAACGGAAAGACTGTCGAACATCCCTCCGCATGCGGCCGGGGATTGCTTTGTCACCGCGAGTGCATTGAAAATGCGGGCTCCGTCGAGGTGAAACTTCAGGTTGTGATCACGGCACAATTCCGCCATCCGCGCGAGTTCCGGATTATCGTATACTGCTCCACCACCTTTGTTCATGGTATTTTCAACAGCGACCATGGCAGTGCGCGGGCGGTGGAGATCATCGGGATTGATGTGATCGGCAACATCCTGCGCTGTAATCATTCCCCTGGCGCCATCAAGCAGACAGACCGAAAGGCCTGAGTTACTCATGAGTCCTCCGGCCTCATAATAATAAAGGTGCGACAACTTATGAAGAATTACCTCCTCTCCATGACGGGCATGCACCCTTGCGGCTATCTGGTTCGACATGGTTCCCGATGGACAGAAAAGGCCGGCCTCCTTACCAAATAAGGCGGCTGACTTCTCCTCGAGGGCATTTACAGTAGGGTCTTCGCCAAACACATCATCCCCAACCTTTGCCGAATGCATGGCTTCAAGCATAGCCTGGGTAGGTAGTGTTACGGTATCACTTCTGAGATCGATGATCATAAAAGTTTATTTTTGATGTACAAAGATAAAGGACTGTGATCATAAACAAATAGCGCATTGAACAATACGGATCAATAACATTTTGTCTGGAAAACAGGATGTTGGTCAGTTACAATTAAATGGAAATGTATTGAGCCTCCCGGACAGTTAACCAGGATACTGACCGGACCCACGGAGCCGGTCAGAACCGCACGCCCTGCATGTTCACGGCGGTCAATAATCTATTGCCTTCCTTTTTTTTCCTTCTTCCGGCAACATTACCATATTCAGCGCACCCGGATGAAAACAGGGGATCGGAGTAGCGGTTTCCAGCAATTGCCAGGCATTAAACACGGCATTAACAGACGAGCTCAAATCAGATAGATGCAAAAACCTTTCACCTCTTCAGCAATAAGCTGAAACCCGATAATATCCAAACAAGCAGCAAGAGGATAAACAAACTGTTCTCACTGATCGGAACTGGTAATGTCAGCATGGCAAAATCAAAACAGAATGCAACCATTCCCTATTTCACTGATGCGTTAACATAATCAATTATTTATACAAAGGCGAAGATTGATGCGGGACACAGGAGGATTACACCCGTTACAGTAATTTTCCGGTGGAGTAAACTGTTCAAAAAGATGACACCCGGGGGGAATTATCCCTATTTTTGTAGAAAAACCGATTATGTCAAGGCCAACCCGAAAGAAAGAAGACATCATCAGGGAATCACATGAGCGTAGCCGGCAGTACGGAGTTTCACCCGACAGAACAAAATCGCCGAACATACTAAAGGGTAGCAGAAAAGAAGATATCCTGAAATCGAATAAGGAGTTAATTATTGTGGCTGCCCCATTGCTCGACCTCTTGTATAATTTCGTGGCAGGATCGGGTTTTATCCTGATTCTCACAGATAAAGAAGGATGCATACTCCGCATTTCAGGCGATCAGCCGACCATTGAAGCAGCCAACCAGATGCAGATTGTAGTGGGAGCCTATCTCGACGAGAAGAGCGTTGGTACGAACGCCATGGGAACTGCTATCCGGGAAGATATGCCAGTACAGGTTTCATCAACCGAACACTTCATCACCGCCTATCAGCAATGGACCTGTTCAGCAGCTCCTGTTCATGATGAAAAAGGCACCATTATAGGTACCATCAATCTTACCGGCCGACAGGAGTTGGTGCATCTGCACACCCTCGGACTCGTGGTTGCAGCTGTAACCTCCATAGAAACCCGTTTGAAAAACAACCTGAATGAACAACGCCTTACCGAATCAGTCTGGTTTTTAAACACAGTGATGGATTCAATGTCGCTGGCTGTAATTTCGCTCAATGATAACGGCCAGATCAGATCGGCCAATAAAATGGCGCACAAGCTTTTAAAATATCCAAATGATCACCTTCAGGGTCTGATGATTGGCGGCATCCTGCCTGAATGGAAAAAACACTTTGAAATTGTCAGTAACCAGCAGATCATTCTCGATGAAGACACCTCACTGAACACTGCTGCCGGCAAGGAATCATTCTGTATGAGCGCCTATCCTATTACCCTCCGCAGCGGACAGATTGACGGCATGGTAATCAGTTTCAGGGAGATGAAAAGAGTGTACAAAACAGTAAACAAGTACACAGGTATGAATGCGCGTTATTCTTTTGAAGATCTGATCGGCGAAAGTGATGAAATAAAAAGAATTGCCGAATATGCCCGGGCGGTTGCCAACAGCCCTTCAACTGTTTTGATTTCCGGTGAAAGCGGCACGGGAAAAGAAATAATAGCCCAGTCAATGCACAACTATTCCAACCGGGCTGAAAACAGTTTCGTTGCTTTAAACTGCGGTGCAATTTCTCCCGGACTGATCGAAAGTGAGCTATTCGGCTACGACGAAGGCGCATTTACCGGTGCTCATAAAGGAGGCAGACCCGGTAAGTTCGAACTGGCTCATGGAGGAACCCTGTTTCTTGATGAAATCGGTGAAATGCCCCCCGATATGCAGGTAAAGCTGCTCAGGGCAATTCAGGAAAGCGCTGTAACCCGCGTTGGCGGCAATAAGCTGATCCCCGTTGATGTTAGGATAATTGCAGCGACCAATAAAAATCTGAAGGAAGAGATTGACAAAGGGAGATTCAGGAGTGATCTTTTTTATCGCCTCAGTGTAATTCCGGTATATATTCCGCCTCTTCGAGACCGCCGTGAGGATATCCCCTTGCTGATACGCTATTTCCTGAACCTTAAGTCAGTGAGGCTGAAGAAAAATGTTCCGGAAATCAGCAAACAATTGTTTACTTCGCTTATACAATATCACTGGCCTGGAAATATCAGGGAACTGGAAAATTTCATTGAGAAATACGTTAACCTGGATGGCGACCTTTCCTTCGATCCTGCTTCAATGAAGGACGAGAATGCCCTGTCCTCAATTGCCGACCCCACCGGCATTAAACAAAAACCGGCAATTTTCAGCCTTGCCGATACCGAGAAGCAGGCCATAGCCAATGCTTTGGGTCATTTCTCAAACAACATCAGCAGGACAGCCATGGCATTAGGCATCAGCCGCAATGCTTTGTATGAGAAAATAAAAAGGCACGGTCTTTAATCAGCCGGGAATAGACAGGCATTCAGCTCAGTATTCGCAAAATAACAGGAAGACTGTTCCGGTATGTTCCAAACCTGACCGGTTGAATACCATCAGTGGAGCTATAGCCGGAACAGTCTTTCCGGGAAATGCTGCCGTTAATCAGCCCTGACCAAAGGGTCCAGTACCAACAGGACATCATTTTTTGAAACAGAGTCACCGGGCTTGAAATTCACACAACTTACAATGCCATCAACCGGAGCTTTCAGGTTGTTCATCATTTTCATAGCCTCAATTACTACCACCGTATCACCCGCTTTCACGGCATCACCAGTTTTACTGCGGTATTCAACCAACATACCGGGAATTGGTGCAAGCATTGACCCCGAAGCAGGATCACTATTCCCGGGGGCTTCAATCTTTCTGGGGTTACGCGTACGACCATTCTTGCCGAACATACCGGGAATAGCCACACTGAATCGCTCCCCGTCAACAAAAACCTCCAGTTCACGCATTTTTCGGTTATCTTTTCTGGCAGTAAGTTCGCCTGATAAGGCTCCGGAAATAAGATCCTGTTCTCGTTTTACATCCTCCATTGTCTTCGGACTGACCTCTGCGGGAGGTTGTTCCAATCCGTATTTCCACCTGAGAAACCGCTTGCCGGTAACCGGATAAAGGGCAACAATGAGTTCATCATCTTTATCTTTTGCCAGACTGGCTGCCTCAGTAACTAAGGCAGGCATTTCAGGCTCAAGGATACTGCCAGGCCTGCATTCAATATGCTGATTGCCACGCGGATATCCTTCGAGTGCTTTTTTGCGGATCTCTTCGTTCACCGGCATGGTTGTTTTCCCGTACAGACCATAGCATAAATCCTTCACCTGTTCGGTGATTTTGGAGTATTCTCCTTCGTAGGAATCGAATAAAACATTGTTAACTGTCTGCACTCCGACAATCTGACTGGTGGGAGTCACCAGCGGAATCTGGCCTAAGTCCTTTCTGACCCTGGGTAAAAGCCTGAAAACCTCTTCAAGTTTATCAAGGGCATTCATTTGCTTTAACTGATTCACCAGATTTGAAAGCATACCTCCGGGTGTCTGATGAAGGATCACATCTGTGTCGATAATGGAATATCTGGGATTGTTGTCAAGATGCCGGTATTTAGGAATAAACTCTTCCATCCTGGCACTGATTTTTGACAACTTTCTAATGTCTAAACCGGTATCGCGGTTGGTTCCCAGCAGGGATATTACCAATGGCTCAATGGCGGCATGCGATGTACGGTAGGCAAACGGAGACATTGCGGTATCAACGATATCAATTCCGGCTTCAATGGCTTTAAAAATAGCCAGGTCCCCCATTCCGGATGTAAAGTGCGTGTGCAGGTTAAGCGGAATATCTGTGATTTTTTTTAGTTCCCTGACGAGATTATAAATATCGTAGGGTGCAATCAGGCCGGCCATATCTTTGATACAGATCGAGTCAACGCCGAAATCGATCAGCTCTTTGGCTTTATTGATGTAGTATTCCTGATTGTAAATTTCGCCACCCAATCTGGGTTCAGTAAGGGTATAGCAGATGGTTCCCTGAAAATGCCTTTTATTCTGTTTAACGATTTTGGCTGCCGTTTCAAAGTTGCGAAAGTCATTCAGCGCATCAAAACATCTGAAAATATCCATACCGTTATCACAGGCCCGCTGAACAAAGGCTTCGACCACATCGTCGGCATAATTGCGGTAGCCCACAACATTCTGCCCCCGCAGCAACATGAAGAAAGGAGTTTTCGGCATGTATTTCTTCAGTGTTCTGAGCCGTTCCCAGGGATCTTCATTAAGATATCGGTGCATGGTATCGAATGTAGCTCCTCCCCAGGTTTCAATGGCATGAAATCCGGCTTCGTCCATCATTGCAGCCACTGAGATCAGGTCTTCGGTACGTCCTCTGGTAGCAAAGAGAGACTGGTGTCCATCGCGCAGGCTCACATCCTGGATTTTAACCGGATTTTTAGCCGCAGGCCTGTCGGGATTATAATGCATAGGCGTCATTTCCAGTACGCCGTGTTTATCGGAATGTGTCATTTCATTTAATGGTTTTAATGTTAAAATCTTGTGATTTTCAATTTTCGCTGCACGTACTGACGGTCATTAACCGCAAGTCGCAAACCCATTCTTCTCCAGGCTGAAACGGGCTTTTCTCCAATGGAAGCTTCATTATTCATCACCAGGCTGACAGCAATAGCCGCAGCATACATTTTCTTGTCCCTGTGGTTCATTTTTCAGTTATTGAGGAATATTTCCATGTTTTTTTGGCGGAAGCATATCAACCTTTGATACCATCACTTCCAAAGCATCAATTAATCGCTGACGGGTTTCCTGTGGCAGGATTACCTCGTCGATGTAACCACGGCTGGCTGCGAGATAGGGAACATTGAAAGCATTTTCGTACTCGTCGATTTTTTCACGTGTTTTAGCTTCCTTATCAGATGCCTCTTTGATTTCCTTTCGATATCCCGAAAGAACCTCAACCGCTCCCTTTGCACCCATCACCGCGATTTCAGCGGTTGGCCAGGCAAAAACCATATCAGAACCAAGCTGTTTAGAGCTCATGGCCAGATAAGATCCGCCGTAATCTTTCCGGATTATAACGGTGAACTTCGGAACAGTTGCTTCTGAGTAACTCCACAGCAACTTGGCTCCATGCCTGATAATTCCGGCCCACTCCTGATTTACACCCGGCAGATATCCCGGAACATCGACAAATGTGATGACAGGAATGTTGAATGCATCACAGGTACGTATAAAACGGCTGATTTTATCTGAAGCATCAATATCTAGGCAGCCGGCCAGTACCATTGGCTGATTGGCAACTATACCCACCGAACGGTTGTTGAGACGTGCAAAGCCAACGATGCAATTTCCGGCGAAGAGTGAGTGTACTTCGAAAAACTCCCCTGCATCCACCACCTCATGAATGATAGCCTTCATATCGTAAGGCACTTTCGGGTCATCTGGAATAATGGTATCGAGTTCAGGGCAGAGCCGGGCAGGATCATCTTCCATTTCGATATGCGGAGCCTGGCTCATATTGTTATCAGGCAAATAATCAAGCAGTTCGCGAATGTGCTCTATGGTATCTTTATCGTTTTCACAGGCAAAATGAGCATTCCCGCTTTTCGAATTGTGAACCAGGGCACCACCCAGTTCCTCAAAATTGGTTTCTTCACCGGTAACGGTTTTGATCACATAAGGGCTGGTAATAAACATATGGCTGGTTTTCCTGACCATGAAAACAAAATCGGTCATGGCTGGAGAATACACCGCACCACCGGCGCATGGGCCCATAATGGCGGAGATCTGCGGGATAACACCGGAAGCTCTGGAGTTTCTGAAAAAAATATCGCCATATCCCTTCAGGGCATCCACCCCTTCTTCAACCCGGGCGCCGCCCGAGTCGTTGAGTCCAACCACAGGCAGCCCCGCTTTAAGCGCCAGGTCCATCACTTTGCAAATCTTTGCGGCATGCATCTCGCCCAGCGACCCCCCGCTGGAGGTAAAATCCTGCGAAAATGCAAAAACAGCCCGCCCATTGACCAATCCGTGACCGGTGATCACCCCGTCGGAAACGATCTCCACCTTTTCCATTCCGAAATTGACCGAACGGTGCGACACAAAAGTGTCGATTTCACGGAAGCTCCCTTCATCAAACAACAGTTCCAGCCTTTCCCGCGCGGAGAGTTTACCCTTCTCGTGCTGTTTATCGATGCGTTCCTTTCCACCCATCTGAGTAACTTTTTCCCTTTTCGCCTTCAGTAAGGCAATCTTGTCAGCAACATTCATTACATTTGTATTTAAAGTTTAAAAAATCTTTTTAACTTCAGCAGGGATCAGATAAAGTCCAGGTGCACATCTTTCAGATATCTTTCTTCAAGCAACTGCTTGATTTTTTTTACAACATTTCTCCTGATTTCCAGCTCAACGGGCAGGCTGGGGTCCTGATGCGCTTCGTTGATACGGGTACCAGCCAGCAGGTATATCTGATCGTTGTTGAGCAGCAGCCTCAGCAGCGATGAAGCGGCATCCCTGCCTTCCAGGGGCAGTGAAACCCCCTCTTCGAGCCAGGTCGATACTCTGCCTAGGGTAAGTACGCCTTCCGTTACGAGATCAAAGCCCTTCATGCACGAAACGGGAGGAATACCATCCGAAATGGTTTCAAGACTTACTTCTATCTCACGGTGGGTTTCACGGGCAACAATCTCAGCCGTTGTGCCCCCACATAACACCTTTTGCCCTGAAAACGACTCAGCAATCATGGCGAGCCGGTGGTCATCGCTGTTGTGATACGGAGGTCCCGAACAAAGCAGCAGGCGGCGCGGTCTCCTGAAATAAATAACCACGCAGGAAGTATCATCATTGGCGGAGTAGATGTCGTTGGCATGCGCCCGCTCCACCAACCTGCCCGACAGATCGGCAGCAGAAATTCCCGGCTCCTGCTGCAGCACATGGCAAACCCACTCACCAATTGCTGCCACATCCCAGCCAAAGGGATACATGGAAGTCCCGATTCCTGACTGGCTTACGCCATCACTTAGCAGAATTACCCGGTCTTCGCGCCTCGCCTGAAAAGTACTGCAGGCAAGTTCGCGCCTGAGGCTTGCCCTGCGGTTTATCACGAGCTTTGTTTCGTTGGTTTTCAACACTTTGCGATCTCTAATCACCAACGGATCCGGATTATCGAAATTAACGATGCGGGTTTCACCGTCGGCATCACTGTCAACTATGGTAAATGTCGCATAACTGATTTTTCTTTCTTTGTCAACCGGCAGGGTATCGAGGATGGTTCGGGCCGTGCGTTCGGAAGGATATCTTTCCATGGTAAAGTTGAGTCCCATGGTAGCAGTGAGCGTAGCAAGCACATTGGCCCGTACACCGCTGCCCAACCCGTCGCTCAGTACGGTGATGATGCGGTTTTCCTCCTGAATTTTACGCGACAGAAATACATCTCCGCAAATGGCTTCACCCTTTTTGCAGAGCTGCCGCGAAGCAATTTCCATGTAAAATTCAATGCCGTTCATCGCTCAGAACTTTTCCTGTTCAGTTACAAGGGCATTCAACATAGCTTCGGTACGGGCTGCATTTTCGCCGAGCAGAAAAGCCACTTTCTGCACAGTGCCCATATTTTCGCGCACCACCTGCCTGATGCGTCGGACCACCTGTTCCTGCATCACTTCGGGCTGGTGCAGATCCTGTATGATACCGCAAACAATACGGTGCCGCTGAATGGTGAAAACGGAAAGGTTCATCAGCCTGCCTTCTTCATCTATATTTTTGTCAATCAGGTCATTGCCCGATGAAAGCACATTCAGAAATACCTTGTGGTTGCTGATCATTTTCCTGAGGTCGGCGCCCTGAAGACCCGGTCTCAGGTCCCAAAGGGCCGGAAGGTCGTTTCCGGCCAATCCGGCAAAAGCTTTGTTGCTTTCTATCACATGCAGGCTGTCATCGACCAGCACAACCCCGTAAGGCATACGCTGCAATAATACACTGGCCTTATCGGACGCTACCCGCCGCATATAGGAAACACACATCTGCCGTTCTGCCATATCGCTGAGCATGGCGATGGCAAAATCGCGGCAACTGTTGTATCCACAACCTCCGCAGTTCAGTTCATCGGCCCTGGAGGCTTTTCCGACGGTACGCAACGCATCCTGGATGTCGGATTCGCTGTACCTGCGCTTGTGCACCGGTTGACTGACAGTGCAGAAAGCAGAGTGGATGACCGGAAAATCAGCAGATAAATCGGTTCCAGAAACTCCTGTTTTCACCATCTTTCGGTAATTCTCTATTTTCAGATTCTTGACAACGGTTCCGTTCTGCGAGGAGAACCCGGGGCCATTGATACAGCCACCGTCGCACACCAGCAGTTCGAGAAAAAGCCTTGTATTGCTCTGAAGTGTCGAAATTCCATCAAGAGCTGCCCGGATATTCTGCATGCCTGAGATATGCATATAACTGATATCCGGCAAATTGGCTGCATTCCTCAGGGTTGTTGTCATCCCGCCGTCGAGCGGATACAGGGCACCGTCGGTTGCGCTGAAGGGTACAAACTGCACCGGTCCGTTCATCCTGACAAGACCAGGCATGATTCCCTCCTCTTCAAACCAGGCCCTCAGGTCTTTAAAAGTCAGCGCGGCATCTATCAGGGAATTGAAATCGTCGGATTCATTCTTTTTAGCCACACAGGGGCCGATAAAAACAACCCGGATGTCTTCGCCAAACCACTGGCGGAGCATTGCTGCATGAGCCATAAGGGGTGAATGCAGTCCTGCTATGTTTGAGGTGAGTTCCGGCCTGTACTTGCGTATGTAATCCACCGCCGAGGGACAAGCGGAGCTGATAAGTATACCGGGAGGTGCCTGCTTAAGCAAACGGGAGGTTTCAGCAGTGACCCGTTCGGCACCCAACGCGGTTTCGGAAACACCGGCAAAACCCAGCATCTTTAGGGCACCGATCAGCTCATTCACCGGAAAGGCAGTAAACTCAGCCACAAAAGAAGGGGCCAGTGAAACATAAACCGGCCTGTCGCGTCTGAGCATGCGTTTAACCCGCGACACATCGTCGCGTACCTTTTTGGCACCTGATGGACAGATAAGGGTGCAGCTACCGCAAAAAATGCAGAGTTCACGCACGATGGAAGCCCTGTCTGATGCTATCCGGATCGCTTTTACCGGACATTCCCTGATGCACTTGTAGCAATCCTGGCAATTATTGGTTTCCGTATATACCGGCTGCATCCTGTCCATTTCACTGCTATTTTTCAGGCATGAACGCCGCTGATAGCGGTTTTAAGAATATTGATCACGTTGACCGGATGTACATCCTGATACACATGATCGTTGATGATCAGCACAGGACCTTTGCTGCACAAACCTGAGCAGAGCTGGCCTTTGAAATTGACTTCGGCTTCAAGTCTGCGATCATTCAGCCATGCTTTGATAAGTTCAACACTCACCCTGTTTCCCCTTGAATAGCATGAACTTCCCATGCAGATGGTAATTTGGATTTTCGGTTTCATATCCGGATGTTATTATCAGGAAATTGGCAATGCGGTTGATTTCTTAACCGGTAAACAATACGTTCATAGGCAGCAGCAATATCCTGCCCAGGGTTGGTTTGTTCCACAAAAATCCCGGGGTCCGGATCAATAACACAGGAGGTAAAATTCCAGATGGCTTTCATGCCAGCACCGGCCAGCAGATCGGCTACATGGGAAGCCTCGCCGGCCGGAGTGGCAATGATTCCCAAACTGACACGCAACCGGGCTGCCAGAGGGATTATCTTGTCGGGCGACATCACCCTGATGGAACCAATCTGGCTGCCGAATTTGCGGTAGTCCGTATCAAAAGCTGCCACTATCTTGAGGCTGGTTTGTCCGAGATTCTCCTTCAGCAACAATGAAGTGCCCAGTTTCCCGGCTCCGACAAGGAATGATTCCGTTTCGTTGTAATACCCCAGAATCTGCTCCAGGGCTGCCATTAGCGGAGAGATATGAACAGCCTTCTGTCTGGCAAGCAGCAGCCCCTGACCCATCAGATCCTCTTCAACCTGATTACACGGCATTCCGGTTTCAGCGGCTATTGATTCAACAGAAAGGTCAGTCCGGCCTCTCAACCGCATCAACCTCAGATAGGACAAATACAACCCATACCTCCTGATCTCTGTAATTTCAAGATTACCGGTTGCAGGATTAAACCCGCCGGTGGATTCGCAGGTTTCACAGCCAGAAAATGATGCAGTTGAAACAAAATCCATCCGATGAAGCGATAAATACCGTGAATTTGAACTTTTAGATTCCAAAACCTTTGATTTTTATGCCTGTTTCGACATGGGCTTTTCCGGGCTTTTGCCAGAAATTTTTCTGGCTTTGATGGCACCTGAAGAGTCTTTCACAGATGCCATGCTGATACTTGACCGGCTGATGGCATGCCTGAAATCGACCTGAAGTGCATCGAATTCAGGACCCTGGGTTGCAACATCCAGCGACTCGTTGCCTACATCCAGCCTGAACCCGTTGAGGCCCGCAGCAGATAGTAACTCAACGAATCCGGCAGTCGCCGGAATTCCATGATTCAGAGCAAAGTCTGCCACCTGCTTCATCATTTTCAGTGGACCAAACGTGGTAATCAGGCTATATGCCTTCACCTGGTCGCGGGGAAGTAATTCGAGTAACTGAGTAACCGATCCTTGGAATCCGACACTACCATCGTCGGTGGCCAGATAAACTCTCCGGCAAATTTTTTCAAACTGGTCCCTGAAAAGCAGCGAGGCTTTTGTGGTGGCAGTCAGTAAAACATCGGTTTTAACCCCGATATTATACAGCCATTCTATCTGCATCAGGGCTGAAGCAACTCCCAAACCTCCTGCTACAAACAGGAGTTCCGAGTTTATCAGCTCCCGGTCATTGCAATCGGTCAGCAACGATGGCCTGCCGTGAGGGCCAGTCATTCCGTCGAAAATAAAAATCTCAGGGTTGTTTACCATTAATGCTGTGGCCTCATCAACAACCTTCACCAGCAAACCTAGGGCTCCGGTGGCAGGATTTACCCTTATAACAGGAAGGGATACAGACCGGCTACGGGCAGTTGGTTTAACATTCACATATTGGCCCGGCAACAGATCCAGTGCAATACGGGGTGCGAATACTTCGATGAGGGCAATATCGTTGGCGGGTTTTTTTCGGCTGATGACGGTGAACATAGTTTCCTCAATTTTTCAGAAAAAAACCGGCAGGAGACAGGGGCTCCTGCCGGTAGTAAACACACACAAGAGAAATTATTGCAGTACTTTTATCATAGGGTTACTTTATTGCCATAAAAAGCAGCAGTATATAGGGTCTTGAATTCATTCACGCCTGTTTCGCGGGGATTGCATCCGGTGCAGGCATCCGATACGGCATTGGCCGAAATCCGGTCAACATTACCCAAAAACATTTCTTCTGCAATCCCATATTCTCGCAAGCTCTGCGGAATATTCAGCTGATCATTCAAACCGGTGCAGAAATCGCGGAAGGCATCTGCTAGTTCGTTCGTTGTGGTTCCATGGAGATCAATAGAACGGGCAATCTCAGCGTAGCGGTCAGCGCAAACCCTGCGATTGAAGTCTATTACGACCGGAAGGTAAATCGCGTTCAGACATCCGTGAGGGACATGAAATACTGCCCCTGACTTATGAGCCATGCTGTGAACAATACCAAGTAACGCATTTGAGAATGCCATTCCGGCAAGACACTGCGCGATGTGCATATTATCGCGGGCAGTTTTATCTCCGTTGTATGAGCGGACAAGGTTTTCCTTTATCATCTGTATGGCTTTGATTGCCAGTGGATCTGAAAAATCTGAACGATTCACAGCCACATATGCCTCGGTGGCATGAGCGAGTGCATCCATGCCGGTAAAGGCTACCAATTCCGGAGGCATTGTATATGCAAGTTCAGGGTCAACAATTGCAATATCCGGAGTAATCTCAAAGTCGGCAAGCGGATACTTGATCTGGGTGCTGTAATCAGTTATAACTGAAAAAGCCGTTACTTCCGTAGCTGTTCCGCTTGTTGACGGAATGGCAACAAACCTTGCCTTATTGCGAAGAGCCGGTATATTAAATGGTTTGGCAATTTCTTCAAAGGTTGCTTCCGGATGTTCATAAAATATCCACATTGCTTTTGCGGCATCAATCGGAGACCCCCCCCCGATGGAAACAATCCAGTCAGGCTGAAACCTGTGCATGGCTTCTGCGCCCCTCATTACGGTTTCAACCGATGGGTCGGGTTCAACACCATCAAATACCTGGGTTTCCATACCCGCCTCATGAAGGTAGTTCTTAACCCTGTCTAAAAATCCGAATTTTTTCATCGATCCGCCACCAATGACGATGATGGCCTTTTTACCTTTAAGATTTCTGAGTTCGGCGAGAGCATCTTTTCCAAAATACAGATCGCGGGGAAGCGTGAAACGTGCCATAGTTTGCTTAAGATTAGGTTAATGTTGCACCCGGATGTCAATCATCATGCCATAAGTTATATATATTTGATTATCATGTTTTTATAAATGTTATCGAAATAACAATATTGTTATCCGAATAACAATTGTCGTCTTTTTGAGCACAATCGCTGCCAATATTCAGGACACTGTCTCCATTCAGGACACTTAGTAAGAAATTGATGCCGTTTTGGTGACACCAATAGCCGTTAATTATTGCGATCCCAGCCTGTCTGCATAAGCATTCATGCAGCAGATAAATTAAGTATAAGTGATATATAAATACAAAATATATAAACTAATTCATACAAATAAAATTGTTTATAATTACCTTCGGACAATTGAATAGTAACAGCCAAAAGAAAGATATGGATAAATCAGGTTTCAGGAAACGATTCAGATTAACGAACATAGTTGTGACCGGGTAAATTTTCTTCAGTATATCAAATACATGACAAGCCAACAGGACATAAATAAATTCTCCTTAACCATGCCGGCTATGCTGTTTATTTCAGCGGATTTGCTACTTTTGAAGATCTCATTATTCTGAATCAGTCATTGATCCGATAAAACAGGTAAAATGAAAAAAAAAATAACAGTCCTGCTTTTTATCTGCACCTTTTTAACAGGCTATGCGCAACATGTTGATAAAACCGGGGCGGGAGACCTGGCACTGAACTTTATCCGGGAACGGATGCAGATGCATTCATCGTCAGGCAGAACGGACATTATCATATCAGGTGTAGTAGAAATTTTTTCAGGGAACCGGACGGTCATGTACGCAGTAAATATCCGGGACGGAGGATTTGCCCTAGTCTCCTCCTCTGCTTACACATACCCGGTGCTAGGCTATAGCATGACCGGAAGTTATTCCGGCGAAAACGTTCCGGAAAGCCTGAATGCCTGGCTGCGGTATTACGGCAGGCAGATTGCATATGCTGATAAAGCCGGAGTAACTGCCCCGGAAATTGAAGCAGCATGGCAGAAACTGAAGCCAGGATCAGGCCCTGAAACTGCACCGCAGCAGTCAAGGTTGGTAGAGCCCCTCCTTCGCACCACCTGGGATCAGGGCAATTACTACAATGCAATGTGTCCGCCCGACGCCGGCGGCCCAGGCGGACATTGCTGGGCCGGTTGTGTAGCTACTGCCGTCGGACAGCTGATGTTTTACCATCGCTGGCCATTACAGGGCATCGGTGAATACAGTTACACCCATCCCGTTTATGGCGAACAGTATGCGAATTTCGGTGAAACCACCTATAACTGGAATGGCATGGAAACCGCGCTCTATGGCCCAAACAGTCACATTGCCCTGTTGCTTTATCAGCTGGGGGTTTCATTTGACATGGACTATGGCCCCAACGGCTCGGGCATGTGGAACCACAGTGCCGCAAACTCAATGCGCAATTATTTTAAATACGGACCGCAGACGCAATACATTTTCCGTGATACCACCACCATGAACTGGGATAGCATCCTGATAGCCAACCTCGATGCCCGCAAGCCACTTTATTACGCAGGCTGGGAAGGCGTAGGATCGTCTAACGGGCATGCCTTTGTCTGCGATGGATATGCACCCGACAATTTCTACCATTTCAACTGGGGCTGGAGCAGTTCCTACGATGGCTATTTCCTGCTGACCGCTTTAAATCCGGGTGGTAGCAATTTTAACTTTGCCCAGGAGGTCATCAAAGACATCTATCCTGACACCCTCAGCTATAACTATCCGCAATTCTGCAACGGGCCCGACACACTTCCCTTTATTGCCGGCAGTTTCAGCGATGGAAGCAATATGGTGGATTACCAGAATAATGCCGATTGTTTCTGGTTGATACAACCCGATGAACCCGATTTTGACTCCATCACTTCGGTTAATCTTGACTTCCCGTTGCTCGACCTGAATACCGGCGACAGAATCCGCATATACCAGGGCACAGATACCACTGGAGTCCTTCTTGCAGAGATAACCGGAAATGAAACACCTCCTACCCTTGTTGTACCTCATCATGCCGCACTGGTAAGGTTTACTTCCGATGCCGGGCTGAATGCGGGTGGTTTTCTGGCCTCTTTCAAAAGCATTCTGCCATTATACTGCACAGGAACCACGACATTCAACGAAGCTTCAGGCATTTTTGAAGACGGCAGCGGCGATAAGCTCTACAACAACAGCGCAATCTGCAAATGGAAGATTATTCCTGAAGAACTGGTACCGCTTAACCTGATTGTTGAATCGTTCAGCACTGAGCCTGAAAATGACGAGCTACGCATTTATGATCTGGGAACCCAGCAACTCGTCGCCAGCCTTTCGGGCGACACCCTGCCGCCACCCATTCTGGTCCCGGGGGGCAAAGCTTACCTGATGTTTATCACAAACAGAGAAATTACCGGTGAAGGCTGGACCATACGATGGGAACCGGCCGACCCTACAGGGCTGGCTGATTTACAAGACAACATACGGAAGATATACCCTATACCCGCCCTTGAAACCTTGTTTGTTGAGTGCCGGGAACCCCTGAAGGATGGAACAATGCTTTATACCGTTGATGGGAATGGAAGAATTTCCAGGCCTCCATTTACCGTTTCAGGCAAAACAATCAGGATTGATACCCGCAATCTGCACACCGGATTGTACCTGCTGAGAATCTCCGATGGAGAAATGCAGATGAACGGCAAATTCTTGATAAAGTGAATTGGCTGAACTGCCATTCCGGTTAGAGGGATCAGGAATGCGACTTATTCATTGAAAAATCATACAATTCAAGTCCGGTGCCCTCTTCCAGGCATTCCATGATGCGCTTTTTAAACTTCCAGCAGGTCATTTGCCGGGTTTCAAGCCTTCGCGACAATTCGTAGCTGGATATTCCGGGCGAACTGCAGACCATCCACACAATTTCGAATGCATCCGTGATCGGAATCCGGCAACGGTGAAAAATGGTATGTGCCGTGGCTGACTCATCAGTCTTGCAACGGGTGCAACGACGCGAATGGGGCGTTTTTCCTGAACAGTAATTGGTATTGCCACATTTACGGCAAATGTAGCCATCCCGCCATTTCTCATCAGCAATTACCGAAAGACAAGAATCAGCATCAGAAAAACGATCGGAGAAAGCCGAAGAATCAAGCGATTTGAAAAAATGCGATAAGCTCATATTAATCTACTGTTTTTCAATAGGTTGAATAACAGAACGAAAGTAATTGAAAATATTTCCGGCACAAAATTAAAAAAATTAGTGATACTTATGCGATTTAAAATAAAATAACTTTATCTTTGCAGCGAAATTAATCTTGAACCCTAACCACAAATTTATATGAGCACTAAAATTTTCACCATCCTGCTGATTGCGAGCATTGGACTTATCGGTTGCGGATCGTCAAACGGCAGCAACGACAAATCGAAAGATGCCGGGAATTCAGCAGCCTCTGCAACTACCGGCGGTAATGAAGAAGAAGGGAAAGTTATTCAGATGAACAAAGCCATGTTCATTGAAAAAGTCTTCAACTATGAACAAAATCCGAATGAATGGAAATTCCGCGGAGACAAACCGTGTATTATTGATTTTTACGCCGACTGGTGTGGCCCCTGCAAGAAAGTAGCTCCGGTAATGGCTGAACTTGCAGCGCAATACAAGGATCAGATCGTCATTTACAAGGTAAATACAGATCAGGAGCGGGAACTCGCCCAGATATTCAACATCCGCAGCATCCCTTCCATTCTCTATTGTCCGGCACAGGGACAGCCACAGATGACCATGGGTGCTTTGCCAAAGGCTGAGTTTGAGAAGATGATCAAAGAAATCCTGCTCGCCCCGGCAGCGGCTCCCGCAACACAGAACTAACATAAAGATTTACATTTTTAACAAACCGCATAATGGAACATTTAACATTGGAAACTTTCAAGGCTAAAGTATTTGACTTTGAAAAAAATCAGGATTGGAAATTCGAAGGCAAACTGCCCTGCATCATAGATTTTTATGCCGATTGGTGCGGCCCCTGCAAGATGGTTGCCCCTATTCTTGAAGAATTATCAAAAGAGTACGAAGGCAAGATCAACATTTACAAGGTAGATACTGAAGTCGAACAGGAGCTCTCTCAGGTGTTTGGCATCAGAAGCATCCCAAGCATGTTGTTCTGTCCTGCTGAAGGTCAGCCCCGTATGGCACAGGGTGCACTGCCGAAAAGCTCACTCATTCAGGCCATCGACGATGTATTGCTGAATCCGAAAGCCAACTGAAACTGTTGTTGATTTTAATTTTCCTGCAGAAGCCCGGCACTCCCGGGCTTCTTTGTTTCTATCTTTGCAGTGCGTAATGATTCTCTCATGCATAAACTGCCCGAAGTGCTGCTGCCCCTCGCCTGCCTGCCCGATGTGGAGTATTTTGTGTGGCTCAGCAACACCTCACAAGCCCGGCTTGAGATTCATGAAACCTATCCGAAACAGACCTGCCGTACACGCTACAGAATTGCTTCAGCAGAAGGAACCCTGCAGCTGAGTGTGCCGGTTATCCGACAGGATGGGAACCACACACCAACCAACCGGGTTTTGTTAGCCGGCACCGACTGGAACAGGATTCACTGGCGGGCCATAGAATCGGCCTACAACAAATCGCCCTTTTTTCTTTACTATAAGGACGACTTTGAAGCCATATTTGCAGCCCCACCTTCCCTGCTGATGGAGTTCAACCTTAAGCTGCTGAAGCTTTGCTGCTCATTGTCAGGAATTAAAACCTCACTGAATTTAACCCTCAACTACGAAAAACAACCGGAAAACTGTCCTGACCTCAGACAAAAATTCATGCCGAAACACCCGGTGAACCAAAAGGAGTACATAAAACACTTTAAACCTTATATTCAGGTTTTCAGCGACCGCAATCCATTCATCCCCAACCTCAGTATCCTCGATGTGCTGTTTAACCTCGGGCCCGGCACAGCAGATTATTTAAGGCAGCATGAATTGACCGAAAGCAGTTGATTGTTATCCTGAAGTCAGGATATTGTTCTGATGTTTATCAGAGTGTCGGATACTCTATCCGCACGTGATAAATGCTCATCAGCTTCTTTTTCAGAATCTTTTTAATTCGTGTGATGTCTTTAAGGGTCAGGTCAGAGTTTACAAACTGATTGGTTTCAATCTGACTGTCAATGATTTTATCTACCAGTTGTGCGATAGAGGCTGCGGTGGGCATTTTCATGCTGCGCGATGCGGCTTCCACCGAATCGGCCATCATAAGTACCGAGGTCTCTTTCGAAAAAGGCACCGGTCCGGGATAACGGAAAACCGTGTCACTGATTTCCTCATCCGGGTTATCGATCCGCTGACGGTTATAAAAATACTCTACCATCCGGTTGCCATGGTGCGTGCGGATAAAGTCGACCAGCACCTCCGGAAGCTTGTGCTTTTTGGCCTTTTCAATCCCTTTGATCACGTGGCTGACAATAATGGATGCGCTTTCCTGATAACTGAGTTCATCGTGCGGATTGATACCAGACGACTGATTCTCAATAAAATACATTGGCATCTCAATTTTACCTATGTCGTGATACAGGGCGCCGGCCCTCACCAGGAGTGTGTTGCCCCCAATCTCGTAAACGGCAGCTTCAGCAATATTGGCTACCTGCATGGAATGCTGAAAGGTGCCAGGTGCGTACAACGACAATTCGCGCAACAAAGGCCTGTTGGTATCGGAAAGTTCCATCAGGGTAACATCGGTGACCAGGCCGAACACTTTTTCGAAAAGGAAAATGACCGGATAGGAAAAAAGGGTAAACATAGCGCTGCCTCCAAAAAGCAGCAGTCTATAGGATTCAAAATTCTCCAGGCTGCCATCCTGAATCAGCAGCATGCCGGTATAGATCGCCGAGTACGTAATAAAAACCGAAAGGGCGGTAATAAAAAACTGAGCCCTGCGGCGCAATTCAGCTACACTGATAATGGCAATAATACCTGTAATCAGCTGCAGAAAAATAAACTCAAACCCGTTGGGTACCATGAAGCCGGTTAGTACGAGGGTAACAATGTGCACGAAAAGAGCCAGACGGGTATCAAAGAAAACCCTGATCACGATTGGAACCAGACAAAAGGGCAGCAGGTTAAGCAGATCCGGCCGTGAAGTAAGGGTAGCCCCGGCAGCGGCCACCATCAGGCAGATGGTCAGCAGCAGGATGAGCAGTTTTTTGTTTTCAGCGAACACATCCTTCCTGAAGGATACCATAAACAGAATGAAGGCAATCATGGTGAGGGCAATCAGGAGCGACTGCCCGAGTAATACATTGCCATATTTAAAGTTGCTCCCCAGCCTGACTTCATAATCGGCTCTCAGGGATTCAAGTATCTGAAATTTCTCTGCATTGATGAGTTCCCCTTTCTGAATGATTTTCTCCCCGCTCTGAACCATGCCCCGGGAGTTTGGGATTTCACTGATCAGGGCTTCCCGGGCACGGCGCGTATTCTCAGCATCAAACACTATGTTTTGCTTCAGTGAATTCAGCAAAAGCCCCCGCAGCATTTCTTTGTGTGGTGAATTGCTTTGGTTGATCTGCTGTGAAATAAACGCTTCAGCACTGCTGATGGTAAACAAACCAGCCAGTCTTACCCTGGAAGCTGCATTGCCATCGACCACAAATATTTCGAAATCAGGTGGCTTATTCTCTATTTCGTTGATTACGTTGACGATACCATGCGTGAACAAGGTATCCAATATGCTGAGAACTGTTTCCAGTTCTGCTTTCCTTACAGGATCATCCACTGCCTGACGCCCGAACCGGGCCACCCAGGCATTGTCGAAAGCGTTGATGAGGTAGTTGATCTGATGGTCGCTGACATGGTTGAGGCGTTTGAAATAGGGTCTGGCTTCCTTAAGAATGGCTTCCTGCTCAGCTTTGAGTTCAGATTCAGGCTTCAGAATAGCAAAGTCCACCGGTGAAATCAGGTCATCATGCTGCCAGGTTTTCCCCCGCTGATATTCATACCGGAACTTCCCTTCGCGGGGAAATATCAAAATCAGCAGCCAGATAGCAATAGAAAAAAGGATAATCTTACCGGCGATATCATGCTGATCGCGAAGCCTGTAAAGAAGTTTTTTCATACCCTGCAGACAGAAGTGAGCATTATACTGTAAACAACGAATATACGAAAAGATTCAACCAGCCAGGAAGGCCTGAAAAGCAAGTGTTTTTTTCAGTAAAAGTAATTAAGCAGATCAGGTACTTCTGCCGGGCGTTTAAACAACCTGCTTTAATCAAAAAAGTTTTCAACAAATTGGCCCGGACTGTTAATTACTTATTCTTTTCCAGCGTTAAATATTCAATATATTTGCGCAAAACAACAGCCTTTACTTACAATGACAGGCGGAATCTGCTACCTTTCAATTGTTCCGGTCAGATCAGAGCCCTCTGATCGGTCGGAGATGGTAAATCAACTGCTGTTCGGCGATTTGCTTGAGGTACTTGAAGTATCAGGCAACTGGATCCGGATACGCACCTGGCACGATGCTTATGAAGGCTGGTGTGACAGGAAGCAGATTCAGCTGCTCACCGACGAAACCATTGAGATTCTGAAGGGAAGCAGCCTGCAGGTTGTAACCGACATTACGGCCACTTTATCTACCAAAGGCCGTCCTTCCATCATTGTTGCAGCTGGTAGTTCGTTGTTTTCTTTATCAAACGGACTGATCGCCGGTCCGGGAGGAGATTATCACCTGACCGAAGGCAATGCAGAATTACCGGTTTGCGGGAGCTATGAGGAAATCTCAGAAACAGCTTCCATGTATCTCAACGCCCCTTATTTATGGGGCGGGAAGTCACCATTTGGCATCGACTGCTCGGGTCTGGTGCAGGTGGTTTTCAAAATGAAGGGAATAAACCTTAAACGGGATGCGTCACAACAGGCCACCCAGGGACGGCTTATCAGCCTGATTGAAGAGTCGAGGGCCGGGGATGTTGCCTTTTTCGACAACGAAGAAGGCAATATCATCCATACCGGCATCATCACCGGAATGGGTAGTATTATCCATGCTTCCGGGTCGGTAAGGATAGACCCGCTCGATCACCATGGTATTTACAACAGAGTTGAAGGGAAATACTCACACAAGCTACGGATTATCAGGCGCTTTACCGAATAGCAGTATACAATGCCGGATAATTACCACTGTTTTTGCTACCCAGAATTAATGTTTTCTTAACATCAGCAAAACCTCGCATACCATGCTTAAAGCTAATTTTGCGGCAAATTTTCAAAACAGGAAAAAACAGAAATAGTCTATAAATTAACCCAAACAATCACCAACAAAATCAGCATTAACCTAAACAACAAACCATGAGAAAAACAAACCAATTGATTCACAGACTCAGAAAGCAGTTGATACTTGCAATTGCTTTCATGATGAGTGTAACCCTTGCTGTGGGGCAGGTTACAACTTCGGGGATGAACGGAAGAATTACCGACTCCAAAGGTGAAACCTTACCAGGTGCAACAATCGTTGCAGTTCATGTTCCATCAGGAACTCAGTATGGTTCGATCTCCAATCAGGAAGGTCGCTTCGTAATCAACAACATGCGTATCGGGGGTCCTTATAAGGTAACTGTTACCTTTGTTGGTTATAAGGAGCAGGTTGTTAATGACATCAACCTCAGTCTGGGTACCACTGCAAACCTCAACTTTCAGTTAACTGAAGCCACATCAACCCTGAGTGGTGTGGAAATTGTTTCTGACCGTAACGATGTTTTCAGTTCAGATCGTACCGGAGCAGCAGCATCTTTCAATATCACAAAACTAAGCACTCTCCCAACCATCGGACGTACAGTTAACGACATCTTAACTTACAATGCTTACGGTAACGGAAGGTCATTTGCCGGACAGGATGCCCGTTTCAACAATTTCACGATTGACGGCTCAGTATTCAACAACGGATTCGGTCTTGGCAGCTCTGCCCAGGCAGGTGGTCGTACAGGAACAACAGCTGTTTCAATTGATGCTCTTGAGGAAATTCAGCTGAACATTGCTCCTTTCGATGTTCGTCAGTCAGGTTTTGCCGGTGCCAGCATCAATGCTGTAACCCGTGCAGGTACTAACGCTTTCCACGGAACAGCTTACTTTATCATGCGCAATGACAACCTTGCAGGTTCAAAAGCCGATGGCAAAGACATAGGAAACGTAAACATTGATGAAAAAACCTACGGATTAAGTGTTGGTGGTCCGATCATTAAAAACAAACTGTTCTTCTTTCTGAATGCTGAAAAATTCAACAGCAGTGTTCCTGCCCTTGACTGGTCACTCAACAAGCCCGGCGCTACCGGAAATGTCAGCCGTACTACCCTTGCTGATATGCAGGATCTTGCGAGTTTCATGAAAACCAATTTCAACCGCGACCTCGGAGCACTTGACGGATACAATAATGATGTAAACAGTCAGAAATTCCTCATTCGTCTCGATTATAACATCAGCAAGGAACACAAACTGTCACTTCGTTATTCACACCACGATTCAGATGCCGATCAGCGTATCAGCGACAGCAACAGTTCGAACACTGCCGGTGCCGGAAACCGCACCAACAGGGCCGATGCTATCTCTCCGCAAAACACCGGCTACATCATCCAGGACAACACCCGTTCACTGGCACTCGAACTCAGTTCAACTTTCGGATCGAAAATTTCCAATAACTTCATTGTTACTTACAACAAGCAGCTTGAAGACAGGGACTATCTTACGGATGTTTTCCCAACCATCGACATCCTGTCGGCTGAAGGAGAAGCTACTTATACTTCAATTGGTTTCGATCCTTTCACCCCCAACAACAAGTTGAATTATTCAACCCTGAATTTCACCGATAACCTTACCTATTATTCCGGAAAACACACAATCACAGTTGGGGCTTCTTATGAGTTCTATAAGTCGAACAACGTATTCTTCCCGGCTTCAAACGGCGTTTACGTATACAACTCTATCGCTGATTTCAAACTGGCTGCGCTCGATTACATCAACAATCCGACCAATCCGGTTTCTCCGGTTACCGTTGCCCGTTATAACCTCCGTTATTCACGTATCCCGGGTGGTGCTGAACCACTGCAGGTACTGAAAGTTTCAACCTACAGTGCCTATATTCAGGATGAATATCAGGTAAACAACAATCTGGTTGTCACCGGTGGTCTCAGGGCTGACATTTTCGACTACAACGATGGTACCGCTGAAGAGTTCTACAATCCGGTAATCGACACCCTGGTGTTTAAAGATGAAAACAACGAGGATTATCATCTCAGCACAGGTGCCTTCCCGAAAACAAAGGTTTTGCTTTCACCCAGAATCGGTTTTAACTACGACATCAAAGGTGACAAAACCATGCAGCTTCGCGGAGGATCAGGAATTTTTGTTTCACGTATTCCCCAGGTTCTTGTTTCGAATCAGCTTGGCAACAACGGGATCAACACTGGTCTGATCAGCAAAACCAATACCACCGACTATCCGTTCAGAATTAGCCCGGTTGAATTCCTTCCGGAAACAACCCCGGACATTACAACACTTCCGGCTTATGTTATCAATGCAACAGACGAGAACCTCAAATACCCTACCATATGGAAAACCAACCTGGCACTCGACTATAAACTACCGTATGGTCTGATTGCAACCGCTGAGGTTATCTTCAACAAAACTATCCAGGGCCTGAGGTACATCGATGCCAACCTGAAAGCTCCGGATCGCAATTTTACAGGACCGGATGACCGTGACAGATTCCCGGCTTCAGGTGTTTCAGGAAGCGGCGTCAATGCAGCCAGATTCTACAATACCAGGGTTACCAATGCCTTTGTGCTTAAAAATACCACCGAAGGATACTCCTACACCCTTACCGGTAAACTTGAAAAAACAGCTACCAAGGGATTGGGTGGTTTTATTGCCTATACCTATGGCGTTGCCAAAGACATCCAGTCTGTGGGAAGTACAGTACAGGCAAACATGCCAACCGTTGATGGTCAGAACTACCTCGCTTTGTCATTTGCTGACAATGACCTGAAGCACAGAATCATTGGTTACGTCAACTACCGCCTCGATTATGGCAAGAAAGTCGGAGGTGCTACCATCTTTACCCTGGGTCTTGTTTCGAACAGTGGAAGTAAGATTTCTTATGTTTATGGTTCTGACCTGAATGGTGACGGACAGACCGCCAATGACCTGATTTACATCCCGAACAGTGCAAGCGAACTCACCTTTGCCGATATTACATCGGGTGAGAACGTTCTTTTCACAGCCGCTGAGCAGCAGGCCGCTTTTGACAAATACATCGACAACAACGAATACCTCAAGAGCCGCCGTGGTGATTATGCAGAACGTAACGGTGACCAGTTCCCCTGGTTAACCCGCCTCAACCTTTCGGTTGTTCAGGAGTTCTACTTCAAAGCCGGTAAAAACGGCATGAAAAACACCCTGCAGGTAAGACTTGATGTACTGAATGTTGGCAACCTGCTCAACGATGCATGGGGTGTTGGTAATGTAAGTACCACCACTTCACCGCTCACCATCGCCGGCATTGATTCAGAAGGCCGTCCTTCATACAAACTCCGCACTCAGGTAATCGATGGCGAAACAGTTCTTCTGCGTGATTCATTCAGCAAGAGCATCACCATTGACAATGTATGGCAGGCTCAGATTGGTGTACGCTACATTTTCTAACATTAGCTGATTACTCAAAAGCATCCGGTCATTACTGCCGGATGCTTTTTTTTTCAAAAATGAATTCCGCAAATGGCCATTAAATCATTCGTTGTTCTGTTTTTCCTGTTTTTGACCTCAACCTCCGGCAACACCCAGACCTCAGGCAAGTCAGAAGCAGGCAGTACATCAGACAACAGATTCGTACTACTTGCTGCACACCGTGGAGGTTTTGACTCAGACCTTCCGGAAAACAGCCTGGCTTTGTTCAACTTCACCTGCAGCAATACCGCTTTAAAACCAGTCATTCTTGAACTGGATATCAGGGCAAGTAAATCGGGGTCCCTATACCTGATGCATGATGAGACACTCGAAAGAACAACCAGCGGAAGAGGCTGTATTGCTGAATCAGATGATGATTACCTGAATTCACTATTGCTCAGAGACAGAAACAGCCAGCTGACCAATCAGAAAATCCCTCTGCTTTCACAGGTCCTTCAAGAGTATAAAGACAAAGAGGTAATCCTTATGCTGGATGTTAAAGGTAACATTCACAGGGAAGTAACCGAAATGCTGAAAATAACAGGGATGGAAGCGCAGTGCATCATGCTGACCTTCAAACCTGAAATTACAAAGTCATGCTTTACAGCCTCCTCAAAAATGAAGATTTCAGCATTGGTACGCAACCCAGAAGACTGGGCCAGTGTTAGAAACCTGAGTATTCCGGCCAATCAATTGATTGTGTATTTTGATAAGAATATCAGTGACTCGCTGTTGTCAGAAATCGGAAGCATGGGAATCCTTCTGATGACCGATATGAACGAATCACTGACCAATCATGGTAAACCATTTTCTGCTGAAATATACAGTGAACTAATCAAAAGAAAGAAAACAGACATTCTGATTACGGACTTTCCGGCAGCAGTTTCACAGATGATCGTATCAAAATATGAAAAGCCACAATCAATACCGGCAGAAGTATTAAATCAACCAAAATTAAAATAATGTCATTTAAAGAAACCGCTGTCGCATCAGCCCTGCTGATCATTTTTCAGCTCAGCTTTGCTCAGAATCTTTTTTCACAGAAAACCGGGCATCAAACCACGGTTATCCTCTCCCTCGATGGCTTCCGGTGGGATTATCCCGAAAAAACAAATACGCCGGGCCTTAACAGGATTGCAAAGGAAGGGGTGAAAGCGGTTTCTCTGATACCTTCTTTTCCTTCAAAGACCTTTCCGAATCATTACACTATTGCCACAGGCCTCTTCCCCGATCATCACGGTCTGGTAAACAACTCTTTTTACGATTCAGTTTACGACCTCTCCTATGCCATTGGCAAATCCTCTGCGCGGAAGAATCCTGCGTTTTACGGCGGAGAGCCAATCTGGATTACCGCAATGAAGCAGGGATTGAAAACCGCCTCTTTTTTCTGGGTTGGCAGCGATGTACCCATTCAAGGCATGCATCCTGATTACTGGAAGATGTACGATGGGAAAGTGCCGTTTTCTGACCGGAACGACACCATCATCAAATGGCTCAGTTTGCCCGACTCCCTCAGGCCCCGACTTATTCTGGCCTATTACCACGAACCCGATGCCATCGGGCACGAGTTTGGCCCCGATCATCCGGAAACGTTCAGGGTAGTCCGTACCATCGACAGCCTTACCGGCTCTCTTTACGACAGAATAAGAAAGCTGGTCGATTCAGATAACATCAACTTTATCGTGGTTTCCGATCATGGAATGGGTGAAATCTCCTCTGAAAGGAACATTGTCCTCAGAGACTTTATCCCGGAATCATGGCCGGTTAAAATCGAAGGTGGAAATCCCAACTTTAACCTGTATGCCGAAGGGGCATGGATTGATTCTGCATACCTTTCACTCAGAAAAACCAAACACCTCAGGGTGTGGAAACCATCCGAAGTCCCCGGATACCTGAATTACGGTTCCCATTACAGAACCGGAAACATCATTGTGGTAGCTGATTCCGCATGGAGTGTGACGCTGAAAAAACCCGGGAAGCCTTTTACGGGCGGCACCCACGGCTACGACTTCCGGAATACCGATGTACATGCCATTTTTTATGCTTCAGGACCTGCTTTCAAAGAAAATTACATTCATCCTTCCTTTCAGAACATTCACATCTATCCGCTGCTGGCTCACCTGCTTGGAATCAGCCCTGCTCAGACCGATGGTGAATTCAGTCAGGTTGAAACCATGCTGAAGCCACAGAAATAATCCAATGTTACCCTGATTTATCGAAAAGGGGTCCTGCCAGTTACCTCCCTCAGCAGCAGATTCAGGCTGCTCTGCAATTCATTTGAAATGTATTCTTCCATCAGCGTGATTTCAGCAGCGTTCTCATTCAGGCAGAAGGCAGTGGCAATCCCCTGAAAAGCTTTTGTCTGACTACCGTGAACAGAAAACGCACAAATCTGCCGTTTCCGATCCAAATACTGCTGGAATCTTTATAACAAACAGAACAATTTGCCTGTGTTCGTGTTACTTAAATTCAACTTCCCGATTAAAAACAGAATTCCCGTATTGATAGACTGCATTATTCACCAAACCCTCAATAAATATGAAACGCCTGTTCTTTACCCTTATTCTGTTTTACACGGTGACACAACTGTCCGCCCAGCTATTATTCAATTCGCCGAACCTGGCTGCCCCAGCCGGACAAACAGCCCGGATTGAAGTAACCTACATCGCAAATTCAGGATTTCTGCTGGCTTCCGGTGATGTAAGAATTCTGTTGGATGCACTTTATCTTAACGGGGATATCTGGGAGACTCCCGAGCCAAAGGTACAGAAAGCCATGATAAAAGGACTTGCCCCTTTTCAGAACATCAGCCATATGCTGGTTTCCCATTATCATGCCGATCACTTTGACGCCTCCCTGGCTTCAAGGTTTCTGATCAACAACCCAAAGGCCCTGCTCATCACCAACCCTCAGACAGATTCGGTGCTCAACAGGATTTACCGCCAGGACCCGGAACTGAAAAGGGAATCACAGGTAAAAATACTGAAAGCTGACTTGTTTGGCAGTGATGTCTACAAAAAAGACAACCTGAAAGTTACCACCTATGTTCAGCGCCACATGGGTATCGAAGACTACAAGGTAGAAAATCTCAGCTTCCTCATCGAAATGGGTGGAAAGAAAATTCTTCACATCGGTGACGCGGCCTACACAGAAGAAAATTTTGCCGGTTTCGGTCTGGAGAAAGAGAAAATAGACATTGCCTTCATCCACTACTGGTTTCTGCTCGATTGCGAAGGAAGGCGGATAATAGATAATTACATCAAACCTCAGAAGATTGTGGTTACCCACATCCCTTACGATGAGCTTCGCCGCAATTACAAAAGAATAAAAGAATATTACCCGGATGTAGAGGTTTTTCTTAACCACCTGGAAAAGAAAATCTACTAACCCCAATTCCCCGGAATTATCGCTTCGCGAACAATACAACGCTGTTTACTCCGTTAAGGCTGGAGCTCACTGATGTTTCCCATCAGTGTGGTTTTTCTGTTAAATTTGCCTGCAATAACTGATTAACCTTCAGCGGTTGGTCAGTTTTTGTATGCACAAATTCAACCTGATGAAACGATTTACCAAAAAAAGAATCATTGAAGCCTTAGCCATTGTCATTGTTGCTGTTTTACTGGTATTTACCCTCGATTTTTACCTTTCAGCACTGAACAAACCGCTCCCCGATGAGGTATATGTTCCGGAACCTAAAATAGAGTATGGCATCGTAGTCGATTCTTTCTTTGTAGTGAAAGATGTGGTTAAATCCAATGAAAACCTTTCATCGATACTATTGAAGTACAATACATCGATGATTGCTGTTGAACGGCTGGTAACAAAGGCAGCAGGAATCTTTGATGTGAGAAAAATACGGGCCGGCAACAAATACACCGTTTTGTGTTCAAACGACAGTCTCCGGAAAGCCGAGTTCTTTATTTATGAAACCAACCCTACAGAATATGTGGTTTTCGAAACCGGCGATTCACTGCATGTGCATCTTGGGCAGAAAGAGGTTGAGGTCAGAATCAGGACTGCCACCAATACCATCAGTTCTTCCTTATGGAATGCCATGAATGAGATCGGCGCCAGCCCCAATGTAACTGTAGCCCTTTCAGAGATCTATGCATGGACCATTGATTTTTACTCTATTCAGAAGGGCGACAATTTCACAGCCATTTACGAAGAACTGATTGTTGACGGGGAAACGATCGGGATGGGAAACATTCTCTCTGCCCGTTTTAACCATGCCGGGAAAGACAATTACGCTTTCCGCTTTATTCAGGACAACAATCCTGACTATTTCGATGAGAAGGGTCAGAGCCTCCGCAGGGCGTTTCTGAAGGCTCCTTTGAAATTCTCCAGAATCAGCTCACATTTCTCAAACAGCCGCCTTCATCCTGTACTCCGCATCAGAAGGCCGCATCACGGGGTCGATTATGCTGCCCCTAAAGGCACCCCTGTGCATTCGATAGGCAATGGTACAGTAATTGAGGTCCGTTATGCCGGTGGTGCCGGCCGCATGGTTAAAATCAGGCACAATGCTGTTTATACAACCGCCTACCTTCATCTCAGCGGTTATGCCAAAGGGATCAGCAAAGGAGCACATGTTCAGCAGGGACAAGTAATCGGGTACGTTGGAAGTTCAGGGCTCTCCACAGGGCCACACCTCGATTTCAGGTTCTATAAAAACGGAACTCCTGTCGACCCGCTGAAAGTTGAATCTCCTCCGGCATTACCGGTAAAGAAAGAACTGGCCGACAGTTTCAACCTTGTCAAACTTCATCAGGGCCGAAAACTGGATTCAATCAGTATGCCGGTTAAAAATATCCTGAAACCAATCTGAACGTATCTGTTCCTGGTGTTTGTTACCTGATGATCAGTTTTTTGACAGTGACTGTATGATTGGGCAAATAAACAGATCCGACATATACTCCAGAAGGTATATTGCTGATATTTAATTCATTAACCCCAGAATGCACCTCGAATGAGCGGATCATCCTGCCGGATACATCCGAAATCCTGAATTCAAGGGACTCCGTAAGAAAATCAGGCAATTCAACATAAATACTGCGGTTTGAAGGATTCGGGTAAACCAAAAAACCTGCATCCGTTGGAAGCTGTACAGCAAGCCCGGTGGGTTCAGAGACCGAAAGCCTGCCTATGTAAGGACGTTTACCGGAACCTGTGTAGGTAAGTGTAAATTCATCGTTAAAATTCAGATCCCCTGAATGTACATGCGCGATCATAAAACCATCGCTGCTTGTACTGATCTGCCCTGAATAGAGATCCGAAAGCCCTGCAACACTCAGTTCATCAATCAGGTTAAGGCTTTCATCGAAAAGTATCACCTCATGAATGTCGTTCCCGAAATCATTGCTTGCATAAAATCCCAACATCCCGGGAGCCAGCACCATATCAGGATATAGCGTAACTGCAGTTGTAAAAAAAGGAATCTCCGCTTCCCTGATCATTTGTCCTTCGGCGCTGAATCGCTTAACAACATTGACGATGTTAAACGGGGGTTCCAGCACTGAAAAACAGGCATAAACACCCGCATCCCCGGCTTCGATGCGACCGTCACGGTTGTTGATGGTGGTGTCAACCGAGGCCCATTCTGCAATAAAGTTGCTGTCGAGTGCAAGTACAAAGGCTGCATGCTCAATGGCCGGTGCATGAATTACAACATCATCAACCACCAGGCTGTCGGATCCGTTGAAAGCTCCGTTCAGGTAGACCCTGTCATTATAGAAGGCAATATCTGTGATGTTTGTTGAATGTCCGGTAATTTCTTTACTTTTCAGTACACTTCCATCCGCATCGAGCAGTTGTATGAAATTACCGATGTTCGACACTCCCTTGAGGTTTACAGCCACTTGCCCGGCCTCACCTGACACAAGATTGGCCCCGGCCCCGTTGCGGGTTGCATCAGTGGCAATCCAGAGCAGCGAGCCGGCAGTATCGGTCTTGATCATAAACATATGATAAGCCGGTATTCCATAACTTGCACCATCATAGGTAAATAAGCCGTTCGACTGACCGACTATCCAGAGAGCCCCTCCGGAATAAACCACATCACCAATCTGTACCTGACCGCTGAAGAACCGGGTCCATAGCGCCGCACCTCCTGAATTGGCCTTCAGCAGATAACAGTTCCCGGTATAAGGGAGAGACTGTGAAGCTTCATGAACACCCGCGATGTAAGCATTGTTGCTTTCGTCAACAGTAAGGGCAGCAACCTCATTGCTGTTGGTGATGTTGTATGACATCGCCCAATCAAACTGCTGAGCAGAGGATCCGGTTACGAGGAATAACAGAAACGATACTAAAGGGAGAGTAAAATATTTTATCATGGCTGCAGGATTTCAGTAAAACACATTCATCACTGAAAAGAACACCGGAGTATCCGGGAATGTTCATAATTAGAGATGTATGCCTTCTCCGGCATACGGCCGGTTGCTGACACCCTGAAGCGGTTATACCAACCGGTGCATAAAAAAAGGGGATACTGAACCCAGTATCCCCTGAAAAAATCCGGTAATAAGATTATTCTACCACCATCTTGCGGGTGATCCGCTCTCCATTGACGATTACCGAATAGGTGTAGATGCCCGGCACCAGCTGTCTGGCTGAAATCTTCAGCAGGTTGCTGCCTGAATTGTATGAAGCAGTTGGTAAAGTATAAACCACCCTGCCAGTCATATCGTTCACTTCAAGGCTTACCATTGATTTTTTTTCAAGGGTAAGTTCAATGGTTGTGGTTCCGCTGAATGGGTTGGGATAATTCTGTGATAAGGTGAAAGCTGCAGCAGGCTGAATCCTGTTACTTACGATGTCGCTCTTGTCAACGGCATTGTAGTAAATGATGTTGTCACCGGGGGCATCTTCATCACCACGGATGGCAAGACCCGGTTCGTTGTCGGCCTGATAAATCAGGTGTAACTGATCGCTGGTTCGTCCGGCGAGACTGGGAAACACACATTCATCAAGCAGATGGATGATGTCGCCGGTAAGGTCGGTGAAATCACCCCAGGTAGTACCGCCATCAGGCGAGCTACGGGCCCAGATGTGCCTGTATTGCTGGGCACCATTGTCGTATCCTTCGGTAAGTCCTGAATAAACCAGGAAGACTTTGTTGTCTTCATCAACGGTTATCTGCGGCATGCTTGAAGGGCTTACATAGTACTTCCCAATATTTGATATATCAAATCCGATAAAGTCGAGTTCGCCATTGTTATTGAGGTCCTGCATCCAAGCAATCAGATTACCGGTTTCAAACAGTGCATCCGGATCAAGCTGGTAATGGTCACCACCGGTCCATGTTGACAAATTTTCGTTCCAGTAAGCAACACCGTCTACAAACGGGAACCAGCTCGGGGCGGTGGCACCTTCTTCCATCATGGCACGGTTTACACCAAAGGCGAGGTGAAGCTTCCCATCGCGGTCAAAGGCAATGTGAGCAGCTCCATCGGGGCAGTAGAAAGTATCGGTGGCCTCGGTTCCGTTCCACAAGGGATAAGGATGTTCCCAAACGGTGATTTTCTCCCACGATTCACCGTTATCCGGTGATTTCATAATAAACAGGTCAGACCAGTTGTCGCAGACCACGAAAGCAATGGTATCACCTTTGGGTTCAGCCCAGGAGTAGGTGTCTCCGCTGAAACCGGTGTACTCGTCAGAAGTCATGCCAGGCAGAATCTGGTGTTGCTTGTCCCAGGTCTGACCACCGTCGGACGAACGGTAGTAAAGCATGGCCAGGTCAAGATTTTCGTAAGCCACATAGGTCATAGCCAGAAGATGGATATACTGATGGTTTTCTCCGCTGCTGACCATACGTGGCCAGGAGATATCTACAGCACCGGCAGGGCCTGCAAGAATAGACTGAGTCCAGGCTCCGGTTCCACGGGTATCGCGGCGGCTGACAACCAGTCCGGCGGTATTGTGGTGAGCAATAACCAGTTCTCCATCTCCCTGAGGAGCATAGGTAGGCCAGCCGGTACGCTGTGTTTCAATGCGGGCGGTCGGAGCAGGACCCCAGTCAGCACCATTGAAGTAGTTGTAACCGGTTCCACGATCAGCATAACCGGCAGTGTTGATACCCCTGGTCCAGACACCGGCCATGGTACCGTCTTCGTAACGGTAGAAACGGTTAGCCGGAGCCGAAGTATTGGATTGCAGATCGTAAAAGGTGTTCCCGATTTCTGATTCATAAATTCCACGGCCTGACCTCACATAGGGGTTCGCCGGTTGCTCAACCGGGTTCACTGCCTCACGCACCGCTTTCATGTCGGGAATTGCGATGTTTCTGAGTTGTTTCGACATGGGGGTATACTCCTGTGCAACAGCACCAACACCCATCCATAACATGAGCACTAAGGGTAAAAGTCTTTTCATTGCCTTATTTTTAATTAAACATTCTGTTTTCTGATTCTTACAAAAATAGTAAACTATGGGGTTTAAACAAGAGAATATAAATAAAAAAAAGGCAACCGGAGTGCGGTTACCTTTTTACAGGAAATGCTTTATTGGTTAAAGCACTGTCATTTTTCCGGTTGATGATTTCTCACCGGCTTTAACAGTGTAGAAATAGATACCGGTGTTAAGGCCAGCACTGTTGAGTTCAATGCGGTGGGTTCCTTCGCTCATGTGGCCATAAGATTTCGAAGTAACTTTCTGACCAGTGATGGAGTAAACATCAACACTTACTTCAGAATTACCGGCAAGGGTAACATTTACTGCAGTGGTTCCGTTGAACGGGTTAGGATAGTTCTGTGAAACAACCATTTCCTTAACCTTTGCTTCATGTTCGTTTACACCTACAGGGAACGTTGCTTCCATATAGTAAATAACATTTTCGCCAGGAGTATCTTCATCTCCACGAACAGCAAGACCGGGCTCAGAGTCAGCCTGGTAAATCAATCTGACGGTCTCTCCATCGAGAACGTTTGCTACAGAAGGGAATACACATTCGTCAAGTATGTGAAGGATGTCCTCTGATAGGTGAATAAAATCACCCCATGTTGTTCCACCATCAGGTGAAAAACGGCCCCAGAGGTGTTTGTACTGTTGAGATCCATTATCATAGCCTTCAGTAGTAGAAGCAAACACTACGGCTATTTGGTTGTACTCACCAATAACAATTTGAGGCATACTCGTAGGTGAAAGCTCATAATTTCCGATACAGGCAGTCTCAAAACAAATAAAATCCAATGCGCCATTCTCGTTGAGATCAAGCATGTAGCCCAATAGATTCCCCATTTCAAAAACATTGTCTGGATTCAGGATGTTAACTTGATCTCCTCCAGTGAATGTCTCCATATCTTCATTCCAGTATGCAAGGCCGTCAACAAACGGAAACCAGCTGCCTTGAGTGTCATAAAATGCTCTATTTATTCCAAAGACAACATGGAGTTTGTTGTTGTTATCGAATGCTGCATGGCCTGCACCATCAGGACAATAGATCGTATCAACAGATGGGGTATTATTCCACATAGGGATCGGGTGTTCCCAGATCACGATTTTTTCCCAGGTTTCGCCATTGTCATTGGATTTCATGGCAAACATATCTGTCCAGTTATCGGTAAGCAGGAAAGCCACATTGTCACCATTAGCACTTAGCGAGTAAGAATCACCTCCGAACTTTACATAATAATCGGCGCCCATACCTTCGAGCACCTCAGGGGTTGTCCAGGTTGCACCTCCGTCCATCGAGCGGGTATAAACCACAGCACCGTCCTGGTTGTTGTAAACAGTACCACCATTACCTGTTGGAGCAGTCAGTGCGAATACATGTAGGTACATATTGTCGGGCCCGCTGGCAACCATGCGGGGCCACAGGAGTCCTGATGCACCTGCAGGGGGTGCAATCACGGTTTCTGTCCAGGCACCGGTTCCCTTGGTATCACGTTTTACAAAATTCAGACCAGCAGTTCCGGAAACGTGCGATACGAAAGCTTCACCGTTGGGGCCACAGGCGCAATAGGCCGGCCAGCCTGCGCGGGCGGTTTCTACCCGGTTGGTTGGGGCCGGGCCCCAGCTTGTGCCATTGAAGTAGTTGTAACCGGTTCCCCTGTCAGCATAAGCTGTCGGGCCTGTTCCACGGGTCCAGGTTGCACCAATAGTACCATCACCGAACATTTGTAGACGGTTCGAGGGGCTTGAAGCATTTGACTGAAGGTCGTAAATAGTTCCCCCGATTTCAGCCTCAAAAGGAATAATCCTGGAATGAACGTAAGGATTCACGGTGGTCTGAAGGTTGGTGGTTTCGTCAATGGCTGCCATCTTCTGAACAGCAATATTCTTCATTGACTGCGGTACTTTTACCCGCGCCTGCTGGGCAAAAACAGCAGTGGTAACGAGCAATGTAAATGCGAAGAGTACTAATTTTCTCATTTGTATTTGGTTTTGGTGAAACAATAAATCTCTCACCACAAAACTATAAAAATATTCCTTTCATAAAAGTTTTTGACAAAAAAAGCAAAGGAAAATATGGCCAATGTGGTAGTTCTTATTTACAGAATAAAAAAAGACCCACCATTCCGGTGAGTCCTTTTAAAGATCAGTTCAGGTTGACAGAATCAATGAACCATCATCTTCCTGGAAGCTTTTTCACCATTGGCGAAAACAGTGTAGGTGTAGATTCCGGGTTTAAATGTTTTGGCATCAATGGTCAGGATGCATTTGCCGGCCTGATAAGTAGCAGCAGGAATTTCATAAACCTTCTGTCCGACAAGGTTATATACTTCAAGACTTACGCTTGATTTTTTAACCAGACTTACATCCACCTGTGAAGTTCCGGTGAAGGGGTTGGGATAATTCTGAGAAACTGCCAGCAGAGATACCGGAGCGTCAATATCAGGGGTGCTGATGTTGGTAAAATCAGCTTCGGTGAAACCAGGTCCGCTGAAGTACATATGGGAAACAGGGTCATTTTCGGTTGCACCGTTAACACTGGTTGAAACCGGGATATGGTAAACGGCGCCTTCTGTAAGCACATAATCCGATACATGCAACCAGAAATTGTCGCCCCAGTAATCTGACAATACAGTAACATTCACCGGATCAGTATAATGCTGGTTGGTAACATCGTAACCCCAGATAAAGAGATCGGGCTGCATGTTGGTGGTAACACCGCCGCCCCAGAGGGTTGGATCGGTATCGGCCCAGGCAACAAAAACTTTCGATCCGTCGGCGTTGCGGCTCATGTTGATACGCTGGTCGAGTGATACGGTAAGATAGTCTTCCAAACCTTCTGAACGCAGTGAATCAACGAACTGTGCATTCCAGGTACCATCGCCGTTCATAAACAGGTCAAACACGAGCAACGGCTCTTCGGTGTAGAAGTAATTCAATGAATCGGGATGGATGGAGTTGGTGCTTCTGATGAGACCGGCAATATGAAGGTTACCATACATGTCAACGGTAGCTCCGTTGTTGGTCTGGTTTTCAGGGGCAGCCCATTTGTTGTAGAAACGGGGAACTACCACATCGAAATCAGCCCTGGTTGGCCAGAGGTACTCATAGAAGGTGTTGATCTGTGAGAAATCAAAAGGCTCAATCTTGTCCCAGGAAACACCATGGTCGGTGGTTTTGTAAACAACCGGCCATTCAACACCGTAAGGATTGTATTCGGTATCGGCATCTACAGCTGTTCCAAAAAGATAACCAACTGAACCGTCGGGTGAGAATACCATACGGGTGGCATCAATACGGCCGTCTTCAAGCAGATCAGGCCTTACCTCTACACGGGTGGTTTCCCAGTCTACCTGGTTGGTAGCATCGTTAAAAACACCGTTGAGTACTTCCCAGCCTTCGTGGGTATAGGCAGTTGAAGTTCCATTGAGACGGGCAGATGCAACATGAATATTACCATCAGGTGTAGCAGTAAGACCAATATTGGTATGGTTCAGATAAACGGTCGGCTGATTGTTCTCAAAAACCGCAGCGTTGTCGGTTCCGCCAATCCTGCAGCTGCCAAAGTACTGACCTTTCCAGCCTGCCGCATCCGTGAACGGACCGGCATAAATCGTAAACATGTTAGCAGGATCTGTATTCCCGGCAGGGTTGTACACCACTGTGCTCGGGTACCTGAAATTAAAACCTGCCTGGGGATTGATAACGAAGTTGGTGAAATTTGCACCATAATCGGTAGAATAGGCAATCCTCAGATCGTTACCCGTAGCTCCGAATGAACCTCCTGCGCGGTTACCGAATACCACCATATTTGCTTCAGGGATAGCCGAAACAACCCGCTGATCGGTGTTGAAGATTCCGAAAAGGTTGGATGAAGAAGAAACATTGGTTTTGAGCAGATCACCGCTCCTGTTAAGCAGCACTTCATATGAATTGCCTGCGTTCTGAGAAGCAGCTTCATTGGAATAGTTCAGGCCCAGGTCGGCTTTCCGCGGTTCAACCTTGTGAACCTTGTTTAAGTTTCGCTGCTGTGCCCCGGCAAAAAGACCTACGCTTAAAGCCAGACTGAGTAGTAAAGACTTTTTCATGATGAGATTGAGTTTAAAAAATGGGATGATTAGGTTAATTTGGTGTAAATTGGTAGCTCTCTCAATGCAAAGTTACTATAAAAGAAAAGTGAAACTGCACGAAAAGGAAATTCTTTTCAAATTTTAGTGGCATGCAATTATTTCGATGTATGCATACAATCAAGGTGTTACACGATTATAGATAGGGTGCGGAAAATAAAAAACCAGAAAACGTGCAGTGTTTCAGGATTTAAGTGCACTTTGCCTGGTGTCGCGCGGAATGGTGGTAGCCCGCTGCGATTTGTCAGATTCATTAAACAGGCAGCGATAGGTGATGTGCCTTTTTGCAAAATAACCGCCCACGGACTCATGCAGCTGGCGCATTTTCGGATTAAAATCGCCTACCCACGACAACTCGATTTCCTTGTAATTGGGCCTCTTCTTCATCACTTTCTCCATATGCCAGAAGATGGCTGACTCAATACCCGATTTCTGGAATTTCGGACGAATGCCCATCACTGTTATGCGGCAGCGGGTAAATATATCTTTCTTTCTCAGATACCAGAACTTCAGTTTTCCGAAAAAGCTGATTTTCCCCCTGAAATACTTTAATATCTCGTTGGCATCGGGAATCATTACCAGAAATGCAATCGGCACCTCGTCGTGATAAGCAAACCAGATAAATTCATCCACCATAATGGGCTTGAGTTCCTCCAGAGATTTCAGCAACACACCGGTTTCGATGGGGGTGAAATTCTCATGAAACTGCCAGGCATCGTCATAAATCTCCTTGAAATCATTGAGAAACCTTTCACTCTGCTTCCAATCGAAGTGCCTGAATGAATAGCCGGGTCGTTGCCTGACCCAGTCTGCAATTTTCCAGAAACGTTCAGGAAAGGGCCTGGTGAGGTCGAGATGGTTGGTAACCTGCTCAAAATAGGGTTTAAACCCGTATGCTTCGAAGAACTCTTTGTAATAAGGGAAGTTGTAATTCATTCCAAAACTGGGATGGGTGTAACCTTCAACCAGCAATCCCCAGAAGTTGTCATTTTCTCCGAAGTTTACCGGTCCGTCCATGGCTTCCATACCCCGGTCGGCCAGCCACTCCCTGCAACGGTCAAACATCAGGAAAGCGGCATTCCGGTCATTGATACACTCGAAAAAACCCATGCCCCCGGTAGGCTGATCAAAATTATACGCCTTTTTTTTATTGATAAACGCGGCTACCCTGCCAATGATCTCCCCTCCATCGCTGTAAAGAACCCAGCGGATAGCTTCCCCATGCGTGAAAAAAATGTTTTCAGCCGGATTAAAGACAGTCTCAACCATATTATCCGGAGGACAAACCCATACATGATCATCTTTATAAATAATACGGGCACATTCAAGAAAATCGGTTGCAAGCTTTTTGCTCTTGACTTCAATCAGCTTCATAACAATCAGTGTTAAATTATCATGCAAATGTAGGCAGTTTGAATCAGAGATAACACGCAACAATCAACAATAAAGCAACAAATGCAGGGCCATATCCATCACAGTTCAGCAAAATGGCTCAGGCTACCAACATTTGCTTATTTTTGCTGCATCAATAACCTCAATTGTGAAGCGCTTATACCTTCTATTACTCAGATCGTATCTCGGACCGCTGATTCTGACTTTTTTCATCGCCCTGTTTATCCTGGTGATGCAGTTTTTATGGAAATACATCGACGATCTGGTAGGTAAGGGGCTTCAATGGCATGTCATCGGCCAGCTGCTGTTTTATGCCTCAGCAACCTTTGTCCCCCTGGCACTTCCACTGTCCATCCTTTTGTCATCACTCATGACTTTCGGCAATCTCGGTGAACGATACGAACTGGTAGCCATCAAGTCGGCCGGAATTTCGCTCAGCACCGTTATGCGGCCACTGGTTGTGCTTTCAATCGTAATCAGCATTTTTGCCTTCTTTTTTTCAAACAATGTGCTTCCTGTTGCAAACCTTAAGTTCAAATCGATCCTGTATGATGTCAGGCAGCAGAAACTTGCCCTGAATATCAGGGAAGGTATCTTTTACAACGGGATTGATGGCTATGTGATGAGAATCGGCACCAAAGACAAGGATGGCACTGGAATTAAAGATGTAATGATTTACGACCATTCATCCAGAATGGGCAATACCACGGTTACCCGGGCTGATTCGGGCAGGATGATCCAGAGTGCCGACGGGAGCCTCCTCGAATTGTATCTTTTTAACGGATACAACTACGATGAGAGTGCCGACAAGCGCAATGATCTCAAAAGACCCTTTCAGAGGACATATTTCAAGGAGCAGTACCAGAAGTTTGACCTCTCGCAGTTCAAACTGATGCGCACCAATGAAGCGCTTTTCAGAAATCACTACCAGATGCTGAACCTGAAACAGCTGACAACCTCGGAGGATTCACTGAAAAAAGAGATCGGCAACCGCCGCGAGGGGCTGCATCGCAGCATCTCGATGAGCTATTACCACAACAGGCAACTTGATTCAGGCAGCATCAGCCTCAGGGCATCAGACACTGCCCTGGCCAGATACCGCATGGCTGCCCTGCAGAATCTTCCGAAAGATGAAAGGATAAAAGTATATGATGCTGCCATCAGTTCAGCGCGCAATGCCCGCAACAATGTGGATTATGTGCGCAACGATCTGAAAGAGCGTGAAACCCTGCTTTACAAGCATGAAGTTGAATGGCACCGTAAGTTCACCCTCTCCTTTGCCTGTCTGGTCCTGTTTTTTATCGGGGCACCGCTCGGGGCCATCATCCGGAAAGGCGGGCTCGGATTACCACTGGTGATTTCCATCGTATTTTTTGTCATTTACCATGTTATATCCATGACCGGCGAAAAATCAGTAAAGGCCGGGCAGATGGAGCCCCTCATGGGGATGTGGCTTTCTTCAGCAGTGCTGCTGCCGCTGGGGGTTATCCTCACGATGAAGGCGACTTCCGATTCACCGCTCTTTGATCCTGATGTCTGGAAAAGGTTTTTCCTTAGCCGCTTCAGCAGGAAACAGGCAACAGACACGTCAAACCAAAATGCCAGGGAAGAATGAACATTCTGTTGCTTTGTAACAAATCGCCCTGGCCCCCGAAAGAAGGCGGCCCCATCGCCATGAATGCCATGGTTACCGGATTGATGCAGGCAGGTCACCTGGTAAAGGTATTGGCCATTAACAGCAACAAGTACAATATTCCTGAAGACTCAATTCCGACTGAATACCGCCGCAGTACCCGTTTTGAAACTGTATATATTGACCTGTCGGTGAAGCCCTGGCCAGCGTTTCTCAACCTGTTTACAGGCCGGTCGTACCATGTGGAAAGATTTATTTCTGAAGATTTCAGCAGCACACTGATCAGTGTACTGAAGACTGAAAAATTCGACATTATTCAGTTTGAAACCCTGTTTACAACGCCCTATCTGCCTCTGATAAAAAAGTATTCATCAGCCAGGCTGGTGCTGAGGGCACACAACATTGAGCACCTGATCTGGAAAAGGGTCGCTTCCAAAAGCAGAAACCCCCTGAAAAGACTCTACCTTACCCATCTCTGGAAAACACTCAGAAAATATGAGTTTGAGACGTTGAATCAGGTGGATGGGATCGTTGCCATCACCGGCAAGGATGCCGAAAGTTTCAGAAAAATGGCTTCGCATACGCCTGTTACGGGCATTCCCTTCGGCATAGATACCGGAAAGGCCGTTACGGTTATTGCGGTAGCCAGGCCGCCGGCAACGTTATTCCACATTGGTGCCATGAACTGGATTCCGAACCAGGAGGGAATCCGGTGGTTCCTCCAGAAAGTATGGCCTGTTCTGGTAAAGAAATATCCGGACCTGACATTCCACCTTGCCGGACGTGAAATGCCTGCCTGGCTCAAAAACCTGAAAATGAAAGGCGTTGTCGTTGATGGAGAAGTTCCTGACGCTGCCCGCTATATGGAGAACCACAGTATAATGGTAGTTCCGCTTTTTTCAGGCAGCGGCATCCGGATCAAAATCGTGGAAGGAATGCTGGCCGGTAAAGCCATTGTAACCACAGCCATCGGCGCTGAAGGGATTGATTGCAGCAACGGCGATAACATACTCATTGCCGGAGACCGTGATGCTTTTGTTGAAAAAATCGGATTGCTTCTGGAAAATCCATCGCTCATACCAGAAATAGGTAGCAGAGCTCAGAAGACTGTTATCAGAAACCATGATAACCGGCAGCTGATGAGGAAAATTTCTGACTTTTACAGAGATATTCTTCATTAAGCTATTTTTTTACCTTTGCAGTTACCGACTACAGCATAACAGTCCAACCAAACCCTGCAACAGTCATAATGAAACTTCTGGTGATCCTGCCCCGTTTTCCTTACCCCATTGAAAAGGGTGATAAATTGCGTGCCTACCACCAGATCAGGCTTCTTTCGAAATCGTTCGACATATTGCTGGTTGCCATCAGCCACCGACGGGTCAGCAAAGAGCACCTAGAAAAAGTAAAACCCTATTGCAAGTCCATTATCATTGTGCGGCAGAACTGGCTTTCGGCAGCATGGAATTTACTGGTTGCTCTCTTCAGAGGATGGCCGCTTCAGGCGGGGTATTACTACAGCAGCCGCAACCAAAGGACCATCGACCGGCTCATCAGCAAAGAAAAACCCGGACATATCTATTGTCAGCTACTCCGGACTGCTGCCTATGCCAGAAACTTCAAAGGGCCGAAAACGCTCGACTATCAGGATGTATTCTCAAAAGGCATCGAACGACGGATACCCACGGCCAGCCTGCTGATGAAACCGCTGCTGAAATTTGAATACAAAAGGCTGCTGAAATATGAAAAACAGCTTTTCAGTCAGTTCGACAACAAAACCATCATTTCGAAACCCGACAGAGACTTTATCAATCATCCCGACAAGGAAAAAATAGAGATTATACCCAATGGCGTTGACCGGAAGTATTTTAATCCCGGAAAGGGTGTGATTACGCATGAACTGATTTTTACCGGCAATATGGGTTACCCGCCCAATGTAGATTGTGCCGAATATCTGGTGAATAAAGTTTTACCGCTGATTCACAGGAAATTTCCTGAAGCCAGGCTGATGCTGGCCGGGGCCTCGCCTCATGCCCGGGTAAAATCGCTGGCTTCCGGCAAGGTTACCGTCACCGGTTGGGTTGATGACATCCGCTCGTGCTATTCAAGTGCCATGATATTTATGGCACCGATGCAGATAGGAACCGGTCTTCAGAATAAACTGCTTGAAGCCATGTCGATGCGTCTGCCATGCATCACTTCCTCCCTGTGCAATGCTGCATTGGGTGCAGGTGATGGTAGCGAGATTCTGGTAGGCGATACCCCGAAACAGGTTGCTGACCACGCAATAGCTCTGCTTTCTGACCCTGAATTGAGGCAAAAGGTTGCTGAAAACGGCTTTTTCTTCAGCCGGAGGAACTACAGCTGGGAAAGCGCCAATGAGAAACTATCATCCCTCATTTCCGGAACTGACAAATCGAAATCAGCACTTTAACACTCATTACAACACCCCGGAAATTAAATTCGCAGGTTACAAACCGATAATTTATACATAAATTTGACCACATTTAACTGAATGATGAACAGAATCCTCGCAAGGTTATCGCTCCTTTTTGTGCTTTTTTCAGGTACCGGTATTCAGTTACACGGAACTGAAACGGAGAGAACCGGCAAAGAGGACATCAGGCAGTTGAATGTTCTGGTTTCACAGATGCTCTCGCAGTCGCCCGATAAGGCTCTCGCTCTGGGTATTGAAGCGCTGAAAAAGGCGAATGAAACCCTCGAAAGAAGCAATTCACAGGAAAACAAGAAACACAAAGCCGATGCCCTGAAAAATTTAGGCATCGCCCATTACTACCTCTCCAATTTCCGTCAGTCACTCGAGTATTATGAACAGGCACTGCTGATTTACCGGCAGATTAAAAACAACGATGGAATCGGTTCAACCCTCAACAATTCAGGACTGATTCTTGAAATCCAGGGTGACTATTCCGGATCGTTGAAAAGATACAATGAAGCGGCCGAGATTTTCTCAAAAACCGGCGATGAAAATAAACTAGCCCTTTCGTTTACCAACCTGGGCAACGCCTATTACAACCTTGGCCGTTTCGACAAAGCCCTTGATTACCTGAGCCAGGCACTTAAGATAAATGAAGCCACTGGTGACAGCACCAGTTTAGCAAAGTCTTACAACAATATTGGCAATGTTTTCCTGAGTCTCAAAGATTTCAAGGTTGCCATTGACTACTACCAACGGGCTGAACTTATCAACAAACGGCAGAAAAACCTGAAAAGCCTTTCAACCAGCTACAGTAACCTGGGCATTGCCATGCAATCGATGGGCAAATATGATCAGGCCCTTGACTATAACCGCCTTTCAATCGAAACAGCCCGCAGTGTAAACGACCAGACGGGAATTATCTCGAGCCTGCTCAACATCGGTAATATCTATCAGGAAACAGGAGATTACAGCCAGTCCCTGATTAACTACAGGGAAGCATTAAGGCTTTCAAACAACAATTACGATGGATACCTGCACGCCTCCATTCTTACAAGCCTCGGATCACTGAGAATCAAGCAGCATGAGTATGATGAAGCCATCTCAGAACTGGTAGAAGCACTCAAATTCGCCGAAAAATCAGGTTCGGCTATCCTCCTGCAGAATATTTACGCCAACCTGGCCGATGCCTGGGAAGCAAAAGGGGATTACAAAAGGGCATTTGAATACCTGACCAAACACAAATCGAGTTCCGACAGCATTTACAATCAGGAGAGCAACGAACGCCTCAACCGCCTGAGGGTCAGTTTTGAATCGGAACAGACCGAACGTGACAACCAGTTACTGAGGCAGCAGAACATCTTCAGCCAGCTGGCCCTGAAAAGACAGCAAATCATCAGAAACCTGTTGATTGCCATCTCTGTAATCATCATTGTTTCGCTGTTCTTCCTCTATTCCCTGTACCAGGGAAGGAAGAAAAAAAGCGAGTTGCTTGCTCAGCGTACCGAACAGATTCTCAGACAAAAGGAGGAACTCGGACTATTGTACAAAGAACAGTACAAGCAGAATGAAACGAAAAATAAATTCTTCAGCATCATTGCGCACGACCTGAAATCACCCTTCCAGTCTATTCTCGGATTTTCAGAACTTCTCAGCACTGAATATGAGTACCTTACGGAGGAACAAAGAAAAGAAGCCGCGACCAACATTCTCAGTGTCTCGAACGACACTTACCGCCTGATTGAGAACCTTCTTGAATGGGGCCGTACCCAGACAGGTGCTGTAAAAGCTGCTTTCAGGTCGTTCAATGTCAAAGACCTGGTTGCAGAAACGCTTCCCTTGTTTCAGGCTCCCCTGAAAAAGAAAAGCATTGAGTTCAGCTATGATCTTCCTGCGCTGATTCAGGCCTGGGCCGATTATGATATGATCATGGCTGTATTCCGCAACATTGTATCAAATGCAATAAAATTCACCCCGGTGGGTGGCCGTATACATATAAAGCTCAGCCAGACCTCCGAGTTGGTTATCCTCAGTGTTACCGACACCGGAACCGGAATGGAGCCTGAAATTCTCGAACGGCTGTTTACCTTCGACCCCAAAGTGCAGCGGGCAGGAACCATGGGTGAACGGGGTACCGGGTTAGGCCTCGCACTCTGCCTCGAATTTATGGAACTCAATCACGGGAAAATCAAGGTTGAAAGTACGCCCGGCAAAGGAAGTACCTTTATGATAATGATGCAGCCTGTCAGCCGCAGAGCGGCAGATTAGGACCCCGTGTTGCCTGCTGAATTCCTTCTTCCCATACCCTTCTGAAATTTTAACACAATTTGCGTATGTTTGCGTAAAGAATTTCAGACATGGCAGACGATAAAAAAATTATCTTTTCAATGGTGGGTGTTGGAAAAACAGTTCCGGTAAACCGCCAGATTATCAAAGACATTTACCTTTCATTTTACTATGGAGCCAAAATCGGCATCATCGGTCTGAACGGATCCGGGAAGTCGACCCTGCTTAAAATCATTGCTGGTGTTGATAAAGCCTTCACCGGTGATGTTGTTTTCTCTCCCGGGTATTCTGTGGGGCTACTGGAGCAGGAACCTTTGCTCGACAACAGCAAAACAGTGCGCGAAATCGTTGAAGAAGGGGTTTCGGAAACCGTGAAGCTGCTGAAAGACTATGAGGCGGTTAACAACCGATTTGCAGAGCCGCTGAGCGACGATGAAATGAATGCGCTGATTGAAGAACAGGGCAGGCTTACTGAACTGCTTGACCAGCACAATGCCTGGGAGCTCGACACCAGGCTTGAAAGGGCCATGGATGCCCTGCGCTGCCCTGATCCGGATCAGCAGGTTCAGCACCTCTCTGGCGGTGAACGCCGACGCGTAGCCCTCTGCCGGCTTTTACTGCAGGAGCCTGACATCCTTCTGCTTGATGAGCCCACCAACCATCTGGATGCTGAAAGCATCGACTGGCTCGAACAGCACCTGAGGCAATACAAAGGCACGGTGATCGCGGTTACCCACGACCGTTATTTCCTTGACAATGTTGCAGGCTGGATACTCGAACTCGACCGCGGCGAAGGCATCCCCTGGAAAGGAAACTATACCTCATGGCTTGAACAGAAATCCAACCGCCTTGCCATGGAAGAGAAATCGGAAAGCAAACGCCGCAAAACCCTGGAACGCGAGCTGGAATGGGTCAGAATGGCTCCCAAAGCCCGTCATGCCAAATCAAAAGCCAGGCTGGCTGCCTACGAACGCATGATGAGTGAAGATACCCGTCAGAAAGAAGAACGGCTTGAAATTTTCATTCCCAATGGCCCTCGTCTGGGTAACAGAGTGATTGAAGCCATCAACATCTCCAAAGCCTATGGCGACAAATTGCTGTTCGAGAACCTGAGTTTCAGTCTGCCCCCTGCCGGAATTGTAGGCATTATCGGGCCCAACGGAGCCGGGAAAACCACACTGTTCAGAATGATCATGGGACTCGAGAATGCAGATTCCGGAGAGTTCTCCGTCGGAGAAACCGTTAAGCTCGGGTACATCGATCAGGCTCACAACGAAATAGACCCTGAAAAGTCGGTATGGGAAGTCATCTCCGAAGGCAATGAGAACCTTCAGCTCGGGGGAAAACTCTTTAATTCAAGGGCCTATGTGGCACGATTTAACTTCAGCGGAGCCGATCAGGGCAAAAAGGCCGGCGTTCTCTCCGGCGGGGAACGTAACCGCATGCACATGGCACTTACCCTGCGTTCTGAAGCCAATGTGCTGCTACTCGATGAACCAACCAACGATATTGATGTAAATACCCTGAGAGCACTGGAGGAAGGACTCGAGAACTTTGCCGGTTGCGCGGTAATCATCTCACACGACCGCTGGTTCCTCGACCGGGTGGCCACCCATATCCTTGCCTTTGAAGGCGATTCCCAGGTCAGTTTCTTTGAAGGTGGTTACTCGGAATACGAAGAAAACCGGAAGAAAAAAATGGGCGATGTGATCCCGCAACGCCTGCGGTATAAAAAACTAAAAGCCTGACGATGGAGCCAGTATATGCGGTGCTTACCGGTGATATCAGGAATTCAACCCGCATGCCGGAAACTGACCAGGCCCGCTTGCCCCAGGCCCTGAAGCTCATCTTCAGCAACCTCAGTGATCAGCTGAGGAATAAAGGCTCACAGCTTGAGTCAAGTATCTTCAGGGGCGACAGTTTTCAGCTCGTAACAGATCCCATTGCTGCCATTGATGTTGCCCTGGGCATCAGGGCCGGCTTGCGTGCTGCGTTCCCGGCAAAAGCCGGTACTGCCATCGATTGCCGCATCGCCATCGGGATAGGAACTGTCAGAAACATGCGTGAAAACATTACAGAAAGCTCTGGCGAAGCCTTCCTGGTCTCAGGCAGACTGCTCGAAAATATGGGAAAAACATTTCTGATGCGGATTGAAACACCGCACACAGAAGCAACACAGCAGCTGAATATTCTTCTGGCACTCTGCGATGTGATCGTCAAACGCTGGACTTACCGCCAGGCTCTGCTTGTCCCGGATCTGATCAACGATGCTACCCAGACCGGCATCGCGGCAACCTCAGGAACCTCCCAGGCTGCTGTTGCATCCAAAATCAACGCCATGGGGTGGCAGGCTATTTCGCAGTTCAGGGCGCATTACACTGAAATTTGCAGACTAAATAACTGGAGAATTATAAACCCATAACATTATATTAAATCATTATAACCAAATATGGTTATAATTGAGGGTTATAATATCCTGGAGATATAATCGCTTAATTCCGGACAAAGGTTTTTAACCGAAAAAAACATGTACTGAAAAGTATGACGCCCGAATCCATCTTTCTCAGCGAACCTGTCATCCTGTTTATCCGGCTGCTGATTGCACACCTGGCCGGTGATTTCGTACTCCAGAAAAAGTCCTGGATTGTCAGCCGCTCGGCACAGAAATGGAGATCGGGTTATCTGTATGCCAATGCTGCCATCGTAGCACTGTTGTCGTGGGGGTTGTCGGGCTATCCTTCTCAGTGGCTGATACCCTTGCTTATATTTGTTGTGCATGCAGTGATTGACACCCTGAAATCCTATGCACCCGACAAACCCGTAGTGTTTGCACTGGATCAGGCCGGTCACCTGCTGGCTACCGTTTTTGTTACCTGGCTCTATGTTCAATGGGAAAATACACCTGTAACGGCTCCGGTGCTTTACAACAACCTGACTCTATGGACTTATACAGCCTCTTACCTGATGGTAATGTGGCCCATGGGGATTGTCATTTCCCTGATGACCCGCAAATGGCAGGCCGATAGCGAGCAGATCGCCGGATTACCTGATGCAGGGAAATACATCGGCATGCTGGAACGTATCCTGATCCTGACCTTTATCTTTGCGGGCGAATTTTCTGCCATCGGATTTCTGGTGGCAGCCAAATCGGTGCTGCGGTTTGGCGACATCCGCGAAAGCGGGAACCGGAAAAACACCGAGTACATTTTAATTGGCACCATGTTAAGTTTCACTGCAGCCATCCTGACCGGAATACTGGCAAAATGGCTGCTCAATCTACCGGTTGTATGATAAAAATCGATGATGAACTGCTGGATGAGGTTACCCGCAAAGCCCGGGTTTCGCCACGACTGAGGATGAATTACAATTTTCATTATGGGCCCGGCGACACCTTGCAGCGGATGCTGAATGCCATGGAGCCTGGCACATACCTGAGGCCACACAAACACGAAGATCCGGATAAAAGGGAAGCATTTTTTGCCCTGCGTGGCAGTCTTTGCATCTTACAGTTCAACGATTCAGGTGAAATTATCGACCATACCATCCTCGATGCGCGAAAAGGCAGTTATGGCGCTGAAATACCCGAGCGTACCTGGCACAGCATTATTGCCCTCGAAACAGGTTCTGTCGCTTATGAAGTTAAAGACGGACCGTATGTCCCCATCACCGATAAGAATTTCGCCAGCTGGGCCCCTGCTGAAGGGAGCCCGGAGGTGAAAGCCTATCTTGAAGGGCTCATTGCGGCTTTAGGGCTGAAAATTGGCTGAAAATTTATAATTTTGCCCCTTACTGCATGGGGAAGGTCTGGAGAAGAGCTTCTGAAAAAAGGCAGCACAATGAATCAATGAGCATCCAGAAGCCATCCATCCCGAAAGGTACCCGCGATTTCTCTCCAGCAGAGATGAACCGCCGCAACTATATTTTCAGTACCATCCGCAGCGTTTTCGAGCAATATGGCTACCAGCCCATCGAAACCCCCGCCATGGAAAACCTTACCACCCTGTTGGGCAAATATGGCGAAGAGGGCGATAAACTCCTGTTTCGCATCCTGAATTCAGGAGATTTCCTGGCCGGTATCGGATCGGAAGAGCTGAACCCAGGAAATGCAGCAAAACTGGCCGGAAAAATTTCAGAGAAGGGCCTCCGTTATGACCTTACCGTTCCCTTTGCCCGTTACGTTGTTCAGCACCGGAACGACATCACTTTCCCTTTCAAACGTTACCAGTTGCAGCCGGTCTGGCGCGCCGACAGACCACAAAAAGGCAGATACCGCGAGTTCTACCAGTGCGATGCCGACGTTGTAGGGTCCGATTCGCTCCTGAATGAAGCTGAATTGCTCTGCATGGCAGATCAGATATTTGAAAAACTCGGAATCCGCATCGTTATTAAACTCAACAACCGCAAAATCCTAAGCGGGATTGCTGAAGTGATCGGCCATCCGGATAAAATCACCGACATCACGGTAGCCATCGACAAACTCGACAAAATCGGACCGGATAAAGTCAACGAAGAACTGGCTGAGCGCGGACTGGATGCCGCTGCCATTGCCCGCCTGCAACCCATCATCAACCTTTCGGGCAGCAACGAAAGCAAACTGGAACAGATTTCAGGGGTGCTCGCAGACTCCCCCACCGGCATGACAGGCATCCGTGAAACAAAGGAAATTCTCAATATTGCGGCAAAGCTTCAGATCGGGTCAACACTGGAACTGGACCTTACCCTCGCGCGCGGACTGAACTATTACACCGGTGCCATCATCGAAATCAAAGCAGCAGAGGTCAGCATGGGCAGCATCAGCGGTGGCGGACGCTACGACAACCTTACCGGCATATTCGGATTACCCGGAATCTCCGGCGTTGGAATCTCTTTCGGTGCCGACCGCATATATGATGTGATGGACGAGCTTCAGCTGTTCCCCGAACAGACTGCTGTTTCCACCCGTGTATTGCTGGTAAATTTCGGAGGCGAAGAAGAATCATTGAGCCTTGCACTGGCTGCCAGGCTGAGAAAAAACGGTGTCAACACCGAAATGTATCCCGAAAACGGCAAACTGAAAAAACAATTTGCCTATGCCGATAGCCGGCAGATCCCTTACGTGGTCATTATCGGCGAAAGCGAACGTATCAACGGCAACTGCATCCTCAAAAATATGCGTACAGGTGAACAGCTGACCAGTACCTGCGACGACCTCATCCATCTGATCGGATCACGATGAAAGCCTTCTGGATTCTGCAGTTTAAGATAAAAATCAACCGCGCCGGACTCACGGGATGAATCCCCATCGGTCCGGTGTTTCTGTATTTCTGTCACCCTGTCAGACATTACAATCACCGGAGGCAACCTGCTGCTGTTTGGTTGGGTTTCATTCCCTTACACTGCCAAACCGGCCATTTCACTTCATTTTATTCATCAGTAGAATTTAAAGACCATGGAAACCTTTGAAATAAGTCCTTTACCACTCAGTTTCGACATCCTTGAACAGATTCTTGAAAACAACACCAGGCTGATCCTTTCATCGGAAGCCAGAACACGGATTCAGCACTGCCGCGACTACCTCGACAGCAAACTCGAAAACCACGCTGAACCTATTTACGGAATTACCACAGGGTTCGGCTCATTGTGCAATATTCAGATCTCGCCGAAAGACCTGCGCACCCTGCAGGAGAACCTGGTGATGTCGCATGCCTGCGGCACCGGGAATCAGGTAAACGATGAAATTGTACGACTGATGCTGCTGCTGAAGATTCATGCCCTCTCGTCGGGCAATTCAGGCGTGCAGCTCAAAACCGTTGAAAGGCTGATCGACCTGTTCAATCACGACATCCTTCCGGTGGTTTACGAACAGGGCTCCCTCGGGGCATCGGGCGATCTGGCTCCTCTCGCGCACCTCAGTCTTCCGCTGATCGGCATGGGTGAAGTCAGTATAAATGGTAAAATTACCGGATCAAAACAGATCCTGAAACAGTTCGGATGGGAACCAGTGGCGCTGCAATCGAAAGAAGGACTGGCGCTGCTCAATGGCACCCAGTTTATGAGTGCCCATGCCGTGCATATTCTGCTCAAAGCCCGTAAACTCTCGCGGTTGGCCGACATCACCGGGGCCATTTCACTGGAAGCATACAATGGCCGCATCGACCCTTTCCTGGATCAGTTGCATCAGATCAGGCCCCATGCCGGACAGATTGAAACAGCCCGCAACATCCGGAACATACTCCAGGGCAGCCAGCTGATCAGTCAGGAAGGCAAGAAGGTTCAGGACCCCTATTCCTTCCGCTGCATACCCCAGGTACACGGCGCTGTAAAAGACACCATCCGGTATGTATCTTCGGTAGTTTTAACCGAAATCAATGCCGTAACCGATAACCCTACGGTATTCCCTGATGAAGACCTGGTACTGTCGGGCGGCAATTTCCATGGAGAACCCCTGGCCTTTGCCCTCGATTTTCTGTCGATCGCCCTGGCCGAACTCGGCAACATCGCCGAAAGAAGGGTTTACCGGCTGATAGCCGGACAGCGCGGACTTCCGGAGTTTCTGGTGGCAAATCCCGGACTCAATTCAGGGTTTATGATTCCCCAGTACACGGCAGCCAGTATCGTAAGCCAGAACAAACAACTGGCTACCCCCGCTTCGGTTGACTCCATCACTTCTTCCAACGAACAGGAAGACCATGTAAGCATGGGTGCCAATGCTGCGACCAAAACACTGCGGGTAGTCAATAACCTTGAAAAACTGATTGCCATCGAGCTGTTTGCTTCTTCGCAAGCGCTGGAATTCCGCGAAGCAGCGAAAACCTCACCCTTTCTGAATGCTTTTGTTTCGGAGTACAGAAGCGCAGTCCCGTTTATAAAAAACGACAGAATCATGTACACCGAAATTCAGAAATCCATCGGATTTATCAGAAATGTTAAAGTCGACTTCCCGGAATAGCAAGTAAAGATTTTCTCATCAGCCCGCGAAACAGACAGTGACCTGAGAAAGGATTGTTTTTTCATGAAAATCATCCGGGATTTCTTTGTGATTTCCATCCTTTTCCATTCCTTTGACACCATATAAGTAACCATTAAATTTACGGAGGCTTTATGACACTGATTATCAAAGGCAGCGGACTCACCATTCAGGATGTGGTGGATGTTGCACGGCATGGAAAAGAAGTTGACCTGCATCCTGAGGCCATTCAGCGAATGGTTGTCTGCAGGGAAATGCTTGAGAAAAAGATAAAGGCCGGCGAAATCATGTATGGTGTCAACACCGGCATCGGTGAGTTTTCCGAAGTAGTGCTCAACGATGACCAGGTGAAGGATTTTCAGAAATACCTGATATACAATCATGCTGCCGGCATCGGTGATCCCATGCCTCTTGAACATGTAAGGGGGGCCATGCTTGGAAGAATCAATGTTCATGCTCATGGAAATTCCGGTGTCAGGCCTGAGATTACCATGACTCTCGTTGAAATGCTTAACAAAGGGGTAACACCGTATGTCTGTCAGAAAGGCTCGGTAGGTGCCAGCGGGGATCTTGCACCGATGTCGCAGATTGCCCTTCTGATGATGGGTGAAGGGAAAGCATATTTTAAAGGGAAGCTTTACGAAGGACGTGAAGCCATGGAAAAGGCCGGTATCGCGATTCCGGGGCTTCAGGCACGCGATGGTCTGGCCACCATCAACGGAAGTAATGTCCTTACTGCCATGAGTGCCATCTTCCTTTACGATGCCAACAACTGGCTGAAACAGGCAGAGATTGCTACTGCCATGTCGCTCGAAGCCCTGAAAGCCAATATGAAACCCTATCTGCCGAAACTCCATGAAGCCCGCGGTTTTTCAGGAGCCATAAGGTCAGCAGCAGCCATCCGTAAAATGGTGGAAGGTGGCGATCTTGCCGAAGGAACAGTAAAATGCAAGGTTCAGGATGCCTACAGCATGCGGTCAACACCCCAGGTGATCGGGGCAGCCCACGATGCCCTCGCCTATGCCAGGTCACAGGTAGAAATTGAACTCAACGGCGTTGGTGACAACCCGATTTTCTTCCCCGAAGAAAACCTTCAGCTGTCGGGGGCCAACTTTCAGGGAACCCCTGTTGCAGTGCCCATGGACATGGCAGGTTATGTTATTACCATGGTAAGTGTGCTGAGCGAGCGAAGAATGAACCGTCTCAACAACCCTGCCCTCAGTGTTGGTCTGCCCGCTTTTCTTACCAAAGGGGCAGGAATGTTCTCGGGCCTCATGCTCAGTCAGTATACTGCGGATATGCAGATCGTTGAACAACGGATACTGAGCGTACCGGCCTCTATCCAATCGATACCGGCAGCTGCAGACCAGGAAGATTTTGTTTCAATGGGCATGAATACTGCATTAAAAAACAATCAGATACTCGACAATGCCTATGGAATCCTCGGAATTGAAATGATGGCTGCCGCGCAGGCCCTCGACTTCAGGGAGTACCGGTTTGGTGCCGGGGTTACAAAAGCAAAGGAAATCATCAGGAAATATGTTGATTTCCTTGACATCGACAGGCCTTTGTATGCCGACCATAACCGTATGAAAGAACTGGTTAAATCGTGCGAAATACTTGAAGAGGTGGAAGAACTGATCGGTTCACTCGAATAGATCAGCTTAACCGGTTATACCGAAAATGCTCAAACTGTTAAATCCGATGGAAGAAAACATTTCCGGCCCAGGTCCTTCAGAAGCATACAACGGGAAACGTCCGCCCGGGCTAACCCTGCTGTGTGTCCTTACATTCATAGGCAGCGGGTTGTCTGCTTTCTCATCCTTCTTTATCGCAGCAGCCTACAACATTATTCCGGCAGCCATTGAAAATTCGCCTTTTCAGAACGGTGCTGAGATGCTGAACCTGGTAAAAATGGCAGGGCCTTTTTTCTTTCTGGTGATGGGTTTGCTGTACATTGTTTCTCTTACCGGAAGTATTTTTATGTTTTCGCTCAGAAAAGAGGGCTTTCATATCTATTCGATTTCTCAGCTGATGATGCTGATTGTGCCGTCGTTACTCATAAAAGGCTATATTGCCCCCTGGTCAAACATACTGTTAACCGGCTCTTTCATCCTGGCCTATGCGGTGAACAGAAAATTTATGCGCTGAAAACGCCTGAATTCAATGCCTTTGTTAACAAAAGTTAACTTTTTTTTAACAAACATTGACTTTTTTTAAAATAATTCCCTAATTTAGCACTATACAACAACACCTGATCAATTTGACCAGACACCTGAAATCAACTCAAATGACTCATCAGGAACCTTTTAGCCTTAAGGTACAGGCAGGAAGTTCTTACAGCATTGATCTTAACGATCAATGCATTTTCAGGCTTACATTTCATTCGCTTCATTACAACAGGTTTCAGGTTTCTTCTTCATCCGGCTCATTTTACTTCTTCTCTGAGATTGTTCCAACCCCTGATTTTTCAGACAGGGGACCAACACACAACATCAACAATTCAGGTTTTTCACCATTTTTCAAAAAGAAAATCAAGGCATAACAGCCTGCTTTTTTTACAAAACACGGTTGCTGGTCTTTATCGACCAACGGCAATCAGGATTAACAACAAAGTAAATTTTCTGATTGGTTTGCAGTCAGTTAACTAACAAAAGGTTGCGCGTAAAAAAGAGATCAGGATTTTTGTTTCATGATTTGCTGAACGAAACCGGCGATACTACCGGTTGGCCAAGGCGTCAGAATCAACAAATGCATTCTGAGATTCAAGAACAGACAAAAGAATCCTGAGAACTTCTACAATATTGACCATCAACTAAATCATCACTAACAAAGGAGGACAACTTGAACAGATGACAGCAATTTCAACCACCAATCAAATAAATCAACCAATTTTTGTTTAACACATTACTCATCAAACACACACATTATGAGAAAATTTGGATTAATGCTTGCACTTCTCCTCTTCGCAGGGGTGCAGGTTATTATTGCACAAACAACTGTATCTGGTACGGTAACCAGTTCCGAGGATAACAAAGGTATTCCCGGAGCTACTGTTATTGTAAAGGGAACCACAGTCGGGTTAACAACCGACATGAATGGTAAATACTCCATCAAGGTTCCCTCCCAGGGTAAAATTCTTCAGTTTTCATTTGTGGGAATGAAAACACAGGAGGTAACTATTGGCAATCAATCTGTTATCAACGTTGTCCTTGACCCTGATGTGATGAACATCGAGGGTGTTGTGGTTACCGCCATTGGAATCTCCCGTGAGACCAAAGCGTTGGGGTATGCAGTTGAATCTGTAAGCGGCGATGAACTTTCCCGTTCAGGAGAGTCAAATGTCGTGCAGGGACTAGCATCCAAGGCTGCCGGGGTTCAGGTAATTGGTTCAGGTGGTACTCCCGGAGCTTCCAGTAAAATTCTGATCCGTGGTAATTCAACATTTACCAGTAACAACCAACCGCTCATCGTTGTTGATGGTGTTCCGATCGACAACTCAACCAACGCAACAAATGCAGGTGATAATCCATTTAATATCGGACTTGAGGGTGTCAACAACTCAAACAGAGCTCTTGATATAAATCCTGAAGATATTGAATCGGTTACCATTCTGAAAGGACCTGCAGCTGCAGCTCTTTACGGTGTCAGGGCTGGAAATGGTGCCATTATTTATACTACTAAACGAGGGAAAGCTTCTCAGGGAATCCGTGTAACTTACGGCCTCAACCTTGATTTAAGCAGTGTAACACAACTACCCGCCCAACAGGACATCTACGCCCAGGGCAACGGTGGTGGAGCCATGGACGCTGAGTTTAACCCCATCCCTGAAGGAACATTCATTACAGCTGACCCAGGGCCCGATTTTATCTGGAATACTGATGATGATGTATCCGGTGGGGTTGCCAACAGTTGGGGACCAACCATCGCTTCCCTTGGTCTCACCCCAGTGAACAATGCTGAAAATTTCTTCCAGAATGCAACCTCTATTACCCATAACCTGCAGATTTCAGGAGGAGATGACATCACTTCGTTCCGTTTATCGCTCAGCAACCTTCAGAACGAAGGTATTATTCCGAATACTGAACTTAACAAAACCACCGTAAGGTTAACTGCAGATCACAAGTTGAGCAGTAAAATCAGAATCGGAGGAACTGCCAACTATTCAAATACCAACGGTATTAAAGCTCAAAACGGAAGTAACCTTTCAGGTATTATGCTTAGCTTGATGCGCGCTCCAATGAGCTTTGACATGAATCCAGGTGGTGGGGACAATTACATGTATCCAAATGGCGTTGACCGCAGATTTATCTCGATCTATGACAATACCTACTATACTGCCTATAAGAATCCGTTTACAGATGACGTAAACCGTTTCCTCGGCAACTTCTATGCTGAATACTCGCCTTTCACATGGCTCTCAGCTACTTACCGCCTTGGCACAGACTTCTATTCGGATCAGCGGAAGCAGATATTCGCCATAGGTTCAATGCAACCGGCTGAGCCTACCGGACAGATTGTTGAAAATATACAGCGTTTCAGGGAAGTGTATTCTGACTTTATCGTTACTGCCAACCATGAATTCAGCAGTAAGTTCAAGGGATCTCTTTCTCTTGGCAACAACCTTAATGAAAGAAACTTCCAGGATCTTTATGCTAGAGGAACCAGCCTCAGTATTCCCAATTTCTACAATCTGAACAATGCTGCTGTGCTATACGCCAGTGAAGTAACAACAAAGGAGAGAACAGCAGCTCTTTTCTTCGACCTCAACCTTGATTATAACAACCTTATTTATTTCCAGGCTACAGGCAGAAATGAATGGGCATCAACTTTTGGACCAAATCAGAGTAACTTCTTTTATCCATCAGCAAACTTGTCTTTTGTATTTACAGAGTTAATCCCTGAGAATAAAATTCTTTCCTTTGGTAAAGCCAGAGTAAGTTATGCGCAGGTAGGTATCAACCCTTCTCCTTACTCATCCCGCACTTATTTTGCCTCTCCTATCTTTACTGATGGTTTTACCAACGGACTCTCGTTCCCCTATCTTGGTAAAGGAGGCTTTGGATATAGCGCAACGCTTGGAAATGCAGACCTTAAACCAGAAAGAAAAACAGGAACAGAGTTTGGTCTGGATTTAAGGTTCTTTACAGGTCGATTAACAGTTGACTTTACATACTATAACGAAGAATCAGACCAGATTCTTGTATTGCGCCCGATCGCTCCATCTTCAGGGTTCCAGCAAATCAGGTCAAATTCAGGTAGAATGGTAAATAAAGGGATTGAGCTTGTTGTTGGTGGCGATCCTATCAAGACAAAGGACTTCAAATGGAATATTTCAGTAAACTTTACAAAGAATACCAACGAAGTTCTCGAACTGGCTGAAGGGGTTGACGAAGTCAACATCGAAAGTGCCTTTACTTCTATCGGATCCTATGCCATCAAGGGTGATGCTTATGGTGCACTATATGGAACCAAGTGGTTACGAAACGAAAATGGAGACCTGATCATTGGTTCTAACGGTCGTCCTACTATCGCCCCCGAAAGAGGTAACATCGGAAACCCATTCCCAGACTGGACAATGGGCATTTCAAACGGGCTCAATTACAAAGGCATTAACCTGAGTTTCCTTTTCGATATCCGCGAAGGAGGAATGATTTGGAATGGAACTATTGCCCGTATGCACAGAATCGGGAAAACTGAAGAATCCGGTGATCGGGACAGAACTTACATCATCCCGGGTGTAAAAGCTGACGGAACTCCGAATGATATTCCCATTTCAGCTAACTCCTATTTCTCCAATTATGTTGGCGACGGCGGAAGTGCTGCTGTTGAGCAGGCAGTATTTGATGGATCATGGGTACGTTTGCGTGAAGTAAGCATCAGTTACCGTTTCAATACAAAGGATAAACTTCCGCTGGTACAATTTGTTGACCTTAGCCTGTCGGGCAGGAATTTGTGGTTGAGTACAGACTATCCGGGAGTTGATCCGGAAACTAGCCTTACAGGTGCCGGTTCAAACCTTACCGGGTTTGACTACTTCAATAACCCAGGTACCAAATCATTTATTTTTGGTCTCAAGGTAGGTTTCTAAACATAATTCCATTTACTCACTTCAAAAGAAAAGAAAATGAAAAAAATATCGTTCTTATTAATCATGGCAGTACTCTTTTTCACAACCAGTTGTGAAAAATACATTGAAGGGTACGACTTGTCTCCCAACAGCCCGACTGAAGTAACCCCAGCTTTGCTTCTTGCTACCATTGAAGTTTCAACTTTTGCTACTTACAACGGTGGTGTGAACCGCGCAGCATCTGTATTCACCCAGCAGATTGAAGGAACTGCTGAACAAATGAAAGACGTTGCCAACTATGTGTTGCTCGAAGGAGACAACCTAAATGAATGGAACTCCATTTACACCGATTGTATCGTTGAGTGCAATACCCTTATTGATCTTGCCGGTGATGCAAATCCCTACTACGTTGGAATTGCCAAAGTGATCAAGGCAATGAACCTTTCTGTGGCAACCGATATGTGGGGTGATGTTCCCAACAGGGAAGCCGGACTTGGTATCAAAGGTGAAGAGTATTTCAGTCCAAATTATGACTCTCAGGAAACGGTTTATCAGGACCTTCAGGTACTGCTATCTGAAGCGATCGAACTGTTTGGAAAACAAGCTTCTGATAATGTTGTTCTACCAGCCGGCGAAGATTTCATCTTTGGAGGAAATGTTGCTAAATGGAAAAACACTGCCTGGATTCTGAAGGCACGTTTTGCCAACAGGTTAAGCAAAAAAGACACAGGCTCTGCTGATAAAGTTCTGGAATACCTGGGCAACCTGGATGCCAGTGCAGCCGATGCGATGGCTATTTTCGGCACCAATTCCGCTGAACTCAACCCCTGGTATGCTTTCAACAATGAACGTGGAACATATATCCGCATGGGTGCAACATACGTTGACCTCCTGAAATCGATCAATGACCCACGTTTACCGTTCTTCTGTGACTCTGTTCCCGGAGGAGAATATATCGGGGCAGCTCCAGGTTCTGAAAATACCGCAGCTTCTTTCACCGGACCGTTTTATTCCAGTGCTGCTAGCCCAATTCCTCTTGTCAGCCTCGTCGAAGCTAAATTCCTCGAAGCAGAAGCCCAGTTAAGAAAGGGAAATACAGCCGCTGCTGCACAGGCTCACAACGACGCAATCAAAGCTTCAGTACTTCAGGTAACTGGCGCTGATGACGAAGCCTATTATGCAGCCCAGGCCAGTGAAACCGCTCAAAGTATTTCGTTAGCCAAAATTATGACCCACAAATATGTCGCACTGTTCCTCCAGCTTGAGAATTACAATGACTGGAGAAGAACCGGAATTCCGGCACTCACACCAAACAATGGGCCTAACGTGGAAAACAATGGCCGTATCCCTGTACGTTTCCCGACCCCACAGGATGAGCGAATTAACAATCCTAATGCTACTGTAAATCAGGATATTAACCAGCCAGTTTGGTGGGCAAGCTAATCAATCATTCTGCATTAAAAAAGGCTCGGTAAAACGGGCCTTTTTTTTATAATTTTACAGGGATTATTCTTTATCTTTGCGGCTCTTCAAACAATGTAAGCATTATGAAATTCACCCCGCTCTTTAACTGCCCCGTCAGCTTTGCCATTGCAGCTGTGTGTGTGCCCCGCCGGGTGAGGTATTGAATAACAATTAGCTGATTGCTGATATAACAATTCACCCGGCCTGTTTTCAGTCCGGGTTTTTTAATTCATCAAATTCAGAAATAACATGTCTGCCAACGATAAATACCAGCAAATAAAAAAGACATTCAGCATCTACAGGAAGATGATCCGACAGGCCCTTGCAGGAACCGATCAGGATTTTACCAGCATGAAACTGGGTGCTGCCATCTTTCTCCTTTCGGTTCCCATGGTTCTGGAAATGATCATGGAATCGGTTTTTGCCATCGCCGATATATTCTTTGTCGCCAGACTGGGGGCTGATGCTGTCGCGGCTGTCGGTCTTACAGAATCTATGATGACGGTGGTCTATGCCCTGGCGGTCGGGTTCAGCGCCGGAACCACTGCTATGGTATCCCGCCGCATCGGAGAGAAAAATCCGGAGGGGGCTTCCAGGGCTGCTGCTCAGGCAATCCTGGCAGGCGTAGCCCTTTCAGTTTTACTTGCTATACCAGGCCTCTTCTACTCTTATGACCTGCTCAGGCTTATGGGAGCCTCCCATGAACTGGCGGCTGAAAATCATGGATATACCCGGATTATGTTCGGCGGAAACATGGTCATCATGCTGCTGTTCATTATCAATGCAGCATTCAGAAGTGCCGGTGATGCAGCCCTTTCGATGAGGGTATTGCTGATTGCCAATGGGGTGAATATTCTGCTCGACCCCTTGCTGATCTTCGGACTGGGACCAATTCCGGCACTCGGTATCGGAGGAGCAGCCATTGCCACCAACATCGGCCGCGGGCTGGCAGTGCTGTTCCAGTTTTACATTCTGTTCAGGGGAAAAATGCGGATTCAGTTATCCATCCGCCATTTTCTGCCGGACTTCAGGCTGCTTGCAATCCTCACCCGCTTATCTGTAGGAGGGATACTGCAGAACATCATCGCTACCGCCAGCTGGATAGTACTGGTGAGAATAGTTTCACAGTTCGGAAGCAGCGCTGTTGCCGGATACACCATAGCCATCAGGATTGTGATTTTTGCCTTACTGCCCTCATGGGGCCTCAGCAATGCTGCCGCCACCCTGGTCGGACAAAACCTGGGGGCCGGTAAACCTGAAAGGGCAGCAAGGGCTGCCTGGATAACCGGCTTTGTAAACATGGCAATGCTGGGTCTCGTTTCAGTCGTCTTTCTTGCGTTTCCCGAACCCTACATCCGCCTGTTCATCAATGAACCTGAGGTTGTTGAACTCGGGGTCAGCTGTCTCAGAATCGTTAGTATTGGATTTGTTTTCTATGCCATGGGCATGGTTATGTCTCAATCGCTGAACGGCGCAGGCGACACCTATACGCCTACCCTGCTCAACTTCATCTGCTTCTGGCTGATTGAAATTCCCCTGGCCTGGTTTCTGGCCATCAGGTCAGGATACGGTTACAACGGAGTTTTTTACGCCATCGTGATCGCAGAAACCACTCTGACTGTGCTGGGTATGTACATCTTCAGCAAAGGGAACTGGAAACTCAAAAAGGTATGAGAATGGAATATTGAGCCTGCTCCGAAAAGACTAAAAAAGAAGATTTTACACCATCCCGGTGTCTGATACTACGAAATGAATCTTCCTGCTAAGCAGGATTTCATGTTGCCTGTTTTTGATCAAAAAAAAAGCCGGAATGTCTCCATCCGGCCTTTTTTTTAAGGAAGAAATTATTCAAAAAACAGGATTGACTTCTTGATAATTTCAATAGCATCGCGTAGTTGCTCTTCAGAGATCACCAGCGGCGGGGCAAAGCGGATGATGTCGCCATGGGTTGGTTTGGCCAGCACGCCGTTTTCTTTCATTTTCAGACAGACATCCCAGGCTTCCTTGCCATTCTTTGGACGGATAACCACTGCATTCAGCAGACCCTTACCCCTGACGAGGGCAATCATCTCCGATTTAACAGCTTTCAGTTCTTCACGGAAAATGTTGCCCAGGTATTCTGCCCTTTCTGCAAGATTTTCTTCTTTAACCACCTGCAGCGCTGCAATGGCGATGCGGGAAGCAACAGGGTTACCACCAAAAGTTGAACCATGCTCGCCCGGCTTGATGCAAAGCATAATGTCGTCATCAGCCAGTACAGCTGAAACAGGATAAACACCTCCCGAAAGGGCTTTCCCAAGAATCAGGATGTCGGGACGAACCTGCTCGTGGTCACACGCCAGCAGTTTGCCGGTACGGGCAATCCCTGTCTGAACCTCATCGGCGATAAACAATACATTTTTCTCTTTGCAGAGTTGATAAGCCTTTGCAAGATATCCTTCATCCGGTACAAAAACCCCGGCCTCACCCTGTATGGGCTCAACGAGAAAACCGGCAATGTCAGGATCCTTTAATGCCTCCTCAAGTGCACCGAGATCATTGTATGGAATCTTAATGAAACCCGGGGTAAAAGGTCCAAATCCACCATATGAATCGGGATCGGTTGACATCGAAACAATGGTGATGGTTCTTCCGTGGAAGTTTCCATCACATACGATGATCTTGGCTTTATTTTCAGCTATACCCTTTTTCATATAAGCCCATTTCCGGCAAAGTTTCAGGGCAGTTTCATCAGCTTCGGCACCAGTATTCATCGGCAATACCTTGTTGTACCCGAAGTACTCAGTCACAAATTTTTCATATACACCCAGTGAGTCGTTATAAAACGCCCTGGATGTCAAGGTCATACGGGAAGCCTGGTCAACCATGGCCTTGACGATTTTCGGGTGGCAGTGACCCTGGTTTACAGCCGAATAAGCCGACAGAAAATCATAATACTGCTTGCCTTCAACGTCCCAAACAAGGGCTCCTTCACCTTTGGCCAGAACAACAGGCAAGGGGTGGTAATTGTGCGCTCCGTACTCTTCTTCCAGATGCATCAACTTCTCGGATGTCATCAATTCATTCATACTTAACTGAGATTGTGGTGTATAAAAATGTTGGGTTGATTTTGCAGCAAAGATATAATTTAAACCATGCCTCAAAAAAAAGTGCCTGAAATTTTGTTCCGACTCCAACACCAGTATAAAAAGCCCGGTTATCAAAGCCAAAAACAAAATCTGAAAATTTTTCCTTTACCGGTAAGCGAAACAAGACTCCATCCTATAACTTTAATATACAGCACTTTAAATAAATACACAAGAATCCTGCTGTTAAATTTCAGTTTTTCTTACACGAGAAAATACCCATTATTTTTATTTGGTCTTAATAATGATTAAATTTGATCACCAAACAAATATACCATGGAAAAGAAAAAAATCAGAATTCTGTCAATAGACGGTGGGGGTATCAGGGGGATACTGCCCGGAGTGATCCTGACATTTATTGAAGAAAGGCTTATGGCAAAAGAGGGCCCTGATGCCCGTCTCAGCGATTATTTCGACATGATCGCCGGAACAAGTACAGGAGGCATACTCACCTGTACCTACCTGCTTCCGTCATTAAGTAAAGAAGGCGCGGTAACCGCCCGCCCTAAGCTTACTGCCCGGGAAGCGGTGAATATCTATCTTGAGCGAGGTGACGACATTTTCGGCCTCACCCTCTGGCAGAAGGTTAAAAGCAAGGGTGGTCTGGCCGATGAAAAATACGATGCTACCCAGCTGGAAAAAGCATTAAAGGATTATTTCGGAGAAACAATGTTGAGTGAGTTGCTGAAACCATGTCTGATTACCTCCTACGATATCAAAAGCCGGCGGGCCCATTTCTTCAACCGGATTGATGCCCTTAAGTCGCCCACGCACGATTTTAAAGTCAGGGATGTAGCCAGGGCAACTTCAGCAGCCCCTACCTACTTTGAAGTCTCACATATCCAATCAGAATATGGACTGCCTTACCCGTTGATTGATGGTGGTGTATTTGCCAACAACCCAACCATGTGTGCTTACGCAGAAGCAAGGAGTACCCGTTTTTCGGAGATACTCAACGACCCGGATAAAACCAACAATCCCTTTGCCAAAGACATGATCATCGTATCCATTGGAACCGGGTCTTCACCTAAACCTTATCAGTACAAAGATGCCAAAGACTGGGGAATGATCCAATGGATTCAGCCGATTATCGACATCATGATGTCGGGAAATTCAGAAACCGTTCATTATCAGCTCAGAAAAATCTGGGAAACAACAGGCACACCCGACAACTACATCAGGCTGGAGCCATCATTACACGATGCAAAAAGTGATATGGATGATGCTTCAGAAGAAAATCTGAAGAAACTTTATCAAGCCGGGCTCAAGTTTGTTTCTGACAACGAAGATAAACTGATTGCCATTGCTGATAAACTGATTGCCAATAAATAGCATGCAAACTCCTCTTGCATTTCCTGAATAGGAAAATGCGTTCTTAACCGGTGAAATGCAGAATCAGCAAAAAAAAACCGGAAAAGATCCCTGAAAAGGCTCTTTTCCGGCAACATTGCATTGGTGTGTGTGTGTGTGTGTGTGTGATTAATTTGTCCCTGAGACAAAGTTTTTCTCTGTAAAACCACCGGGTTGCTCTTCATTGTTATACTTTGAAGGGCACTTAAGGTTCATTTTATGCGCCTGAAATTCACCGTCCTTCATCTCTCCGATGACGACAATCTGGTCAAGTTTCTCGAAATCCTGAGGTTTACTGTCGGTGTACCTGACTTTCATTTCTGCACCGTTATTGTCGAGCATGTAGAACGTAAAACTGCTGGCATCTTTTCTGGCATCAAAATCTATGGGTTTACCGGGACTGAGCTTGCCAATCACGTGATATTCCCTGCCCGGGTTGTCTTTTGCCTCAGCAAAACCGGCATAGGTGGAGGTGTTCACGGAAAGGCTCATAATGACCCCCACCGCCGCCACAACAACAATAAGAATGAGAATGTGTATCTTTTTCATGATGGTATATTTAAGGTTACTGCCTGCAAAAATATAAATTAATAAATCCGGCATTACAATACCGAAAATAATAATTTATATCCATCCTCACCTACTTCTTCTCTTCGTGTTTCTTTTCAATCCTGGATAATTTCCGGTCGATCAGGTACAGGTATATCCCAAGTCCGGTAAAAATAATGGCCATTACCATGGCTACCACGAAGTATTTGTCGTCTCCGATCATTTCAGTAATTTTTAAGCGTTAAACCTGTTGGATTAATTTGCGTTTACGGGCCCTGATCTGAAGAATCCAGAAGGCAATCAGCAGCCAGCCGATAGCAGCGGGGTAAAAAACCAGCCGCATATTGATGTCAAGTCCCTCCATGGTTGAAGAGTTTCCACCCTTTCCGGGATGGAGGGAGCTGTCGGCAAGCCGGGGAAGCACGCCAAGGAAGATGACCAGCAACATAAAGGCAAAAATATTGTAAACAGCTGAAATCCTTGCCCTCATGCTCTTCTCATCGATCGAGCTGCGAAGCACAGCATAGGCAAGGTAAGCCATCATGCTCACAGCAGCTCCGTTCAGCTGAGGATCGTTGGTCCAGAAATCGCCCCAGGTAAACTTAGCCCAGATCATGCCGGTTGTTAAACCCATGGTGCCGAAAAACAACCCGTTATAAACAGACTCAGAGGCCATGATATCATGCTGAGGCTTAAATCCGGATAAATACCGGATACTGTAAACCAATGAAGTACCAAACATGGTAAACATGGCAAACCACATACAAACGTGATAAAACAGGTTGCGGATCGTCTCATGGATAACCGGTAGGGCCGGCACCGTTATCAACTGACCGGCTATAACCGAATAGAGCACCAGAGCCAGACCAGCAAGTTTCCACCAAAGTCCTTTTATCATAAATCAGATTTTTAGTCCCTCCACAAGTAGGGAAACAAAATTACAGCAAGAACAACAACAACGGTATCAATCATCAACAATGCAGACAGACTTTTGATTATCTCAGCTGCGATAATTTCCGCTTTGAGCGAGATTTTTGAGGTATTCACCAGCAGAAGCAACAATGGAACCACTACAGGGAATCCAAGAATTGCCATCAGTGCGGCATTGTTTCCACTGCGCGAGGCAATCGCTGAAACCATGGTCAGCGAAGCAGAGATTCCAATGCAACCAAGTAAAAAAGCAGGCAGAAAGAGCCCCATACTGAATGAGGGCATTCCCATAAACAGCACAAACACAAGAAGGCTCAGAATGCCAAGTATCATCATCAGCAGTGCATTGTAGATTATCTTCGATAAAACTACCGACACTGCAGAGGCCAGGCTGAAATAATACAATCTCCTGAAGGCGCTTTCCTGAACAAAGCTCTTCGACACGGCATTGAAGGCAGCAAAGAGCAGAATAATCCAGAATAGGGCAATCCAGGCACTTTCGTCAATCACGCGACCATAACAGAGCTGCACCACGAATATGGTTGAGACAACGTAAAGCAGTATGCCATTGATGGCATACTTCTGCCTTAGTTCAAGCAGCATATCCTTGCGTACCAGTTCCCTGATTTCTTTCAAATATCCGTTTGTTAAGATTTATACAAGTCTTACGACTGTCTGATCACGTCTAGGTCCTACCGAGATCACAGAAATGGGCAGATTAAGCGATTTCTCAACAAACCTCACATACTTTCTGAACTTCTCAGGCAATTTATCCCAGACTGTGAAATCCTGAAGTGAGCTTTCCCAACCGTCAATGTTCAGGATAACTGGTTCAATCTCCTGATTCAGGGTTTCGTAGCCCGGGAAATCAAACAATTTTTCCCCGATTTTGTATTGTGTACACACCCCTATCTGTGAAAAGCTATCCATCACATCGGCCTTCATCATTACAAGATCGGTAACTCCGTTCAGCATCACAGAGTATTTAAGTGCAGGCAGGTCAATCCACCCGCAACGGCGCGGCCTTCCGGTGGTTGATCCGAATTCCCGTCCGTTTTCTCTGAGAAGATTGCCGGTTTCATCGGTCAGTTCCGTGGGGAACGGGCCACTGCCAACCCTGGTGCAGTAAGCTTTAAACACCCCGAATACTTTTCCGACCTTATCGGGGGATATTCCCAGACCACTGCAGACGCCAGCGCTGATGGTACTGGAAGAGGTAACATACGGATATGTCCCGAAGTCAATATCAAGCATGGTTCCCTGCGCTCCTTCAGCAAGTATCCTCTTGCCTTCCTGCAGACTCTTGTTGATAAAGATCTCACTGTCGATAAACGGAATATCAGCTATGTAATTCAAGCCCTCAAACCACAGCTGCTCATACTCCTCAAACGGCTTGTTCTCGATCATAAGCAACGATGCGTCAGGGGTATAGGAATTGATAACCCGCATATGCTCACTTTTAAGTGCCTCGTAACGCTCTTTAAAATTTCCGATCTGAATATCACCAATTCTCAATCCGTTACGGGCAATTTTATCGGTATAGGCCGGCCCTATTCCTTTGAGGGTCGATCCGATTTTCTGTTTACCCTTGCTGGCTTCCTGCACATTGTCGATCAGGCGGTGAGTGGGTAAGATCAGGTGTGCCCTTTTTGAGATCACCAGGTTCTTCTCCGGTTCAGCGCCCCGCTCTCTCAATGATTTAAGCTCCCTGGCCAGAATACAGGGGTCGATGATTACACCATTACCGATTACATTGGTTTTCTCAGGGTGAAATATTCCGGAAGGAATGGTATGCAATACATGCTTCAACCCATTAAACTCCAGGGTATGACCGGCATTCGGCCCGCCCTGGAATCTGGCGATAATATCGTATTCGGGTGTAAGAACATCGGTAATTTTCCCCTTTCCTTCATCCCCCCACTGCAAACCAAGCAATACATCAACTTTCATCGAATCATTATTAAAGGTTAATATCCTGTCATCCGTTCTTAATATTATTGATAATCAGACAGACAGCAAAAAACCGATTGAAAGGCAACCGGCTTTGCAATGATACTAAAATCTGCGGAAAAGGCCTACAAAAATGCATGCCGTTTCAGGGGTTAATTCCGGATGTCAGGCGAAACCGTGATGCTGGCTCCGGCAGGTTCTGATCCGGCTTTGTTGATGTATCCGTAGAAGGTGAGGGAATGGTTGGTAACAGTCACTCCCAGAAGCTTCTCTACCGAAGTCTGAATCTCCTGAATCCTTGGATCACAGAATTCAAGCACAGTTCCATCTTCAATATTGATGAAATGATCGTGCTGCTTAAACTTGAAGGAACGCTCAAACTGACTGCAATTGTTACCAAACTGATGCTTGGTAACAAGGTTACAGTTCTGAAGAAGCTCGATAGTGTTGTATAAAGTCGCCCGGCTGACACGGTATTTGTTGTTCTTCATCTGGATATAGAGTGTCTCGATATCAAAATGACCTTCCGTGGAGTAAATCTCCCTGAGGATGGTGTAACGCTCCGGCGTTTTCCGATGCTGATGGCTCTCAAGATATTCAGTAAAAATCTTCTTTACCGTATCGAAATTCAATCTGTCATTATCCCTCATACTTAGGTGTATTGGTGAACAAACTGCGAACCGGATACCCTGTTTTTACAATAAACCGTGATCCGGAAGCAATGGTACAATCGGGGATAAAATTATAAAAATTCTCTATTATTATTTGGTATAAATAAAAATAAATAATTCCTGAGCCGGAAGAAAGCTAAAAGTGCCTCCGGACGATTATTTCTGGGCCTCGTTGAACCGGCTGATCCGGTACACATTGGAAATTCCCTTCACCTTCTTGATTTCAGCCATCAGCCGGTTCAAATCTTCGGTATCGTGTACGAGCAGCATAACACTGGCATCATACACCTCTCCGGTTGAGTCGATGTGAAAAGAGCGGATATTCAGCCCCATCTGCTCGGAGATAATTTTAACAATCTCATTGATCAGGCCAAGGTGATCAAGTCCTGAAAACCGGATACCGCTCAGGTAGGTAGCAGACTCCCGGTTCGACCAGTTGGTTTTCAGAATGCGATTGCCATATCTCGACATCAGCTGAATGGCCTCAGGGCAGTTTGTCCGGTGAATCCAGATACTCTCATCAGGCGCCAGAAATCCGATTACATCATCGCCAGGAATCGGCCCACAGCAATCAGAAATCCTGTATTCAACATCACCATTGAGTTCCTTTCGCTGCTGCATAAGTAACTTATCCCGCATCTGATCCTCCAGACGTGGCGCAAGGGCCGACTTCTGACGACCAAACGGGCGGGTAATGATGTTCAACCAGCCACTTTTCTCATGCTGCTGAATACACGCTTTCAATTCTTTAACACCCAGATTACCCTGTGCAACCTTATAATAAAGATCAATGGTTGAGTTGATCTTCTGACACTCCTGAAACCGCTGAAGATTGGTCCGGTTCATTTCGATTTTCAGCTCTTTGAAGTATGTCTCAAGCATTGCTTTACCCTCATCGGCATATTGTCTGCGCTGCTCTTTCAGGGCCTCCTTGATGAAAGATTTTGCCCGTGCCGTAACCACAAAATCTATCCATTCATCGCGGGGTGTCTGCTTTTTTGATGTGATCACCTCAATCTGATCACCACTCTTGAGCGGATGATCGAGCGGTACCAGGCGGTGGTTTACTTTGGCTCCGATACAGCGGTTGCCGATCTCGGAATGTATGTTGTAAGCGAAATCAAGTGCTGTTGAGTTGGCAGGAAGGGTTTTCTCTTCTCCTTTGGGCGTAAAGACAATGATTTCATCGGCAAAAAGATTCAGCTTGAAATCATCCAGAAATGTCAGTGCATTGGAATCGGGCGATTGCAGCAGTTCATTGATCTTACCCAGCCATCGGTCAAGACCGCTTTCCGTATTCGACTTCTCTTTGTATTTCCAGTGTGCAGCGTAACCTTTCTCGGCAATTTCATTCATACGGCGGGTTCTGATCTGGATCTCAACCCACTGCCCGTTCTGTCCCATCACCGTAGTATGTAAAGATTCATAACCATTGGCTTTGGGGGTTGATATCCAGTCGCGCAGACGGTTCTGTTTGGGACTGTAAAAGTCAGTAACGATCGAATATGCCTGCCAGCACTGATACTTCTCACTTTCATAATTGGTATCAATGATGATCCTCACAGCCATCAGGTCGTATACCTCTTCGAACGGAATCTGCTTATTCTTCATCTTCGAATAAATAGAATAAACCGATTTCTCGCGTCCGGTTATATCAAAAACAAGTCCCTGCTGTTTCAGGGCTTCATCAATCGGCTTTATAAACTCTTCAATGTATTGCTTGCGCGGGATGGCGGTTTCCTTTAACTTGTTGAAGATAAAAGTATAAACCTCTGGTTCTGTGTATTTAAGTGCCAGATCTTCCAGTTCGCTCTTGATGGCATACAGACCCAGACGGTGAGCCAGGGGGGCAAAAAAGTAGATCGTTTCTGATGCGATCTTCAACTGCTTATCACCCGGCATGGCATCCAGGGTCCGCATGTTGTGAAGACGGTCAGCAAGCTTGATCAGAATAACCCTGACATCATCGCTGAGCGTTAAAATGATCTTTCTGAAGTTTTCAGCCTGTGCCGAGGTGGTTGTATTGTCGAGCTGTTCTTTGATCTTCGTAAGCCCGTCGGTGATCCTTGCTACCTTCTCACCAAACATCTGCCGGATGTCGTCGAGGGTGTAATTGGTATCTTCAACCACATCATGAATCAACGCACAAACAATGGATGTTTCACCGAGCCCGATTTCTTCGGCAACGATACGTGCAACTTCAATAGGGTGATATATGTATGGTTCTCCGCTCTTCCGGCGCATATCCTTGTGCGCAGTCACAGCCAGGTTAAAGGCCTTGCGGACCATCCGTTTGCTTTTCTGGTCGTTGCCTTTATTCCAGATACTCAGCAACTGACGATAGCGCTTTAAAATCTCTTTCCTCTCCTGTTCAGGATTGATAATATACATGAAAACCGGTTAAAATGGAATAATCTGCTGGTTAACAAAAATATAAAATTAACCCATGTCCCCGGTTCTTTGAGATGAAAAGCTCATGCCGCTTCCCAAATAATCTTAAACCTGAAATTCCGGTATTGTTTTTGAAGTAATCGATCCGGGTATAATTAAATTGCCTAATTTTGATTGTTGACTCAATCTCCTTAAAAATTTCTGCTCCGACGAATGATGCTTTCAGTAACTGACAAGAAGTTTTTGCCCGGAAGCCTGTTGTTTCTGCTGCTATTGGTGGCAGGAAATGTTGTTTACGCCACTCACCAGCGAGCAGGAGAAATCACCTACCGGCACATTTCAGGGCTTACCTATGAGGTTACCATCACTACTTACACCTTCGCCCCGAGCGCTGCCGACCGGTGTGACCTTACCATCAACTGGGGCGATGGTTCCAGCAGTGTACTGCCAAGGACTAACGGACCAGAAGGAATAACAACCGCCGGAATTTTTTGCCAGCACACTGGAGAACTTATCACACCCGAGATCCGGTATAACACCTATTCCGGAATTCACACATACGCTTCGGCATCAACCTACAGAATCTGGATGGAAGATCCCAACAGAAACCTGGGCATTCAGAACATCCCCAACTCGGTCGATGTGCCGCTTTACATCGAAACCCTGCTTGTAGTCAATCCTTTTCTCGGAAGCAACAGCTCGCCGGTTCTGTTGCTACCCCCCATCGACAATGGCTGTGTCGGCTTACCCTACCTCCACAATGCCGGAGCCTATGACCCGAACGGCGACAGCCTGGCCTTCAGGCTCGTCAACTGCAAAGGAGCAGCCGGTCTTGATATACTCGGCTACAAATTGCCCAACGAAGTTGATACCCAAACGCCCGGATCATTCACCATCAATGAGTTAAACGGTGACATTATCTGGGACAGCCCCGTCAGACAAGGTGAATACAACTTTGCCTTTATCATTGAAGAATACCGCAATGGCGTAAGAATCGGTTATGTTACCAGGGATATGCAGGTCAACATCACGGCCTGTAACAACAATCCACCGGTTTTATCGCTCACACAGGACACCTGTGTTATTGCCGGAGATACCCTCCGGCTCAGGATTGCTGCGAGCGATGAAGACAACGACAACATTACCCTCACCGCGGATGGCGGTCCCCTGCTCCTTCCTGTGAGTCCGGCTGTGTTTGTTCAGCCCGATGATTCAGCAGGACATGTCAGCCAGACCTTTACCTGGGCAACGGTATGTGCACATGTGAAAAAACAACCCTATCAGGTGTTTTTCAAGGCCACAGACAATGGAAGCCCGGTAAATCTTTTCGATCTTAAAACTTTGAATATCAATGTAATTGCCCCCCCGGTACTGAATCCATCGGCAATCCCGCTCGGGAACAGCATGATTCTTTCGTGGGATCAGCAAACCTGCACAGAAGCGATGGGATACAGAATTTACCGCAGAGCCGGATCCTCTGGTTTTTCTCCCGGCCACTGCCAGACCGGGGTGCCTCCGGAAACCGGCTATGCCCTGATAGCCCAGACCAATGATGCCGGCATTACCACCTTCACCGACGATAATAATGAAGTTGGGCTGGTTCGGGGAATCATGTATTGCTATATTGTTACCGCCTGGTTTGAAGATGGCGCTGAAAGCATTGCTTCAGAGGAATTCTGCGCCAGCCTGAAAAAGGATTTGCCCGTTCTCACCAACGTCAGCATCAACAATACTTCCACCACAAATGGCTCGGTGTTTGTTGCCTGGTCAAAACCTACCGAAATTGATTATGTACAGACCCCGGGTCCCTTCATCTACAGGCTCTACCGCTCCAGTGGCTTTTCAAATGCGGTGAAAGAAGCGGTTACTGAATTCACTGATCTCAACGACACAACGTTTACCGACAACGGATTGAACACCCGCGACAATGCCTGGACTTATACCATTGAATTTATCAACAACACGCCTGGCAATATTTTCACCATAGGATTTACGGTGCCCGCTTCGTCTGTATTTATTGAAACCGCTCCTTCCGACAGCAGAATCTCCCTGACATTTGCGCTCAGTGTACCCTGGGCCAATCAGCAATACGTGATTTACCGGAAAAATACGCTCACCCAGCTCTTCGACAGCATTGCCACCACAGTGCTGCCTGCATACACCGATACCGGTCTTATAAACAATGAGGAGTATTGTTACCTGGTAAAATCGGTGGGCACCTACGGCACGCCAGGGTATGTAAACCCCATTGTGAATTTCTCGCAGGAGAAATGCGAAAAACCGCTCGACAATGTTCCTCCCTGTGCCCCGACCCTGATTGCAGAGGTGAACTGCGATGACCGAACCATACTTTTCAGGTGGAACGATATCACCGCCACCTGTGCCCCTGACCTTAAGAATTATCTTCTATACATCAAAGGAATGCCGCATACACTGATCGGTACCTTTACCCCTGCCGAAAGTTCTTTCACCTATTCACCACCCCAAACCATCGCAGGCTGTTTCTTTATCGTGGGAGAAGATCTCAACGGCAATGCAGATACAACCGTATACAACCAGGTGTGTATCAGTATCGACAATTGTCCGAGGTACAGCCTTCCCAATGTCTTTACCCCGAACAACGATTTCTTCAATGATGTTTTTACACCTTTCCCGGGATATACCTCCGTTGAAAGAATAGATATTCAGATCGTCAACCGCTGGGGAGTGGTGGTTTTTGAAACCTCAGATCCGGCCATCAACTGGGATGGAAAAGACATGAATACCGGCTCTGAATGTACTGATGGCGTGTACTTTTACACCTGCGATGTTTATGAAGTGGTCGGTTCCCCGGAAGTCCCTGATGAGGTCAGGGTGCAGAAAAGGACACTGACCGGCAGCGTACACATTCTGAGGTAAAGCAACCCTGATAAACGACAAATGGCCGCTCAGAAAGCGGCCATTTGTCGTTTATGCTGATTTTTTTTATCAGAAGAGTTTTTCAGCGAGGTCAACCACGCGGGCTGAGTAACCCCATTCATTGTCGTACCACGACATCACCTTGACGGTTTTGCCGTTTACCATAGTGCTGAGGGCATCAAAAATGGATGAAGCGGGATTGTGGATGATGTCAACCGAAACAATTTCATCTTCGGTGTATTCCAGAATTCCTTTCATCGGGCCTTCGGCAGCTTCTTTCATGGCAGCGTTAATCTGCTCTTTGGTAACTTCAACTTTCAGGTTAACAACGAGGTCAACCAGTGAACCGGTCGGGGTTGGTACCCTGACAGCCAGTCCGTCGAGTTTACCTTTGAGTTCCGGAATAACAATACCCACTGCCTTTGCAGCGCCGGTAGTTGTCGGGATCTGTGAGACCGCAGCTGAACGGGCACGGCGCAGATCGCTGTGCGGAGCATCGAGAATGGTCTGGTCGTTGGTATAAGAGTGAATGGTTGTCATAAGGCCATTCTCAATACCGAATTTATCGTTAAGTACCTTGGCAACCGGGGCAAGGCAGTTGGTGGTGCAGGATGCATTTGAAATACACTGGTCGGTATCTTTCAGATCGTGGTCGTTCACACCGAGAACGATGGTACGGTCGATGGCATCTTTTGAAGGAACAGTCAGAATTACCTTCTTGGCACCATTTTTCAGGTGATCACCATAACCGCCCTTGGGACTTTCCTTTGAACGGAAAATACCGGTTGATTCAACAACTACATCCGGGATCACAGCCCATGCAATGTTTGCCGGATTGCGCTCAGCAGTAACCGGATATTTTACTCCGTTCACGATCAGTGAGGTTTCGTCAAATTCAATCTTACCATCGAAACGACCCTGGGTTGAATCGTATTTGAGGAGGTAAGCAAGAGTTTTGGTGCTGGTAAGGTCATTAATACCAACCACCTCAATATTGTTTCTTTCAAGCGCAAGCTTGAACACGTTGCGGCCGATTCTTCCGAATCCGTTGATACCCAGTTTGATTTTTGACATATTTCTTAAATTTAAGTTAGCAATCTCTTTTTCAGAAAAGCAGTGCAAAGGTAGCTAATTTCAGGCGAAATTAAAAAACAATTCAAATAATTATTTTAATCGCAAAAATCTAATTATCAATTATTTATAATGCCATTCTATTGACAACTGGTCAATGTATATCAGGATATAAAAACCGCAATCGTTTGCGAAAAACATGACCTTATAGCGTTTTATTTAAAGCCTAACAACTTATGCTATTTCGTTATAAATTTGCACTGATGAAAAATACGCGTAATTTTTGCATAATTGCCCACATCGACCACGGCAAGAGCACCCTGGCCGACCGTCTGCTGGAATTTACCGGAACACTATCGGAGCGTCAGCAACAGGATCAGGTTCTTGACGACATGGATCTGGAACGGGAACGTGGCATCACCATTAAGAGTCATGCCATTCAGATGGAGTACCGGTTTGAAGGTGCGGATTATAAACTCAACCTGATCGACACGCCGGGCCATGTCGATTTTTCCTATGAAGTGTCGAGGTCAATCGCAGCCTGTGAAGGGGCATTGCTGATCATCGATGCCACCCAGGGAATTCAGGCTCAGACCATCTCCAATTTATACCTGGCCCTTGAGCATGACCTGGAAATCATTCCGGTGATGAACAAGATGGACATGGACAACGCCATGCCCGAAGAGGTAGAGGAACAAATCATTGACCTGATTGGCTGTAAACCGGAAGACATCATCCGGGCCAGCGGTAAAACAGGGTTGGGAGTTGAAGATATCCTCCAGGCCATCATCCACCGCATCCCGGCCCCGGTGGGGGATCCCGAAGCTCCGCTGCAGGCACTCATTTTCGACTCTGTGTTCAACTCCTACCGGGGAATTATTGCCTATTTCCGCATCATCAACGGTGAGATCCGCAAAGGCGATTTTGTGAAGTTCTTTGCCACCGGAAAAGAATACAATGCCGATGAAATCGGAGTACTCAAGCTAACCCAACACCCCCGCGACGTGCTGAGTGCGGGCGATGTAGGCTACATCATTTCCGGAATAAAAACCTCCCGTGAAGTGAAAGTCGGTGATACCATCACCCATGTGAAACGACCCTGCGAAAAAGCCATCGAAGGTTTTACTAACGTTAAACCCATGGTTTATGCAGGTATTTACCCTGTTGATGCCGATGATTACGAAGAGCTGCGGGCTTCGATGGAACGCCTTCAGCTGAATGATGCCTCCCTCGTGTTTGAACCGGAATCGTCAGCAGCCCTGGGCTTTGGTTTCAGGTGCGGATTTCTCGGCCTGCTTCACATGGAAATTATTCAGGAACGACTCGACCGCGAATTCAACATGGATGTGATCACGACCGTGCCGAACGTTTCGTACAAAGCCTACACCACCAAGGGCGATATCCTGGAAGTACACAACCCTTCGGGACTCCCTGCACCGAATTACCTCGATTTTATTGAAGAACCATACATTACCGCCCAGATCATCTCAAAATCAGAATACGTGGGGGCTGTAATGACCTTGTGTATCGGTAAACGCGGAATGCTGAAGAATCAGGTGTACCTCACCAGCGACCGCATTGAACTGACAGTAGAATTACCGCTGGGAGAGATCGTTTTTGACTTCTATGATAAACTGAAGAGCATTTCGAAAGGCTATGCCTCCTTCGATTACCACATCACCGGATACAAGCAAGCGAAACTCGTAAGGCTTGATATTCTCCTCAACGGCGAACCGGTTGACGCACTTTCAACCCTGATCCATCAGGACAACGCATACGATTTCGGGCGCAGAATGTGCACAAAACTGAAAGAACTGATTCCACGTCAGCAGTTCGATATTGCCATTCAGGCGGCCATAGGTGCCAAGGTGATTGCCCGCGAAACGGTGAAAGCCGTGCGCAAGGATGTTACGGCCAAATGCTACGGAGGAGATATTACACGTAAGCGTAAGCTTCTTGAAAAACAGAAGAAGGGTAAGAAACGTATGCGCCAGGTAGGCAATGTGGAAGTACCGCAGACGGCATTCCTGGCTGTACTCAAGCTCGACTGATCCGGCAGATCAGATGTTGATGAGTTTATGCTTAACGGCGTAAATAATCACTTCAATGATGTTTTTGGCCTCGATTTTTGTCATCAGGTTTGCCCGGTGCTTTTCAACTGTGCGGCTGCTGATAAACATTTTATCGGCTATTTCCTTGGTGGATAACCCTTTACATACATAACCCAACACTTCCAGTTCCCGCTCCGAGAAGCTGATGATCTCTTCAGCGGGTTTCTCCCTGACAGTTTCACTAACTCCGAATACAGAGATCAGTTTGTTGATGAGTTCGGCCGAGATATAATTGCGGTTACCCGAGATCATGTCCACTGCTTTCTCGAATTCCTCTATCTCGCTCAGGCTGAGTTTTTCCAGCGCCTGATTTTCTGCCACTTCGGGTTTGCTAAGGGTCAGCATCCCGATCAGGCTGGATTTCCCTTTGATTTTTAACCCTTCAATCCCGAACAACTCTGTGTGGATGACCTCACCATCTTTGCGGGCAACCCTGAATTTAATGTGAATCTCTTTGTCAAAACCCCGCTGACACCTGCTGATTTTCTCCAGGGCCCCTGCCCTGTCTTCCTCAACGATAAGGTCGTGAAAGCCCATCCTGAGCAATTCTTCACGGCTAAAGCCAAGCGTGGATGAAAGACTTGGGTTGGACTCAATAAACCGGTCGTCCTGATAGATATAGATGCCGTAAGGAGAGATCATCGAAAGAGCGATAAATTTCTCTTCATTGGCTTTGCGATGGGCTTCTGCCTTGTTCAGCCGCGTAGCGATTGAAGTAAGCAATTCATCGTATTCAAAAGGTTTCACGATGTAATCGTCAGCTCCGAGCTGCATCCCGAACCTGATTTCCTTGAGGTCGGATTTGGCCGTCAGGAAAACAAATGGAATCATGGCTGTAGCAGAGCTCTCCTTTAAGACATTGAAAACATCGTAACCACTGATCTCATTCATCGAAATATCGCACAGAATCAGATCCGGCATCAGGGCAAAGGCCTTCTGTATCCCGGCAGCACCATCGCTGGCATGAGTAACATCATATCCTTTTACCCTCAGCAGATTTGATATCGTAATTGCCAGAGATTTGTCATCTTCGACCAAAAGAACCTTGATGTTGTTGGCTTCGTTCATTATTCCTCTCAGATTTATTGTACTTTTAATTTATTATTCCGTAACCGGTAATACCACTTTAAAAACCGAACCTTCACCGGTACCGCTTTCAAAACTGATTTCACCTTTATGCAGTTTCAGACAATCCCTTACCACTGCAAGACCCAATCCTGATCCCCGTGCATGCATCGAATTGCTGGCTCTGTAGAAAGGTTCGAATATGTAGGTCTTCTCATCCTCAGGTATACCGATTCCGCTATCTGCAACAGTAAATCCGGCCAAAGAAGGTGATACCATGTACACTGTAAACTTAACCCTCGACTTTTTATCCGAAAACTTCAGGGCATTCAGCAAAAGGTTTGTAAAGATATGATTAAATAATGATTCATCGATCCATAGTTCATCCGGTATCTGACCAATTGACAGGTCAATCCGGTCAGGAACCAGTTCCATTTCGTTCAGGTCCTTCACCAGGTTGGCACAAAGTTTTCTCAGATCCGTATACGCTGGTCTGAATCCAAGCTTACCTTTATTTACGGCATCGATCACGGTTACCTTATCAAGCACCCTCAGAAGGGATTTAACGGCCATCCTGCTCAGCTCGAAGGCATCGTTGATGGTTTCGGCATCGAGTTCAAACCGGTGATTTTCAAGCAGCTGGAGATTGCTGTAAATGATCGAAAGCGGTGTTCTGAACTCATGTGAAATGGTAGAGATGTATTTTGATTTTACATTGCTGAGCTCAATCTCTCTTTCAAGCGACGATTGCAGCTGCGCCTGACGTTCTTTTCGATCGGTGATGTCGCGTATCAACGCATGCACCCCCATATTGATACCATCAGGATCGGAAAAAGTAGCAGCGGTTATTTCGGCCCAGTGCCGGGTATTGTCGCTGTGTAAAAATTCCAGTTCAAACAGTTCTTTAACCGATTTAGTGTTGTGTTCAACCAGCCTGCCCCATACTTCATTGAGCCGGAGCAGTGAATCAGGTACAAGAAGCTTGTCAAGGGTGAGCCCGGCTATCTCTTCTACCGAATAACCTGTCAGGTTTTTGATGGATGCGCTCATAAATGCCAGCCTCCCATCAAGCCCTGCCACACAGAAAACATCGGTCATATTTTCGGCTACCAGACTGTAAAGCACTTTCCGGCTACCGATTTCATCCACGCAATCAAGATAATAGGTAACATCCCGGCAAGTTGAAAAAATATAGGCTGCCCCTTCGGCCTGAAACGGAAACTTACTGATCAGAAATTTATAATCCTTTCCGTTGAAATTCTGCTCATGGATATACTCCATGGCATGCCCGTTTTCAAGTACCTTTCGGTCATCCTTGTCAGCATTGTCCATAAGATAACCAATCGCACGTATCCACACCCTGTCAAGCGGCTCATGAAAACCGGTAAGTGGCTCTTCCGAACAACTGTTGTTGAATGTAAAGGAAGAAGGTTTACCGTCACGGCGGCGGATGTATGAATAAACGGATAAACCGGTAGCCGGCATTTTCTCGGCGGGTGAGAACAACTGCAGTTCAGCAGGGGCAAAAAGTTCGGGCAGCTTATACGAGACCATGGGAGAAAGTTTTTATGCTCAGTACGCAATACATTAATCATTCATAATGTTAATAGATAAAACCTGATTTTGTAACAAGCGGATAAACGATGTCTGCAGGATTTCTGAAAATAAAATCAGCAGATTGTAACTTTTTGGCAGAAATACTGTCATAGAATCAACCGACTGAGAAAATCATGGCAGATGACAACAGCGGAATATAACAGCTGCGTAAATAAATACGCCGATGGGGTGTATAGGTTTATCCTTAAAAACATAGGAGAGACCGAGCGTGCGCGTGATATTGTGCAGGATTCCTTTTTGAAAATGTGGGAGCGTGCAGGCGAAATCTCGTCTGAGAAAGCGAAATCATACCTGTTCACCACAGCCTATCATACCATGATTGATGACATCAGAAGGAACAAACGCCTGACCAACCTTGACGGGAACGAAGCAGGAATGACCGTTAACAACACCTATTCCGACCTTCAGAAGGTTCTTGAAACAGCCCTGGAAAAACTTCCTGACATACAGAAAGCAGTGATCACCCTCAGGGACTATGAAGGATACTCTTACGAAGAAATCGGAGCCATTACAGGGCTGAACGAATCGCAGGTAAAAGTGTACATTTACCGGGCCAGACTCAGCCTTAAGAATTACATCGGAAGTCTTGACACCGTTTTATAAAACCAAAGGCATAAGGAGAGAGATGCCATGGAAGAAAAACCAAAAATAAATACATCGAATTACGAAGCTTTCGTAATCAGCTACCTCGACGGTTCGCTTGACCCGGTTGGCGTCGCTGAGTTGCTGCTTTTTCTTGAGCTCAATCCCGCCATTAAAGAGGAAGTTGCCGGGATTGCACCGGCCGTGCTTAAGCCCTCTGATGATCCCGCCTATGAATTCAAGGAATTGCTGCTTCAACCTGCCGACAGGGATGCGGATCTTCTGAACTCTAAGAATCACGAACTGTACTTTATTGCTGCCCACGAAAATGACCTTTCACCAAAAGGCATGAGAAAAGTCAGGCAATTTATTCAAGCTCACCCCGAATCAGAAAAGGATTTTCTGGCCTTCGGGAATTCGAGGCTTAAGCCTGACCAGACCCTTGTTTTTCCGGCTTCAGAGAATCTGAAAATGCGGGTTCCTGTTGCCGGCCGCAGACTGTTGTTTACTTCGCTTGCAGCCGCTGCCAGCATCCTTATCCTGATGACCCTGTTCTTCAACATCGACCGGAAACCGGAAGCAGTATTCACCGAGAATTATCAGAAGACTGACACAATAAAGGAGAAACCCCGCAGAGAAACACCGGTTCAGAAAGATTTTTCCGACAGAACGGGCAATAATAACACCGATATACCCAAAAGCAGCAACAAAAACCCAGGCAAGGCCGGTAAGTCTGTCAATACAGAAAATCCAGTGAAGTCCCCTGCTGAAAGAACGCAGGAAGGATTGAAAAAGATGCCGTCAAAACGGATTCTGAATAACACCAGTGAGCCGTTTCAGCGTAGTTACCGGACTTTCTATTCCTCGCTGTTTGAAGATATAACCCGGTCGCAGGAACCCATGCTTGCCAGCCTTGAATCTGAGCCGCGTGAGCATAAAGGAAGCCTGCCCCTGAGTACCCGGACCGGTAAACGTATCGGTAACCTTCTCAGAAACGGCACCCACATCGCCTCCAATGTCAATGAATCCTTCAGCGGATGGATGCTTGCAGATCTGGGCATTGAGGGATTAAACCTTTTAACAGACAACGACCTGAAGCTACAGCGTTTTGTTGGGCGGGATGGCAGAACAGATAAAATCAGTATTACAGAAAGTGGTTCCGGCTACGCCTTTGGCAGGAATCCGAATTGAAAAGAAATTTCCTGAAAGAAAAAAAATGAAATGCCTGTAACAAATGAAAAGGGATTGCCGTCACAAGGATAAATTCCAACAAACAAAGCCATGAAAACTATTCCATCACTTCACAAAACAGCAGCCTTCGTTTTCATTATGCTCTTCAGCAGCTTTCTGGCGCAGGCTCAGACAAAAGGCAGCGGCAACCTCACCAAAGAAGACAGGGAGGTATCCTCATTTACAGAAATTGAAGCCGGCAGCGCATTTGAAATACTCCTTGAACAAGGAGAACCGCTGAAGGTCACCGTAGAAACAGATGACAATTACCAGGAAAACATCAAGGTTACGGTTGAAAACAATCGCCTGAAAGTTTCCTCAGGAAGTATGAAGAATCCGACAGCCATGCGTATCTATATCACTGCACCGGAAATTTCCCGCATCATTACGGAAGGTGCAGCAAGGCTCGATTCAAAAAATGATCTTAAGGTGACCAACCTCAGCCTTGACGCCAGTGGAGCCTCGAGAATTACGCTTGGAGCTGAAGCCGAACTGATCAGCAGCAATATCAGCGGAGCATCGAAGGTTTATTTAAAAGGTCATTCCAGCAATATGAAAGCAGAGGTTTCCGGCGCAGCGATGCTCGAGGCCATTCAACTGGTGACACAGTCAGCCGAGTTAGAAGTGAGTGGTGCAGCCAAAGCCAAAGTCTATGCTGTCAGTTCACTGAATGCAGAAGTCAGCGGAGCCGGCAATCTGTCGTACTTCGAAACCGATGAAGTGAAGCGTATCTCAACCCCCGGCACCTACAACTTCACGTTCCAGAATCCTGAAAATCCTGAAAATACTGAAGCAGAAGCTATTATAACCTCCTCCGGTTTGGGTGATTCAACCCTGATAAGCATCGGCGATATTAAAGTGCAGGTGGTTGAAGGTGACCCGGTTAAAGTTACCATCGGCAACAATGAACTTGAAGTAGATGAAGACGGCAATGTGGACTTTAAACGCGACCGTAAAGACCGTGATCGTTACGACGGGCACTGGGGCGGCTTCGATCTGGGAATCAATGGCTATGTGAACGGAAAACAGGAATTTGATCTTCCCGAAGCGTACGACTTCCTCGACCTCAGGTGGGAAAAATCCATCAATGTTGCCATCAATTTCTGGGAACAGAACTTCAACCTGATCAACAACCAACTCGGATTGACAACCGGTCTGGGCTTAAACTGGAACAATTACCGTTTCGAAGACCGGGCATACATTACAAGAACATCTGAAGGCATCTCAGGTGGTTTCTACCCTGCAGGGGGTGAACGGAATTATACAAAAAGCAAATTGGTGGTGTCTTACCTTACACTTCCCCTTTTACTCGAATTTCAGACCAACAGGTTCTCAAAAAAGAACAGCTTTCACATCGGAGGCGGACTGCTTACCGGTCTCAAAATCGGCTCTCATACGAAGATGGTTTACAACGATGGCAGCAAGCAGAAAGACAAATACCGCGACAGCAAAGGATTTGACATCAATCCTTTCCGGTTCGACCTTATGGCAAGAATCGGATGGGGCAAGATTAATCTGTATGCAAATTACTCACTGAATACATTATTCAAGAACAACCGCGGCCCCGAATTGTACCCGTTTTCAGCCGGTATTACGCTGGCAAGCTGGTAAATTCAGCCTGAGTTGCATCTGCCAATGCTGCTGCCCCAAAGGCGGCAGCATTTTTGTTTTGGCAAAAAAATAGTAATTTTACCCCCCCGCTTTGTGCCATTCGTCGCAGCGTCAATTTATTACTGAATGAATTTCAATTAATTACAACTTTATGTCAGGACACAATAAATGGTCAACCATCAAGCGTAAAAAAGGAGCTCTTGATGCCAAACGTTCAAAAATTTTCTCCAGAATCATTAAAGAAATAACTGTTGCCGTGAAGGAAGGGGGCCCTGATCCGGACGGGAATCCAAGGCTGAGGCTGGCCATTTCCAATGCCAAAGGAGCCAGTATGCCCAAGGAGAACATCACCAGGGCAATCAACAAAGGATCAGAAAAAGACGGTTCAAACTATATTGAAGCTACCTACGAAGGATATGCCCCTCACGCCGTTGCAATTTACATAGAGTGTACAACCGACAACCAGCAGCGCACCATTTCAAATATCCGCTCTTATTTCAACAAGTTTGGCGGCAACCTGGGCACCAATGGTTCTCTGGCCTTCCTGTTTGACCGAAAAGGTGTTTTTACTATCCCAAAGGGCACCATAGACCTTGACGCGTTTGAGATGGAGGTAATTGATGCCGGAGCCGAAGACATTCAGGTAGAGGATGACATTATCACAATTTCCACGGCCATGGAGGACTTTGGTTCGATGCTCAGAAAGCTGGAAGAAATGAAAATCGAACCAGAAAACGCTGAACTTCAGAGAATTCCCAAAGACACTGTTAAGCTGGACAAAGAATCTGCCAGAAAAGTCCTGAAGCTGATTGATTTGTTTGAAGATGATGATGACATCTCCAATGTGTTTCACAACCTCGAAATCCCCGAGGAGATGATGGAAGACGCTGATTGAGAAGAACCCTACTAAAAAGCAAAAGGCTGCCGGATAACAGGCAGCCTTTTGCTTTTAAGTACCAACAGGAATCAGTCCAGCGATGTTACAATCTCGTGGGTATCCATGGCAATGACCAGCTCTTCGTTGGTAGGGACAACCATGACGGTTACCCTGGAGTCGGGTGTTGAGAGAATAGCCTCTTTTCCACGCAGTCCGTCGTTTTTCGTCTGATCGAACATAAGGCCCATATATTCCATGTCTTTGGTAGTCAGGTATCGTGTAACGGAGTCGTTTTCTCCGACACCGCCGGTAAACACGATCAGATCGACCCCTCCCATGGCAGCGGCATAGGCTCCGATGTATTTTCTGATCCGGTAATAGTACATTTCGAGGGTTACCTTTGCGCGTTGATTTCCCTGTTCGGCTGCTTTTTCAACATCGCGCATATCCGATGAGACTCCGGAAACGCCCAGCATCCCACTGTGTTTGTTCACGAGTGTATTGGCAATGGGCACATCAATTTCTTCCTTGTTGATGATCTGGATAAAAGCCCCGATGTCAAGGTCACCGGTACGGGTACCCATCATCAGGCCTTCAATCGGGGTCATACCCATGGAGGTATCAAGAGATTTCCCGTTTTTGATGGCAGCTACCGAGGCGCCATTGCCCAGGTGGCAGGTGATGATCTTAAGGTCTTCGGGTTGTTTCCCAAGGATTTCAGCCGCCCTTTTCGAAACATATCGGTGCGAGGAGCCATGGAAACCATACCTGCGGATTTTGTGCTTCTCATAGAGAGAGTATGGGATACCGTATAAATAAACGAAATCGGGCATGGTCTGGTGAAATGCTGTATCGAAAACGCCAACCTGGGGCACTTCGGGCAGCAGCTTTGTAATGGAGTAGATGCCTTTGAGATTGGGCGGATTGTGCAGGGGGGCCAGATCGATACATTCCTCCAGGGCGTTGATTACTTCCCCGGTGATGTATACACTGCCATTAAACTTTTCACCGGCATGAACCACTCTGTGTCCGACAGCCTGAATTTCCTCAAGATTACGGATACTTCCGTATTTTTCACTGATCAGAATCCCCAGGAGGTATTCAATACCGGCTTGATGATCAAGGATTTCCCCTTCAAGTTTAACTTCCGTGCCATCGTTACGTGAATGCTTGATCAGTGATCCTTTCAGCCCGATTTTATCAACCAGACCTTTTGCCAGCACCTCCTGAGAAGGCATTTCGAAGAGCTGGTATTTAATTGATGAACTTCCACAGTTCAGTACGACTATTTTCATTGTTGTATTTTGCTAAGGTTAAAACAGCTATTCGCGCCCCAGGTTGGTGATCGATCCGGTCTTTGTGATTTTCCGGCCATTCCTGTAAAGATAAAACCCCTCTCCAACCCTACGGCCAAGCAGGTTCGCCCTCACCATCCTTTTCAATACCGGTGATGGCTTGTATTTGGTTTCTCCAAATTCTACATACAGGTTTTCCATCCATTTAAGCACTTTGTCGAGTCCGATTTTGTCAGCCATTTCAAAAGGCCCAAGCTGAAGTCCGGAAGTTTCCTTCATGGTTTCGTCGATATCTGAGACGGTTGCCACACCTTCCATGAGGATTTCACAGGCTTCGTTAATCAGGGGAACCAGCATACGGGTACTGATATTTCCTGATGATTCGTTCACATTGACAAGCTTCTTACCGATAAGTAAAGCAAGTTTGCTCACCATGGCATAGGTAACATCATTGGTATACACCGACCTTACAGCCTCAATAATCTTTACTTTACCGACCGGCGAAAAGAAGTGCAGTCCCATGGCCCTTTCAGGTAGTCTGAGTACCGATGAGATTTCAGAGATCATCAGGGTGGCAGTATTTGAGACGATGATCGCATCGGGCTGTACCACGGCCTCTATTTTCCGGAAGATTTCCTGGCGCAGCTCAAGGCTGGTACCCTTCTTCTTAGAATTTACAGTTTCAAAAACAATCTCGCAATCGCTTAACTCTGAATAATCGGTTGAGCCTTTGATCCGGGAAAGTATTAACTTTTTCTCTCCACCTGTGAGGCCCCATTTGCTTATCCGGTCGTCGAGCTGAGCTTCAATGCGACGGAGTACTTCAGCCACACGGTCTTCACTGATATCAATAAAAACAACTTCAATTCCCGACTGGCTCATCAACACGGTGATTTCCTGACCCATTGTACCGCAGCCCACCACACCGACTTTCTGGAGGGAGCCTTTGGAGTGCATGGTTTTTCCCAGGCTGAAATCTTCTAAACGTTCTGACATTTTTAATGGTTTATTATGAATGATTCTTATTTACTTTCACCACTGGCCTGGGTTGCTGTGATAGCAATCAGGTTCACAATATCGCTCACCGAACAACCACGCGAGAGGTCGTTGATGGGCGCTGCCATTCCCTGCAAAACAGGTCCGATGGCCTCGGCACCAGCCAGACGCTGAACAAGTTTGTAAGCGATGTTTCCGCTTTCAAGGCTTGGAAAAACCAGTACATTGGCTTTACCAGCTATCTGGCTTCCGGGGGCTTTGTGCATTCCGACCGATTCAACAATGGCCGCATCTGCCTGCAATTCGCCATCAATCTGCAGCCAGGGCGCTTTTTCACGGGCAATGCGGGTTGCCTCAACCACTTTATCACACAAAACATGTTTTGCACTTCCCCGTGTGGAAAAACTGAGCATTGCAACCCGGGGTTCAATGCCGGCAATAGACATGGCTGTCAATGCAGTGGAAACAGCAATTTCGGCAAGTTCCGAGGCAGTGGGATCAGGATGCACGGCACAATCGGCAAATACAAGGATATTTCCCGGTACATAAGGATTGTCTTTAAAGATCATAAAGAAAGCTCCTGAAACAACAGAAATACCGGGGAGTGTCTTCACTATCTGAAAAGCAGGTCTTAATACATTACCGGTGGCATTCATGGCACCGGCAACTTCGCCGTCGGCTTCACCGGTTTTGATGAGCAGGGTAGCAAGATAAAGCGGATCTTCGGTCAGCTGCATGGCTTCTTCCATGCTGATTCCCTTTGATTTACGTATTTCAAAAAGCAGGGTTGCGAGCTTTTCTTTGTCAGGATTGTTCTGAGGGTCAATAATCCGGGCATTGCGGATGAACTGAAGCCCGAACTGATGCGATTTTTGTTCGATTTCCGCTTTATTTCCGATCAGAATTATCCGGGCAATATTCTCCTTGAGGACGAAATCTGCTGCTTTCAGGGTTCTTTCTTCGGTTCCTTCGGGGAGAACAATACATTTTGATAAGCGTTGCGCATTCTCACGAATGCTTTGCATGAGCGACATTGTAGCTATAATTTAGTATTGGTGAAAAGTTTGATAAGCTGTGGGGTGCAAATTTAGAACTAAATACGCGGACCTCCTATTCATTTAAGGACAATATTTATCAAATGCCGCAAGGCCCGGCAAAAGTTAACACAAATGGGGTCAGAAAACACAGGCGGTTGGCTGGAACAGAAGCTGAGAACTGGTTTTCGGGGGCTGATCATAAGGACATACAAAATGCACCTGAAAAAGAATTAATTTTGCAGGCACCATGAAGACCACTGTTATCGGCACCCAGGATTTGAATTTTTTTTTCAGGCCATCAACACCTGAATCTATCCCTGTTGCTGATACCACCAAAGATTACAGTTTCTTCCTTTCTGACAGCCTGAACCAGAAACTACCTGATTCAACATTCAGATTTGAACTGAAAACCATTGTTTTACCTGACACTGTCACTTCTGCTGAAACAAAGAAAACAGTGAAACCCGACAGGCAATCTGTATTTTCGCCATTGAACAAAAAGACCGGTGAGATCACCCCGACAGCCAGATATGCTGAAAATTATGACTGGCTGACGGCACTCTTTATGGTTTGTCTGATATTGATTGCCTGGATCCGTTACTACTACAGCCGGAGGATCAAGCAGCTTTTCAGGGCCGTCATCAGCAGACACAATGTGAACCAGCTGATCCGTGACGGAAATCTTGCGGAAGAAAGGCTAACCCCTGCGCTGGCATTGATTTACCTGAGCAGCTTATCTGTAGTAATCTGGCAATATGGTCATTCACAACTCAGCGGGTTGCTGAACCTGCCGCGGCAATGGATGCCGTTTCTGGTAATCGTTGTTACGATCAGCCTGCTCTGGGTGTTGAAGTTGTTGGTGATCAGGCTGACCGGATATATTTTCAGAACCAGGCAGGACATTTCAGAACTGATTCTCACCAACCTGATTTTCAGCGGGCTGTCAGGGTTAATAACATTACCGTTTGTAATTGCCGGGTTTTACAGCGGAAACATGCTTCTGTTAAAGATTGCAGGAATCATTATTCTGTCATTTATTATGCTGCGGTTTATCAGAAGTCTGCTTGTTGGATTATCAGCGCAAACGTTTTCGGCTGTCTATTTATTTTTGTATCTTTGCACCCTCGAAATTTTACCACTGCTTTTCTTGTACCGGTTTAGCTTAGTTATTAACTAACAATCAGTTAACGTCAAAAAAGCAGCATTCGTTGAATTTAAACAGTTAAGAAAATTGAAAATCAAGAATGTACTGATCTCGCAGCCTAAGCCGGCCGATCTGGAAAAATCACCTTACGGCGACATCATCAGGAAATACCAGCTGAACGTTGATTTCTATAAATTCTTTAAAATTGAAGGCTTAAGTTCAATTGATTTCAGAAAGGAAAACAAAGTCAGGCTTACCGATTTTTCAGCAGTAATATTTACGAGCAAGCACAGTGCTGATCATTTTTTCAGACTGGCATCTGAGCTCAGGACGGAAATACCAGAAACCATGAAGTATTTCTGTTCTTCCGAGGCAACTGCCTATTATCTTCAGAAATACATTCAATACCGTAAACGTAAGATTTTTTTCAGTGGACAGGAACTACACGATCTGGTAGATGTGATGCGTAAACACAAAACAGAGAAGTACCTGTTGCCATGCAGTGCTGAAGCAAACAATGAGCTTTCTGATCTGCTTGACCAGCACAAGATTACCTATTCAAAGGCAACCATGTACCGCACTGTTTCGGAAGATATGTCGTTTCTCGACCTCAGCAAATATGACCTGCTGGTCTTTTTCAGTCCTTCCGGAATAAAATCGTTGTTCAGAAATTTTCCTGACTTCGTACAGGGAGAGAAAGCCATTGGTGTTTTCGGCCCAACCACTGCCACGGCAGCCAGAGAGGCCGGGTTAACCATCACGATTGAAGCACCCTCTGCAAACGCCCCATCAATGGCTAAAGCCATTGAACAACACCTGGCGATCTGCAACAAAAACAGCAAGTGATTGCCGGTCAGTGTATCAGCAGTCAGCAGGATCAGCTTTTATTTACCGACAGTCCGGTTTAATGCATACATTCAGGAAGCAGGAACATTTGTGCGGTATACCAGAGATTCAGCATCTTTTTAAGGATGGCAATCCGATTTTTAAACACCCAGTAAAACTTCTATGGCTTCCAGGCAACTGGACGGGAAAGCCATCGGTCAAACTCCTGGTTTCTGTCCCGAAAAGGAATTTTAAAAAAGCTACGGACAGAAATTATATAAAACGCTTGCTGAGAGAGCTTTACAGAACAAACAAAACGATTCTGACTCAGCATATGGGAGAGAAAAATCTGATGCTGGCACTGGTGTATGCCGGAAAGGAAATACCGGAATTCAAATCACTGGAAAGTATAATAATTAACCTGTTCGAACGTTTAATCACAGAATATGAAAAAACTTCTTGCTAACATACTGATCGGGTTGATCCGGGTTTACCAGGGAGCGATTTCACCCTATCTTCCCCCTTCGTGCAGGTATACACCAACCTGTTCGGCATATGGCATTGAAGCACTGAAAAAACACGGCCCTTTCAAGGGTGGCTGGTTAACCATAAAACGGGTTTTGTCGTGCAACCCATGGGGAGGTAGCGGATATGATCCCGTACCATGAATCACCTTAATTCATTAAACCATTCAGTAATGAAACAACTATACACCCTTCTCCTTGGCCTGACAATTACCTTATCAGTTAATCTCCACATTTCAGCCCAGGAATCCTCAGATTTCGAGATCTCCAAAAATCTTGACATCTTCGCCACCCTCTGCAAAGAGCTGAACAACAATTATGTTGACGAGCTCAACTACAGCGATCTGATCAAGACAGGCATTGATGCCATGCTCGACAAACTGGATCCTTATACCGTTTATATTTCGGAAGCCGACATTGAGGATTATGCATTTATGACTACCGGGCAGTACGGAGGCATCGGAGCCCTGATTCACAAACAAGGTGACTATGTTGTGGTTTCGGAGCCCTACAAAGACTCCCCTTCCATGAAAGCCGGACTAATCCCCGGAGACCGTATTCTGATGGTAAACGATAAGGATGCAAAGGGCAAATCGGTTAGCGATGTGAGTGCTGTCCTCAAGGGACAACCCGGAACAGCCGTGAAACTGAAAATCAGGCGTGATGGAGAGAAATCACCCCTCGAGATCACGGTTATGCGGGAGAATGTATCAATACCGAATGTTGCTTATTCGGAAATGATCAACGACAATACCGGTTATATCAAACTGACCGGATTTACCCAAAATTCCGGAAAGGAAGTGAAGGATGCGCTGATGAAACTTCGTGAAAATCCCGGATTTAAAGGTTTGATTATCGACCTGCGTGACAACGGCGGAGGACTAATGAATGAAGCGGTAAATATTGCCAACCTGTTCGTCAAGAAAGGTGAACTCATTGTAAGCACCAAAGGCAAAACTCCCGACAGAAACAAATCGTACAAGACCTTTCTGCAAGCCATTGATACGGAAGTACCTATTGTGGTACTTGTTAACAATTACAGCGCTTCGGCTTCAGAAATTGTAGCCGGTGCCCTCCAGGATTTAGACAGGGCAGTGGTGATTGGTGAACGGACCTTTGGCAAAGGCCTGGTTCAGAATATAGTTCCGCTGAGTTACAATACCCAGATGAAAGTGACTGTTGCGAAATATTATATCCCCAGCGGACGCTGCATTCAGGCAATTGATTATGCCACCCACGACAGCCTGGGATTCCCGAGGCCCATTCCTGATTCACTGATCAATCAGTTCAAGACCCGGGCAGGCAGAATTGTTTACGATGGCGGTGGGATTACCCCTGACATCACGGCCCATGAAAATGAAGTCAGTAACATTGCTATCAGCCTGATTACCAAATACCTGATATTTGATTACGCAGGGAAATTCAAAAGGGATCATCCAACTATCCCTGACCCGCGGGAGTTTGCGATAACCGAAGACATTTACAATGATTTCGTTGCCTGGCTTCAGGACAAGGATTATGACTACAGCACCCGAAGTGAAAAGATGCTTGCCGATCTGAAAAAGATCGCTGAAAAGGAGAAATACTACGAAGAACTGAAAAGTGAGTTTGAGCAGCTTGAATCAAAGATGCAACACAACAAACAGGCAGATCTCGTTAAGTTCAGTGAAGAAATAAAATCCCTGCTCAGGAATGAAATAGTATCAAGATACTACTTTCAGGAAGGCCGTATCAAAGCCTCTCTTACGGAAGACAAAGAAATCAGGACGGCCATTGATATACTCTCAGATCAAAAAACCTATAAAGCAATCCTCGACGGCACAAGCAATCTTACCAACAACAAAATCTGAGACTGTTTATGTGGCCGGTAAACACGTTGGTTTCCAGGTTAAGAAATATCAGAACCGATATTTCTTCGCTGATTTTTTATACCCTCGTACTGCTGGCCGTTTCGATTCCGCTCTCTGAATTCGGGATGAGCATCTCGCAATTTCTGCTTCTTCTTTTCTGGGTTATTGAAGGATCAGATTTCGTAACATTGAGAAAAAAACAGGAATCACTTTCCGGGTTAAACAGATTTACGGAACTGCTGAGAACCATAGGATTAAACCTTGCAGGCAAATTCCGCCATGTTTTTCACAATCCGGCTCTTCTTGCCGTAATTTCACTCTACCTGATACACGCAGCAGGAATTTTATATTCTTCAGATATTGACTACGCGCTCAAGGACCTCCGGATAAAACTGCCATTGCTCAGTCTGCCTGTATTGCTTGCTACCACTGCCCCTCTTTCACATCAGCGGTTCAGGACCCTGCTGATTTTCTTTATTATGGCTGTATTCAGCGGAACTTTGGTCAGTATGTTCGTGCTAATTACCAGGCATGTGAGTGACCCAAGAGAGCTGAGTATTTTTATTTCCCACATCAGATTCGGACTTACCATCTGTTTTTCACTTTTCATCCTGATCCATTTCCTGTTCAAGCGTGTTTTTATAAAACCTGCCGGTAGAATACTGACGGTATTTGGCATAATCTGGTTTTTGCTATTTCTGCTGATACTTGAATCGGTTACAGGACTGGCAATTACCCTAACCTTGTTCTTTATCCTGACCCTGTTCGCTGTTTTAAAGATTAAAAAGAAGCTGGTTAAGCTTGCGGTACTGATTCTTCTTTTGTTGTCGCCGGTAGCTGTAATCAGTTATTTTATTGAAGAGGCAAAACAATTCAGCGAAGTTGAGAAGGTTGATTTTTCAAAGCTTGACAAGTATACTGACCGTGGCACCCCATACATCCACGATACCAGCAGTTATGGTATCGAGAACGGAAAATATGTGGGGCTCTACCTGGCAACGGCTGAATTGCGTCAGGCATGGAACTCAAGAAGTGAGATGAGCTACGACGGAACAGATAAAAAGGGTCAGAAACTCAGCTATACCCTCATCAGGTTCCTGAGTTCAAAAGGACTGAGAAAAGATGCCGGAGGAATGAGTCAACTGACCCAAAAAGAAATCAGCTACATAGAAAACGGGGTTGCCAATGTAGCATATCTTGAAAACCTTAGTCTGAAGTCTCGTTTTGATCAGATGCTTATGGGGTATTCCAACTACGTGCTGCATGGAGACCCCAATGCCTCTTCGGTAATTCAGCGTATTGAATACTGGAAAACTTCAACATACATTCTGAAGCATCATTGGCTCACAGGGGTAGGCACCGGCGATCTGAATGTTGCTTTTTCTGCTGCCTATGAGGAAATGGGATCAAAGTTGAGTAATGCATTCAGAAACAGGTCTCACAATCAGTTTCTCGCCATCTTTATTGCCTTTGGTGTCGGCGGCTTGTTGATTTTCCTGTTCTCTCTTTTCTATCCACCACTTAAAACCGGGTGGTACCGTGACTACTACTATATCGTCTTCTTTATCATTTTATTTATGTCAATGTTGACTGAGGATACGCTTGAGACTCAGGCAGGAGCGACATTCTTTGCATTTTTCAATGCGCTGCTTCTGTTTGGAAGAAAACGAAACGGTGGACAACCGACACCTTCAGCAACGACTGACGCAGGGTTAAATAAATCATTACCTTTAGAAACTGAATCCAAATTGGCAAAAATGAGATCTAAAGAATTAACTATCAGATATTTTGAAGCAGATAATCCATCAGAGCTCGATCAGGCAGACAAGCAGCTGCTTGAAAAAGCTTCCCTGGCAGCTGTAAAAGCCTATGCACCCTATTCAGGATTCAGGGTGGGCGCAGCACTCAGATTAGACAATGGCACAATTGTGAGTGGCAACAATCAGGAGAATGCGGCATACCCATCAGGTTTGTGTGCTGAAAGGGTGGCCCTGTTTTCAGCTTCGTCACAGTATCCGGGTGAAATAATCGATAGCATTGCTATAACAGTAAACACTGACAAACATACTGTTATAGAGCCTGTTCCGCCTTGTGGTGCCTGCAGACAGGTACTTGCAGAATATGAAAAAAAACAAGGACATAAAATCAGGATTATCTTTTCGGGCGAGTCAGGCAAAACGATTATAGTGGACAGTATCGACAGCCTGCTTCCCATTTCGTTCAATTCGAACAACCTTCAGCATAAATGATCATTGCCCGACCGGATGTGCTGCCGGGGGCCAGTATTGTTGTTCATCGGTCACTCCGACCATTAACCAAACCAACGTAACATTTCAGGAAATGAAAAAACCCACCGTTGTATTTTTGATATTATTTTTCTCTGTCATCATGGCTTTCAGCCAGGAGATGGAAGCCTATAAACTCTATAACAGCAAAGGCAAAGATACAGATTTCGGAAAAATGCTGAAGAAGGCAGCCGAAGCTGATGTAGTGCTGTTCGGAGAACTTCACAACAACCCGATCTGCCACTGGTTGCAACTGGAGCTCAGCAGATCACTTTATGCTATGAAGAAACAGGACCTGATCATGGGCGCTGAAATGTTTGAAGCAGACAATTCACTGCTGATCAGTGAATACCTGAAAGGACTTGTAAAGGATAAAAACTTCGAGTCAGAAGCAAGGCTCTGGCCGAATTACAAAACCGACTACAAGCCCCTGCTTCAGTTTGCAAGGGATAGCTCGCTTGTTTTTGTGGCGACCAATATACCCCGGCGTTATGCATCGATGGTGAATCGCGGTGGATTTGAAGCACTTGAGACCCTGGGCGAAGAAGCCAGAAGCTATATAGCCCCTTTACCTGTGCCCTACGATCCTGAACTTCCCGGCTATAAGAGTATGCTGGAAATGATGGAAGGCAGCGGCGGTCATGGGAATGATAACCTGCCGAAAGCCCAGGCAATCAAAGATGCCACCATGGCCCATTCCATCAGCAGGAATATCTCAACAGGCAAGTTATTTCTGCATTTCCACGGCACGTACCATTCCGATAATTATGAGGGGATAGTCTGGTATCTTAAGCAATACAAACCTGACCTTAAAATTGTTACGATAAGTTCCTGCGAACAGGTTAATATTGACAACCTTGCAGAAGAGAACAATGAAAAAGCGGATTTTATCCTTGTAGTGCCTGAACGCATGACCAAGACGCACTAAGCAGCAGCCCTGGCTTGAATACCGCTGCTTCCCCGCCCGGATCAGGTGGCAAGAAAGGTATAATTGAGGTTGATGAAAAAGTTCCAGATTGTGACAACCACGATTGCGAGTAATTTTGCAACATAAAAGTTCATTCTGGCTTTTGATACCATCAGATACACCACCAGGGTACTGATAAGCAGGCCGATGGCAGAAATAAAGAGGAACCTCCCGTATTCAACGGCAATTTCAGGATTGTGGCTATTGAATGTCCATATCCGGTTCAGGTAATAGTTTGATGAAGCAGCGATGGTAAATCCGATGGCATTGCTGATGTATTTCTGAATTTTCAGCCACTCTTTACAAATGTAGGTGAATCCGAAATCTACAAATACCCCTGAAAAACCGACAACGCCGAATTTCAGGAACTTAAAGCCAACTTCACGGGTCAGAATGTCAACCATTTATTTCTCAGGAATGCTTTCCTGCTTTTTTTATAACTCAATTATAAGAATTTCCTTTTTGCCATCCCGCAGGACCTCCACATTTACCCTTTCGCCGGGTTTAAGTTTGCCCATGCGGCTCATATAATCGTAGATGTTGCCAACAGGCAGTCCATTGATTGCTGTGATGATATCCCCTTTGATCATGCCGGCTTTGAAGGCTGGCCCGTCCTTACGGGTACCTTCCACTTTCATCCCTCCGGAAGTTTCAGCGCCTGAAACATCTGGCATGATTCCGAGGGTGACTTTGAGACCGCGTCCGTAGCGGTGCCCCCCCGTTCTGCTGCTCCCGGATTCGGTGAAAACAGGAGCCGGGTTTAAAGCTGCCAGTCCGGCAACCAGGTCACCTGCAAATTCCGTTATAGAATTCAGGCCTTCATAATTGAGTTTTGAAGCGACATCAGCAGGTGTATGATAATCTTCGTGGGCACCAGAGGTTAAAAACAAAACCGGGATCCCTTCGCCATAAAAAGCTGCATGGTCTGAGGGGCCAAATCCATCGGGACTTTTCCTGACCTGAAATTTCCGAAGGGCGGCAAGACGATCTACCAGGGTATCTGCCAGTGAAAAGGTGCCTGTTCCTGAAACGGTAACCACCGGATTTTCTACCGACAATCGTCCGACCATATCCAGGTTGACCATAGCTTTTACCGATTTCAGTTCAACCGGACTGTTTGCAGTAAAATAACGGGATCCAAGCAGCCCCATTTCTTCTGCGCCGAAAGAAACGAAGACCAGGCTTCTGGGGGTACGGTTCTTTTCCTGGGAAAAGTGCGAGATCAGAGAGATCAGCGCTACCACTCCAGAAGCATTGTCGTCGGCACCACCGTGCACCGCATGTTCGTCGGGCACCCTTGATCCTGAGCCCGGCCCACCCATTCCAAGGTGATCATAATGGGCTCCGATCACTATATACTCATTCTTCAATACCGGGTCATTTCCGGGGATCATCGCGATGATGTTCCTTGTGGTAACTTTTTCCCTGACGATATCGGTTGTTGCTTCAATACTTGCGGTTGTCAAATGATTCAGTGGCTTCTTAACCCGGATCATCTGTTTTTCAAGTGAATCAATGAGCTGTGGTTCAACATTCATTATCTCAGCTGCAACTTTCCGTGTAATGCTGATAACCGGAATTCCGGCATCGGCAATGGTTTTATCATAGCTGATTTCAACAGGAACGTCTTTTTTCTCGATAGACGAAGGGGATACCAGCAACAATCCGGCTCCTCCCAGATCTCTGACTGCAAGCGCCTTGGCCCTGTCGGTAGCCATGGGAATGAAGGCACTGTTCTGGTTATCCGGTTCAGGATCGCCACGTAGCACAATGACCCATTTCCCTTTGATGTCTTTTCCTTCAAAATCATCCCACCGGAGGTCACCACTGTTCCCGGATAAACCGAAACCGGCAAACACTACATCGGCCTTGACTGTGGCATTTGAAGAAAAAGAAAATGGTTCAAAATCAATTGACTGAACGTAAGGGTGATCGTTAACTGTGAGTTGGTTATGGTTACCGCTTCTGACATCAGAAATTACCCCGAAATACTGAAATCCGTTATTGCCCATCAGCCGGGCACCCTGTTCTGAGAACATTTTTCTGATATAAACAGCGGCCAACGAATCCCCGGGTGTACCTGATTTTCTTCCACCAAGATCCTCCGATGCAAGATAGGTGACAGATTCCTTCATCTGCAAAGGCGAACCATAGGGTTGCTGTCCCTGCACCATTAGCGACAGGCCGGATAAACAGCATAGAATGAGAAAAAGTCTTATGTTAACCATATTACCGAAGAAATTTCAGAATAAAATGAAACAACAAAAATAGGAATTTAAGGGAAGGCAAGATACCTCCCTTTCGTAAAAATCCATAACAGGCAAATTGCAGGTAAGCTTTGGCACCACTTACCTGCCAGTTGAAAACGAATTAAAAATTCATGAATAATAAAAGCAGGAGCTTCAATTTATCCTGAATTCTGATTTTAACTGACTGACCCACTTTGAGATACGCTCGCCAGTCAATTCAGGTTGGCTGTCTTCATCCAATGCCAGACCAACAAATTTGCCATCTTTCTCAGCTGTAGAGAAATAGTAGGAATAGCCTTTTGTTGGCCAGAAGCCCACCACATTCTGTTTAAAGGGCAACCTGCAGAAAACGGTTCCCATTCCATCGACAAAGCTTTCAGGATACTCAATCTGATCGCCAAGGCCATACAGGGCGATTTTCTTGTCTTCTATACTGGCTTCTGCAAGCACATCAATAAATCTTTCCCAGTCCTGGTGCATCTCACCAATTCCCCAGGCAGAAGTGCCCAGTATCAGGTATTCGTACTTTTCAAGATCTTCGCGGGTTGCTTCACTAACATTGTGCATCGCAGCATGGCTGTTGCCAAAATGTTTAACCAGTGATTGTGCGGTTTTATAGGTACTGCCTTTCGGGCTTCCACCATAAAAAATCCCTATTTTCTCCATATCAGAATGCTTGTGTTATCAGGAATTTGAAAAATCAGCCGGCAAATATAATCGTGAACAACGATTAATGCAAGTATCCACCCCTGGAGAGGATTTGTCATTAACACCTGATAATCAATTATTTAAATTATTATACAAAACGAAATCAACCCATTTTCAATGAGTTAGGCAATCAACCATTTAAAAGAGAAATTGTTCAAATGACACTAAGTCCCCTGCGGCTATCGGGAGATAAAAATTTTAATCATTTGTTTTTCTGTGTATTACAAAAATAAACCAATGAAATTATCTTAAAAATTTCGCTTGCCAGAAAAAATCCTGTAGGTTTGAAAAAGAAATTGGCCTCCGTGAGAAGATCATCGCTAACCGAAAAAATGATTCTGTATTTCCTGCTTCTGGGCATAGGGTCGATCCTTGTGATCGGATACTTTTCGTTTGTTTCGGCCAGAAATGCCTTACTCAGCCGCACCTATAACCAGCTGACATCCCTGCGCATCGCGCGGACACAGGCTGTAGGGAGATTCTTTGATGAACGTTTGTCAGAAACTTCACGGTTTGCAGATTCGGAAGAAGTTCAGTCATCTGCGCTGAAACTTATAGCCGGAAATGAACTATCCCAAAACGATGTAAAAACAATTGCCGGCCGATCCTCGACGATTTCATCATACTATAAAGGATTTGGGTTTGCCGATAATAAGGGAAAAATACTCTACTGGCACAAGACCATCAGAGGTGCTGCAAAGGATGCTGAACCCCGCGTCAATATTGTTAAACCAACAGAATATAAATCATTCCTGATTGATTACAATTCAACAAAGAGTCTGCCGGGAAACCCCCTTATTGTTGCCGGGCCGGTGGAGCAAAACGGAATTACAGCCGCATACTTTTTACTTGAAATAGACGCAAACCAGATCAACGAATTCATGCTTGAGGTGAGGCCGGAAAACGGGTTGGGCTATTCAGGTGAAACTTATCTGGTTGGGAGGGATTTCTACATGCGGAGTCAATCGCGGTTTCTGAGCAACTCAGTCATGAAGACCAGGGTGATCACCACACCGGTAAGAAAGGCACTGCTGAATGAATCAGGACTTGACCTGGCCAAAGACTACCGGGGCATAGAAGTACTCAGTTCGTTCGGCCTGCTCAGAAGAGCGGGGCTTGAATGGGCCATACTTGCTGAGCTGGACTACAGTGAGGCAACCGCATCCGTCTATTCGCTCCGGAACAGCATATTGATGTTATCGGTTGTGATGGGACTTGCCTTTTTTATTCTGACCTATTTTATCAGCACCAGGATTACGCGACCGGTAATTGAACTGAGGACGGCAGCCATTGATCTGGGAGAAGGGCGGCTTGAGCAGATTCCGGTGATCAAATCGGACGATGAACTTGGCGAGCTGGCAGAAGCATTCAGCAATATGGCGCAAAAGCTGCAGGACAAAGACAGGGCTCTGAAAGCAGAGCGTATTTCCAGGCTCAGGTCAGCCATCGACGGACAGGATCAGGAAAGGCAGCGGCTTTCGCGCGAGCTGCATGATGGGATAGGACAAAGTATGATCGCGATCAGATTGAAGCTTGGTGCGCTGGAGAATAACATTTCTGAACAAATCAAGCCGGGATTGGTTTCAGCAATCAACCTTACCGACAACCTGATCGATGATGTGAGGGCCATGACAAATGCGCTGATGCCTCCGGCCCTCAGTGAATTCGGAATCACCTCAGCAGTGAGAAGCCTTTGCAGCAATCTTACTGAGAATTATGGAATAAAAACGATCTTTGAAGGAGAAATTCCCGACAAACAACTCGGAAAAAAAGCCAGGCTTTACATTTTCCGTATTTTTCAGGAGATTTTCAACAATGTTGCCAGACATTCAGGGGCAACCGAACTAAGAATCGTTGCTGAAACCAGACAGCAAACACTGTTGATCAGCATAGAAGACAATGGCAGGGGGTTTGCTGTAAACGAATCATGCCCCTCCAACGGGCATGGGCTGAACAACATCAGGGAACGGATTGGTTTACTTCGCGGCAAAGTTGAGATAATATCTGCGCCAGACAAGGGAACTGTATTTCAGATTGAATTACCGTTAATAAAAGGCTTGTATGATCAAGGTACTGCTGGTTGACGATCACAAGATTGTGCGTGATGGCATCCGCGCGCTGCTTTCCGGGCAGGAAGATATCCGTATTTATGATGAAGCCGGTTCAGGAAGTGAACTCTTCAGGCAACTGAACTCAGGTTTGCCTGATATCGTGCTGATGGATATCTCACTTCCTGACATTTCAGGCATAGAGCTTTGTGAAAAGGTCAGGGAGCAGTTCCCTTTGATGAAGGTGCTTTTTTTGTCGATGTACACCTCCGAAGAATACATCTTTAATGCCATTAAAGCCGGTGCACAGGGTTATCTGCCAAAAAATATTTCACAGGACGAATTGCTCCATGCCATCAGGGCAGTTGCTGCCGGTGAAGAGTATTTCAGCGAATCCGTATCAAATATTATTCTGAAAAGTTACATTAAGAAAGCCCAGGACAAAGAACCGGAAAACCTGACACAAAGCAGTGCCTTATCGAAACGGGAACTCGAAATACTCAGGCTTTTCGCAGAAGGTAATACCAATCCGCAGATAGCAGAACAACTGTATATCAGTACCCGGACTGTGGAATCTCACAAAAACCACATTATGCAGAAACTTGGCCTCAAAACGGCTGTAGATCTGATCAAATTTGCAATAAAGCACCATATTATTGATTTCTGATTTTTCCATTCCGCATTACACCCTTTCCTGCAACTTATAATTACGTGTTTCACTGAAAATTATTTCAGTGATTACCCTATGTAAAATCAGTTAATACTTCATTGTTCAATAAGGCTAAAGTTTCAATTTTTGCCGTTTACGGAATCGATTGCAAACCTAAAAACCATTTGAGTATGAGACAAAAAACCAAAAACCTGTTCTGGGCTGTTCTGACAGCATTTGTATTTATACCCGGGCTCATAAACGCTCAGATCGAAACTTCCTTTGATGCCGGTGCAGATATTATGAGCCGTTATATCTGGCGCGGATTAAATCTGGGTGGTTCATCTCCCAGCATCCAGCCGTCACTTGAGTTCTCAGCAGGCAATATCACGATTGGAACCTGGGGTGCCTTCTCCTTCAGCGATGGCCGCACCATGCAGGAAACCGACCTGTACCTGAGCTACAACATCAAAGAGATGTTCACCATAACCCTGACCGATTATTTTTTTCCCGACGAAATGGCAGGGAACAACAATTACTTTGAATTTGATCAGGATTCAACAGGGCATTTGCTTGAAGCCATGATTTCGTTTGATGGTACAGAAAAAATTCCCTTCTCGCTGATGGCTGCCATGAATTTCTGGGGCGCAGACGCCAGAAAAGCCAATGGTGACAAACAATTCTCGACCTATATTGAATTGGGATATAATGGTAAATGTAAAGAGGTTGATTACAAAATCTTTGCCGGCCTCACTCCTACCAGCCCCGATGAAGATAAGGAAGAAACCGGGTTTTACGGAGAAAAAGCAGGGTTGATCAATTTAGGGGTTACCCTGAGTAAGGAGATCCAGATCACAGATAAATTCAGCCTGCCGGTTTCTTCATCTTTTATTGTCAATCCGATGACAGAAAATGTATTTCTGGTATTCGGGATTTCACTCTGAACCCATTCAAACAACTAAAACAAAAAAAAATGGAACCTGAAATGATTTTGAATGAAGCAGCCAAAACCGGCAACACCGGATTTATGCTGCTGGCTACCAGCCTTGTAATGCTCATGACCCCCGGTTTGGCTTTCTTCTATGGCGGTCTGGCCACCAAGAGGAACATTCTGGGCATTATGATACAGAGCTTTGTTTCGCTGGGTGTTACAACAGTACTTTGGTTCATCGCAGGATACTCACTCTGCTTCAGCGGTACCGGCGCCATCATCGGAGATCTTGACAAAGCCTTCCTGAACGGAGTTGACCTGAACAGTGTTTATGCCGGCAACGGGAAAATTCCCGAACTGGTATTCTTCCTTTATCAGATGATGTTTGCCATCATCACCCCTGCGCTGATAACGGGCGCTTTCGTCGGCAGGGTCACTTTTAAAAGCTATCTGATATTCCTGATTGTATGGCAGGTGCTGGTATATTATCCGTTTGTCCACATGGTATGGGGCGGTGGATTGCTTGCCCAGTGGGGTGTTCTCGACTTTGCCGGAGGAATTGTGGTGCATGCCACTGCCGGATTTGCGGCACTTGCTTCCGTTTTCTATGTCGGGTCGAGGACTGATAAAGATTCTACCCCCAACAGCATTCCGCTGGTTGCCATAGGTACCGGTCTGCTGTGGTTCGGATGGTACGGATTCAATGCCGGAAGTGAGCTCTCCGTTGATAACATTACGGTTCAGGCTTTTGCCAATACCGATGTGGCCGCTTCATTCGCTACCGTAACCTGGCTGATTATCGAGTGGTCGAAATCGAGGAAACCGAAATTCATCGGTCTGCTGACCGGTGCCGTCGCCGGACTGGCTACCATTACTCCTGCTGCCGGTTTTGTGCCCTTATGGGCTGCTGCAGTCATTGGCATTATCGCCGGGTTGGTTTGTTATTATGCAGTGAGCCTTAAAAACAAACTCGGATGGGATGATGCCCTTGATGTATGGGGTGTTCACGGAGTTGGAGGAGTACTCGGAACGATTCTGCTGGGTGTTTTCGCCACCTCAGCCATTAACCCTGCCATCACCACCCAGGGACTGATATTCGGTGAGTCATCTTTCTTCTTTAAACAGCTGGTAGCCGTCGCAGGTGCCTCGGCCTACGCCTTTATCTTCACCTACCTCATGCTGGCGCTGATTAATTACATAACCCCAGTCAGGGTTAGTGAAAGCGATGAAATGACCGGGCTCGACACTTCTATCCACGGTGAACAGGCCTACGATTCAGGCTCAATGTAAACCAACCATTACCCCTGAACACAGAAAAGGTTTTGATGCACATCAAAACCTTTTCTATTTTTGCACTCCAGATTCAGGAGCCGGGCGCTCCTTCTTCAAAACTTCACCTCAACGTATCCGGTTATGAAAAACCTATTCTTTTTCTCAATTGCGTTGTTGCTATCCTCCGCAATATTCGCCCAGGATGACAATCATAAAATAATGGATGAAAAATCAGGCAAGGAGATTCTGATAGGAACCATTACCCGTGACGGACTTGTTTCCATGGGGGACTGGTTTAATGAGGGCTACAATGCCAGCCAGCCAGACCCGGTGATTCTTGACAGCCTCAGACTTTATAAAGAGAAGTATCCTTACATTTTCATCGTTCTGGGCACCTGGTGTGGCGACAGCCGGGAACAGGTTCCGGCTTTTCTTAAGATACTCGATATGATCGGCTATCCGGCTGAACAGGTCTTTATGGTAGCGGTAGACCGTGAAAAAAAGGCAGGAAATTTCTGCATCGGCGATTTCAATGTGAAACTCGTCCCTACCTTTATCATGACCGTTGACGGGGAAGAAACAGGACGCATCATTGAAACACCGGCGACGACCCTCGAAAAAGATCTGCTCAGGATTGTTGCGGGGAAATAGTCAGGAAAGTTCCGGACATCCGCTTATTCAGAAAACTACAGAAATGACAGTAACCGAAACCATCAGCGAAACCAGTGCATTTGCTAGGGAAGCCAGGCAAAACGGAAGAACAATCGGATTTGTTCCGACCATGGGTGCATTGCATGAAGGACACCTCACACTGGTTAGGCGGGCAAGGAAAGAAAACGACCTTGTGGTAGTCAGTATTTTTGTGAATCCAATACAGTTCAACAATCCCGATGACCTGAAGAAATACCCGCGAACCCTTGAAAAAGACCTTGAAATGCTGAAAGGTGCGGGTTGTGATCTTGCTTTCTGTCCTTCGGTTGAAGAAATGTACCCCGACAACCACAGAAAAAGCTATGATTTCGGAGATCTGGCCAGAGTGATGGAAGGAGAATTCAGGCCCGGGCATTTCGACGGGGTGGCCACTGTAGTTCAGCGATTGTTTGAAATCACACATCCACACCGGGCTTATTTCGGCGAAAAGGATTACCAGCAGCTACAGATCATCAGGGCGTTGGTAAGGAACGAACACATTGATACAGAAATCGTTCCCTGCCCGATCAGCCGGGAAGATGACGGCCTTGCACGCAGTTCGCGCAACGAAAGGCTCACCCCGGCTATGCGTAAGGCAGCCCCATACATCCATATGGTTCTTGAAGAAGCCAGAAGTCTCGCTGCAAACCATACAGCCCCGCAGATTGTCAATTTTGTGAAGGCCAAATTCAGTGATCATCCACACCTGAAACTTGAGTACTTCACCATTGCCGGAGGGAACACCCTGCAAGCGGTTGAAGGCAGAATCTCCCCCGGAGATTATGGTTTCATCGCTGTTTTTGCCGGTGAAATCAGACTGATAGACAACATCAGATTAATTTAGTAATTTTGCAGCATCATGACCATAGAAATCCTCAAATCAAAAATTCACCGGGCTACCATAACCGAAGCCAACCTCCATTACATTGGCAGTATCGGCATTGACGAAGACCTGATGGATGCTGCAAACCTGATTGAATTTGAAAAGGTTCAGGTACTCAACATCAACAACGGAGAACGTCTCGAAACCTATGTTATCAAAGGCAAGCGGGGCAGTGGAATGATTTCGCTCAACGGAGCCGCAGCCCGGAAAGCCGTTGCCGGCGACATGGTGATTATCGCCGCTTTTGCTCAGATGACACCCGAAGAAGCAGCAACATTCAAACCTGCCATTGTTTTTCCTGATCAAAAGAATAAATTAGTCTGACACATTGAAAAAGACGTTTGGCTCGGTACTCCGGTTCAGTTTCTTCCTGGGATTGGGTATTTTCTTTATCTGGCTTTTTATGCGGAACCTCTCCGCTGAACAGAAAAATGAAATACTCGGATCGCTCAGAATAGCCAATTATTACTGGATTCTGGCAGCCATTGCACTCGGTATCCTGAGTCATTTCAGCCGTGCACTGCGCTGGAAAATACTGCTCGAGGCCATGGGATACAAACCACGTGTCCACAACGTCTTTATGGCTGTGATGATCGGTTATCTGGCCAACCTTGCCCTGCCAAGACTCGGAGAGGTGAGCCGTTGTGGTATTCTTACCCGATACGAGAAAATCCCTTTCAACAAGTCGTTCGGCACCGTAATCACAGAACGGGCTATCGATATGCTGATGTTTATCCTGCTGTTCCTGCTGATGGTTGTTTCCCTTTCAGGAAAGCTGCACCTCTATATAGAACAGAAAATCTATGCTCCCCTGCAGGATAAGTTTCATTTTGCGGCCAATCCCGACACCTACCTTGTGCTGATGATTGCGGTGCTTGCCATTGCAGGGATCGCAGCTTTTATTGTCATCCGTAAGAAATTCAGGCATACCGGGCTTTATAAGAAGTTCTACAGTCTGGCTGCAGGCTTTGCCGAAGGCATCAAATCGCTGGTTAAAATGAAAAAGCCCTTTCAGTTCATTCTGCATAGTCTGTTTATCTGGATTATGTACCTGCTGATGGCTTACATTGTATTCTATTCCCTGCCCGAAACATCCATGCTGGGCCTTGATGCCGGGCTGGCTGTGCTTATCTTCGGGTCAATCGGCATTATGATCGTACAGGGAGGCATAGGAATTTATCCGGCCATTGTTGCGGAAACATTGTTTATTTACGCCATTCCATCAACCACAGGATACGCCATGGGTTGGCTGATCTGGGCTTCCCAAACCCTGATGATTCTGATTGCCGGACTGATATCACTGGTGTTGTTACCATTGATCAACAAACATTTAAGCCATGACACATCTGGAAAGTATCCTGAAGAAAATCCCTGATCCCGCTGAGCTGGACAGGCTGATTGCTTACTGGAAATTCAAAGGTTTCAGGGTGGTATTTACGAATGGATGTTTCGACATTATTCACCGCGGGCACATCGACTACCTGGCAAAAGCAGCCGGCCTTGGGAACATCCTGGTTGTCGGGCTGAATACCGATGCATCTACGCGAAGACTCAAGGGGCCTTCGCGGCCGATTAACGATGAGCAGAGCCGGGCCATGATTCTTGCCGGACTGGGATTTGTCTCCTGTGTGGTGCTCTTTGACGAAGAAACTCCCTACAACCTGATAAAAAAGATACAACCGGATATCCTGGTAAAAGGGGCTGATTATAAACCCGAAGATATCGTTGGTTATGATGTGGTGATGGCAAAAGGTGGTGAGGTAACCACCCTTGATTACCTGCCGGGTTTTTCAACCAGCCTGATTGAGCAGAAGATTAAAAATTCATAGGGTTTGACATACATCCATTTGCTCAAGCTAACAGCTTTTCTAATTTCATTTTCCACCTTTCCCAGTCTTTCATTTCTTTATTCTGTAAGTCAATAAACTTCTGTGTGTGATCATGATGTAGTAAATGGCAGAGTTCATGTATAATTACATATTCAATGCAGCCTTTCGGGGCTTTTATCAACTCAGGATTTAAAATAATTTTTCCTTTTGGAGTGCAACTTCCCCATCTTGTCGGCATGTCGCGTAAAACAACAGAACCGGGTTTCACATCATACTTTTTAAATCTTTCAATTAGCGGCTCAGCAATGGAATGAAACTTATTCTTTGCATGTTCCAGGTACCATTGGTTTAATAAATCTTTTACTTTGGACTTATCCGGTACTGTTACTTCAATGAATTTACCCTTTAGTTTTACTGACTCACTCAAGCCAACCTGGATTTGCAAGCGGTATTGTCTACCCAGATACAGGTGTGTTTCTCCGCTTACAAATTTCCGTTCTGGTGTCCTTGGTTGAAAAGAAAGAAAGAAGCTTTGTTGTTTAATTATCCAGGGAGCTTTCTTTTTAACCTTTTCTTTTATTTTTTCAATAGTAGCATCAAAAGGGGCTCGCACCTTAACTTCCATTTCAGGTGTTATGGTAATGCCAAGAGATTTTCTGTTTGAAAACTCCAATTGAAAAACTATTGTTCTGCTCCCGAATTGTATCGCCTCCTTCATTATTTATATCTGATTTTGGCAACATCAATACAGTCTTCAGCAATCTTATCCATTTCCTCAAAAGACAGTTTAATATGATATTTGTCCCGAACCTCATCAATAAGGTAGTCACCTATATCAATGAGTAGTTTTCCGGTAATATTTGTTTTAAATTGCCAGTCTATGATGGGTTTGCCATTTTCTAAGACTGTTTGTCGTATCAGGTCGTCAATATGCACTGCAGCTTGTATTGAAACTTCCTTTAGAATCAGAAAGTCTTGTATTTTTTCCGAAAGAGCTTGAATAGTTATCCCATAAAATGCTTTTGCAACGTCTTTTTGGTGCAGTTGCACAGGAATATCATCATCAGTCCGTGTCAGAACATTGTTCATTATTTCCTCTACTCTGTTCAGGTATTGAGCCTCGTTAATTCTTTTTGCTTCATATTCGGCAATGGTTTCTTTCAGCATTTGTGAAAACTTCTTGTAAAAAGCCGGATCTTCATCCATTTTCTCAGTTATATGTCGGGCTGTTCTGCTGGCAATCTTATCAGCTTTTGCAGCTTTACCTATCGTATTCTCAACCTCCTGCTGAAATTTGTCCTTGTCGAAAATATTAACCAACTCTGTTATGGTTTCAATTTTCTCGGTAGTAATATGTGTGTCAATTAATTTTTGAATCTGTCCTTCGTATTGCTTGTAATCAATCTCGTCACTATACCTCTCAAGAACCGCTGAACGAAGTTTCAGGAACATTGCCAAATCTGATTTGTAGCGGTCAATGATTTTCTCATCCACATCTTTGTGGAATTGAATAGAAGATAATGCGAGCTTCAGGCTTTTAGAAAATGCTGCCAGTTTATCATAAAACAGAACCCGGATAGCCTCATCCTTAAGCAATACCTGGTAGGCTTCCGCATCGCGTTTATTGGCAATGGTTTTGAAAATATCCCAAAGGTCTGAATGCTTTTGCGGAAGTTTATTAATTTCTTCTGAAATGTTGATCAGTGTTCCAGCCAAATCTTCTTCATCAAAATCTGCAAAGGAAGAATACAGCTGCAATGCATCATCCAAATTATCAATAACACCATAATAATCAATGATGTATCCAAATTCTTTATCGGGGTAAATACGGTTTACCCTTGCAATGGCCTGTAAAAGTTTATGGCCCTGCAGATTCCTGGTCAGGTAAAGTACTGTGTTTTTAGGTTCATCAAAACCTGTCAGAAGTTTATCAACTACGATGATGATTTCCGGATCTTTTTGATTCTTGAACCTGTTGATGATATTCTTTTCATAGGTTTTTGAATTACCATGTTCGTCCATCATCTTTTTCCAGAACTGGTTTTCTTTTTCTGTTGACTTTTCATAAGCACTATCCTCTCCTTCCCGCTCGTCAATTGGAGAAATCAATACTTCGCTGCTTACGATACCTATTTCATCGAGGTATTCTTTATATTTAACAGCATTCACCTTCTTATCGCATACCAGCTGACCTTTAAAAGGTGTTCTGCCTTGCCAGTTGTCACGAAAATAATAGCTGATATCCCACGCAATCATTCTCATTTTTTGCTCAGCCGAATTCAGGTGGTCGTAACGGGCAAATTTCCTTTTTATATCAGCTTTCTGGTATTCGGATAATGGTTCTGAAATCATGCCGAAAAATGTGTCAATAGGGCTGGCATTCACATCTTGCAATGCCAATCTTCCTTCATAGAGCAAAGGAACAACAGCTTTGTCACTCACAGCCTGGTCCACAGTGTATGCGTCAATAATACCACCAAACTTAGCAGCAGTACTTTTCTCTTTTTTAAATAGCGGGGTACCGGTCATGGCAATGAAACATGCATTAGGCAATGTCTTCTGCATGTCAATGTTAAATATTCCGTGTTGCGATCTGTGACCTTCATCTACCAAAACAAAAATGTCATGGCTCTCTAATGGCTTGCTGATCTTCTTTACTGCTGCCATAAACTTATTGATGATGGTTGTAACGATTGCATCACTTTTGCTTTCCAACAGCTCCACCAGGCGTTGACCGGTCGTTGCATTGTCAACAAATCTTCCACATTTCCGGAATGTCTTTGTAATCTGATCATCTAAATCAGTACGATCGGTTACCAGAACAATTTTGGGATTGCGAATGCCTGGTTCCATAGCAATAGCCTGTGCCAGCATTACCATGGTTAAAGACTTTCCACTACCCTGGGTATGCCATATTACACCTCCTGTCCTTTTTCCTTGTTCAATTTGTTTGATTCTTTGCATGGTTTTTTTGATAGCAAAAAACTGCTGATAGCGCGAAACTTTCTTCTCGCCATTATCAAACAAAATAAAATTGAAGGTGATATCCAACAACCTGTCGGGACGACATAAACCATACAAATAATGGTCTTGCTCTGTTGGCAGAATTTCAGCCTGCTCTAACGCATCAAAATATTGTTTTACATACTTAAAGCGGTCTGCAAATAAATGTTCTTTCGCGAAACCAGGGAGTTTCTGGTTTTTCAGCTCCAGTAAGCTGGTGTTGTAATTTTTTTCATCATCTGCATTGATGAATTTTTCCTGCCACTTTGACCAGAATTTTTCAGGAGTGCCGTTGGTAGCAAAAGCGGCTTCCTGTGTGGCAATGCTTAAAGTAAGTTGAGAATACACATACAGATTACGGATACCATCTTCCTGCTGATTGCGCAAATGCTGACTGATGGCCTGTTTCAGTGGCTCTTTCATATCAGGTCGTTTGCACTCAATAATGCAAAGCGGAATACCATTCACAAACAACACCAGATCGGGGCGGTAATGCTCCTTGCTTGTTGAACGCATTACACTAAACTCCTCAGTTACATGAAAAACATTGTTACTGATGTTCTTCCAGTCAATGTATTGCAGGGTAAAACTCTTTTTGTCTCCATCTACACTTTGCTCCAATGCCTGACCTAATGTGAGCAGGTTGTATGCCTTTTCACTGGCCGCAATGTAGCCTTCGTTCATGGGCAGGTTCTTCAATGCAAGCAAACCCCGCTCAATATTTTCATCGGTGAAAATGCTGGTTTTGCTGGCACTTACACGAATGCTGTTGATCTCTTTCAGTTGTTTCCGCAGCACATCTTCAAGCAATACACTGGTGGTTTTGCAACCTCTCAGCCGTTCTGCTTCTGCCGGACTCAAATATGAATAACCCAAATTCACCAGCATTTGCAATGCCGGAATCTGACTGATGTGGTCTTCTTTGAAACTTGGTGTGTCCATTACTTTTTCATTTTTAGAGAATCGGGAGCCGGATACAGAGAATTGAAACTTATTCTATTCGCCTGCATTTCAATAATATAATCACTATTCCCGGTTTTTTTTGAAGAAAAACCTCATAATTAGGAGAATTAAAATCATTAATAAGACCTCTAACAGAATCTCTAACAAAATCTCTAACAAGACCTCTAACAGAATCTCTAACAAAATCTCTAACAAGAACTCTAACAGAATCTCTAACAGAATCTCTAACAGAATCTCTAATAAGAACTCTAACAGGAACTTTAGCAAGGACTTTAACAGAGTCTATAACTAATCCTCTAATAATATCTTTAATAGAATCTTTGATTGGTTCAATCATTTTGAGAGATATTTAAAACCCATTTAGGTTTGGCATCACTACCAACATTAACAATCTTCTGATTTTTTCTTAATTCAGAAAGCAGATGATTAATTTTTGTCTTTCTTTGCTTGTCTGTCATCCAATCTGGCAACTTTTTCCAGAGCAATTCATCCACATCTTTTCTATCAAGCGAACCATGTTCTCTAACTGCTTTAACTATTAAGTCTAAGTAATAACTCTTATCAAATGCCCTATTTTTGGAATATGCAGCCTTTTGATCAGTTTTTTGAGCAATCCTGATCCCGACAAAGTAGTTTGGTCTTCTGCCTTCAATAAGTTTTTTGCTTTTTAAATGCCTTTCTTCTAAATCGGTTAAAGGTTGCCTTTTCTGCACTTTGTCGAGCAAGATAATTTCTTCCAGAGTCAGGTCTTTATTTCTTGCCAGTAACCGGGCGTATTCCATGTCGAGAATCTTACCTGAAATGGTAACTTTTACCTTACCTCCTGAAAGGTCATAATCCGGCATTGGGAAGAAGCGTTCCCGCTGAAAATTGAATATCTTCCTTATTCCACCACCGGCAGTATCTACCATCTTCAGGTTAAACATGGCCGTAGCCAGAAACCGATTTCTGTAATGTTCTTCAGGGGCGTCTTCTTTAACTACTTTTTCAACACTACCTGGGATGAAAGAACCAAGATTTGTAAAAATCAATTGGTCGTCCATCTCCACCACATTAATTCGACCATGACAGGTGTAATCCTGATGGGCGATGCAGTTATTTAATGCTTCACGAATCGAGTAAGGCTCATACTGATTTACTTCGTCAGGAAAAAGAGTTCCTTCTTTGATGTAACGATATTTCAGGTTGCGGATTTTGGCATATACTTTATCTACTGCCAAAATCAATGGACAACCAAAAATGGCATAATCTTTATCATTGCCTTTTGCATCTTTCAAAAGCCATCTTACTTTTGCCTCGGCGGGATTGATAAAATGTTCTGATTCTTCTTTGCCCAACAAAATAATAGCAGTACGGGTAATCTTTCCTTTAATGGTAATTTTTGCCTTATTCAAAAAGGTAGTGTCGTCCCAGCTGTCAACATCTGGCGCTTTTTCAGGGAATTTGTTTTTAAAGTTTTTTCTTGCTAAACCAATAGCTTCTTCATCCAAATCTTCCAATGAAGCTCCCTGCACAATGGCTGCACTCCAGTCTTCGGTAGTGGCTTGTGCACGGATGCGCTCTATTTCTTCCAGATTTAAAGGCGCAAGTTCTTCGTCATCCCTGCCGTAATAATGTCCGTCAAAAGCAATGGGGAAGCCTTTAGGTGCAGCAGGAATCTGAAACATTACCACACGACCTTCTGGCTCAATTAATTCATAAATTTCAATAAATGTAATCCGGTTGGTGGTTTTGTTGGCTATTTCGCTTTTCAGGCTATCTAAGTCTTTTCGCTGCGCACGAAACTTACTTCCAACAATAGCATGTTTCTTGTTTTCTATCCCAAAAACAAGCCATGCGAAAGGCCGGCCTTTCAGGTTGGCTTCATTGCTCAGGGCAGAAAAGTATTTACCCAGTTTATTAAAGTCATACCCTGTTTTGGCCTCTTTAAACTCAACAATTTCGTTCTCAGCTGTGAGATTGCGGAGAGATTGAAGGATTTGTTTCAATTCTACAGCGGTCATAACCCATTAATTTGTGTTTTCAGATGCATTCGGGTCATTCAAATTATTAGCTGAAGTATTGGGATTTATCGTTCCTTCAGCTTTGGGATTTGCTTTTCTCTGGTGCTGATTTAAAAGGAGTTGGAAATCATGATCAGCTCTAATTTTTTCAAGAATTGTCTTCACGACTTGAAATATTTCGGAACCATCTGTGTAATCAGCTGAACAAGCAAAATTTACTCTGTTTTCAATTATCAATTTCTCAGAAGTTTTCTTTTTCTTTGAATCCCTTGGTTTGTAAACTGCAATTGAATGTCCACCTTGTTCTTTTATCAATTTCATACATGGTATATCTGTTTCACCATCCCCAAAATAAATCATTTGACTGAATGGAACTCGTCTTTCACTGTCAGGAATATATTCGTTAACTTTTTTGTTATCGTAAATACTGTCAATCCCTTTATTGATTTTAAACAAGAATTGGGTCTTTGTTGTATAATTAACTGCAACAGCAGGCCAAATTGCCTTACCGTCTATATCATACAGATATGAACATGCATATATTTTCTTAAACTCTTTAGCGATTGAAGTGCCTTCAATCATCTCTATCAATCCTGATGAATTTACATAATGCTCAACTTTGACTCCAATTTTCTTTCCGCAATCATTAATGAGTTTAAACCATTCGTTAACTCCCTTAAAAAGTTCTATCTTTTTGCCAAATTCCTGAAATGATTTTCGTTGAAGTGACACGTTTTCTGTTTCAGCTTTTTTAAGCATCAAGTACATGTATGTTAATATTTGGTCTGCATCATTGGATGTAGCAAGCTTTGTGTTTTCAGACCAAAAAGGTCCCGCTTTCTTATTTACTGCCTGAATAAAGCCAAACTCCTGCATATTGCCTGGAGATAATGTTCCATCAAAATCGTAAATCAATGCTGCAATCGGTTTTTTTGTTCTCATATTTCAGAATTATTAATTATCGATCTCTATTTTTTCAGTTAGTAATTGCTTCATGAATCCTTTTTTCTGCTTTCTTATTCTTTCTGAGATTTCATTTGCATCGCACCTAAGCGAAATATAGTGAAATCGTCCGACAAACAGCTGTTCCATCTTATCACTCAGAAAATCACAAAGCGCCAATCGGTTCTTTGGGGCTTTGTTTTTTGGATAAAAATAATGAATCAAAACAATTGTTTTATCAGAATTTTCTTCCAAGAATGGGTAAAGCTTCAATACATTAGTATTGGGATGCTTTTGCCCTTTTTCGCACTCGAGTAGAATAATTGTGCCATTTGGCAACATTGCCCAATTATCCACCTCACCCCATTTCCCTAATGAGTATTCTGTATTCCTGAAGCTAATACCCAAGTAATCAGCAATTATATCAGAAATCTCAATGTTTTCTTGTGAAGTTTTTTTCATTTTTGAAATTCTAGTCTTTTTTTTCCCGTCAACAACACCTGCATCAACCCCTTCTTCAACTCCCGCAACTTCTCCGCCTTGGCTTTGAGCAGGCTGATTTCTTTATCTGCTACTTGCAGCACCCGGGCTATGGCGGTTTGTTCTTGAATGGGTGGGTAAGGAATTTTTACTGTGCAGAAATCATCATAGCTAATTTGTTTGCCATCACGAATTCCAATAACGGCAATAGCCAAATGCCCAATGAAATCGGTGCTCTTGAAATACTGTTTATAAAATTCTTCATTGATAGGTTTCTTAGGTTTTAGGACTGTATATGCCGGACTTACTAATCCTCTGTAATACGAGTATTCCAAACCACCTTGAAACGAACGTAGACTGATGACAAAATCTCCAACCTCAACCAATTTGAATCCCTCCGTTCCTGTTGTTGGCATAGTAACTCTTCCTTCCAACATTGTTCTTGGAATCATTCCTCTATCTTGTGTAGCAGAAAGCAATTCTTCATCTGCAAACCCTTTTTTTGTCACACTTGTAAAAACATCGCCTGCACCCAATTTTTTCCACTCCCCCTCAACCCCCCTCATCCGTTTCTTCCCCATTAACAACTGCTGCATCAGCCATTTTTTGCGGAGCTCTTTTTGGGCTATGAGTTTTTCGGTGGTGTGGATGGCAGCATCTGCCGTGCTGAGCACCTGGGCGATGGCGCGTTGCTCGGGGAGTGGGGGTTTGGGAAATTTTAATTTCTTAAGATGTGGTGTTGAAATAGCAGGTTGTGCTCCAATTGATTTACAATCTTTGAATTGGTTTTTGAGGTACTCGTTAACAAGTAGACACCAAACAAACTCTTTCGAATTCTCATTTTCATCAATACTAATTTTAATAGAATTACCTGAAAGTATACTAATTGGATGATTTTGTGGCAAAATTGCAGATGAACCACATCTAGCCCCAATCTTGGCCATTACAATATCACCTGGTACAACTTTACTTCTTATTTCTCTCTGAAATAATTCTTCATCAACATAAACATAGTTACCTGCATTAAATGTTAATTCAGTAACAAATGAACTATTTATTACAGGTATGCCTTGTTTTTTAAAATGCTCGGTTTTTAAATTAGAGCCAAATGGCCCATCCACAATTGCCCTATTAGATTTTATACAAAAATCTATGAGGTCTCCTAAAATCCAATCTTCTGGTAATGCTTTTTTGTTGTATATCATTTCACCAATTGAGTTAAGTATTGGTCAATTTCTTTCTGCACCTTCACCAATTCCACTTCCAGCAACTCAATCTCCTTCTGCACCGCAGCAATATCCACTTCTGCTTCTTCCTCAAAGGTGTCCACATAGCGTGGGATGTTCAGGTTAAAGTCGTTTTCCTGTATTTCTTCGGGAGTGGCTATATAGCTGTATTTAACTTCCACCACACCGGGTTGTAGTATGCCGGCAGCAAAATCACGGTAAGTGTTTACAATATGATCAATATCGCTTGCCCGCAGCTTGTTTTGGTTTTTGGCACTTTCGTAGTGTTTGCTGGCATCAATTAACAGGAAATTATTGCCGCTTTTTTGCTTGTTGAAAATAAGAATGGCGGCTGGAATGCCGGTGCCAAAAAACAGGTTGGCAGGCAAGCCAATTACTGCTTCGAGCAGGTTTTCTTCAATGGTACGTTGGCGTATGCGGCCTTCGCTGCTACCCCGGAACAATACACCATGCGGCACTACTACACCTGCTTTTCCGTGTTCATTCAGTGTTTCTATCATGTGGCTGATAAAGGCCCAGTCGCCTTTGCTTTTGGGTGGTACGCCTCTCCAAAAACGGTTGTATTTATCGCTTTCAGGGTCGTAACTTACGGTGGTTGTTTCCCCATCTTTGTCTTCTACTTTACCCCATTTGTCTAAGGAGAAAGGCGGATTGGCCACCACCGTATCAAACTTCATCAAGATATCGCCTTCTTTCAGTTTGGGGTTTCGGATTGTATCACCCCATCGGATGGTTGCATTGTCAAAACCATGCAAAAACATGTTCATCACTGCCAATGCCCAGGTGCTGCCGTTGGCTTCCTGTCCGAACAATGAAAAATTGCTTGAACCTACCTCGTTACCGGCTTTGATAAGCAATGAACCTGAGCCACAGGTAGGATCGCAGATGCGCGAACCGGGCCTGCTTTTAGTGAGTTTGGCCAATAATGTTGAAACCTCGGAAGGAGTAAAAAACTCCCCGGCTTTTTTCCCGGCATCACTGGCAAAATTGGAAATCAGAAATTCGTAAGCACCGCCGATGATATCTGCCCCTCCCAGATGCGAGGGACGCAAATTGAGTTTCTCGTTGTTAAAATCAATCAGCAGGGTCTTGAGCCGTTGGTTCTTGTCTTTAGGTTCACCCAGCTTACTGCTGTTAAAATCAATGTTCTGAAAAATGCCGGCACCGTCTTCGCTGTATAATTTCTCGCGGTTGGCTTCTTCCAGCTCAGTCAACGCAATGTTAATGAGTTCACCAATGTTGGCTTCATTTCTGGAGTTATACAGGAATTTAAAATGGCTTTGCTCCGGCACAATAAAGCGTTCGTGTTGCATGGAACGTTTGGCACGTTCCACATCGCCGTTGTACTTTTTAAGGTAGCTGTCCATTTTATCGTCATGTACATCGCTGAGATATTTCAAAAACAGCATGGTAAGCACATAGTCTTTGTAAACACTGGGATCGATGCTCCCTCTGAAGGTATCGCAGGCTTTCCAGACTGCATCGTTGATGTCTTTCTGAGTAATTCTAACCATTGTAATTATTTTAAAGCGTTGAAGAGTTGTTGTTGAATTTGTTTTTCGCGCAGCAGTTCAATTTCTTGCTTCAGTGATTTTTCCCTGTCGCGAAGTTTGGTGATCTGTAGAATTGCCTGTTGTCTTTTAATGTCCGGAACAGATATCTCAAGTTTTTCCAAAACCTGTTTTGAAATAGACGGGATAGCGGTACCTATGGCCTGTGTTTTTAAGAGTGCTTGTGTGGCCTGGTTATTCAAGAACCATGCAAGGTATTGTGGCAGGACTTTGTTGTAAGATATCCTGAGAACAAAGAAAGAAGTAGATGCTACGGAAGGTTCGTTATGGTTCTCAAAAACAGTGGCAAAATTCCTGGTCCCCTTGGCTGCAAAAAGTACATCACCGTCTTTCAGTATATGCTTTTCAGAGATGTCTTTAGCCGGCAGGTCGGGAAACAATTCAGCATTCAATTGTCCGTTTTCATCAAAATGTCTGGATTGCAAATACACCAATTCACCAGCACCGGAGGGCTTGGCAAAAAGTCCTGTTTGGATATCTGAGATATTTTTTAAAGGTGTTTTCAAATTTATTCCTTTGTAATGAGGGTACAAAAATAATCAAAGTCTTCTAATTGCCACACTTTTTTATGAATTTATTTTTAAGTACTGACTCTACAAATGACTTCCATTTATCCTCAATAACACATTTATAAAATCGAATTACTCTCTTGGAAAGCTGAAAAATATTGAATTTCCCTAACCAAAGTAAAGTTAAAATAAAAAATCAAACCGGTCAGTGGTTGCCTGAAGTAAAAAGCACATATTGATGATTTGAAATCAATTTAACAGTATATTAATCTTTCCTAACCTGTTGTACGGTTGAATTGCCGTAATACCCACACTGAGCCATATTGAGAGGAATCGGTGTCGTATTAAGACTGACATTCAATTAGTTAAGTCCTCAACCTCACGACACATTATTTCTTTATTAACCTGAAGGAAAAGATTCTTCATCAGTTACCTTCTCTCAAGTTCACAGATTCTATCAACGAATTAAAATATAAACATGCAATAACGCTGTTTGCAGATTCTTTACCAATTACAGCCATAGCAACCTGCCCCCCTCAGCAAATTACTCAGGTTCTTTGCGTAATTTACTGAATTTGGCGGTACACTGACAGAAAACCGCCGGAAGGCTTGCATTGCATCGGTTTAGATTTTTTAATATTGACCCATGATTTCAACCAAACAATAAATCTCTAAATCAACAATGTTATGGCAAACGTATTTGATCAGAAGCTGAATGATTTTATGGCAAAAATCATTGCCAAAAACCCAAGTGAAATGGAATTTCACCAGGCCGTTCACGAAGTTGCAGAATCGCTGATTCCTTTTATCGAAGAGAACCCTAAATACAGGGACGCCAAGATTCTTGAGCGTATGGCAGAACCTGAAAGAGTGATCATTTTCCGTGTTCCCTGGCTTGATGATAAGGGAGAGGTTCAGGTCAACCGTGGGTTCCGCATCGAGATGAACAGTGCGATAGGACCCTACAAAGGAGGATTGCGTTTCCACCCGACAGTGAACCTTGGTATTCTGAAGTTTCTTGCTTTTGAGCAGGTATTGAAAAACAGCCTCACCACACTGCCTATGGGTGGTGGTAAAGGTGGAAGCGACTTCGACCCCAAAGGCAAATCTGACAACGAAGTAATGAAGTTTACCCAGAGCTTTATGTCGGAACTTTTCCGTCATATCGGACCTGACACCGACGTTCCGGCAGGTGATATCGGCGTTGGTGGTCGTGAGATCGGTTTCCTTTTCGGACAGTACAAACGTCTGCGCAATGAGTTCACCGGGGTTCTTACAGGCAAAGGTCGTGAATGGGGCGGCAGTCTGATCAGACCGGAAGCTACTGGCTACGGATGTACCTATTTTGCCGAAGAAATGCTGAAAACCCGCAACGACAGCCTGAAAGGCAAGGTTGTGACCGTTTCCGGATCTGGTAATGTGGCTCAGTATGCCGTTGAAAAAGTTACCCAGCTGGGTGGTAAAGTTGTAACCTTGTCAGACTCATCGGGCTTTATTTATGATCCGAAAGGCATTGATGCCGACAAACTGGATTACCTGATGAACCTGAAGAACATCAAACGCGGCAGGATCAAGGAATACGCCGACAAATACGGATGTGAGTTCTATGAAGGCAAACGCCCGTGGATGATCAAGTGCGATGTCGCCCTTCCATGCGCTACCCAGAATGAAGTAAACGAAGAAGATGCAAAGATGCTGGTTGCCAACGGATGTTATGTGGTATCAGAAGGAGCCAACATGCCTTCAACCCCCGGCGCCATTGAAGTTTATCTCAAAGCCAAGATCCTTTATGGTCCGGGTAAGGCTGCCAATGCCGGTGGTGTTGCTGTTTCAGGACTTGAAATGACACAGAATTCCATGCGTCTTTCATGGACACGCGAAGAAGTGGATGCCAAGCTGCACCAGATCATGCGCGACATTCATGAAACCTGCGTTAAATATGGTAAAGATGCTGATGGCTTTATTAATTATGTGAATGGAGCCAACATCGGCGGTTTCGTAAAAGTTGCCGATGCGATGATCGCTCAGGGTCTGGTTTAATCCGGATTCAGGTTTTGTAACAGTGAAGCCCTGCCTTATGGCGGGGCTTTTTTTTGTCAGGTCAATGCCAGGCCGGAAGTTTCTCCCTTTCAATCGCGCAGAATCCGATCAACTGCGGGAAAAACAGGCTGAAACTCAACTTAAAGTATTGATAATCCTCTTTCAGCTTTTCTGAGGCAGATTCCATGTTGGAAAGAAATGGCGTCCGCCTCGCCATCCCCCTGAAGGCCCTGTCGATACCTTCAAAATTTCCGTAATTACCAAGCCAGTCGTAATTTTCCATATGGGGAAGCATGAGTTTGGTTCTCGGTGGCAGTACTTCCGTGTGTTGATTGATAATTCCGTACATTCTTGAGGTAAAAGTTTTCAGGGGTTCATCAGACCAGGAAACCCAGTCTGCTGATAAAAAGTGGTCGAAGTACATATCCACCACCACGCCGGCATATTTGCGAAAATCGGGGCGAATCCGCTCAACCGCTTCTTTTACAACAGGATGACTATCGGTGTATTGGTCAATGGACCGGTGCAGATGCATACCCGACTGAATCCCCGGGCTGTATTCAAAAAACCGGTTTCCTTTGACATGATCAGCAATAAAATTCCCGATGATGATCTCATGATTGTTTCCGGATAAGAACAGATGGGCTAGAAAATTCATCTACATTATTTTAAAGCTCAAAAATAGCTGTTTTCAGAACCCGTGTAATCAGATAAAATCTTCTGAATGCATTATTCAAAAATGTCACGCTCCGTAAATCCTTGTTATTTAAATCAATTATAGATAAGCTACCCGATAGGGCATGTAATTAAATTTTTATAGTTTTGTCCGGAATAGCACAGGCGTAAAAGGTTACATACTGTGTTCATTATTAAAATATTAGATAAAACATGCAAAAGCTCTTACTGTTAGGCGACGAGGCCATAGCCCAGGGCGGAATCGATGCCGGAATGTCGGGTATCTACGCTTACCCCGGAACACCTTCTACCGAAATTACGGAATATGTAATGCATTCGAAGGAGGCAAAAGCATTGAACATTAAGGCCAGTTGGGGGGCCAATGAAAAAACAGCAATGGAAACAGCCCTTGGCATGTCGTATGCCGGCAAAAGGGCCATGGTTTGCATGAAGCATGTAGGGCTGAATGTAGCTGCTGATGCTTTCGTAAATTCCGCCATTACTGGTGCAAACGGAGGACTGATCGTTGTTGCCGCTGACGACCCTTCCATGCATTCATCACAGAATGAGCAGGATAGCCGGTTTTTCGGCAAATTTGCCCTGATGCCCATTCTGGAGCCAGGCAATCAGCAGGAAGCTTACGACATGGTTCATTTTGGTTTTGAGCTGAGTGAGAAATTCAGGATCCCGGTGCTGATGCGGATTACCACCAGGCTGGCTCATTCAAGATCGGGGGTTGCCCGTCGCGAAAACAGGCCTCAGAACAGCCTGAAACTGCCGGAGAACCTCAAGCAGTTCATCCTGCTGCCGGCCAATGCCCGCCGGCAATACAAGGCATTGCTGGCCAATCAGCCGGCATTTATCGCCTCTTCGGAGAGTTCACCCTTCAACTTTCTGATTGACCATGCTGACAAAAGGCTCGGGATCATTGCCTGCGGACTTGCCTACAATTACCTGATCGAAAATTTCGAGAACCACGAGGTTCCTCATCCTGTGCTCAGGATCGGGCAATATCCGGCTCCTCATAAACTGATTGAAAACCTGTATGATCAGTGCGACTCAATCCTTGTGCTGGAAGATGGCTACCCGATGCTGGAAGAACTGCTCCGCGGATTGCTCAACAGGGGAAAGACCATTAAAGGACGCCTCGACGGCACCATCCCTCGTGATGGGGAACTGAATCCGAATATTGTCGCGGTTGCCCTCGGTCTGGCTGATACCCGTGGCCGTGATATCCCTGCACTGGTTACCGGCCGTCCGCCTTCACTTTGCAAGGGATGTCCGCACATTTACAGCTACAATGCGCTGAATGAGGCACTCTCAGAATTCTATAAAGGACGCGTTTTCTCCGACATCGGGTGTTATACCCTCGGGGCTCTTGAGCCTTTCGATGCCATCAATTCCTGCGTCGACATGGGGGCTTCCATCACTATGGCCAAAGGCGCTGCCGATGCAGGTCTGCTTCCTGCGGTTGCGGTGATCGGCGACTCCACCTTCACCCACTCCGGTATGACCGGACTTCTTGATGCCGTTAATGATCATTCTTCGATCACCGTGGTGATTCTCGACAACGCCACCACCGGAATGACCGGCGGACAGGATTCGGCAGCCGTAGGCAAGATTGAAGACATCTGCGAGGCCCTGGGTGTGCAGAAAGAGCACATCCGGATCATCAACCCGCTGCAGAAATACCACGAAGAGAACCTTGCCATTATGAAAGAAGAGATCGCTTTTGAAGGTGTTTCCGTGATCATCCCGCGTCGCGAGTGCATTCAGACAGTGACCAGGCGTATGAGAGAAGCAAAGAAATTACAGTCAACCGAAAAAGTAGAAGCATAAGATGAAAAAAGACATTATTCTTGCCGGAGTCGGCGGACAGGGAATCTTATCCATAGCAGCCACCATCGGTACCGCAGCCCTGAATGCGGGACTTCATCTGAAACAGGCGGAAGTCCATGGCATGAGCCAGCGGGGTGGTGATGTTCAGTCTAACCTCAGGATATCAGACCGGGAAATCGCCTCAGACCTCATTCCGTTCGGCAAAGCGGACATGATCATTTCGGTGGAGCCCATGGAGTCGCTCAGGTATCTGCCGATGCTTTCACCGGAAGGTTGGCTGGTTACCAATACGAAACCCTACATCAACATCCGGAATTATCCGGAAATGGAAAAGCTGATGGCCGAAATTCAGCTTCAGCCGAGGCACATTGCCCTCGATGCCGATGAGATTGCCCGTCAGCTCGGGTCTCCCAAATCTGCCAACATGGTAATTCTGGGAGCCGCATCCCCTTTCCTTGGCATTGATTATCAGCAGCTTAAAGATGCCATCAGCCGCATCTTCTCAAAGAAAGGCGAAGAGGTCGTGAAAGTAAACCTCGACGCGCTGCAGGCTGGCCGCGACGAAGCCATCCGGCAGAAAGCACCGGCTGATAATTCCTGAGAAAGCACACAAGCCTTTTCGAAAAACCCGGACCATGATCCGGGTTTTTGCATTTGCTGAAGAACCGAAAAATAAAACTTTTCATTCCTGTAATTTTTCAGAACCAACTGCGTCTTATTACTATCTTATCCCTGCATTCTCCCCGATGAACTTTATATCGCCGGGGAAGTTTATTCATTGTTTTAACCCATAACCCAAATCATCATGATGAAAACAGTCCGCTTCCTGCTGCTGGTGTTGCTGATACAACAGGCATTCACTCCGGCATTTTCGCAGCCGAACCCTCAGCAACTTCCGGCCCTTGTTGACCGGGAACTCTTCTTCGACAACCCTGAGATTGCAGGGAGCCAGCTATCACCCGATGGCAAATTTATCTCTTTCACAAAGCCATATAAAGGCGTTATGAATGTGTGGGTGAAGAAATTCGATGAACCCTTCGATGCAGCCCGACCGGTCACCGCGGATCAGGCCAGGCCGGTAAGGTCTTATTTCTGGTCGCGCGACGGCAAATACATTCTTTACGTTCAGGATAAAGGTGGCGATGAGAACTTCAACATATACGCCGTAAATCCCTCCGAGGCCAATGCTCCGGGCATGGAAGTGCCGGAGAACAGGGACCTTACAAACCTGAAAGGAGTACGTGTGCTGATTTATTCCGTTCCGAAATCGAATCCCGATGCAATGTATGTCGGACTGAACGACCGCGACCCGGCCTGGCACGACCTTTACAAAATGAAAATTTCTACAGGAGAACGTGAACTGATCCGCCAGAACTCAGCGGAAGACAGGATCACCGGCTGGATTTTTGATTGGGACGACAAGCTCAGGCTGGCCAGCCGTTCAAACATGGACGGGACCAACGAGCTGTTGCGGGTTGATGAAAAAGGCTTCACCCCGATCTACGAAACCAATGTTTTTGAGCAGGCCTACCCTGTTGCCTTTCAGAAAGACAACAAGCGGTTTTATATGGTAACCAACAAAGGCGATGACCGCGATCTTTCGCAATTGGTATTATTTGACCCTGAAACACTTAAAGAAGAATTCATTGAATCAGACCCAATGAAAAGGGTTGACTTTGGTGATGCTGCCATTTCAGAGGTAAGCAGGGAAATAATCTTCACTTCATATGAGGATGAAAAAGAACGGCTTTACTTTAAAGACAAGTCTTATGAAGCTGACTACAACCTGATAAAAAAAGAGCTTCCGGGTGTGGAGTTTTATTTCTCCAGGCCAACTGCGGATGAACGTTTCTGGATTATCGGCGCTTATAGCGATGTTGATCCCGGCACCACGTATCTGTATGATCGCATGACCAAAAAGCTCACATTCCAGTATAAACCACGTCCTAACATTCCTGTGAAAGACATGGCCCCGATGACAGCCATTCGTTATAAATCGAGCGATGGTCTGGAAATTCCGGCCTACCTTACCCTACCCAAAGGAGTGGAAGCAAAAAATCTGCCTTTGATCGTAATGCCTCACGGAGGGCCCTGGGGCCGCAGTGGCTGGGGATTCAACTCCTATGCCCAGTTCCTTGCAAACCGCGGCTATGCCGTGCTTGATCCGAACTTCAGAGCTTCAACAGGTTATGGTAAAAAGTTCATCGACGCAGGCAACAACGAATGGGGACAGAAAATGCAGGATGACATCACCTGGGGTGTTAAGTATCTGGTCGATCAGGGCATTGCTGATCCGAAGAGAATCGGCATTATGGGAGGTTCCTACGGGGGATATGCTACCCTGGCTGGTCTGGCTTTTACCCCTGATGTATATGCCTGCGGGGTTTCTATCGTTGGCCCGTCGAACCTGATTACCCTTCTCAACTCAATTCCGCCGTACTGGGAATCCATCCGCAAAGTATTTCACCTGCGCATGGGCGACCCGGGAACCCCCGAAGGACTTGCCCAGCTTGAAAAACAGTCGCCGCTGAATTCTGCAACCCGCATCAAGGCTCCGCTGCTTGTGGTTCAGGGGGCCAACGACCCCAGGGTAAACAAGTTTGAATCTGACCAGATCGTGGTTGCCCTGCGCGAAAGAGGATTTGCTGTTGAATACATTGTTGCTCCCGACGAAGGTCACGGATTCGCACGACCTGTCAACAACATGGCCATGCTGGCTGCTGCTGAAAAATTCCTGGCAAAACATCTCGGGGGCCGTTACCAGGAAAGCATGAAGCCCGAAGTTGCCGCCAGACTGAAAGAAATCACGGTTGACCCGGCCAGTGTGGAATTGAAGAAGTAGGAAGGCTTTACTTCTGCTGACTTCAGAAACATTGTTGCAAAAAGACTGTTTCAGGCATATTTTTCCGGTTAATCAGCGTTACGGTTACAGTGGTAACGCATCCGGAAGAAGACCGGGAACAGTCTTTTTCATGAGTAGTTCAATCTTCACTTACGACTTACTCTGACGCTGAAAAACATCATCAAGGTCAGGTTTGCAGCAACTCAGGCGTATGGAGAATCAGGAGGAATTAAAAAATGTGCCTTGAATCAAACCAAATCTTCAACTAATATGTTAATTCTTTTGGGTTTCCAACTGAAACTTTATTAAACAAAAGAAACGACAAACATATTGATATCATGGATACAACTCAAGATAGAATGATCACAGTGCAGTGCATGGTGAGCTTGCCCATAGAAAAAGCCTGGCAATTCTGGACGGGTGAAGAGCATATCGTTCAATGGAATCAGGCGAACGATGAATGGCACACCCCGGAAGCAAAGAACGATCTCAGGCCCGGAGGCAGATTTTGCTACCGGATGGAAGCCAGGGATGGCAGTGCCGGATTTGATTTTGAAGGTGGATACGAATTGGTAGAGAAACACAGGCAAATCTTGTCGGTGCTTGGGGATGGGAGGAAAGTAATAGTAACGTTCAGCGAAGAGGGCGGACAGACAATCGTCAAAGAGACCTTCGAAGCAGAATCAATGAATTCAACCGAGCTTCAGAGGCAGGGCTGGCAATCAATCCTGGACTCATTTTCAGGTTACGCCGAACGCTGTAAGACGCTGAACACCCTGCGTTTTGAGATAAACATACAGGCACCTGTACGCAAAGTTTATGACACAATGCTCGACGAAAACCATTACCGCACCTGGACCCGCGTATTCAATGCTGAATCAAGGTTTGTGGGGTCATGGAAAAAGGGCAGCGGGATGCAATTTCTGGGCGCAGAAGCAGATGGCAGCGTTGGTGGTATGATCAGTACAATCCGTGAAAATATCCCGGGAGTGTATGTGAGCATAGAGCATCTGGGGTTCGTGAAAAACGGAGAGCAGATTACATCAGGTGATCCATTCGACGGCTGGCAAGGCGCACGGGAGAATTATACCTTTGTTGATACCGCAGGTTCCACTAAGCTGAGAGTCGATCTAGATACCAAACCGGAATATCAGGATTATTTCAATACAACATGGCCCGAAGCCCTTTCCAGCCTGAAAAGTCTTTGCGAAGCATAAACAGCACCAGCAAAACACAGCGATCAGGCAAACAGCCGGCTAACCCAGGACCGATACTTAATTTCTTCAATGAATTACAAATCAACCAAATCAGACAGACATGACACAAGTCAGTATTTACCTCAACTTTAACGGTACTACAGAAGAGGCCTTCAATTTTTACAAATCAGTGTTCGGTGGTGAGTTTGAAGGAAACGGGATGATGCGTTTCGGCGACATTCCACCTTCAGAAGGCATGCCTCCCATCCCAGAAGCAGACAGGAATCTGGTGATGCATGTAACCCTGCCCATCCTTGACGGTTTTCAACTGATGGGAAGCGATGCACCTGAATCTATGGGATTCAGCATCCGACAGGGTAACAATATCTACATCAACCTGATGCCACCAACCCGCGCCGAAACCCGACGGATTTTCAATGCCCTGGCTGAAGGCGGCAGTATTGAACAGGAACTTCAGGATATGTTCTGGGGCGATTATTACGGCAGTTGTACCGATAAATTCGGCATCCGCTGGATGTTCAATTGTCCGGAGAAAAACTAACTGGTTTTCCTTTTAACGGCCCTGAATCAGCATCAGATTTGATGAGGATACAGGGCTTTTATTATGAATCCACGGAATTATCAGCAATCTCAGATTGCAGGCAGGAAGGAGGCATGGTACAAAACTCGGCAATTGTTATAAGAATTCAGGCGCATTGGGGTGGTTTATCAGAAAAAAATGTTTAATTTTCTTTTTAAACAATTAAACAATCCTGATTGTTAATGAATGAAAAAGCAACCATGAAGAAACTTATACTCTCTTTTGTTATTTTGGTTCTGGCAACGGCCAGCCTTTCTGCTCAGATCAGCCTGATCGGGGCTTCTTCTAATCAGACCACCGGCAACATTGACATTCTGAGATGGGATGCCCTTGATTCCACTTCTGTGACAGTCTATCCGACAGAGCTTGTGGCTTATCTTTTCGGTTCGTCGGTATTCAATGCTTACAGCAGTAATTATTACTTAACCGGATTCACCGATTCGGTTTCCGGGCTTTTCTCGTACAACACAGCCACGAATGCCCAGACCATGAGCAGCTACACCTCCTTCTCAAATATCACAGAGATTGACATGAGCACGGGGAAAATCTATAACCTCAGGATGGAAGAAAGTGACTATATCTCGGTGAATGAATACGATATCAAAAACGGCACCGACAGCCTGCTGGGAACCATTTATGAACCAGGCATCATTGGCATTGTTGCCGACGCCACCGGATTTGATTCAAATAATGGCGTTTTCTACTACGCCGGGTATGACACCACTTCTGCTCTTTGTCTGTATGCGATACCGGTTCGCGAGCCAGTGTTTTCGTACTCAAAAACCATACTGCAATCAGCTTTATCTCCCGGTAACATCACCAGTGTTAATTACGATAATGTCAACAATACCCTTTATGCCATGTATACCGTTTACGACAGTACCTGGTCGTATGCCGGAAGAAAACTGGTAGAAATCAACCAGGGTACAGGAGAAGTCACTGAGCGCGGTGATCTATCTGCATTTCCTTACTACCTGGCAGGATCCTCTTCGTTTGACCAGAACAGCGGGAGTTTTTTGCTGGTGGCTTTTGATTCAGCCTTTGCTCAGAAGATGATCATTTTCAACACCTACGACAACACGTACCAGACCGTTTTTGCGCCTGCTGCTTCAGAAATCGTATGCGACAATTCAGATTTTGCCAGATCTGCCTACAATACGACGGCAGTGAAACTTACAGAAAAACCTGATTTCAGCCTTTTCCCCAATCCTGCATCAGAAACTATAACCATTTCAGGTTTATCCACACCGGAGGAGACCAGACAACTGTCTATCCTGAATGCCGGCGGTCAATTGGTGAAACAGCTCACCCTGTCAGGTACTGACAATTTAGTCCTCGACATCAGCATGCTTCAGTCAGGATTGTATTTTGTTAAACTGAATTCACCAACAGGTTCTTTGGTAAAAAAACTGAGTATTCTCTGATCAGAAAACTGAAGTTTTCTGAATTTCAGCTGCCGTTTCAACCCTTTGAGGTTAAAACGGTATGCTTGCTGAAAGTTGCAATTTAAAACAGGATCTTTGCAGGTAGTAGTTAAGGTCTATACAGATGAATGAGGTAGAATCTTTTATATACAGATACGAGGGTCAGGAAAAGGAGATTATGCTGACCCTTTACAACCTGCTGTCAGATTTCCCGGGTGTTACCTCCCGGCTTACGTTCAACCTGCCCTTCTTCTATCGTAAAAGCTGGGTTTGTTATCTCTATCCGGTTAAAAAAGGAGGAATAGAACTGGTTTTCACCAGGGGCAATGAGTTATCTGACGAGGCAGGGCTGTTAAATGCCCGTGGCAGAAAGCTGGTAAAAGGTGTCATCTTCAAAACCACTGCAGACATTCCGTCTGAATCGCTTTTACAGGTGATAAACGAAGCCTTGTTGCTGGATGAGAATGTTCCTTACCAGAGTCCCGGCAAGAAGAAATAGGCTGGTTTTCGGTTCGGGTATTGAATATTCACACAGGTAATCCAGGCCGTTGAGTTCTGTGCCTTATACAGAATTCAAACAAAAGTCAGGCTTGTCATTGAGTTTACCGACCCTGACCAGCGGGCAGTTGAAACAATGTAACGAAGCCGGAATCCAGCCGGCCTTGCACTGCACAATTCCTCCTGATGGGAAATCCATGGCAATCCCGTCTGCTTTTCAATGGTAGTTTTTCACACTTCCCGAAAATAATATCGCTGTAAAATGATTATCTTTACCTCTTAATGATGTGAATTATGAAGAGATTTTTTACCATTGCGACACTGATTGCTGCCGGCCTGGCCGGATTCACTGTGAATGCGCAGGAGTTATGCAAAGTATTGCTTCCGCAGATATCAGGCAGCTACGAAGGGGGTTGCAAAAAGGGACTGGCCCATGGTCAGGGTAAAGCAAAAGGAACCGATCAGTACGAAGGGCAATTCCGCGCCGGGTATCCTGATGGAAAAGGAACTTATGTTTGGTCAACCGGTGAAAAATATACCGGTCAATGGAAGAATGGCAAAAGGAACGGCATAGGGGAATACACGTTTCTTGACAACGGAAAAGACACCACGAACAGAGGGCAATGGACAGATGATCAATACACCGGGCCTGTCTATGCCAAGCCTGAGGTGTTACAGAAGGATGGTGTTGACAGATATTCGTTTCAGAAAAACGGAGACCTGAGAAGAAGGGTACTTATCAATTTCTATCAGAACGGGATGAGAAATACCGTGCTGAACAACCTGCTGCTCTCTTCGGGCAGCGGTTATGAAACCACGCTGGGCATCTCTACCGGATATGATGAGGTCACTTTTCCGGTTACCATCAAAATCAGCTATACTACACTGAACAAACTGAACAGCATGCCGGTAAACGTCAGATTTGAATTTGAGATTTCAGAACCGGGCGATTGGGTGGTTGATATTCACAACTGAAAAATTTTCAGACATTGTTAAAATTCTCAATCTGACTTCCCTGCAATCCTGAGTCGGTCACTGTAAGCAAATCCGGTGCGCTCTTTTTCTGTAAATTTGCGGGTTACATAACCAATTAGCACCGATTAATCTGAGTATGCGTCTGTTATCATTTGTCATGATCCTGTTTTCCCTGCCGGTAGTCCATTCATGCCGCACAGAGCCGGATTATGCCCATACGCAGCGTAAACATCCCGCTTCATTGCCTTCGGAAGTTGTAAAGTTTGATTCACCGGTGATGCTGTTCATCTATCCGGATAGAAACCAGGCTGACAGTCTGACTGCTATTCTTGGAAATGATCGGTTCTACACACAATCTGACTCAGCTGGTGAAATGTTCAGAAAAGCCAGAAAGCAGGCTGAGAGGAAAAACCTTCAGACCTGGTCGGGAACAGTAAGAAACTTTGAGTTTACCACCAGTGATGGCGCTGTTATTGAGTTGAGGCTCTCAGCCTATAAGGAGCCATGGTTTATGGTAACATTTGACGGGCAAAACTCACCACAAATTGTCAGGTCTGCCGATATTCAACGCTTTTCTGAAGAAACTGAACCACTTAAAATAAAGACCGGCAGAAAGATTAAATCAACCACTCAAAAGTCTGCAGGGGCTATTGCTCAAAGTCGGGATTCCCTGGTAAGGGCTGAAATCCCTGACATTGAAACCCGCGCACCGGAAACCACCATCCGGCTGCAGATTTATCCCGGCGCGCCTGCTCCACCTTACAGAAATGAGTCTGCCGGCATACACATCATCAATAGCTATATCAGCGCTGCTAAACAGTGTTGGCTGGAATTTGACAACGATCTTTTTTCCAACACAGACCGGTACTACACGAATGGGGTTGTCCTGGGTTATTCGGCACCATCGCTCACATCCTGGAAGTTAAACAGGCTGATGATCGGTTTACGCCGCAACAGCGTAATCAAATCGGCCATAAGTCTGCATCACGGAATGTATACTCCCTTTACAACCAAGCTACCCCCGACCCTGAATGACGACCGGCCCTATGCTTCCACCCTCTTTCTCAGGTACAGCCAGGTTTCGGAGGATGCCTTGTCCGGAATCAGGGTGCTGACCGCCCTTGAAGCCGGGGTTATCGGAGATGCGGCGCTGGGGCGGTATCTGCAGAAATCGGTTCATGCCGGCATTCCAAGCAACGATGAACCCCTGGGCTGGGACACACAAATCAGAAACGATGTTGTTCTGAATTATCATCTCGGATTCCACAAACAGGTTGTCAGCACCAGAAGTGCAGAGGTTTACGCAACGAGTGAAGCTGTAGCAGGGACTTTACATACAAGGGGTGCTATTGGCATAACAGCCATTGCAGGCAGAATTGCACCAGGGCTCACACCCTTGCCCGGAGGCGTAAACAAAACTGTGACCGGCAAGTCCTCCTGGCATTATGGTGCAGAAGGGGGCTTCGAAATGCGTTTTATCGGCTATGATGCGACCCTGCAGGGCGGTTTCTTTTCGAAAGAGAATATCTACGCCCTGAAGCCCGAAGAAATCGAAAGGCTGGTTGCTGCCTTGCATTTTGGGCTATTTGCGGGTTACGGAAAATTCGGCCTGAGCATTTCTCAGTATTATCTGAGCCCCGAATTTAAGGCAGGAAAACAACATTTCTGGGGTCAGATTGGTTTAAAATATGGTTATTAGCCCATGAACATGGTTTTCGATTATTTCCGGTACATTCTGCTTGCCGCTAGCGTTCTTATAACAAGCATTACAGATCGTCAGGCTCCTTTTGCCCCTGTGAATGCACCGGATTCCACTTCGGTAACCCTTCTTTTTGCAGGCGACATCATGCAGCACGGCCCTCAGATTGCCGCTGCCTGGAATGCGGAAGACTCTGTTTATGATTACACCCCTTGTTTCCGGTATGTCAAAGCGATCGTTTCGAAATATGATTTCGCTATTGCCAATCTTGAAACCACCCTGGGCGGTGAGCCCTATACAGGTTACCCCCAGTTCAGTGCCCCCGATGAGATTGCTGTTGCTGCCCGTGAAGCTGGCTTCGATATTATTTCCACCGCCAACAACCACTCCTGCGACCGCGGTAATCCGGGAATCCTCAGAACAATCAAGGTTCTGGACAGCCTTGGTTTAAAGAGAACAGGCACCTACCCCGACAGTGCTGACATGGCCAGCCATCATCCGCTGATTCTCAGGAAGAACGGAATTACCATCGCCTTGCTGAATTACACCTACGGAACCAACGGGCTGCCGTTTCATAGCCCTGTGGTGGTAAGCCTGATCGACAGTGCCAGGATTATCGCTGATCTGAAGTCGCTGAACAGGAATGACATAGATTTCAGGATCGTATTCTTCCACTGGGGTAACGAATACCAGTCATTTGCCTCTGAAAACCAAAAGCAACTGGCTCAGCTTTGCAGGGAAAATGGTGCAGATGCTGTGATCGGGTCGCATCCGCATGTGCTGCAGCCAATGGAATATCTTCAGCCTGACAGCATCCATCCTTCGGGGCATCTGCTGGTTTATTCACTGGGAAATTTTGTTTCGAACCAGCGTGACCGGTACAAAGACGGCGGTGCCATGATTGGATTCAGCCTTTCAAAAACATGGAACAGAAAACTGGTTCACAAACCTGAATATCACCTGACCTGGGTTTATACTCCGGTAGAAAACGGGAAAAAGCAATATTACATTCTTCCGGCCGCGCAGTTTGAAAACGACTCCACCCTTGAAACTCAGACGCTCAGGCAGTTGCGCGAATTCACCAGCGATTCCAGAGCCTTGCTCAACCAGCACGAAAATGCGGTTATGGAAGCAACATTCCCACGGTAGTTTCATCAGAAGCCTGTTATTCCGTCAATGTCAGACTGACAAAGCGTCAGCCGTTCATCAAGTAAAAAACCACCGGCATTTTAAATCGCTTAATTATCACTAAAATAGCCAAACAAGTCTGACATCTGCTGATTCATGGCACATAATTTGGGAAGAGCTGCAAAAAAACAGAATTATGAAACCCGGAATTATTCATTCACTGAGTGAGCTAAGCCAGATAACCGCAAGCAATGACCGTACGTTTTTGCTTTTGTACAAGAGCAATTCAGCTACTTCAGGCTGTGCTGACTCCTATCTTGAAGAAGCATCAGCAAAAATTGACAACGCAGTCATTCTCAAGGCCGATGTGGTTGAAGTAAGGGACATCCATCCGGCATATGGTGTAGATACGGTACCCTCGTTACTGATTTTTGAAAAATCGGCTCTTAAAAATATAGTAAAAGGCTGCCAGACTGCTTCTTATTACAAGGACCTGATTGAAAATCAGTTATATCAGGCATCTTCCACAACCTCCACTGGTCCGTCGGTTACTGTTTATTCAACACCGACCTGTTCGTGGTGTACTACCCTGAAAAACTACCTGAGACAGCACAAGGTATATTTCACCGATGTGGATGTTTCTGCCAACCCGGAAATTGCCAGAGACCTGGTAAACAGAACCGGGCAAACCGGTGTGCCGCAAACTGAGATCAACGGCGAGATGGTGGTTGGTTTTGACAAGGCAAAAATCAACAGATTGTTAAATATCAATGGTTAAAATCAAGAAAATGAAAGAATTACAACCTCTGAATCAGAATGTACTGCTCGACTGGAACCAGCCAGGCGGGGAACAACGTACTTCCGGCGGTATCATTATCCCGGATACCGCAAAGGAAAAGCCACAAATGGCAAAGGTGATTGCAACCGGCAACATCGAAAACAGCGAGATCGCCGCGGGAGATATGGTGCTTTTCAGAAAGTTCTCAGGAACTGAAATTGAGTTCGAAGGAAACAAATACCTGATCATGCCATACAGTGACCTGTTGGCTAAAATTGTTGAAACAGAGCGTATCTGAATTCAGGCAAAAGCAAGTCAGCCCGCACTATTCCTTTAAAGGCCTGGTGCGGGCTGTACTTTTAACCGGATGTTTAAGAAGGACAGGATTATCAGTTTCCCTGCGATTTGAGTCTGGCTTCCTGAATCAGTTTGTCGGATTCGTTGCGTGCTGACTGCATCACGTTATCCGATTGTTTCTGAGCCTCATTCACCAGTTTACCTGCTTTTTCATCGGCCTCTTTTTTCACCTTTTCTGCGGCCTTTTTCGCTGCCAGTTCGGCAATCGGACCTTTTTTCTTCCCTTCAGCAACAAGCTGTTCAGCGCGTTTATCAGCTTCTGCCCGGATAACATCGGCTGACTCCCTGGCTGATTTCATGATGTTGTCGGCTTGCTTCTGCGCATCGGACAACAGTTTCTGAGATCTGGCATTCGCCTCTTCCATGTATTTTGCAGCCTCTTCCTTTACCTTGGTAATGGCTTCTTCCTTTTTCTGCTGAATGGTTTCAGTAATCTGCTTCTTCATCTCCTCCACAGCACCGGTGGCTGCACGTTTGAGGCTGGTAGTGACCGTAGGATTGCTGATGGTTCCGCCTATCAGCACTTCAACAGGCACATAGTCGCCCAGCGAAAAATCAGCTCCTTTGCTGTTTGCTTCATTCACCAGGTTGGCAAGCACCTTGTTGGCTGCCCCTCCGAATTCGGATCTGGGGACCGAAAGCTGCATCACATATTCCATTGTTTCATCAAAAGAATTCCATCCGGAAATGTTTGCCTTCGTTTTACCGATGGCTGTTTCGAACGGCTTCACAAACACTTTACCATCAACCATTTCGAAAGAGAGATTGATTTTCTCAATGGCCCAGCTTTTCAGTTTGTCGATTTTCAGGGCATCTGCGATGCGTGAAAACGTGTTGACGTTACTGAAGGTAAGGGCCTGGGACATTAGTTTACCACTGCCATTGACGGAAGTAAATACCGGCATCATTGTTCCATCCAGACTGGTTTTCAGGTTCAGCTGCGTGCTGATTTTTCCCGAAGCAACAGCAGCAACCGGTGCAAGCTTCTCCATTGTATTGAATGTCCGGAAGGCTTTCTGCACATCCACGTCGCGGATATCGAGCGTAAAATCAACTCCTGGATTCTGCGGGCTGAGTGTTGAATAGCTGCCGTTTATGGCTATTGAACCTTCGAGGGCATTCATTTTCAGATTATCCAGCAGAAGTTGCTGATCTTTAACCCTGAGCACCCCGTTAACATTTCGCATATCCATGTTATCGTAAAGCACCTGAGCGAATGAGGCATTCATGGTAAAATCGATTCCTGCCGGAATTTCAATTACAGCCATCGCTGAGGTATCAGCCGTTTCAGTAGTTACACTGCTGGCAGGCATAAAATCATTTACATTGAAATAGGTCGATTTCATGTTAAGGCTTCCCTTCAGGTCACCCTTGTCGAAAAACCAGCCGAGCAGATTCTCCAGTTTTCCGGATGCTTCCAGGTCGTTTTTCCCGATCCGGGTTTTAAGTACTGGCATCTCGGCGATGGCCGGAGACAACTGCAGACGGGCCTCGCTCACCGAAATCTGCTCAGGTACAGCTGCTGTTTTGTATGTCATGCCTTCAAGGCTCAGTTGACCGGCGGCTGCAAACTGATCGTACTGTTTCCGGTCAATGGCTGACAGTTTACCTTTTGCTGACAAATCTGCATTCAGCAGTCCTGACAATACATCTCCTTCATTCAGCGGATAGAATCTCCCGACATCCGCAAGGTTCAAACGCCCTCTGATGCTTGCGTCGATGTATGGATCACTCACCGGCGTGCTGGTATAAAGGCGGATATCTACCGGATTGCCGGCCATTTCCAGATGAAGGTTTCTGACATCAATGACCGTGGCATCAGGATTTCCGTCAGGATTGGTGATTGCGGCTTCCATCGTAATATTTTCAACGGCGGCCGGCAAACCGGGATAGCTGAAACGGGCGTTTCCGATTGCGACTTCAGCCCCAAAACCAGGCATGGTGGTTTCGCTGTACAATCCCTTCACAAAGCCCTTCAGCGAAAGCGCTCCTTCGGCTTTAACCTTGTCAAAGTCCTTGCTGTAAACCGCCGGAATCAAGGAGAGAAAACTTCTGAAATCATTTTTCAGGGCTTCGAAACGGATATCCATATCGTAGCCTTCATCGGGCATAGCAAAATACCCGGAGGCCAGCATTTCAAGTTCATTCACCTTCAGTCTGGCATCCGGGAAAGTAAATTTCCAGGTGTTCAGATCGGCTCCGATTATAGAGGTAAGCGTAGCTGTTGATTTGCTGAGGTATCTGACCCCGTCGTAATCAACCGTAAGTTCATCAATGGTTGTTTCTGTATTCAGATCTGTCTGGTCAGCAGTAAGGTCACCACTCAGCTGATGGTTGATGTGTACTGCCTCTGCCCTGAATCCGAGGCTTGCATCATCGTACACAAGGGTTCCGTCAGCAATACTGAATCTGCGGACTGATGCCCTGAAAGAAGATTCGCCGGTTTCGGTTTCAGATGTGCTGTCGGCAGAGGGTTTCATGATATCGTAGCTGGCCCTTCCATCGGCAAGCACCCTGACCTTAATGACCGGTTTATCCAATGTCACAGTCTTTATTTCATAGGTTTCTCCCCTGAACACGCTCATCAGATCAATGGTCAACCGCAGGTCGGGAATGTCAGCCAGGGTATCTCCCTCGAATTCATTGAGCCCGGCAATCGTCAGGCCTTTGATTCGGAGTGAAAAATCGGGGAAGCTACGAATGAGCGAGAGCTTAACCGAATTGAAATCCAGCCTGGCATTCAGGCTATTATTGGCTTCCTGTATTACCGCTTCCTTGATTTTTCCCTGAAAAACAAACGGAAGTACCACGATGGCAGCTATGATCAAAAAAAGGCCTATGGCTGAAAATTTCAGTACTCGTTTCATAAACAAACTATGCTTTTGTATGATTTTCCTGTCCTGTTGGACAACAGGTTTTATTTACAGGTAATAACTGCTGAAATCAGGAATTGTTGTGGCGAATCAAGCCCGACATGATCATATGATCGGCGATCACAAGTGCTGCCATTGCTTCAACAACAGGAACGGCGCGGGGTACAATGCATACGTCGTGACGACCTTTAATTGTCAGATCCTTTGTTGTTCCATGAATATCTACGGTACGCTGCTGCATTCCCAGAGATGATACCGGTTTAAATGCCACCCTGAACAGGATGGGTTCTCCGGTTGAGATCCCCCCCAGAATTCCGCCGGCGTGATTGCTGGCAGGCCTGATGGCATTCTCTGTAAAGCTGAATGGATCGTTGTGTGCAGAGCCCCGGCTTGCTGCAGCAGCAAAGCCATCGCCATAATCAAAACCTTTGGCTGCGTTAATGCCCATCATGGCTTTGGCAAGATCGGCCTGCAGGCGGTCAAACACAGGTTCTCCGATCCCTGCCGGCACTCCGGTAATCCGGCACGACACTACTCCACCGGTGGTATCGCCGGCTGATTTCAGTTCTGTGAGCAAGGCATCCATAAAGTCAGCTGCTTCAATGTCGGGGCAGCGCAGTTCAGAATTGTAGATTTGTTCCGGTACGAAAGCGGAATCGGGAATTGCAGCTTTAACATTACCAATCTGACTGACACAGGCGGATATTGTAATGCCATATCTCCCGAGCAGCTGGGCTGCAAGGGCTCCGGCTACAACCCTGACGGCTGTTTCACGGGCGGAGGAACGGCCACCACCGCGCATGTCCTGATGACCGTATTTCTTATCCCAGGCAAAAGCAGCATGTGAGGGGCGGAAGAAACCGGCGAGACCATCATAATCCTCCGGGCGATGATCCTTATTGGCAATCAGAAAAGCTATGGGGGCTCCGGTTGTTTTTCCTTCGTAGATGCCCGAAACAAACTGTGGGACATCTGCTTCTGATCTTGCTGTCTGAAACTTTCCCTGCCCTGGTTTACGGCGTTCCATAGCAAGGGAAATTCCGGCTGAGTCAACGGTAAAGCCGGAGGGAAAACCATCCAGCACGCCCCCGATCATGGGGCCGTGCGATTCGCCGAACGAAGCCAGGCGAAGCATGTGTCCGAAAATATTACCTGCCATGAAGCTAAGATACAAAAGAAATTGTGCACCAAAAAAAAACCGCTTCAACATGAAGCGGCTATTCTTTTTACTGATTGGTTTCGCGAAGCATCTTCAGCTTGGCTTCGAGCATCTGAAGCTCTTCCTTGGCCTTCTCGATCTTCTTCTCAAATTCCTGTTTAAGCAGGTTGGCAGTTTTCGATTTTGCAAAGAAACCGATGTTGTTTTCCCAGGTTTTGATCTCGTCCTGTAATTGCTGGATTTTCCCCTGCACGAAACTACGCTCTTTGCTGATCACCCTGCCGGCATCCGGAGAGTCTTTGGCCATTCTTTCAACACGGCTTCTGTAATTCATGGCACCCATGGATACCGATTCCATTTTCAGCTTTTCAAAATGCTTGTTGATCAGGCTTCTGAATTCAGTCTGTAAACGGTCTTTCTCCTTGATGGGAACATGTCCGATCTCCATCCATTGTCTCTGGAAATCCTTAAGTGTGTCAACGGCTACATTGCGGTCGTCGCCTACTGAAAACTCTTTCACCTGTTCAATCAGGCTGAGTTTGAGTTTCAGGTTTTCTTCTTCCTGTCCGGAGACATTCTTGAAATACTCAGCTTTGGTAGAGAAAAACTCATCACAGGCTGCCCTGAAGCGTTTCCAGATACGGTCGCTCTGCTTGCGGGGCACCGGTCCGATCTTCTTCCATTCATTCTGAAGATTGATCAGCTCGCGGCTGGTATTTTTCCAATCGGTACTGTTGCGCAAGGCTTCAGCCTGAACACAAAGATCGAGTTTCAGGTTGAAGTTGTTCATCTGCTGCTCTTTCAGCTTATTGAAGAACTCCTTCTTGGCATTGAAGAAACCATCGAGTGAGGTTTTGAACCTGGCCCAGATTTCGTTGTTTTGTTTTTTGGGTGCAGGCCCTATGGTTTTCCAGATTTTAAGCAGCTCGGTAAACTGGGCGGTAACATCCTGCCAGGCTTTGATGGAGTCGCTTTCAGCTGCCAGCAACTGTTCAGCCTTTTCGCAGAGAATAACCTTGGCGGTAAGGTTCTGCTCAAGGCTTTCCTGCATTTCGTTGTAATACTCGCGCCTGCGGTCGTTAATCTGTTCGGTTGCACTCCTGAACCTATCCCACAGTTCATCTTTTTTATCCTGGGGAACAGGTCCGATCTCTTTCCATTCCTCATGGTACTGTTGGAGGCTCTTGAACGATTTAATAATCGAAGGTTCAAGCAACAGCTCTTCGGCTTTCTCACAAAGGTGAATCTTGGCCTCAAGGTTCTTTTTGAGGTCGAGGTCTTTCAGCTCTTTGTTGATTTTAACCTTATCGAAAAATTTCTCAACCAGGAAATGGTAGTTCTGCCACAGGGTGTTGATGTCGCCTTTGGGAACCATCCCGATGGTTTTCCAGCGCTCCTGCAGTATTTTGAATTCGTCGTAAGTCTTTTTAAGGGTTTCTTCCGAATTGATCAGCACTTTCAGCTCATCAAGGATCTGGTTTTTGGCTTCCAGGTTCCTGATCTTCTGCTTTTCCTGCTCTTCGTTGTATTTTCCTTTGTTATGCTTGTATATATTGAAAGCTGATTTGAAACGTTCTTCAATGGCATCTTCCTGTATCTGAGGTGCTTCAGCTTCCTGATCTGCTTCTGCTTCTGCCTCTACATTTGTTTCAGCAAGCTTCTGATAGAGTTCCTGTTTGTATTCTTTGTTCAGTTTCAGAAATGCAAGTCTAATCTGACCCACTGCTGACTTAATCGTGTTTACATTCGGATCCTGAACCAATTCTTCCAGTTTCTCTACCAGTTGTTCACGACCAAGGTTGTCAAACAGTCCGCTGGCATCTGATTCCGACTCATGAACTTCAATTTCATCTGCTTCATCGTCTTCAACGGTATCTTCTGCGAGCAGGATAGTCTCCTCCCCGACAGATTCAATTGCAGGTACAACTTCAGCAACCGTCGGTTCAGGATGTTCCTCTGCAACTGATGCAGTTTCTTCTTCCGCTTTTACCTCAGCTACCTCTGCGATGGTTTCAGTCTCATCTGCAACAGGTTCAGCTTCTGCCTCAATTGGTTCAGCATTCCCGGCCAATTCTTCTGCTTCTGCGACTTCAGTTGTTTCTGAAGGCACCGCTGTTTCTTCAGCCATTTCTGCCTGAATTTGGGTTGCCGGTTCTTCGCTTTCGGTAACCACCTCCGGTTGATTGACATCAACCTCAGTTTCAGTTAATGGTTCGGATACTTCAGCCAGGCTGACAGGTTCGGGTGTGACAATTTCTGCGGCTGCAACAACTTCAGCTTCGGGTAACAGGACTTCTGCATCAGCAGTTTCTGTTTCGTTGGTGGTAATTTCAACCGTTTCTTCAACGTGAAGAGGATTCGCCTCCTGATTCTGATCTACATTCTCAGGATTTTGATTGGATTGATCTTTCGTTTCCATCAGGGATTCAAATGAATGATTAATACTAGGTTGAGCAAGCATCCTTCCTCGACCGGATTTGGGTTATTCCGCAGATTAACAGCAAAGAAACTGAATTTCGGGGGAAAGCCGTCTGGCCGGTAGTAGGGAAGGCAGGATTAAAACTGTTTATTTTTCAGTTAATTAGGTTCTCGATTGATTCAGGGTCGCAAAGATAATAATTATTTTTTGTAAAGACACAAGATTCCGGGCGACAAACGGCAATAATTAAGACCTGAACTTCAAACTAGAACGGGCGTTTGTTGAATATAAGGTAACCGAATTTAAGGAAAAAAGAAAAGGGTTCCATTTCTCCGTGAAAGTAATTCAGGCTGAGGCTCACCGGGCCCACCGGGCTGAAATAAACCAGGGCTGAAGTGCCCATAGGCCAGAGTTTGACTTCAGGTGCCCGCACGGCAAGTTTAGTCAGCGGAGTCTGTTCTATTCCATTAACCGGCATAAAAAGGTATCCTTCGATTCTGAAATCGATGTTCTTTCTCAACATGATCACATTTTTAGATCCGACAGCCAGATACTTATTGGCCCTGAACTGAGGCAAGAACCTCGTCCGGCTTTCGGGCACAGGCTGGAATGCAGCAGCCGATAAAATACTGGATGAGTAATTGCTGAAATAATTCTGTGTTGAGTAATGAACCTGGGAATAAAAACCCAGTTTCAGGAAGGAGATTTTCTTGAAATAGTTCTCGTAGGTCAACGCAGCCTGAAACCATGAATGCCGCCTGGAAATTTCTTCATGAACAAGGGCAGTACTACCCGGACGATACTCTTCCTCACCAAAAACAAGGTAGCTCTCAAATGCGAGGCGCGTACCGCTGCTGGGATACTCTTTCCGGTTAAGGTTGTTAAATTCAAGCAGCAGACCGGGAGAATAGAACTGGAATGTTGTTCTGTCGAGGGTGTCGGACCTGGCATAGCTGTTGGTCTGATAATAATCATCGCGGTTTGCCCCTGATTGAAACTCGAATGCCAGGATGCCATCGTTGGTTATCGGAAATCCAGCAGAGAAGGTGAGATAATTATCCCGTTCAATCAGAAAAAACGGATCATCATCCTCAAAGAAATAGGTGTTAGTTTTAAAAAAGTTGAATTTATTAAAAATATACTGCCCCCTGAGGAAAAATGGAACGATTGTCGGGAAGTCAATGCGCCCTTCAATCATCCCTGAATTGTAAAATCTTCCGAAATAGGCATTTGCCTGCACCCTCATCGAATTCCGGTTCCAGTTATCGTACTGAAACTTCAGAAAAAGTTCATTCACAGCACTGGATGTAACCGCCCCTCCGACAGAAGCGAGTAACTGATTCTGGCTCCTGATATCAAGCATCAGGTCGTAATAACCTGACTCTTTGTTAAATAAAAGTTTGGGATATATCTGTTCGATCTTACCTTCCGACAACAACTTAAAGTACTCCGGTTCAATCATCCCGAGAGTCAGATTTACCTTTTGCTGCATCCTGTCATTCTGCATCGATTTAAAAGCATTCTTCCTCAGCACGCGGTTAACATTTTCGAACTGACCACTTTTAAGACCAGTTACATGAAAGTTGCCGATGTTAAGCGGCGGACACCGCTTTTTAAAGGCTTCCCTCTTTGCGGAAACCTCAGCGGATGTTCTCGTTTCAACGATGAATGAGCGTATCTCCGGAATCATTCTGCGCGCCGCCACATATCCGCTGTCGATAAACTCTTTCGTATTGCTGAAATCAATCACATTGACTTTCTTCAGATTGGGCTTGATAAGAACGCCATTATCGCACATTACGGAAAAATCGCTCTTGAGCATCAGCATATTCTGCAACTGGCTGATCACATTGTCCGGATCAGGTTCAGCATAGTTGGCCGAAGCCTGACTCCCGATGATAATGTCAGGAAAGAACTCCTGAAACATCACATCTGAGGGAAAGTTGTTATACATCCCTCCGTCGAACAGCAGTCTTCCGTCGATGGTAATGGGTTTGAAATAAAACGGGAATGTCATAGAAGCCCTGATTGAACTCCCGAGGTCGCCATGTTTAAGAACCACCGACTCGGTGCGGGCGATGTCTGAAGCAAGGCATCTGAATGGCACCATCAGACTGTCGAAATCATAGTCAGCAGCTGCACTGGCCCCGGAGAAAATCTTCATGAACTGAAAATCCATCAGCATCGGAGATACAATGTTGGTGGGAAGACTGGGTGAAAACAGGGAATCTATCCTGAAGCGAAAATCGGCCCAGGTGGCATCCGGCCTGGGTCGTTTAAAGAAGTAGGTATATTTTTCATCGATTTTCCCGGAAACCCAAAACAAGAAATCGTCGGAGGCCAGCAAGGCTTCCATTTCATCAGGTGAATAGCCCGATGCATACAAACCTCCGATAATGGCACCCATGGATGTCCCGGTTATGTAGTCAATGGGAATGCCTTCTTCTTCCAGTGCCCTGATAACACCAATATGGGCTACCCCTTTCGATCCGCCCCCACTCAGCACCAACCCTACCGTCTGGGCATTGAGATGCAGTGCCCCGAAAAACAACAAAGCAACAACAACTGAACAAACAGAATTGACCTTCATTTATTAAATGTCACGTTTTCAATCCAATACAATCAGAACCCCAATATTCTATCCTGGCATAAAATTAAGCAATCACCAAAGAATGGAGGAATAATTCATCACAAATAATCACAAAGTGAATTCTGTCGTTGCTGCTGGTCCGGGTTTCCCGGAAAGGACATAAAAAGAAGGGCGATATAGAAAACCATATCGCCCCTGCAAAATGGTTGAATGGATTAAACAAGAGCCAGACCCTGTTCCAGGTCGGAAATCAGGTCATCCACATCTTCAATTCCCACAGAATACCTGACAAGTCCGTCGGTAATCCCTGCTTTTTTCTTGGCTTCGGCCGATACTTTGGAATGGGTCATTGATGCAGGATGCTGAATGAGTGTTTCTACCCCACCGAGTGATACGGCCAGAATGGCCAGTTTAACATTGTCCATCAGTATCTTGCCGGCTTCAAATCCGCCCTTTAGTTCGAAACTGATCATCGAACCGTAACCAGACATCTGCTTTGAAGCCAGTTCGTGCTGGGGATGAGAAGGCAGTCCCGGATACCTGACCCAGGCAACTTTCGGATGATTCTCGAGGTAGACAGCCACTTTTGCGGCACTAAGCTGTGAACGTTCTATCCTGATTCCCAATGTTTTGATTCCCCTGATAACCATATAGGCCTGATGAGGATCCATGTTGCAACCCAGGGTTACCATCATACTCCTGAGCCTGGCTCCCAGCGATTTGTCGCGTGTGAGAATGATTCCGGCCACTATGTCAGCGTGACCATTAAGAAACTTCGTCATTGAGTGAAAAACCACATCGGCTCCCATTTCGAGCGGGCGCTGAAGATAGGGGCTGCAAAAGGTGTTGTCGACAACCAGAACCATGTTGTTTGCATGAGCCAGTTCGGCACAGGCCCTGAGGTCAGTGATGTCCATGGTTGGATTGGCCGGTGTTTCCACATACAGCATCTTTGTATTGGGCTTAATGGCCGCTTTTATTTCGTCAAGGCTGGCCGTATTGACATAAGTCGACTCAACCCCGAACCTCGACCAGTGCTGTTCCATAACCACACGGGAAGGGCCATAGACAGCCGCAGAACTGATCATATGATCGCCCCTGGAAAGCAGTGCCATATAAATGGTGTTTACAGCAGCCATTCCGGAGGAGGTCGCGATTCCGTCCGTACCTGATTCAAGATCGGCTACCAGGGTTTCCAGTGCATGAATGGTCGGATTCCCGATCCGGGTGTATATGTATCCATCATCTTCGCCAGAAAAGCATTTAGCTCCATGATCAGCATTCTCAAAGATAAATGTTGATGTCTGATAAATGGGAACAGTTGCACTTCCCAGAGGATTTTCAAATTCTCCGGCATGAATCAGTCTTGAATTGATGCCGAGTTTATTTCCATGTTTCATTGAATATGTTTTTTTGTTAACTGAAATTTTGCTGGGTATTTGCCTGATTGCCTTACTGAATGCGCTTGAGTTCAAAAATATTGTTACTGCCATCACGGATAAAGACAACCTCTCCGGATGCCCTTTTTGCTCTTACCACCCTGAAACCCGACTCTTCTGCCTGCCTGCTAACGGTGTCAGTGTCATGATACGTAAGGCAAACGTGGGTTAATGCTGTATTTTCGGTAAAGGGAACCCTGAAAAGCTCCATTTTCAGCTCATCCTTTACCATAACGATCACAGGCAATTCAATAAACAAGCCGAAAATCTTCCAGGCAGTTTCACTATCCAGGGTAAACCTGTATTTTTCGGTAAAGCCCAGAATCCGTGAGTAAAAAATATCCGGATCGGTTTCAACACTGAACGGAAGTGCAATATGGTTAAGAATTGTTGCTGCGCTATCCATTTGACGAGCTTTATGAGTTCACCCCGAACGGGTGATGTTCTCTGATCATCGCCGATCCGCAATGGGTACAGATGAGACTGCGGCAGGGAATCCCGGCCTGATGAGAAATTCTCAATCCGCAGCGCGGACAAAGACAATACCCGGTCTGATGCACTGCTGGGCGTGGAAGCAGGTCGCTGTTTATCACATTTGTTTTCCTGCTTACGTCCACGATATCAGCACTCCGGCATACCGGACAATCACCCGACTTCTTCTGATTTTCCGGAAGACAGAAAGCAGTGTTACACGATTTACATTTAAACCATGATTCATTGAAAGATACATTTCCTCCTTCAATGGTAATGGACAAGCCTTCCACCAAGGCTCTGGAGAGTTTCTGTCTGGCCTGATCATAAATTCTTGAAAAGGTGGGCCTTGACACTTCCATCCGGTCAGCAGCATCCTGTTGTGATATCCCTTCATAGTCTGAAAGGCGCAAAGCTTCGTACTCTTCGAACAACAGGGTAACATTGCCAGCTGTTCCGGAAGATGTTCCAAAAGGCATAAAACCACTGGCTATCGGTGGCCTGTGAATCCGTCTGCTTCGCTTAGGTCGTGGCATTAAGATACTTGCTTGTCTGCCGCCAAAATTATGAACATTTGTTCAAAAAACCTTACTTTCTATTTATTCTTTTTCAGTTTGTACGACAGACTATCAAAAAGGGTTCCTTCTCTTTTCTTTTTAAAAATACCTTCGTTGATGGCTTTTACATCTTCAATGGTATAAAATGCATTCGGATTAAACTGGTTGATGATGGAAACCACATGTTCCACATCTTTGCGTTTGATGATACTGAAGACAATATTCACTTTTCCCATGGCTCCTTCGGCTTCCACCGAAGTAACGCCGTAATTCTGCTGCCTCAGGTAGGCAATCAGTTCACTGGTATCTTTTCGCGGGATGATACGGACCAGTACATTTCCGATTGACAGCTTCTCTTCCAGCACCATACCGATATAATTCCCCATGGCAAACCCTCCCCCATAAGCAACATAGCACAGTACATTATCCAGGTGTTTCATAATCTGGCCAACGGCAAGCAACCAGATGATAACTTCAAAGAAACCCAGAAACGGCGCCAGCCCTTTTTGCCCTTTTGAAAGGAAAATCAACCTGAGTGTCCCTATGGTCTGATCACTGATCCTTGCCAGAAATATGAGCAAAGGGAGAATTACCCAGGTAAACAGGGGCGAATCCTGAACAAACAAACCTGATAAGTCCATACAAACAGTTTTTAGTGACACAAAGATACTTTAAAACTGCCTTTCCCGGTTGGTCAGGTTACAAGGAATCCTTACCCATAGACGTGGCTTTGCGTTGCAAAGGGCACTGTATGCCCCGAACATTATAAGCCGCTTTTGTGTATTTTTGAAAATCCGGCAACAGCGGGCATTCAAAATAAAATCGTTATGGAAAACAAAGACAGCAGGGAGATTTCAGTACCTACAGTTACAACGTGGCTCATCACACTCCTGATCAGCGCAATACCGGTGATCAACCTGATCATGCTGTTTGTCTGGTCATTCAGCAAAAGTACAGATCCCGGAAGGAGAAACTGGGCCAAAGCCATGCTCATTCTGCTGGCACTGTTCCTGATTCTGGGAGTCGTTACGCTTTCCATCTTTGGAACGGTCATCTACAGTTTCCTCAATTCAGGCCCTGATTTTGTTGAAAATCCTGTCTACTAAGCCTTTCTGTATTGATTTCCCAGCGAGACACCCCGAACAATGAAAAATAGAAAACACACCGCCATTCGCGGAATAACTGCCTTCTCCCTCCTGCTTCTGCTGTCGGGCTTTTCCGCCGTGCTCTCCCCCGTTAAAGCGCAGAACTCAACAAGTTGCCGATACGATGACCCGGCCAGTGAATTTGAGCACAAAGTAATTCTGTTAAACCATCTTTCAGCAGAAATTTCCATTGACACGATTTCGAAGCGTGTCGACGGCTATGCAGAATTTCTCTACACTACGCTGAACCCTTCTATTGATTCTGTTGTGTTGTATGCTCCCGGGATCATTCCTGTATATGCCTCGGTGAACGATTCAATGGCCGTAACCCGGATTGCAGGGTCAAACATTGTGATTAAATCAAGCAACCGCCACTGGCAAAAACAACCGGGAAAGCTGGTTATCAAATATTTCAGTATATCACCGGCAGAGTTGCATTTTGTGGGATGGGACGACACTACCCGCCGCATGAGAAGGCAGATTTGGGCTCACCGGCCCTTCGGATGGATTCCTTTTCAGAATGACCGCCTCACGATTGACCTTAAGGTGAAGTTCAGCGAGGCTTATCAGGTGTATTCAAACGGCGAACGGATAGCTGCTGCTTCAAACAGTGGCAACACCAGAACATGGCACTACAGGATGAGCAAGCCCCATCCGTTTTTCTCCACGGCCCTGGTTATCGGGCACTACAGTTACAGGAACTTTTCAACCAAAGCCGGAACACCCCTTGAATACTGGCATTACCCCGATCAGGAAGATCATTTTGAACCTACCTACCGCTATTCCGTGGAAATGTTCAGTTTTCTTGAAAAGGAGCTGGGGATCAGATACCCCTGGGCATTGTACCGTCAGGCTCCGGTAGCCGATTACCTTTACGGAGCCATGGAAACCACCACTGCCACCATTTTCGGCGATTATATGCACATAGATGAGCGCGGGTGGTGGGGCCGCAACTACGTAAATGTGAACGTACACGAGCTCACCCACCAGTGGTTTGGCAACTACATCGCCCATGAACCGGCTTCTGATGTCTGGCTCACGGAGAGTCTGGCTACTTACTATGCAAAGCTGTTCGAAAAGAGCATTTTCGGAAACGATTATTACGAAAAAGAAAAGCTTAGTGAACAGCGTAAAGCCCTGGCTCAGGCAGAAATCAACGATCTCCCCTTGTCACATTCACAGGCCGGGGTAGCACGCTGGTATCAGAAGGGTTCTCTTGTACTGGACATGCTGCGTGAAGAAACGGGCGATTCACTGTTCAGAAAAGCCATGACCCACTACCTCAGAAAACATGCATACGGACAGGCCGGATCGCATGATTTCATCCGGGCATTCTATGAGGCGACAGGACTGCCGTTGAACTGGTTCTTCAATCAATGGCTTTTCACGGGTGGAGAGCCCCATTTCGAAGTATCTTACCATGATACAACGATTTCCCATCAGCAATTTATTGTGCTCATCGTTAAGCAGATTCAGCAGCAGAACTGCCAGACAGACTTTTTCAGGGTAAAAGTACCGGTAACCATCGGCTACACTGACGGAAGCACTACAGATCACATGATACGCTTAGACAGCCGCGACACAAGCCTCAGAATTCCAGCCCCCCCTGACAAGACGGTGAGTTACATTGTTTTTGATTCCGGCAACCACCTTCTGAAAAGACTGAGTTTTGAGCGGACACCCCAACAACTTGCAGCTGCAGCAACCGGGGCCCCGCTGGCTATCGACAGGTTTGAAGCCCTGAGTGCTTTGCGTGAAACCAGTGTAGATCTGAAGCGGGATGCCTTGCTGAAAGCTGCCGGCCTGGCTGAGAATGAGCTGATCTACACGGAAGTACTTTTTCAGTTGAAAGCTGACAGCAGCCAGGCAGCCAGGAACTTTTTCCACGGCGCACTCCGGCATCCGGATGCGCTGATCAGGAGATCAGCTGTTACCAGCTACAGCCTGAGAACGCCAGCCGATACCAGCAGACTCACCCACTTGTTGTCAGATCCCGATTACATCAATGTTGAACTGGCCCTTCGGAAGCTTTGCTCCTATCTCCCTTCAGAGGCGGAATACTGGCTATCGCTTACGCAGCAGGAAACAGGCTGGAGAGGGAAAAACATCCAGATTGCCTGGCTGGAGATTTCCGCAAGGCTTCATGGGAATATCCCGTCAGCGGAACTCCTCAATTATGTAAGCGGAACCTATGAATTTGAAACAAGGATCAACGCCATCAACGCACTGAGCCAGCTTAACTATATTGACCCCAACCATGCGGTCAATCTTATCAGGGCAGCAAAGCACTGGAATCCGAAACTCTCCCGGCCTGCCAGAGAGGCAATCAGAAACTATTGCCTTGTACCCGGAAATCAACAACTGATCACTGCTGCCTTAATATCAGAAAATACCAGTTTTGGTGAACTGGGCATGGAATAACAAAAAAGCCGGCTTCAGCGAAGAAGTCCGGCTCTTGTGCGGTGTGCGAATCCTTTTTACGCCTGTGCTGTGGGGCCTCCAAGTGAAAATGGCATATTCTGATCGCCTTCTTTGATGGTTCCGTGAATTGCTTCAAACTTACCGATGTTTTCACGCAAAGCGCCCATCAGACGTTTGGCATGCTGAGGGGTAAGGATAATTCTGGATTTCACCTTTGCCTTGGGAACACCCGGCATCATCTTGACAAAGTCGATGATGAATTCGGCGTTGGAGTGAGTGATGATGGCAAGATTTGAGTAGATACCTTCCGCCATTTCTTCGCTCAGCTCAATATTTATCTGATTCTGTTTTAAATCGCTCATCTTAATGGTATTTATAAAGTGAAAAAAGGGCGGAAGTTTCTTTATCCTCCGCCCTTCAAATTTATTTAATCTTCAAGAACATCAGCTTTTGAAGCCATCAGTTTTTCGTACTCATCGGCCGAGCCAACAATCAGGTCATCATATTCACGCAATCCGGTTCCGGCCGGGATCAGATGTCCTACAATAACATTCTCTTTCAGTCCGAGAAGATCATCGCTCTTGGCATTGATAGAGGCCACGGTAAGAACCTTGGTTGTTTCCTGGAAGGAAGCTGCGGAAATGAAACTCTTTGTCTGCAACGATGCACGGGTAATCCCCTGCAGCACCTGCTTGGCAGTTGCGGGTTGGGCATCACGTGCTTCGATGAGCTTTTTATCGCGGCGCTTCAGCAATGAGTTCTCATCGCGGAGTTTGCGGGCTGTAACAATCTGACCCGGTTTAAGGTTGGTTGAATCACCGGGGTTAATCACCACTTTCTTACCGAAGATCCAGTCGTTCTCATCGTGGAAGTCGATCTTATTGACCAGCTCCCCTTCGAGGAATTTGGTATCACCCGGGTCGGCAACTTCAACCTTGCGCATCATCTGGCGAACAATTACCTCATAATGCTTATCGTTGATCTTCACACCCTGAAGCCGGTAAACTTCCTGAATCTCATTCACGATATACTCCTGAACCTTCATAGGTCCCTTGATCGCCAGAATGTCACTTGGGGTCATGGCACCTTCTGAAAGCGGCGTACCGGCTTTAATGTAGTCGTTCTCCTGTGCAAGAATCTGTTTGGAAGTCGGGATCAGGTAACTCTTCTCTTCCCCTGTTTTGGAAGTGATGATTACTTCACGGTTACCACGTTTGAGTTTCTTGCCAAACGATACCACGCCATCAATTTCAGCAACGATTGCCGGGTCGGATGGGTTACGGGCCTCAAACAGTTCGGTTACACGTGGCAGACCTCCCGTGATGTCACCGGATTTTCCGATGGCGCGAGGGATTTTCACCAGGATTTCACCGGCTTTGATTTTACGCCCTTCTTCCACAATAATGTGCGATCCAACAGGGATATCATACACCCTGAGGTCGGAATTATCACTGCCTACAATCCTGATACTCGGGTTTTTGGCCTTCTGACGCGACTCAATAATCACTTTATCGTGGTAGCCTGTCTGTTCATCTGACTCAACCCTGTAGGTTGTTCCTTCAATGATGTTGTCGAAAACAACTTTTCCGGAAACTTCCGACAGAATTACAGCATTGTAAGGATCCCAGTCGCTGATGAGCACGCCTTTGGTAACCTCATCTCCCTGACGGGAATAAAGATTGGCACCATAAGGAATGTGTGCAGAGGCAAGAACAATACCGGTGTTTTTGTCAACGATACGCATCTCAGCTGAACGGCCGATAACGATATCATATTTCTTACCATCGGCGTTCTCATACTCCACGAACCTGAGTTCATCAATTTCGAGAATACCATCATATTTGGCTTCAATGCGCGAAGAAACCGAGATGTTGGATGCAGTACCCCCAACGTGGAAAGTACGGAGGGTAAGCTGTGTTCCGGGCTCCCCGATTGACTGGGCAGCGATGACTCCCACAGCCTCGCCTTTCTGAACCATCTGACCGGAAGCCAGGTTTCGGCCGTAGCACTTGGCGCAAACACCCTTCTTCGATTCGCAGGTAAGTACCGAACGGATTTCAACTGCTTCAATGGGAGAATCTTCTATCACGCGTGAAACGCCTTCGGTAAGCTCTGAACCGGCGCTCACAATCAGTTCGCCGGTCTGAGGATGATAAATATCGTGCAGGGATACACGGCCAAGAATACGATCGTAAAGTGTTTCAACCACTTCTTCGTTTTTCTTGAGCGCCGTGGTGGTCAGTCCGCGGAGGGTACCACAGTCTGACTGGGTGATCACCACATCCTGTGCAACATCCACCAGTCTTCGTGTCAGGTAACCGGCGTCGGCCGTTTTGAGCGCGGTATCGGCAAGACCCTTACGGGCACCGTGGGTTGAAATAAAGTACTCAAGAACCGATAAGCCTTCTTTAAAGTTTGAAAGAATCGGATTTTCGATGATTTCACCTCCGGTTGCGCCAGATTTCTGCGGTTTTGCCATAAGTCCCCTCATCCCTGAAAGCTGACGAATCTGCTCCTTCGATCCACGGGCACCGGAATCAAGCATCATATAAACCGGATTGAATCCCTGGTGATCCTTGGAAAGATTCTCCATCAGGGTGTAGGTCAATCTCGAATTGGTATGTGTCCAGATATCGATAATCTGGTTGTAACGTTCGTTGTTGGTAATGAATCCCATGTTGTAATTGCTCATTACCTCATCAACTTCTTCATTGGCCTGGTTTACCAGCTCTTCCTTAACTTCAGGAACGATCACATCACTGAGGGTAAACGACAAACCTCCCCTGAAAGCCATGGTATAACCCAGGTTCTTGATATCGTCGAGAAACTGTGCTGTTTTTGCGGTACCCGTCTTTTTCAGAACGTCACCGATGATGTCACGGAGGGCTTTCTTGGTAAGTAACTGGTTGATGTATCCGAATTCAGCCGGAACAACCTGGTTGAAAAGTACCCGACCTACCGTAGTCTCGATCAGTTTTGCTGGGGCATCTGATTCATCAGGGTTAACGATTTTGACCCTGATGTATGCGTGAAGATCCACAACTTTCTCGTTGTAAGCGATGATTACCTCCTCCGGTGAGTAGAAGGTCATGCCTTCCCCTTTTACCGGGTGCTCAGGAATCGACTTACGTCCTTTGGTCATATAATAGAGTCCGAGTACCATGTCCTGTGAAGGTACGGTAATCGGAGCACCGTTGGCCGGGTTAAGGATGTTGTGCGAGGCAAGCATGAGCAGCTGTGCTTCAAGAATTGCAGCATTTCCCAGTGGGACATGCACAGCCATCTGGTCACCGTCAAAGTCAGCATTGAATGCGGTACATACCAGCGGGTGAAGCTGAATGGCTTTCCCTTCGATCAGCTTCGGCTGGAATGCCTGAATACCAAGACGGTGAAGTGTTGGAGCACGGTTGAGCAGTACAGGGTGTCCTTTCAGGATATTTTCGAGGATGTCCCATACCACAGGGTCTTTGCGGTCGACAATCTTTTTGGCAGATTTTACAGTCTTCACAATGCCCCTTTCGAGCATCTTCCGTATGATAAACGGTTTGAAGAGTTCTGAAGCCATATCCTTGGGGATACCGCATTCATTCAGCTTAAGTTCGGGACCAACGACGATAACCGAACGACCGGAATAGTCGACACGTTTACCGAGCAGGTTCTGACGGAAACGGCCTTGTTTACCCTTCAGACTGTCGCTGAGTGATTTAAGAGCCCTGTTGGATTCAGTTTTTACCGAATTGGCCTTGCGTGAGTTATCGAACAATGAATCGACCGCTTCCTGGAGCATACGTTTTTCATTACGCATGATCACATCCGGAGCTTTGATTTCAATCAGCCTTTTCAGACGGTTGTTGCGGATGATTACCCTTCTGTAAAGGTCGTTCAGGTCGCTGGTGGCAAAACGTCCACCATCGAGGGGAACCAGGGGCCTCAGTTCGGGTGGAATCACAGGTACCACTTTCACGATCATCCATTCAGGACGGTTCTCAATGCGGGTCTGTGCATCGCGGAAAGCTTCGAAAACCTGAAGTCTCTTGAGCGCATCGGCCTTTCTTTGCTGTGAGGTTTCGGTATTGGCTTTGTGCCTCAGATCGAATGATTCATGGTCAAGGTCAATTCCCCTGAGCAGGTCGAACAGGGCATCGGCACCCATTTTTGCGATAAACTTGTTGGGATCGCTGTCGTCGAGGTATTGATTTTCTTTTGGTAAAGCATCAAGCACCTCAAAATACTGCTCTTCGGTGAGCAGGGCAAGCTTTTCAATCTTGACGTCATCCTTGAGCATAACGCCATCCATGATACCGGCCTGAACTACGGCATAACGCTCATAGTAAATGATCGAATCGAGGCGCTTTGTATTGAGGTTGAGCAATGCTCCGATTTTGTTGGGCAGAGACCTGAAGAACCAGATGTGTGCCACCGGAACAACCAACTGGATATGTCCCATACGCTCACGCCTGACTTTCTTTTCAGTTACCTCAACACCACAACGGTCGCAGACAATGCCTTTGTAACGGATTCTTTTGTATTTCCCGCAATGGCACTCCCAATCTTTTACCGGGCCGAAAATACGCTCACAAAACAACCCGTCACGCTCCGGCTTATAAGTACGGTAGTTGATGGTTTCGGGTTTGAGCACTTCACCGCTCGAACGTTCGAGGATTGCTTCCGGTGAAGCCAGGCTTATGGTTATACTGGAGAAATTACTGGAAATTGTGCTGTCTTTTCTGAAAGCCATATTTATGTTGAATAAAGTTTTGATGAAGACTTAGAAATACCGGTTGACCGCTGATTCCGGTCAGTGCCTGAACACAGGCCGGAATCAGCGAACCGTTATTTAATCGAATGAAATGTTGAGACCCAGTCCCCTCAATTCATGAATCAATACGTTGAATGATTCAGGAATTCCCGGGATCGGCATATTTTCGCCCTTAACAATGGCTTCATATGCCTTGGCCCTGCCCATAACATCGTCAGATTTAACTGTGAGTACTTCCTGCAGTATGTGTGAGGCTCCGAAAGCTTCGAGTGCCCAAACCTCCATTTCACCAAAACGCTGGCCTCCGAACTGGGCTTTACCTCCGAGCGGCTGCTGGGTAATCAGTGAATAAGGTCCGATCGAACGTGCATGCATCTTGTCATCAACCATGTGGTGAAGTTTCAGCATGTAGATGTAACCAACTGTAGCCGGCTGATCAAAGGGTTCACCGGTACCTCCGTCGAACAGATAGGTACGGCCGTTTTCCGGCAAACCGGCTTTTCTCAGGTACTCATTGATTTTGGTATCCGGAGCACCATCAAAAATCGGGGTTGCAAAGTGCAGTCCGAGCTTCTTTCCTGCCCAGGCCAGTACAGTTTCGTATATCTGCCCGAGGTTCATACGCGAAGGTACACCAAGGGGGTTCAGTACAATGTCAACCGGTGTTCCATCGGCCAGGAAAGGCATATCCTCTTCACGGACTATACGGGCAACAATACCCTTGTTTCCGTGACGACCTGCCATCTTATCACCCACTTTCAGCTTACGCTTCTTGGCTACATAAACCTTGGCCATCTGTACAATTCCATTGGGAAGGTCATCACCAACGGTGGCGACGAATTTCTTACGGTTGTAAACGCCCAGAATCTCTTTGTACTTAATTATATAGTTATTGATCAATGACTTAACAAGGTCATTCACATCCTTATCGGTGGTCCATTTACCCGGAATCACGTTCAGGTAATCAATGCCCATCAGCATCTTCTGGGTAAACTTCACTTTTTTGGGCACAATCTCTTCCTTGAAGTTGTTGTATACGCCCTGTGAGGTTTTACCGGATACCAGAATGGTCAGTTTGTCAACCAGTTTGTTCTTTAATTCCTGAGAATTCTTGGCAAACTCATCGTCCAGAATTTTGACAATGTCCTTTTCTTTTGCTTTAACCTTGCGGTCTTTAATCATGCGTGAGAAAAGTTTTTTGTCGACAACCACACCCTTCATGGATGGGGGTGCTTTCAGTGAAGCATCTTTCACATCGCCGGCTTTGTCGCCGAAAATGGCCCTCAGCAGTTTTTCTTCAGGGGTAGGATCGCTTTCGCCTTTCGGGGTAATTTTACCGATCAGAATATCGCCTTCATTCACTTCAGCCCCGATGCGGATAAGACCGTTTTCGTCAAGGTCCTTGGTGGCTTCAACACTTACATTCGGGATATCGCTGGTGAGTTCCTCAACGCCGCGTTTGGTATCGCGTACTTCAAGGATAAACTCCTCAATGTGAATGGAAGTAAAGATATCTTCTTTAACCACCTTTTCAGAAATTACAATAGCATCTTCGAAGTTGTATCCTTTCCAGGGCATGAAAGCCACCATCAGGTTACGTCCGAGTGCCAGATCTCCGAGTTCGGTGCCGTAGCCCTCACAGAGTACCTGTCCTTTTTTCACTTTATCGCCCTTGCGGACAATAGGACGGAGGTTCATGCAGGTATTCTGGTTGGTACGTGAGAATTTGGTGAGCGGATAATGTTTGACATCGTCATCAAAACTAACCAGTTTCTCTTCTTCCTGACGAATGTGCCTGATGACCACTTCGCGGGCATCAACATATTCAACCAGTCCGTCACTTTCGGCAGTAACCAGTACCCTTGAATCAAAGGCAACACTTTTCTCAATACCGGTTCCAACAATCGGAGCCTCGGGATTGAGCAGGGGAACCGCCTGACGCATCATGTTTGATCCCATGAGCGCACGGTTGGCATCATCGTGCTCAAGGAAGGGAATCAGTGAAGCCGCGATTGAGGCAATCTGATTGGGTGCGATATCGATAAGGTCAACGTTCTCCTTTTCAACGATCGGGTAATCGGCAAGGTAACGTACTTTGATACGGTCGTGGATAAAATTGCCGGCATCATCCATAGGGGTAGTTGCCTGGGCAATAACCTTGTTTTCTTCTTCTTCAGCACTCAGGTAAACCGGATCTTCGTTGGGATCGACTTTTCCATTGACAACCCGTTTGTAGGGGGTTTCAATAAATCCGAGTTTGTTGATCTTGGCATAAACACAGAGTGAAGAAATCAATCCGATGTTCGGTCCTTCAGGGGTTTCAATGGTACACAAGCGTCCATAATGGGTGTAGTGTACGTCGCGGACTTCAAATCCGGCACGTTCACGGGAAAGACCACCGGGTCCCAGTGCTGAAACCCTGCGCTTGTGGGTAAGTTCAGCCAGAGGGTTGGTCTGGTCCATGAACTGTGACAAGGCGTTGGTTCCGAAGAAGGAGTTGATCACCGAAGAGAGGGTCTTGGCATTGATCAGATCCATTGGGGTGAACACCTCATTATCACGCACATTCATACGTTCCCTGATGGTACGGGCCATTCTGGCCAATCCAACGCCAAACTGGTTGTGGAGCTGTTCTCCTACAGTTCTTACACGGCGGTTGCTCAGGTGGTCGATGTCGTCAACCTCAGTACGAAGATTGATAAGACTGATCAGGTAACGGATAATTGAAATAATATCCTGCTTGGTCAGAACCTTGATATCAAGCGAAGTGTCGAGATCCAGTTTTTTGTTGATTCTGTAACGGCCAACATCACCGAGATCGTAGCGCTTGTCGGAAAAGAAGAGTTTATCGATGATCCCGCGGGCAGTTTCTTCGTCAGGCGGTTCAGCGTTACGCAATTGTCTGTAGATATACTCAACAGCTTCCTTTTCAGAGTTGGCAGTATCTTTCTGAAGGGTATTGAAAATAATGGAATAATCGATGTTATCCGGATCATCCCTGTGCAGGAGGATGGTTTTGGCTCCGGATTCAACGATCAGGTCAATATGGTGATTTTCAATTTCAGTCTCACGGTCAATAATTACCTCGGTACGCTCAATAGAAACGACTTCTCCGGTATCTTCATCAACGAAGTCTTCAATCCAGTTTTTGAGCACCCTTGCGGCAAGCCTGCGGCCGACAACTTTTTTGAGTCCGGCTTTGGATACTTTTACTTCCTCGGCGAGGTTGAAAATTTCGAGAATATCTTTATCAGTTTCATAACCGATTGCCCTGAGGAGGGTTGTTACCGGTAATTTTTTCTTACGGTCAATGTAAGCATACATTACATTGTTGATATCGGTTGTGAATTCCATCCAGGATCCTTTGAAAGGGATGATTCTGGCAGAAAACAACTGAGATCCGTTGGCATGGTAGCTGGTACCGAAGAAAACACCTGGAGAACGGTGGAGTTGAGATACAACCACGCGTTCAGCACCATTTACCACAAAGGTACCTTTGGGTGTCATATAGGGGATCATTCCCAGGTAGACATCCTGAATGATGGTTTCAAAATCCTCGTGCTCCGGGTCGGTACAATACAGCTTAAGCTTGGCTTTAAGCGGGACGCTGTAGGTAAGTCCGCGCTCAATACATTCCTCAATCGAATAACGCGGAGGATCAATGAAGTAATCGAGAAACTCGAGTACAAAATTGTTGCGGGCATCGGTAATAGGGAAGTTCTCAGCGAACACCTTATACAATCCTTCCGAGGCCCTGTTCTCCGGGTTGGTTTCTAATTGGAAAAAATCCTGAAATGACTTGATTTGAATATCAAGGAAATCAGGATAAGCAGTTTTAATCTTGGAAGTTCCGAAACTAATTCGTTCGATTGTTTTTGAGGCCAAGGTTGTAAAATTTAAAAGTAAACACTCAGTTATTTAAACAATTAAGCCCGATGTACAATCGGGAACAGCAGATTCTGCACCTTTGCGTACGCAGAGGAACAGAATCTGCATGTATAATTGCAAAAAATCCCATCTACTTATTTTACTTCAACCTCTGCACCGGCTTCTTCAAGTTGTTTTTTGAGTGCTTCAGCTTCGTCTTTGGATACACCTTCCTTAATAGGTTTCGGAGCGGCATCTACGAGTTCTTTGGCTTCTTTGAGGCCAAGGCTGGTGAGTTCTTTCACGAGTTTAACAACTGCGAGTTTAGCCTGACCAGCTGATTTGAGAATTACGTCGAATGATGATTTTTCTTCAACTGCTGCGGCTTCACCAGCACCAGCGCCACCACCGGCCATCATTACAGGAGCTGCGGCTGCGGGCTCGATTCCGTATTCATCTTTAAGGATCTGGGCTAATTCGTTAACTTCTTTAACAGTAAGGTTAACCAATTGTTCTGCAAAAGCTTTTAAGTCTGCCATTTTTATTGTTGTTTTAATTGTTTTACAATGAAGTTTTGTTAATCGGTTTGAATTATGGTGCTTCCTAATGAAGCTTATGCTTCCCTTTCTGACAGGGTTTTGAGAACTCCGCTTAACTTGTGACCGCCAGACTGCAATGCTGAAATAACATTGTTAGCAGGTGATTTGAGGGCCAGTATGATATCAGCGATAAGTTCATTCTTGGTTTTAATACTGATCAGGGTATCGAGACTGTGGTCTCCGACAAATGACATTTCTTCAACGAAGGCTCCTTTTAAAATGGGTCTGTCGCTTGTCTTACGAAATTCCTTGATCAGTTTGGCAGGTTCATTGTTAACTTCCGATAACATAATGGAAGTCGCACCCTTCAGAGTATCATAAAGCCCTGAGAAGTCCTTATCGGTGCGTTCCATTGCTTTACGTAACAGCTTATTTTTAACAACAATCAGTTTCACGTCACGTTTGAAGCAAAGGCGGCGAAGCCTGTTGGTTACTTCTACGTTGAGGTTTGAGATATCGGTTATATAAACTGTATTGCTGCTTTGCAGTTGTTCAGTCAGGGTGTCAATCAGTTGACTCTTTTCTTCTTTTCTCATGATAATTTTTCAGTTTTCGAGGAAAGTTCCACAGATTAACTTACGCAGTGATTGATTTTTGATCAACACGAATACCCGGACCCATGGTGCTCGACATGAACAAAGATTTCATGTAGGTTCCCTTGGCTGCGGTAGGCTTCAGTTTGACGATGGTCTGAAGAAGTTCTCTTGCATTTTCGAACAGTTTCTCTTCGTCGAATGAAGTTTTTCCGATGGCAGCATGAACAATACCGAATTTATCAACCTTAAAGTCAATTTTACCGGCTTTTGCTTCAGTAACCGCTTTTCCAACTTCCATCGTAACGGTGCCGGTTTTGGGGTTAGGCATCAGGCCGCGGGGACCCAATATCTTACCAAGAGCACCTACTTTGGGCATAATGCTGGGCATGGTGATGATCACATCAACATCGGTCCAGCCTTCTTTTATTTTCTGGATAAATTCATCCAGTCCGTAGTAATCAGCACCTGCAGCTTTAGCCTCATCCTCCTTGTCGGGGGTGCAAAGCACCAGAACCCTGACAGTTTTACCAGTTCCGTGTGGCAGCATTACCGTACCCCTGACCATTTGATTGGCTTTTCGCGGGTCAACACCGAGTCTGACATCAATATCTACTGAGCTATCGAACTTGGTATTGGAAATCTGCTTAACGATTCTGATGGCTTCACTAAGGGAGTATGTGCCGCTCTTGTCGAACTTGGCAAGTGCTTCTTTCCTTTTTTTTGTCAATTTAGCCATTTCACGCCTTGTTAAAATTTGTTGTAACAATTTTACTGTCGCTCTTTGCGTCAGCCTTGTTATTTGTCAATAGCAAACGGAGGAGTACCGGAAACAGTAATTCCCATACTTCTTGCTGTACCGGCAACCATACTCATGGCGGATTCAATGGTGAATGCGTTCAGGTCGGACATTTTGATTTCCGCAATGGTCCTTACCTGATCCCAGTCAACCGAACCAACTTTCTTACGGTTAGGTTCTGCTGATCCACTTTTCAATTTGGTTGCTTCCAACAGCTGAACTGCTACAGGCGGAGTTTTTATGATAAAATCAAAAGACTTATCCTTGTAAACAGTGATAATAACCGGGAGGATTTTTCCAGCCTGATCCTGCGTACGAGCATTGAACTGTTTGCAGAACTCCATGATATTGACGCCCTTAGAACCCAAAGCAGGTCCAATGGGAGGTGACGGATTGGCTGCACCACCTTTAACTTGCAGTTTAATAAAACCGCTTACTTCTTTTGCCATTGTTGAAAACTTAGTGATTTAGAAATTCGCAGTCACCCGTTCGTCAGTCTTTCTCTACTTGCATAAATCCCAGTTCGAGCGGAGTTTTACGGCCAAATATTTTAACCATAACCTTCAGTTTTTTCTTCTCTTCGTTGATCTCTTCGATCACTCCGGTAAAACTGTTGAAAGGTCCGTCGATAACTGTTACGGTTTCGCCAACGATAAACGGAACACTGACTTCTTCGCCCTGTTCTGTCAATTCGTCAACTTTACCCAATATGCGGTTTACTTCAGCCGGACGGAGGGGAACGGGTTCACCCTTGGAGCCGAGAAAACCTAAAACCCCGGGCACATTTTTGATGATGTGCGGGATTTCACCAACCAGCGTTGCTTCAATAAGAATGTAACCAGGAAGATAATTGCGCTCTTTACTGATCTTCTTACCCTTACGTACCTGGTAAATCTTTTCGGTAGGAATCAACACCTGTGATATATAATCACTGATGCCAAGGCGGTTGATCTCGCTTTCAAGGTATTGTTTTACCTTTTTCTCGTTACCGCTGATGGCCCTGATTACGTACCACTTTTTACTGTCATCAACCATACTGAATTGAATACAAGGTTAGTTGGTTTACAACTACTGATTTAGAATTATAGAGAAATGGTCACTTCTTAAAACAGCAGGTAGAACTGTTTTAATAAAGTCTGGAAAGACATATCCATCAGATAAACGACCAATGCGATTATGAGGGAAGCGATGGATACAACTATTGCACTGTTCTGGAGCTCACTCCAGGTAGGCCAGGAAGTCTTGTTGATCAACTCATCGTAACTTGTGTTGATATACTCCTGAATCTTTGTCTTTGCCATTTGACCTGTTTATTATTATTGCACGGGAGGAGAGACTCGAACTCCCAACCAACGGTTTTGGAGACCGCTACTCTACCAATTGAGCTACACCCGTTTGAATTCTTTCAAGAGGACTAAACCCCGCCAATTTTAGTTTATTTAATATGGCAAGGATAAAGACAGGACAAGCCTGTCTTTATCCCGGGTAATGTTATTTAGTCGAGAATTTCGGTTACCTGACCTGCACCTACGGTACGACCACCTTCGCGGATAGCAAAACGGAGGTTTTTAGCCATAGCAATAGGAGCAATCAACTTAACAACAACTGAAAGGTTGTCGCCAGGCATAACCATCTCTACTCCATCAGGAAGGTGTACTTCACCGGTAACGTCGGTTGTCCTGAAATAGAACTGAGGACGGTACCTGTTGTGGAAAGGAGTGTGACGTCCGCCTTCTTCTTTCTTCAGGATATAAACCTCGCCTTTGAATTCTTTGTGAGGAGTAATCGAACCTGGTTTGGCAATAACCATACCACGACGGATTTCGTCCTTGTCAATACCGCGGAGGAGCAGACCAGCGTTGTCTCCGGCTTCCCCTGTATCGAGGATCTTACGGAACATTTCAACTCCGGTAACCACTGATTTCAGTTTCTCAGCATCCAGACCGATGATTTCAACGGGGTCTCCGGTGTGGATAACGCCGGTTTCAATACGACCGGTTGCAACGGTTCCACGGCCGGTGATTGAGAACACGTCTTCAATCGGCATGAGGAATGGTTTGTCAACATCACGTGGAGGCAGCGGAATCCATGAATCAACTGCAGCCATCAGTTCCATAACTTTTTCAACCCATTTCGGCTCTTTGTTGAGTCCGCCAAGTGCTGAACCCTGAATAACCGGTGAGTTGTCGCCGTCGAAACCGTAGAAAGTCAGCAGATCGCGGATTTCCATCTCAACGAGCTCGAGAAGTTCGGGATCGTCAACAAGGTCAACCTTGTTCATGAAAACAACGAGACGGGGAACACCTACCTGACGGGCGAGAAGAATGTGCTCGCGGGTCTGAGGCATAGGACCGTCGGTTGCAGCTACTACGAGAATAGCGCCGTCCATCTGGGCAGCACCGGTAACCATGTTCTTTACATAGTCAGCGTGACCAGGGCAGTCAACGTGTGCATAGTGACGATTTGCTGTCTGGTACTCAATGTGAGCGGTATTAATGGTAATACCCCTTTCTTTTTCTTCCGGAGCGTTGTCGATGGAGTCAAATGACCTGTATTCTGACAAACCTGCATCAGCAAGAATCAGCGTAATAGCAGCGGTTAAGGTGGTTTTACCGTGGTCAACGTGACCGATGGTACCAACATTAACGTGCGGTTTGGAACGATCAAATTTTTCTTTTGCCATATTAAATAATTGTTGTGTTAATTGTTACAAACTTAAAATAAGTAAATAAACCTGAGCCAATGACGAGATTTGAACTCGTGACCCCTTCCTTACCAAGGAAGTGCTCTACCACTGAGCTACATCGGCTTGAAGTACAAACAGTATTCCAAAGGAAAACTGTTTATACTATCTGGAGCGGAAGACGGGGCTCGAACCCGCCACCTATAGCTTGGAAGGCTATCGCTCTACCAAATGAGCTACTTCCGCATATCGTTTATGTGTAAATGCATACACACAAACTTTTTGTGGGGAGAGGAGGATTCGAACCTCCGAAGGCTGTGCCAACAGATTTACAGTCTGCCCCATTTGACCGCTCTGGTATCTCCCCAAAAAATATTCAATATCTTAAAGAACTGAGCCGATGGAGGGATTCGAACCCCCGACCAGCTGATTACAAATCAGCTGCTCTGGCCAACTGAGCTACATCGGCACGATGTTTGTCACAGGGTGCTTCTATTACCCTCCTGTTATCTGGTACCGTAAAAAAAAACTTAATGGGTTAAGTTATTCTCTTACTGCAACCGGCTTTCGATGAACTGATCTGCCTGCTTAAAAAAACTGCAGTCCTTCTTCTGGAAAAGGACTGCAAATGTATAAACTATTTTGACACCAACAAATACTTTTTGGTTTTTTTTCGTTGATTGCCGGAAATTATTTTCTCACCTTGGTTTTGTGCTTGTCGAGTTGCTTGCGCAATGCATCAACTGCAGTGTCTGTTGCCTCTTCAAATGTTGTACTCTGCTTCTTGGCAAACAGATCATTCCCCTTTATCAGCAGCCTGATTTCAGCTACCTTGTTATCCTGTGCTTCGGTATTCTCCAGCTTAAGTGTAACCTCGCTGCCCATTATTCCATCGTACACACCCAAAAGCTTTTCAACTTTTTCGTTGATAAATGTTTCGAGTTTCTTGTCAGTTTTAAACTTGACAGCGTTGATGCTAACTTTCATGATTCCTCCTTTTTTTAAGCCCTTGGATGGGCATGTTTGTATATTGATTTAAGCTTTTCAATACTGTTGTGGGTGTAAACCTGTGTTGCAGCGAGGCTGGCATGTCCGAGTATCTCCTTCAGTACATTCAGATCAGCCCCTTCATTCAACATGTGGGTGGCAAAAGTATGCCGCAAAACATGCGGACTTCTGACCCCCTTAACACCCGCCACAGTAAGGTATTGCTTCACCTTTCTGTAAATAAACACCGGGTAGGCTTTTTTACCCCGGTCTGTAATGATTAATTCAAAAACACCCGGCTGGGTAACTTGTTCACGAATGCCGGCATAATTGCTGATCAGATTTAACAAATGTTCTGAAACAGGAATAATCCGCTGCTTGTTTCGCTTACCGGTAACTTTTATTGATTTTGTCCCTGTATTGATATCCTCCATTTTCAGGTTGATCAGTTCAGAAAGCCTGATCCCTGTGCAGTAAAGGATTTCAATCAGCAGCAAGTCCCTCGTCAGGGCAAATCCATTGTCAGCTTCTCCGGAAATATCCAGAATTGACTCCATTTGTTCAACTGAGGCGAATTTCGGCAGTACCGACGGGGTTTTCAGAGACACAGCCTTAGCCACAGGACTGGCCTGAACAACACCTTCTTTCATCAGGTAGCGGTAATAGGCTTTCAGAGTGGAAAGCTTGCGGTTAACACTTCGGGAAACGACGCCTTCATCGACCAGGGAGGCCAGCCACGATCTGATCATAGCATAGGTTACCTCCGCGTCGGAAGCTGCACCATAGGTACTGGTCAGATAATTTTCAAACTGAGTAAGATCGGTTTTGTAAGCAATAACCGTATGGGAGGAAAATCTTTTCTCGGTTCGTATGTAGCGTAAAAAGGATTCGATAACCATGAAGACAAATAAAAAAAAGAAAATTCTGTATTCCTGATTAATAATGTCTAAAATTAGGACATTATTGCATCAATACAAAATTTTCTTCCTTAAATCGCACTTAAAAAAGGCGCCTAGTTCTCCTCGGCCTGCTGTAACTGCTGAACATAAATTGCATGCAACCTCTGTTCGCGGTTCTTCACTGATGGTTTTGTAAATTTCTGCCTTTCGCGGAGTTCTTTAACAACACCGGTTTTTTCAAATTTACGTTTCAGTTTCTTTAAGGCTCTGTCGATGTTTTCGCCTTCTTTAACGGGTACGATAATCATACGAAATACGCTCTCTTTCTGTTAAGGTTAATTGAAATCTTTGTTTTAAGGGGTGCAAAGATAGCACTTACTTTTTATTCGCCAAAATTATAAGTCATTTTTTTTCAGAGGTTTTGGTTCAGGTAATTCTCTATCAGCGTAAAAAGGTGCATGCGGGTATTCCCGCCGTAAATTCCATGATTGCGGTTCAGGTAAAGCATCTGATCGAACTGTTTTCCTGCCTGCACCAGCCGTTCCGAAAGTTCAAGCGAATTCTGTACATGCACGTTGTCATCGGCGGTTCCGTGAATGAGCAGAAGTTTTCCCTGCAGTTTATCGGCGAAAAACAGGGGTGAATTCTGATCATACCCTTCGGGATTGTCCTGAGGTTTGCGCATAAAACGCTCTGTATAGATGTTGTCGTAATACCGCCAGTTTGTAACCGGGGCAACGGCGATACCCACGCTGAAGGCCCCGTTTCCTTTTACCATGCACGACGAGGAGATGAATCCGCCATAGCTCCACCCCCAGATGCCAATGCGGCTACCATCTACATAAGGGAGCCCTGCAGCGAACCTGGCTGCTTCTATCTGGTCGATGGTTTCATACTTCCCTAACTGAAGGTAGGTAACTTTTCTGAAAGCCTCTCCCCTGGCACCGGTTCCGCGGGGATCAACACACATCACAATGATATCTTTCTGTGCCAGATACTCATCGAAGCCTATCCCCCACTGATCGAGCACCTCCTGCGAGTTGGGCCCGCTGTACTGGTTCATCATAACAGGATACTTCTTACCTGCATCAAAACCCGGAGGATAAATCACCCAGGCATTCAAAGTGACACTGTCGCTGTTTTTAAAGGTTATAAACTGCTTTAACGGAGGCTGATATTCCTTGATTTTTTCCTGCAAATCAGCATTATCCTCAAGGGTCCTGATCAGTTTTCCGGATGCATCATACAGAGAAAAGACCGGTGGTGTGGTAACCGAGGAATGGGTGATTATGTAATACCTGAATGTATTGCTGAAACTGGCACTGCTTGTGCCCGGCAGACCGGAAACTGTCTTTACCTTTCCCTCTTCATTTACTGCATATACCTCACGCCTCAGTGGTGAAACTGCGGCTGCCTGATAGTAAAAGAGTTTTTTTACCGCATCGTATCCGTAATAGGCAGTCAGATCGAAATTACCGCTGGTCAGCTGCTTTACCTTGTTTCCTTCCAGATCGTACAGGTAAAGATGCAACCACCCATCCATCTCGCTCGTCAGTACGAAATGCTTTCCATCCGGCAGAAACTTAATATTGTCGAAGTTGGTTTCATCAATGTAGCATTTGTTTTCCTCGGTGTACATCACCACCGACCGTCCGCTGAGTGTATTTGTTTTCAGTATTTCGAGTTTGTTCTGCAGTCTGTTAAGCCTGAGAATGGCCAGGTAATCCGGGTTGTTCGTATAGATGATTCTGGGTATATACTGGTCTTTTTCAGGTCCGGTATTCACCCTCAGGGTATTGCCGGATTCAAGGTTGTAAACATGCACGCTTACAACCGAATTGTCTTCCCCTGCTTTGGGATATTTGAACTGGCTGTTGGAAGGGTAGAGTGCATTCTCGTCAAGGGAAGGTTTCTGCCCCTGAAACATAGTCATGTTGAACATTCTCACATTCCGTTCATCGAACTTCATATAAGCCAGTTTTTTGCTGTCGGGCGACCAGGCAAATGCTTTGTTGAATTCAAACTCTTCCTCATAAACCCAGTCGGGAGCCCCGTTGATGATTTCGTTAAACTTCCCGTCACTGGTGATTTTTGTTTCTGTTCCTTTAGCGGGATCAGCAATAAAAAGGTTGTTTTCCCTGACGAAAGCCACCAGGTTTCCGTCAGGAGAAAAGGTTGCCAGTTGCTGTTTTCCATTGGCTGAAAGCGGAGTGAATTTTTTGAGTTCTGTATCAAAAATGTAGTAATCCGCTTTGAATGACCGCCGGTATAAGGGCTCATAATCTGACTGAATGAGAATCCGCTTTTCATCGGCACTGAATTCATAGTCAATGATCATCTTTATACCTGTTTCACTGAAGTCAGCCAGATCGAGCAGGGTTGCTGTTTTCTCCCCGGTCTTATAGCTGTATTTCTCCAGTTTTTGATAATCATCAGAGAGGATGGTGTAAAAAAGGCCATCATTCATCGATTTAAGTCCTTCAACCGATGCCGCACTGAAAATGCGTTTTTTCATCAGCTCTTCAAGGGTAAAGGGTTTTGAGGCTTTCTGGGCAAAACCAGCATTAAACCATGGGAGAAAAGCCAGTAGAATAAGCAGCGGACTGAAGTTTCTTTTCATTAATATTCTTTTTGTTGTGATACAATCTGCGAAAAAATTACGCCAAAGATAAAACTATAGTTGTTGCACCGGATTTCCACCAGCAGAAATTGATAAGACAAAAATTCTGCAGGCGCGGTGGCTGAAATCAGAAAAGTCTTATATTTGCCCTCCCGAAACGGGATGTTAGCTCAGTTGGTTCAGAGCATCGCCTTGACAGGGCGGGGGTCACTGGTTCGAGTCCAGTACATCCCACAAAAAAAGCCGCATTCCGCGGCTTTTTTTATTTTCAGTGATTCCTCTCTGAGCATCAGGGATGTGCTGTCTGTATGTAATCATTGCTGTTGTTGTCAATGATGGTCATATCGGCTGTATCCGTCACGCCATCGCCGTTGACATCTGTCAACAGATACCCTTCCAGGTAACCAGAAGCATCATTGTCAACAGGTGTCAGGTCAGCGGTATCAATGGCACCATCCTGGTTTACATCGCCCGAATAGATGACATATTCTCCGGTAATCATCAGCTTAAGGTTATTTCCATAAACCAATTGAGGTTTATCCATAGCACAGTTTACCGAAGGCCCTGAAATGACCGGACTTTCTGTGGTTGTCGACAGGCTGTTTCTGTGTTTCACTGTCACGTAGCAAGGCATGTTGACTGAAAGCGGAACAGGGACCGTTGCATAGCCATCGGTGCGCAGTTTAACCGGACCGGTAACATAATGAACGGTACCATAATCATTGGCATCATGAAACTCAAGGGTGATTACATCGGCTATCCCGTTTTCGAAATGCGGACCGTTTTCATCGCGAGACTGGCGCATGCTTCCGGGGCCGTTGTAAAGACCTTCAATCATCACCTTCAGGGTAAGCATGTTTTTGTCGGGTGAATAGGCAAAGGCATCGGTAGCAGAGTAAGCTGCAGATTGGTAGAAACCGGTCACAGAAGCAATGTTCGTGAAATATCCGGCTTCCACATCATCCTGAGTGATGGTATACAGGGAGGTAAATGTGCTGTTGTCGGCTGCTCCCGGGGCCAGAACCGGTATCAGACTTCCGGATAGCGGCACCATCGGTGCATTGACTGCTAAATTATTCAGTGTTACATTCCCGGTGTTGGTGATCTGATAATGATAGCTTATCTGATCTCCGGCATTGAAGATACCCGAAGGCGGAAGATCAAGATAATCTCCGGTGACGCTCAGGCTGATTCCGGGGTTAACTTCAAATACCCGGGTGTCGGAATCGCTGTCGTACCAAGCTCCGGTACCTGCATATCCCACAACAGTGGCTGTATTGGTCAGTGATCCAGCATCGATATCAGCCTGGGTAAGTGTATAAACTGCGCTGAAATTTGTCATATCGCTTGCTCCGGGTTCCAGAACGGCGATCGGGGAACCGGTAACGCTGACCATAGGATCATTGATTGAAACATTGGCCAGTGTTAAGTTCCCGACATTGGAAACCGTGAAAGAATACGCGATCTGATCTCCGGCATTGTATACACCAACTGGCTGGTTATCAATGTAAGTACCTGTTTTTACCAGCTCAATTTTATTGACCGGTGAATCAATGAAATAAACAAATCCGCAATTTTCAAATGCTTCGTTGATGGCTTTGAGTGCGTACTTGATGTTGCCAAGGGTGGGATGATTGGATCCCGGCAAACTTGCACTTCCTAAAGCCAGATTGGCCAGATCCATCAGATCCTGAACACTCGGATCGTTTCCAAGGTAGGTATAAACTGAAGGATGAATTGAGAAGTGGGTTGAATCATCCAGCGGATAGGCATTTTCATCCTGACAGGACGACGAAGACCTGATGTAGAATTCGGGGCTCTCAAGCAACAGATTGCCCAGAGCAGGCGACAACCAGAGGTTAAACTGAAGGGTTATGGCCTCAACCAGAAGGGTATTGTTGAACCTGCCATCCGGCTGCAGAAGATTGCCGAAATTGCCACAGCCGAGATTTCCCGACAGTGCAAAAGCATTGTTGTAGCTAGGGAAACGGTCGATGATACACTGAGCTCCTCCGTCAACCGGAACTGTAAATGAGCGGTTGTTGGCGGGAATACCGACTATCAGCGATCCGTTGGCCTGCAACAGGCTATCCATCAGATTATAGGAACTTGTGCCGTCACAGAAGCTACCGGTTGAAATTCCAAGGGTAAATTGAGTAACTGTACAATACTGTTCTTCACAGCCGGTATTTCCCCGGGTAATGACGATGCTTTCGCTGTCGGAACAAGCATTGGCGGATGTTACGGTCACGGTGTAGGTGCCCGGATTGAGCACGTTCAGGGTAGCTTCGGTGCCAAGGACATTGATTCCGTCTGACCATGAGTAGCTTCCGCCACCCGTTGCTGTGAGTAGTATGTTTTCAACGGTGCAGTTCAGCTCGGTGGTTGCCGGAGTGTTGATGCCTGCCACCGGAACATTCACATCCTGGGTAATGACGATGCTTTCGCTGTCGGAACAGCCATTGGCGGATGTTACGGTCACGGTATAAGTACCCGGATTGAGTACGTTCAGGGTGGCTTCGGTGCCAAGGACATTGGTCCCGTCTGACCAGGAGTAGTTTCCACCACCCGTTGCTGTGAGAAGTATGTTTTCCACGGTACAGTTCAGTTCGGTGGTGGCCGGTGCGTTGATGCCTGCCACCGGTACATTCACATCCTGCGTAATGACGATGCTTTCACTGTCGGAACAACCATTGGCGGATGTTACGGTCACGGTGTAGGTGCCCGGATTGATTACGTTCAAGGTAGATTCGGTACCGAGGACATTGATTCCGTCTGACCAGGTGTAGCTTCCGCCGCCGGTGGCTGTGAGCAGAATGTTTTCAACGGTACAGTTCAGTTCGGTGGTGGCCGGAGCGTTGATGCCTGCCAACGGAACATTCACATCCTG